>NZ_AWSA01000039.1 GCF_000576595.1 Intrasporangium oryzae NRRL B-24470 | reverse complement strand
CGGGCGCTGCAGGTGCCGTCTGCGCAGCGGGGGCGTCGCCGCCGGCGGCCGGGGCCGCGCCGTCGCCGATGACGGCCAGGTCGGCCCCCACGGGCACGGTGTCGTCCTCCTGGACGAGGATCTCCTGAAGCGTCCCAGCAACCGGGGACGGGATCTCGGTGTCGACCTTGTCGGTCGAGACCTCGAGCAGGGGCTCGTCGATCTCGACGCGGTCACCGACGTTCTTCAGCCAGCGGGTGACGGTCCCTTCGGTGACGGACTCACCCAGGGCCGGCATGGTCACGCGTTCTGACATGACGTGTTCTCTCCTCTTCCCAGTTACTGGCTCAAGCTCATGCGTGTGCGTGCAGCGGTTTCCCGGCCAAGGCCAAGTGTGCCTCGCCGAGCGCTTCGTTCTGTGTGGGGTGCGCGTGGACGAGACCGGCGACGTCCTCCGGGTGAGCCTCCCAGCCGACGATGAGCTGCGCCTCGCCGATCTGCTCGCCCATGCGGGCCCCGATCATGTGGACCCCGACGACCGGGCCGTCCGTCCGGCGGACGAGCTTGACGAAGCCCTGCGTGGCGAGGATCTGCGACTTGCCGTTGCCGCCGAGGTTGTACTCATAGGTCTCGATGTCGCCGTGCTTCTCGCGGGCCTGCGCCTCGGTGAGGCCGACGCTCGCGACCTCGGGGTCGCAGTACGTCACGCGGGGGATGCCCGTCTCGTCGATGACGGTGGGGGACAGGCCCGCGATCTCCTCGGCGACGAAGATGCCCTGGGCGAAGCCGCGGTGCGCGAGCTGCAGGCCCGGGACGATGTCGCCGACGGCGTAGACGCCCTCGACGTTGGTGCGCAGCCGCTCGTCGGTCGGGACGAAGCCGCGGTCGAGCCTGACGCCCGCGGCCTCGTAGCCGAGGCCGTCGGTGACCGGCCCGCGGCCCACGGCCACGAGCAGCAGGTCGGCCTCGAGGGACTCTCCCGACTCGAGCGTGACTGTCACGACGTCGTCGGCCTGGGTCGCGCCGGCGAAGCGGGCCCCCGTCTTGAAGACGATCTTGCGCTTGCGGAAGGCCCGCTCGAGCTGCTTGCTGATGGCCTCGTCCTCGGCGGCGACGAGGCGGGGCAGTGCCTCGACGATGGTCACCTCGGAGCCGAAGCTCCTGAAGACCGAGGCGAACTCGCAGCCGATGACCCCGCCGCCGAGGACGACGACACGGCCCGGGACGAAGTCGAGCGTGAGCGCCTGCTCGCTCGTCATGATGCGGCCGCCGATCTCGAGGCCCGGCAGGCTTTTGGCGTAGCTACCCGTCGCGAGGACCACGTTGGTCCCGGTCAGGCGGCGGTCGCCGACGACCACGGTGCGCGGACCGTCGAGGACGCCGGAGCCCTCGACGTAGTCGATCTTCGCGGCCTTGACGAGGCCCTGCAGCCCCTTGTGGGCCCGCGAGACGACGCTGTCCTTGTAGGCGTTGACCCCGGCCATGTCGATGGACTCGAGCGTCGCGTGCACGCCGAAGTGGGCGCCGTCACGCGCCATGTCCGCGACCTCGCCGGCATGCAGGAGGGCCTTGGTCGGGATGCAGCCGACGTGGAGGCACGTGCCTCCCAGCTTGCCCTTCTCGACGAGGGCGACCCGCAGCCCCAGCTGTGCCGACCGGAGGGCGCAGGCGTAGCCGCCGGACCCCCCACCGAGGATGACGACGTCGTAGTCGTCTGCTGCGGCATCCGCCGACATGTGATGGTGCTCCTTAGGTGCGTGCGGGCTCGTGCTGGACCAAGAGCATCTTGTCATTGATCGATGGCGACGTCACAGCCAGCCCATGCCCCGCGGCGAACGTGCCGGTCCGCACGGCCGCGCCACGTACAGTGCCGCCATGGGTTGGTTCTCTCGCCGTCGGTCCAAGGCCCTCGAGCGGTCCCTGCGCTCCGACGGACCCCAGATGGAGATCGACCGCAAGGCGGTCGAGGCGCACCTGCGGACCTTCGTCGAGACGCACCGCGGGGTCGAGGCCTACGTCGAGCCGCCGACGAGCGTCACGACGACGACGGTCGTGCTCATCGCCTGGGACGGGGAGTGGACCCGACGCGCCGTGGGCTCGGCCAAGGACGCCTTCGACCTGAGCCGCCGGCTCGGCGTGCCGGCCTACGACGTCAACCACACCGGGTACCCGAACCGGATGCGGGAGTGGAACACCCGCAGACGGCGCGGCGACGCGTGACTCCGCCCAGCGGCATACGAGCGGGCGGGGGCTTCGGAAAGCACTGGCGCGTATGCCGCCCGGCTGACAGGGTGAGGATGGTCCCACCCGCACCAACTCGGCTGCACGCCGATCAGGAGGTATCCACATGACCAAGCAGGATGGGGCGTCCGGCCCGAGCGAGGAGATGAAGGCGAAGTTCAAGGCCGCCCTCGACAAGAAGCACGCCCACGGCGGCAAGGACGTCTCCGGCGACACCGACCGCTCGAAGGTGCACGGGGCCCACGGCCCGGCCAAGGCCCAGCAGATGTTCCGCCGCAAGTCCGGAGGCTGAGCGCTCCGCACCGGTAGGACGAAGGCCACCCCGACCGGGGTGGCCTTCGTCATGTCCCGGAGCGACCGGTGCCTCGGCCCAGCGCCCCGGGCGCGGTGGCGTGCCCGGCGTCAGGTGCCGGTGCAGTTCGGTGTCAGACGTAGGACTCGGCGAGACCGACGAGCGTCCGGACCGCGAACCCGGTGCCGCCCTTCGGCCAGTACCCGGCGGGAGCCTTGTCGTTGAACGACGGCCCGGCGATGTCGATGTGGCCCCACGGGATGCCCTCGCCGACGAACTCGCCGAGGAAGATCCCGGCCGTGAGCATGCCGCCCTCGACGCCGCCCTTGTGCGCGAGGTCGGCGTTGATGGACTCGAGCGCGGGGCGCAGCTCCCTGGGCAGCGGCATCGGCCACATCGCCTCGCCGACGGTGTCGGCCGTGCCGACGATCCGCGCCCGGAAGTCGTCGTCGTTGGCCATCACGGCCGCGGTGTTGGCCAGGGCGACGACCTGGGCGCCCGTCAGCGTCGCCACGTCGACGATGGCATCCGGCGTCGACTCGCTCGCCAGGGCGATGCAGTCGCCGAGGACCATGCGGCCCTCCGCGTCGGTGTTGAGGACCTCGACGGTCTTGCCGCCGCGCATCGTCACGACGTCGCTCGGACGCTGCGCCGTCGAGCTCGGCATGTTCTCGGCGAGCCCGAGGTAGCCGGTGACGGCGATCGGCAGGCCGAGCTCGGCGATTGCGAGCACCGCGGCCGCAACGGCCGCGGCGCCGGCCATGTCGGACTTCATCGTCACCATCCCGGTGGCCGGCTTGATGCAGAGGCCGCCCGAGTCGAACGTGATGCCCTTGCCGACGAGGGCGAGCTTCGCCTTCGGTCGGGCCGGGGCGTAGGTCAGCACGGCGATGCGAGGCTCGTTGGCCGAGCCCTGGCCGACGCCCACGGTGCCGCCGAAGCCGCCGCCGCGCAGGGCCTTCATGTCGTAGCTCTTGAGCTTGACCTTGGTGCCCTTGACCTTGGCGGTGAGGGAGTCGACGAACGTCTCGGGGTAGAGCAGGTTGGGCGCGAGGTTGACCAGGTCGCGGGTGTAGGCGACGGCTTCGCCGAGGACCGCGGCCCGCTTGACGGCACGTCGCGTCGCGGCGTCGGCCGGGCACACGAGGGAGATGGCACCGACGGCGTCGGTGCTCGTCGTGCCCGCCTTGGACACGGCATACGCGCCGAGGGCCGCGCCCTCCGCGGTGGCGGCGGCGAGCTCGGCGCCGGTGCCCGGCACGACGACGACGGCCTTCTTCTTCTTGGCCAGGCCGCGCACCGCCGCTCCGACGCCCTTGCGGACGTCCTCCAGGGCGGCGCTATCGGGCGAGGTCCCGAGGGCGCCGACGCCCGTGAGCACGACGAGGCGCGCGGTCACCTCCGGGACAGCCGCGAGCGTCGTGACCTCGCCCACCTTGCCCGTGAGCTCGAGGTCGGCGATGACCGACTTGAGGTGCGTCACCGTCCTGCGCGGGAGCCCGTGGCCGGGGGCGAGCACGGCGCCGGACTCGCCGGTCACGACCGCGACGACGAGCGCGTCGCCGGCCGTCTCGGCGGCCGAGCGGGTGGAGATGGTCAGGTTGGCCACGAAGGACTCCTTTGTCGGGGCAGGTGTGTGGGGCAGGGGAGCGCGGCGTGTGGGTCGCAGCGTTCGTCGGTGCTGCGCGCGCCGGTCGGCTCGCACGGCGTATGCCGGGTGGCGGCGTTCGATGATATCGACGGAAACGCGCGCGGTAGGTTGGCGGCCATGACGACAGCGACGTCGGGGAAGACCTCCCCGCTTCACGACCGCCACGTTGCCCTCGGCGCCAAGATGGCCGACTTCGGCGGCTGGGACATGCCCATCGAGTACCCGGGGGGAGGTGTCGTCGCCGAGCACACGGCGGTGCGTGAGCGCGTCGGGATCTTCGACGTCAGCCACCTCGGGAAGGCGTCGGTGGTCGGCCCCGGAGCGGCCGACTTCGTCAACGCCTGCCTCACCAACGACCTGCGCCGCATCGCGCCCGGGTCCGCGCAGTACACCCTCTGCTGCGACGAGTCCGGTGGGGTCGTCGACGACCTCATCGCCTACCTCAAGGCCGACGACGACGTCTTCCTCATCCCCAACGCCGCCAACACCGCCGAGGTCGTGCGCCGTCTCCGGGCCGCCGCCCCCGAGGGTGTCGCTGTGACCAACCTCCACGACGACTACGGCGTCATCGCCGTGCAGGGACCGAAGAGCGACGAGGTGCTCGATGCGCTCGGGCTCCCGACCGCGCACGACTACATGTCCTTCGTCGAGGCCGACTGGCAGGGTCGTCCGGTCATCGTGTGCCGGACCGGCTACACCGGCGAGCGGGGCTACGAGCTCGTGCCCCGCTGGGACGACGCCCCCGCGCTGTGGGACGCGCTCGTCGAGGCGATGAGGCCCTTCGACGGTATGCCGTGTGGCCTCGGTGCGCGCGACACCCTGCGCACCGAGATGGGTTACCCGCTGCACGGGCAGGACCTCTCCCTCGACATCTCGCCGGTCCAGGCGAGGGCGGGCTGGGCGGTCGGCTGGAAGAAGGACACCTTCTGGGGCAAGGCGGCCCTCGAGGCCGAGAAGGCCGCTCCGAGGCGCCTCACCCGTGGCCTGCTCGTCACCGGTCGCGGCATCCCGCGGGCGCACTGCGCCGTGACGCGTGACGGCCAGCAGATCGGCGAGGTCACCTCGGGCACCTTCTCCCCGACGCTGCGCCAGGGGATCGCGCTCGCCCTCCTCACGCCTGACGTCGCCGACGGTGACACCGTCCTCATCGACGTCCGCGGTCGCGGCGTGGAGGCGACGGTCGTCAAGCCGCCCTTCGTCCAGGTGCAGGTCCGCGAGTCCTGACCTGCGTCGGTCCGGGAGGCGGCTCTGCCTCCCGGACCGGCACCCTTGCGGCCGAGGACCTCTCGCGGGGCGGCCGCTGCTGCGGCTTCCGGGGGCACGGGCTACGCTCTGCTCCGAACTCGGGTGACGCCTCGCCTCGAGAGCCGTTTGCGCGAAGGATGCCCCGTGACTCACCGACGTGACCCCCTCCGAGCCGGGGTGGCGCTGGGGGCCGGGCGGGTCGCCGACCGGCTGTCGCTGTCGCTTGGTCTCGGAGCCGGATCGGTGGTCGGAGGTCGCACGGCGCTCCGACTCGATCCGCGGGTCCTCGAGGCCGTCGCGGCCGGCCGGCGCAGCGTGCTCGTGACGGGTACGAACGGCAAGGCCACCGTCACGGCGCTCGTGACGGCCGCCCTCGGTGAGAAGGGTTCCGTCGTGACCAACGCGATGGGCGCCAACACGACCGACGGGATCATCGCGGCCCTCGCCAAGGACCGGACGAGCCCGGTCGCGGCACTCGAGGTCGACGACGTCCACCTCGGCGCCGTCGTCAAGGGCACCCGACCGCGCGCCGTCATCGCCCTCAACTCCTCCCGCGAGTACACCCGGGGCGTGTCCCTCGCGAGGACGCTGCGCCACTGGCGCCGGACGGCGGCGGCCCTGCCCGACGACAGTGTGGCGATCATCAACACCGACGACCCGCTCGTCAGCTGGGCCTTCGAGGCCGCGCCGAGGGTCGTCCCGGTAAGCGGTGGGCTGGACTGGCGTGACGACGCGCTCCTCTGCCCGGCCTGTCGGGCCCCGCACGAGTTCGAGGGGCTGAGCTGGAGCTGCCCCGGCTGCGGCCGGCAGCGGCGCGCCCCGCAGTGGACGGTCGTCGCCGAGGGGGACGAGGGCGATGAGGGGGTCGAGTGGTACGTCGAGCACGGTCGGGGCCGGCAGCGGATCGAGGTGACGGTTCCCGGCCGGACCGCGACCGTCGGTGAGGCCTTCGCCCTCGCCGCGGCCGACGTGTTCGGGGTCGACCTCGCCGGAGCCGCCGAGCGCATGGCGACCGTGGCCGACGTCGACGAGAGGTATGCCCCGGTGCAGATCGGTGAGCACGCGGCCCGGCTCATGAGACTCGACAACCCGGCCGGGTGGGCGGAGGCCCTCGACGTCGCCGCGACGACGGGCGCCCAGCTCGTCATGGTCGTCGACCCGGACGGCCCGAGGGACACCGCGACGATGTGGGAGTCGCCCTTCCACCTCATCGGCGGGCACGAGGTCGCGGTGACCGGAGGCCGGTCGTCCGATGTCGTCGCGATCCTCACCGCGGCGGGCGTGCGCACCCGGGTGGCTCCGGATGTCCTCTCCGCGATCGCCACCCGCGAGGCCGGCGACGTCCTCGTCGCCTGCAACACCCCGGCCTTCCGAAGGGTTTCCGCACAGTTCCGCGGGGGTGCGGCGTGACGCGGTCACTCACCATCGCGACCCTCTTCCCGCTGGTGACCGTGGCTGCCGGTGACGAGGCCAAGGGTCCCGCGCTGGCGCGGCGCGCCCGCGACCGTGGCCTGTCTGCCGAGGTCGTCACGGTCGACCGGCCCGGCGGCTTCGTCGAGGCGGACGTCTACCTGCTCGGTGGGACGGGCCGGGACGGGGTCGGCCAGCTCGTCTCGCTGCTGTCCGACACCGACCTGGCGTCGCGGGTGTCGGCGGGCGGCTCCCTGCTCTTCGCCGTCGACGCAGGACTCGATGCGGTGTCCCTCACGTGGGTCGACCCGGCCGGTCACCGGCACGACGGGCTGGGCCTGGTCCCCGTCGTCGTCTCCGGGGCCGCCCCGGTCACCGGGAGCGTCGTGACCAAGCCCAACGCCGAGCTCGGTCTCCCCGCTCTCGTCGGGTGGGAGTCCAACGACGTTCGGACCCAACGCGCGGCCGCCGCCCCCTTCTCCCAGCTCGAGCACGGCGCGGGCGACCGGTCCGAGACGCGGACCGACGGCGTCGTGTCGGGCTCGGTCATCGCCACCCGCCTGCACGGGCCGCTCATCGCGCTCAACCCCGAGCTCGCCGACCTCCTCCTCGCGCGGGCGACCGGCCGGACCGAGCCCTGGCCGGACCTGCCGGTCCCGGCCGTCGAGGAGGCCCGCACGAACCGGATCGCCGAGATCCGCGCTGAGGCGGCCGCGGCCGGCTGGGCGGCCCGGGTGCGCAGGGCGGTGCGACCTCTCTCCCCGGTACGCGCCGAGAGGTGACCGGACGCGGTCTCTCGGGGCCGTGAGCCGACGTCAGACGACCGGCAGAAGGAACGCGCCCACGACGAGCGCCGCCGCGAGTGAGACCTCGACGCCCGCGCCGACGACGTCCCCGGTGACACCGCCGAGCCGGCGCGTCGCGCGGCGGGTCAGTGCCCACGACGCGAGGATCGCGGCACCGACGACGCAGGGGGCGGCATACCAGGCCCCACCGAGCGCCAGCAGCACCCCGAGGCCGGTGGCCGTGACGAGGGCGGTGACCGCACCGAGGGGGACGACTCCGACCGTCCCGGCCACGGTGTGGCCCAGACCCTCGGCGCGCGCGGCGGGGACCCCGCGTCGACAGCTCACCGCGGGTGCCAGGCGGCTGGCGACGAGGGCCAGCGCGGCGACGGCCACACCGGCGCCCCGCTCGAGGAGGGCCTCGAGGCTCGCGACCTGGACGAGCACCGTGAGGACGAGGGCGGCCACGCCACTCGGTCCCACGTCGCCGCGCCGCATCACCTCGAGCGCGCGGGCGCGGTCGTAGCTCGCCGAGAGACCGTCGGCCGTGTCTGCGAGCCCGTCGAGATGCATCGCGCGGGAGCCGAGGGCCGTGGTGGCGACCGCCAGCGCCCCCGCCAGGAGGCCGGGGACCCAGCCGCGGACGACGCCTCCACCGAGGACGACCCAGACACCGGCCAGGACCAGGGCCGTCGCCGGGGCCAGGAGCATGGCCTGGCCGGCGACGCGCCCGTCCACGCGCGACGGTGGACGGACCGGGACGGCGAGGAACGTGCCCACGGCGAGGCGCCAGCCGTCACGCATCGGGCGTCCGCGGCGAGAGGCGGCCTGCGACGACCGGTGCCCCGGAAAGGTCGAGGACACGGCCGGCGACGACGAGGTGGACCGCGGCGGCGGCGGCGGAGACGGCGGCGTTGAGCCGCCCGAGCTCGTCCTGGAAGAAGCGTCCCGCCGCGGTCAGGGGCACGAGCGACCAGCCCACCTCGTTCGTCACGACGACGATCGGCGTCGTGGCAGCGCAGAGCGCCTCGACGAGCTCGTCAGCGGCCGACCGGACGACGGCCTCCGCCGCCGCGAGGTCGTCCCATCCCGTCGTGTCGACGACGGCGGTGAGCCACGTGCCGAGGCAGTCGATGAGCAGCGGACCGGTCGCCGATGCGATCACCCCGGCGAGGTCGGTCGTTTCCACCGTGCGCCACGTCGACGGACGCCGGACCCGGTGGCTCTCGACGCGCCGACTCCACTCCGCGTCCGGGGGAGCCGGCGGGGCCACCGGGTCGGACGCGTCTGCCGGGTCGGACGGGACGGACGGGACGGACGGGACGGACGGCTCGAGTGGGCGTCCGGTGGCGACGTACGTCACGTCGGCCTCACCCCGGAGCAGCTCCTCCGCGTGCCGGCTCTTGCCGCTGCGAACCGGTCCCGTGACGAGGGTCGTTGTCAGAGCCTGCAGCCCAGGACGGTCCGGCCGCCTCCCGTCGGTCACCGGGAGGCTCCGTGAGCCGTCGCCGACGGGCTGGGCGGCACGACCGAGTGAGGGTCGAAGTCGACCGGCGCCCCGAAGGCGGCCCGCCGCGCCGCCCGTCGGAACACCCGCAGCAGGGCGGGGCCCGCCACGACGACGAGCGCGGCGTTGAGCACCCCGCGCGGCAGGTCCCACCCGAGCGAGGTAGCCAGGTAGAAGAGGCCGTAGTGGGCGAGGTTGGTCGCCAGGGGTGCACCCGGGACGAACCCCATCCCGGTCGGGGCGTTGGGGCCGAGGAAGGGCCAGAACCACAGGTTCATGAAGAGCCCGAAGAGCAGGCCACTGACGAGCGCGTAGCCGGCGACGGCCCAACGCTCGGCCCGGCTCCCGGCCGTCACGGGCAGCAGCCCGGCGCCGAGCCCGACGGCGCCGGCGCTGATCATCTGGAAGGGCAGCCAGGGCCCGACCCCGCCGGTGAGGAGCGCGCCCGTCGTGACGGCGAGACTTCCAGACACGAACCCGACACCAGGACCGAGGACGCGGCCAGCGACGATGACGACGAAGAACATCGGCTCGAGACCTGCGGTTCCGGCGCTGAGGAGGCGCATCGCGCCGCCGGCGGCCGCCGCGACGCCGAGCACGGCGATCGCCTTGGCATCGAGGTGGCCCGCCGTGATCTCGGCGAGGCAGACGAGGCTGAGCAGGCCGAGCAGCACGGCGAAGAGCCAGGGCGCGTCGTTGCCGTGCGCGGTGGCGAAGTCGGCGGAGACGAAGAACGGCCAGGTGAAGGCCAGGAGGCCGACCACCCCGACGAGGCAGACCGCCGCGACCGACGGCCAGCGGAGCGGGATGACGCGCCTCGTGCTCATGCCGACCGCTCGAGGGCGCCGGCCACCTCTGCCACGGTGAGCCAGGTCTGCGGGAGGAGCACCTTCGTGACCTGCGGCGCGAACGCGGGCGAGGAGGCCAGCACCTCGCGCGCGGGCCCGTCGGTCACGATCTCGCCGTCGGCGAGGATGACGACCCGGTCGGCGACCTCGGCCGCGAGCTCGACGTCGTGCGTCGCCACGAGGACGGTCGTGCCGCGGGACGCGAGGACGGTGAGGATCGTGCCGAGGCGCTGCTTCGCGCCGTAGTCGAGCCCGCGGGTCGGCTCGTCGAGGAGGAGGACGTCGGGCTCGCCGGCGAGGATGACCGCGAGCGCCAGCTCGAGCCGCTGCCCCTCGGAGAGGTCGCGCGGGTGCTGGTCTGGGTCGATGCCCCCCGAGATCCGCTGCAGCACGGCGGCCGTCGTGCCCGGCGCGACACCGAAGTCCGCGTCGGCGTCGGCGCACTCGCCGGCGACCGTGTCGGCGTAGAGCAGCAGCTCGGGTTGCTGGGGGACGAGGCCGACGGCACGGACCCGCTGACGGGCTGGCACGGCATACGGGTCGATGGGGTTCTCGCCGACGCGGACCCGTCCCGTGGCGAGGGGGTGCTGGCCGGCGATGGCGCCGAGCAGGGTCGACTTGCCGGCCCCGTTGCGGCCCATGAGAACCGTGATCGAGCCACGCGAGACGGACAGGTCGACGCGGTCGAGGACGGACCTTCCGGCCCGGACGACGCGGACACCAGCGACGACGAGCGGCTCCGACGGGCCGATCGCGCGCAGCTCGCTCGCTGCGGCCGGTTCGCGGGTCACGAGCTGCTCGCGCAGCTGCCCCGCTCGACGGCGGGCGTCGCGGATGGACAGGGGAGTGGGGGACCAGCCGGCGAGGCGCGACAGCCCGACGACCGGCGGGAAGATCTGGGAGAGCGCCATCGCCTCGGCGGGGTCGAGCAGCTCGGACGCATGCCCGTCGGCGACGAGCACGACCCGGTCGGCATGGTGGACGACCCGTTCGAGGCGGTGCTCGGCGAGGACGACCGTGATCCCGAGGTCGTGGACGATCCGGTGCAGCGAGGCGAGGACCTCCTCCGCGGCGACGGGGTCGAGCGCCGAGGTCGGCTCGTCGAGAACGAGGATCCGCGGACCGGCGGCGAAGAGCGCGGCGATGGCGACCCGCTGCTGCTGCCCTCCCGACAGCGACAGGAGCGGGCGCGCCCGGAGCGGGGTCAGGCCGAAGAGGTCGAGGGTCTCCTCGACCCGGCGACGGATCGTCGTCGGGTCGAGCCCCATGGTCTCCATGCCGTAGGCGACCTCGTCCTCGACGACGTCGGTGACGAAGGTCGAGGACGGGTTCTGGTCGACGAGCCCGACGACGGTGGCGAGGTCACGGGGACGGTGGGTCGCCGTGTCGAGGCCGTCGACGGTCACCGTGCCGGTCAGCGTGCCCCCGCTGAAGTGCGGGACGAGCCCGTTGATCGTGCGGAGCAGCGTCGACTTGCCGCTGCCCGTGGGTCCGACGACGAGGACCAGCTCACCCTCGGGGATCTCGAGGGTGACGTCATGGAGGGCGGCCACGGGGGCGTCGGCGTAGCGCACGGAGACCCGGTCGAAGGAGATCATCGGCGTGCTCCTCTCGGGATCGGGGTGAAGAAGGCGGGAGCCCCGGCGACGAGGACGGCGAGGGCGGCCGGCAGGGGCACGGGAGGCGGCTGGGCGCTCTGCGCCGGGACGATCCCGGGCCACGCCTGGACGGACGCGATGACGAGGACGGTCGCGGCCAGCGCCCCTGTCGCGACGGTCAGGGTCTCGGTCCACTCCCAGCGTTCGCGCCGGTGGCCGGTGCGCCCGTCGCGACGCGCTCCGACGGCGAGGCTCGCGGTCGCGAGCAGGACGCCGAGGGCGAGCAGGGGGAGTCCGAGCGCGCCGCCGACCGACGAGTCGAGCAGCCCGTAGAGGCCGCCGAGCACGCCGAGGAGGCCGATGAGCGCGAGGGCCGAGGCGAAGCGGCGTCCTCGGGGCGACGTGTGCACCGCACGCCCGTAGCCGCGGGACTCCATCGAGGCGGCGAGCCCGAGCGACCGCTCGAAGGCCGTCTCGAGGACGGGCACGGCGAGGCGGGCCGTCTCGCGGATGCCTCGGCCGTCACGGCCGCGGAGGGACCGGGCAGCGCGGACCGTCCGCGCGTCCGCAAGGAGCTGGGGCGCGAAGGTCAGGCCGACGACGACGGCGGTGCCCACGTCGTACAGCGTGACAGGGAGGTAGCGCAGCAGCCGCCGGGGGCTCGCCAGGGCGTTCGCCGCGCCGACGCACGCGAGGATCGCCGCGAGGCGCAGTGCGTCGTAGAGGGCGAAGAGGAGCGACTCGAGCGTGACGGGCCCGCCGATGCGCACGCCGGAGGCCCACTCGGGCAGGGGGAGGGTCGGCAGGGTGAAGAGGACGGTGTCCCCGTGGATCCCGTTGCCGAGGATCGCCGTCATGACGAGGCGGAAGACGATGATGCCGGCGCCGAGGACGAGGAAGGCCGGCAGCGGGTTGGGGATGGCGGGGTCGCGACGCTCGGTCACGACAAGGGCGCACACGCCGATGACGAGGAGGAGCAGGACGGGGTTGGTCGTGCGCGACGCGGCCGTGGCGAGCCCCAGCCCCCACAGCCACCAGGCTGCGGGGTGCTGGAGCCGCTCACGCAGGTGCATGACCTGTCAGGTCCTCTCGGGTCGGCGCGGATGGCGCGTCAGGACGGCTTCCGCGCGGCCGCCCGGGACCGCGCCACGACGAAGGCGAGGATCGCGAGCAGGACGAGGCCGGCGATGACGTATGCCGCCGTGCTCGTGCCGCCGGACGAGCTCGCTGCCGTCGTGGTCGCCGCGACGGCCTGGGGCGAGGTCGCGCCGGAGGGAGTGGCGGTCGGAGTGGCGGCCGGGGCCGCGATCTGGATCGGGGTGTCGGCGGCCTTCGCTGCGGCGCTCAGCTCCTTCACCTCGCCACCGCAGTCGGTCGCGGGGTAGCCGGCGACGGCGCAGATGAGGCCCTTGTCCATCCGGAGCTCGCCGGCGGTGCGGAGCACGTCGGTGCTCGTTGCGGCGGCGGGGACGACCGCGCAGGTCGCCTTGGCCGCGGGCGGGGTCGTCGTCCCGTCGGCCGAGTCGGCAGGGCGGCCGAAGTCGACGACGAGGCCGACCCGCTTGCTGCCGCTCTGGGCGGGCGTCGAGGCGCACAGGGCCTCGAAGGTGAGGACGGCGCGGGGCAGGCGCGAGGAGCTCTCGTCGCCGACCGCGAAGCGCCAGCCCTCGACGGACCCGTCGGTCGGGACGGTCTGGTCGGGCCCCTTCTGGGCGAAGGCCCAGGCGCCCTTGTCGAGCTGGTAGAAGCCCCAGTAGCGGTAGGCGACGGCCTGGGCCGGGGCGATGGTGAGTGCCGCGACGGCTGCGGCGAGCAGCGCGGCGAAGGCGACCCGGAACGGGACGCGGCGGGTGATGTGCACGGTTTCCTCCTCGCGGTGAAACACCGGTGGAGGGTTCGCGACGGAGCCCCGCTTGGTGCTCCGGTCCGCATTCCACGACAGACTGACAAAGGAGCCCGAGGGAAGGGCGCGGGTTTTCCGGCTCGCCGCGCGACAGGACGTCGATCGGCCTCACGGTTGCGGGTCAGCGCCGGAATCTCACCGGCTTGCCCCGTCGCCCATCGGGTACTGCGAACCGTCGCACGCGCAGGGGGCACCCGTCAAACGGCCTCCCGCCGCCCCGTCTAGGGTGTCGTCCATGAGCGCTGACTGGACGTGGCTGTTCCTCGATGCCCACGGCAACCCGATGGAGTCCGATGCCCTGCCGAGGTCGGGCTTCCCGACGCAGAGCGACGCCGAGAACTACCTCGGGGAGGCATGGCGCGAGCTGCTCGCGGCGGGTGTGGAGTCGGTCTCCCTCCGCGAGAACGACGCGGTCGTCTACGGCCCGATGAGCCTGCGGGCCGCGGAGTGAGCCCCGACACCGAAGCACCGGTCGAGGCATCGGTCGAGGCGCTCTCTCCGGGCCTCGAGCGCGATCTGCGGGCGCGCCTGCTGGCCGCCCAGCGCTCGTGGCGTTCGCCCGGCGTCAGCGCCGGAGTCGTGCGCGACGGGCGGCTCGTCTGGTCGGGCCACGTCGGCGCGGCCCGGCTCGGCGCGGCCGCTGCCCCGGCCACCGACGACACCCAGTACATGATCGGCTCGGTCACCAAGACCTTCACGGCGCTCGTCGTCATGGCCCTGCGTGACGAGGGGCTCCTGTCGCTCGACGACACGCTCGACACCTTCCTGCCGGGCACGAGGCATGCGCGGGTCCCCGTCCGCCAGATGCTCGCCCACGCCTCCGGGCTCCAGCGCGAGCCGGTCGGCAACATCTGGGAGTCGCTCGTCGCCCCGGACCGGGAGGCGTTCCGGGCGGGCGTCGAGGACGCCGAGCAGGTCCTGCCGGCGCACCACGCGTTCCACTACTCCAACCTCGCCTACGGCCTCCTCGGCCAGGTCATCGAGACGGTGACCGGTCGCGACTGGGAGGACGTCGTCCGCGAGCGCGTCCTCGACCCGCTCGGGATGACGCGGACCGGCCTCACCCCGGCGGCCGACCGGGCCGTCGGCTACCAGGTCGACCCCTTCGCCAGAACGGCGACCGAGGAGCCGCTCTTCGCGCTCGAGGCGACCGCCCCGCTCGGCGGCCTGTGGTCGACCGTGGCCGACATGGCCCGCTATGCCGCCTACGTGGCTCGGCCCGACGACCGGGTCGTCGCACCGGAGACGGTCACGGAGATGTGCCGGCCGCTCATCATGACCGACGTCGACGGCTGGAGCGGGGCCTATGGTCTCGGGTTCGGGATGGGACGGCGGGGCGACCGGGTGTTCGTCGGGCACGGCGGGGCGATGCCGGGCTTCCTCACCGGGCTGCGCGTGCGCCGGGCCGAGGGCATCGGCGCGATCGTCTTCGCCAACGCCTCGTCACGGGCGATGTCGCTCGGGCTCGCGACCGACCTCCTCGAGGCGGTCCTCGACTCCGAGCCGCCGCTCCCCGAGGCGTGGGTCCCCGAGCCGGAGCGTCCCGAGCTCGCGCCGCTCCTCGGACAGTGGTGGTCTGAGGGCGAGCCGATCACGTTCTTCGTCCGCGGTGGCGAGCTCTGGTCCTACCTGGCCGAGGACGACGCCCTGTCGGAGACGCGGTATGCCGCAGAGGGCCCCGACCGCTTCCGGGCCGTGGCCGGCCGCGAGCGCGGCGAGGTCCTCGAGGTGGTGCGTGCCGCCGACGGGTCGATCGAGAAGCTCTACTTCGCGACGTACGCGGTGACGCGCCGGCCCCTTGCCTTCGCCGACCTGACCCGCTGAGGCCGCTCTGGCCTCGGGTCGGCGACGCGACCCGGCCCAGCGGCATACGCGCTGGGCCGGGTCGCGGTGTGTCGGGTCGTGGTGTGCGGGGCCGTCAGGCGGGGTACTGGCCGCGCGCGACGACGGGCTTGGGCATGCGGGTGCGGCGCATCTGGAAGGCGCGCATGACCGCGTACATCGCGTCGCCCTTCTGGGCCGACCCGAACTTCGCCTCGACCTTCCGGCGGGTGCGGCGCCACATGAGGAAGGCATCGACGACGGCGACGAGGATGAGGCCGTAGACGAGCACGAAGACCGAGAGCAGCGCCCAGCTCGTCTTGACGAAGCTGAGGAGCAGGACGAGGAGCATGACCGGAAGCATGAACTCGCCGATGTTCCAGCGCGCGTCCACGGAGTCGCGGATGAAGCGGCGGCGCGGGCCCTTGTCGCGAACCGGGAGGTAGCGGTCGTCGCCGGCCAGCATGCCGGCACGCTGCTTCGCCATCGCCTCACGGCGGGCGACCTTGTCGGTCGAGCGCGCGACCTTGCGGTCGGTGACGATGAGGGGACGCTTGTTGGCCGCCTCCTGGTCGCGCCGCTTGGGCGTCGGCCGGTTCTTGGCCCCGGGCCGCTCCTGGGTCTGCGTGGCCTGAGGGCTCAGCTCTTCGTTGAGGGTCTTCTTGCGTCCGAACACGGACACACTCTAAGGCGTGCGGCGCCCAGGTCCCGCATCGTCTCGCCGGCGCCGGTGGGGAACCGCTCAGCGGACGTGGTCTCGCAGGGGGACGAAGCGGTAGTACCCGTGGACGCTCGTCCGCACGTCGTCCCCCGACCTGACGGCCAGGGTGAGCGCGCCACGGACCGGCACGACGAGGCGCCCGCGGTCTGCGAGCTGGTCGAGCAGGGCGCGGGGCAGGGTGCGCGCGTCGGCGGAGACGAGGATCCGGTCGTACGGGGCGTGCAGGGGATCACCGAGCACGCCGGGCGTGGCCGCGCGCAGCGTCGCCCAGGGGCGATCCACGGTCGCGAGGTTGCCGGCGCCCCACCGGGCCAGGTCGGGCTCGATCTCCACCCCGACCACCTCGCCCGACGGTCCGGTCAGGTGGGCGATGAGGGCCGTCGTCCACCCCGAGCCGGCTCCGACGTCGAGCACGCGCTGGCCCGGCTCGACGGCGAGCAGGCGGAGCAGGTCCTCGACGGTGCGCGGCTGCGAGCACGTCTGCCCGTGGCCGATCGGGAGCGGCCAGTCGTCGTCGGCCCGCTCCCGTTCGCCCTCGGGGAGGAAGGCCTCGCGCGGGGTTGCGGCGAAGGCCGCCGCGACGGCGTCCATCCCCCGAGTCAACCACCGACCGGTGCGGGCCGGCAGCAGAACGTGGCTCAGCCGGACGGGCGCGCGACGACGTGCAGGAGCGTGCCGAGGGCACGGTAGGGGTCGGTGCGCCCGAGGCGCTCCTCGACGTCGAGGAGGGTCGCGAGCACGTCGGGCGACGGAACGGGCTCGTCGACGGCGACGGAGTCGCACGCGACGCGGACGCCGTACCACGCCGCGACCTCGAGCCGGCAGGCCTCGAGGTCGGCGGTGAGCGAGGCGAGGGTGTCGGCGCGGGCCTCGACCCCGAGCTCGTTGACGTAGCGGGGTGCGCGCCCCTCCCGGGCGGCCGCCTCGATCTCCGAGAGGCTCGCGAGCGCCGCGTCCCAGTCGTGGCGCGAGGCCGGGCGCCACGCCATCGCGTCGCCGTTGCGGGCCACGATCGACACGATGCCGCCGGGGGCCACCCGCGGCGCGAGCGCCGCGACGGCGCTGCGCGCCTCCGGGAGGTACATGAGCACGCCGTGGCACATGACGACGTCGTATGCCGTCGGGCTCGTCACGCTCGCGAGGCCGGCGAGGTCTCCGGCGAGGAGGGTGACGTGGTCGCGCTGGGCCGGGGTCAGGGTGGCGGCTGCTTCCTCGAACGCGCGCCGCATCCGCGCATCGGGCTCGACGGCGGTGACGGAGTGCCCGAGCCGGGCCAGGCGCAACGCCTGGGTGCCCTGTCCGGCCCCGACGTCGAGGACGCGCAGAGGTCCGTGCGGCAGGTGCGCAGCGAGCTGCCGGGACACGAGCTCCTGACGCACGACGTTGCGCAGCGCCCCGAGCCGGGCGAGCCAGGGACCCTGCCCGCGGACGAAGGTGTTGTCCCCCGCGGCGTCCCCGGCGACGTCTCCCTCCGTGTCTCCCTGTGCGTCTCCCTCTGTGTCTCCTGCCACGACGGGAACCTACCCCGCGGCGGTGACGGCGGCTCGGTGAGTACCGGAGCGCGCGGCCGGGTGCTGGGGTGGGGCAGCTGCCGGTCGCAGGGCGCTCGATATGGTCGGGTTCGTGACTGACGACACGCTCACCCCAGACCAGATCCAGGCCATCCGCGACCGTGTGGCCGACCTCATGCCCCAGGTGCGCGCCGACCTCGAGGCGCTCGTGCGCATCCCGAGCGTCTCCGCCGCGTCCTTCGACCAGAGCCAGGTCGCTCGCAGTGCCGAGGCCGTCGCGGAGCTGCTGCGCCGCGAGGGGCTCGACGTGGACGTGGTCACCGAGGGCGGTCGACCGGCCGTCATCGGCCACGTCGCCGGCCCGGAGGGCTCCCCGACGGTGACGCTCTACGCGCACCACGACGTCCAGCCCCCCGGCGAGGAGGCCGACTGGGACAGCGCGCCCTTCGAGCCGCAGGAGCGCGACGGGCGCCTCTACGGGCGCGGTGCCGCCGACGACAAGGCGGGCGTCATGGCGCATGTGGCGGCGTTGCGGGCCCACGCCGGCAACCTGCCCGTCGGGGTCACCGTCTTCGTCGAGGGGGAGGAGGAGTCCGGGTCGCCCTCGCTCGGCACCATCCTCGAGAAGCACGGTGACCGGCTCGCCGCCGACGCGATCGTCATCGCCGACTCCGGCAACTGGGCCGTCGGCACGCCCGCCCTGACGACGACCCTGCGCGGTGGCATCCGCGTCGTCGTGCGGGTCCAGACCCTCGACCACTCCGTGCACTCGGGGATGTTCGGCGGCGCCGCCCCCGATGCCGTCACCGCGCTCGTGCGCCTGCTGGCCTCCCTCCACGACGACGACGGCAACGTCACGGTCGACGGCCTCGACGCCGGCGAGGCGGCCGACATCGACTACGACGAGGCGCGCTTCCGGGAGGAGTCCGGGCTGCTCGACGGCGTGTCGCTCATCGGCTCGGGCTCGATCCTGTCGCGGCTCTGGACGAAGCCATCGATCACGACGATCGGTATCGACGCGACGTCCATCGACAAGGCCTCCAACACGCTCTCGGCCAAGGCCGCGGCCAAGATCTCGATGCGCCTCGCGCCGACGCAGGACCCGCTTGCCGCCTTCGACCGCCTGCGCGAGCACCTCGAGGCCAATGCCCCGTGGGGAGCGCGGGTCACCGTCGAGCTCGAGGAGCACGGGTCGGGCTTCGCGGCCGACGCCGAGGGCCCGGTCTACGACGAGGCGCGGGCGTCCTTCGCCGACGCGTGGGGAATCGATCCCGTCGACATGGGCGTCGGCGGCTCGATCCCGTTCATCTCCGACTTCTCGGCGCGCTTCCCGGACGCCTCGATCATCGTGACCGGTGTCGAGGACCCCGACACCCGCGCGCACGGCGCCAACGAGTCGCTGCACCTCGGCGAGTTCGAGAAGGTCTGTGCGGCCGAGGCGATCTTCCTCGCCCGGCTCGGCGCTCTGCGCGCCTGACGACCGGGGTACGCCGGATCCAGTGCGGGTCTGTCGGGCCAGTGCGCCCTGCAGCCCGCACTGGTCCGGCAACCGCGCACTGATCCGGCAACCCTGCACCGGGACGAGCGCCGGTCAGGACTGCGGCTGCTGCTGGGAGCCGCGGTAGACCTGGTCGCGCAGCTCGAGCGCGTAGGCCTCGGCGTCGGGCATCCCGGCGGCGAAGGCCAGGGCCACCTCGGCCTCCACGTCGTAGGGCACGCGGACGAAGCTGATGGAGAGCGGGGCGAGGTCGGGGGAGTCGATCTCGCCCTCGATGATGACGTAGGGCGCGTGCGGCCCGTCGAGCGCGTTGCCGACCGAGCCGGCGTTGAAGAGCGTGAGCCCGAGATCGGCCTCGAGGTAGGTCCCGTGGATGTCGCCGTAGCCGACGATCGTCGGCAGTGGGCCGTCACCCGTGAACGCGGTGTTGGTGAACATCGCCCGGAACTCCTCGTCGGTGTGGCTCGGGTAGACGCGGTGGAACTCGCTCACCTGAGAGGCGTGGAAGAACCGGACCTGCTGGCCGCTGATCACCAGGTTGTGGGCGTTGGGCAGGGCGGCGAGCCAGAGGAGGTCGTCAGGACTGAGCTCGTCACGGGCCCACTGGCCGCCTTCGAAGGCCTGGACCTCGTCGCGGGCGATGAACGTGTCCCAGTTGCCGCGCACGGTGACCTCGCAGCGGTCACGGGTCAGCTTGATCGCCTCGGACCCGCGTGGCCCTTTCCCGACGACGTCTCCGAGGTTGACGATCCGGCTGATCCCACGGGCGTCGATGTCGGCGAGGACCGCCTCCAGCGCGGTCACGTTCCCGTGGACGTCGGAGACGACCGCGATCCGGCCCGGCATCCGCAGCTGCCTCAGTCCTTCTTCGCGGTCGTGCCCGGGAGGGCGAGCATCCGGTCGAGGGCCGAGCGTGCGTCGGCGGCGACCTGGGGGTCGACGCGGATCGGGTTGACGACACGACCCTCGACGAGGGACTCGAGGGCCCAGACGAGGTGCGGGAGGTCGATGCGGTTCATCGTCGAGCAGTAGCAGACGTTCTTCTCGAGGAAGGCGATCCGCTGCTTGGGGAACTGTGCGGCGAGGCGTCGGACGAGGTTGAGCTCGGTGCCGACGACCCACGACGTGCCGTCGGGGGCGGCGGCGATCGTCTGGATGATCTTCTCCGTCGAGCCGACCTCGTCGGCACGCTCGACGACCTCATAGCGGCACTCGGGGTGGACGATCACCTTGACGCCGGGGATTTCGCGACGCGCAGTCTCGACGGCCTCGACGCTGAACCGGCCGTGGACCGAGCAGTGGCCGCGCCAGAGGATCATCCGGGCGTCGGCGAGCTGCTGGGCGGTCAGGCCGCCGCCGGGGCGGTGGGGGTCCCACACGACGCAGTCGTCCAGGGTGAGGCCGAGCTCGCGGACCGCGGTGTTGCGACCGAGGTGCTGGTCGGGGAGGAAGAGGACCTTGCCGTCGCCCTCGAGCCCGCCGACCTGCTCGAAGGCCCAGTCGAGGGCTGTGCGGGCGTTGGAGCTCGTGCAGATCGTGCCGCCGTGCCGACCGGTGAAGGCCTTGATCGCCGCGGAGGAGTTCATGTAGGTGACGGGGACCGTGCGACCGGCGACGCCCGCGGCCTCGAGCTGCTCCCAGCAGTCCTCGACCTGCGCGATCGCCGCCATGTCCGCCATCGAGCACCCGGCAGCGAGGTCGGGGAGGATCACCGTCTGCTCGGCGCTCGTCAGGATGTCGGCCGACTCGGCCATGAAGTGGACGCCGCAGAAGACGATGTACGGCGCGTCGGGCCGGGCGGCGGCGTCGCGGGCGAGCTTGAACGAGTCGCCGGTCACGTCGGCGAACTCGATGACCTCGTCGCGCTGGTAGTGGTGGCCGAGGACGAAGACCGAGTCGCCGAGCGCCGCCTTCGCCGCGCGGGCGCGGGCCACGAGGTCGGGGTCGGAGGCGGCGGGCAGGTCGCCGGGGCACTCGACACCGCGCTCGGTGTGCAGGTCGGTGCCGTGTCCGAGCACGAGGAGGGGGAGCGGGGCGGGCGCCGCGGCCGTGTCCGTGGTCATGCCCCGATCGTATGCCGTTGAGCCGGGTCCCACGGCCACCGGGTCGACGGCTCCGAGGTCGGGTTCGCCGTCCCTTGACTTCAAGTCGACTTGATGTTCGACGCTGGCCCCATCGACCATGCACACCAAGGAGACATGCGATGCCGACCGCACTCATCACCGGAGCCACGCAAGGGCTCGGCCGGGCCCTGGCGACCGCCCTCGCGGACCGAGGCTGGAACCTCGTCCTCACTGCACGCAGCGGGGATGCGCTCGACGAGCTCGTCGAGGGCCTCCGCGCGGCGGGAGGGGGTTCACAGCTGCGCGGCGTGGCCGGAGACGTCGCCTCCTCCGCCCACCGCCGCGCGGTCGAGGAGGTCGTCGAGGACCTCACCGGCCCTGCGGGACTCGACCTGCTCGTCAACAACGCGAGCACGCTCGGACCGACCCCGCTCCGCGATCTGCGCGAGGTCACGGCCGACGACCTGTCAGGGGTCCTCGCCGTCAACGTCGTCGCGCCGCACGACCTGGCCCGCTCGCTGCTCCCCGCGCTCGAGACCGCCCGGGGCATCGTCGTGGGCGTCTCGTCCGACGCGGCCGTCGGGCACTACGAGACGTGGGGTGCCTATGGCGCCTCGAAAGCGGCTCTCGACCACCTCACCCTGACCCTCGGGGCGGAGAACCCCGTCATCCGTGCGTATGCCGTCGACCCGGGGGACATGCGCACCGCCATGCACCAGGCCGCCTTCCCCGGAGAGGACATCGGCGACCGGCCGCTGCCGACGGAGGTCGCCGTCCCCGGCATCCTCTCCCTGCTGCTCACCCGACCCCCGAGCGGCCGGTACCGAGCCGCCGACCTCGCCGGGGCGCCGGCTCAGGGGGTAGCCTCGTGACGACGACGGCCCTGGCGCACGCGCCCCACACGGTCTTCCGTCGCACCGAGGACCTCACCGCCGACGCGCCTCCAGAGGCACGCGGCATCCGGCGGGACGGAGTCCGTCTCCTCGTCGCCGCCGCCTCGCAGGACGGAGGCCCGAGCGTGGAGCACACGTCGTTCGACCGGATCGGTGAGCACCTGCGGCCCGGGGACCTCCTCCTCGTCAACGACTCGGCGACCGTGGTGGGCGAGGTCGACGGCCTGCTCGTCGGGCGAGGAACAGTCGTCGTCCACGTCGCGACCGAGCTCAACGACGGCTCGTGGGTCCTCGAGCTCCGGGTCGCGCCGGATGCCGCCCGACCCGTTCTCGACGCCGTCGAGGGGGACGTCGTCGAGTTCACCGGGAGGAGCCGCCGAGGGAGATCGGGTCCGCGGCTCCGGCTCGAGGCGCCCTACCCGGAGCCCGGCTCGTCCCCGACCGGGCGGGGCAACCGCCTGTGGCGTGCCCGCGAGCTCGGGGGACCCGCCCTCACCCCGTGGCTCGTCCGGCACGGCCGACCCATCGCCTACGGGTACCTGCGGGGTCGCTACCCGATCGGCGACTACCAGACCGTCTTCGGTCACCTCCCGGGCAGCGCGGAGATGGCGAGTGCCGGACGGCCGTTCACGACGGGCCTGGTGACGAGGCTGGTGTCCTCGGGCGTCCTCGTTGCGCCGGTCACGCTCCACACCGGGCTGTCGTCGCAGGAGGCCGGGGAGGCGCCCCAGCCGGAGCGCTTCGCCGTCTCGGCGACGACGGCTGCGCTCGTCAACCACGTCCGGGCCCACCACGGGCGGGTCGTCGCGGTGGGCACCACGGCGACCCGGGCGATCGAGTCGGCGGCCTCCGCCGACGGCGTCGTGCGGGCCGCGGCGGGCTGGACCGACCTCGTCATCTCGCCGAGCCGCCCCGCGCACGTCGTGGACGGCCTCGTGACGGGGTGGCACGACCCCGAGGCCTCGCACCTGCTGCTCGTCGAGTCGGTCGCCGGCCCGGCCCTGACGCAGCGCGCGTACGACGAGGCGGTCGCCCATCGGTACGCCTGGCACGAGTTCGGGGACGCCGGCCTCTTCCTGCGCGGCTGAGGCGGGCTCGTCGGGGACCGGCGGGCCCGGCTCCAGCCGGTGCGACCGGTCCCTCGGCGCTGTGCGACGGCGCTGTCGGTGCGAGGATGCGGGTCGTGCACGTCCTCATCGCTCCCGACTGCTACACCGGGTCGCTCACCGCAGCCCAGGCGGCCGCCGCCATCGCCCAGGGCTGGGCCGAGGCCGCCCCCCACGACACCCTGAGCAGGGTTCCGCTCTCGGACGGCGGGCCAGGGTTCGTCGACGTCATCGCGACGTCGCTCGGCGGCGACGTGCTCGCCAGGGTGACGACCGACCCGCTCGGTCGAGAGGTCCCCGCGACGATCCTGCTCGTCGACGACGACGGCCGTCGGACGGCATACGTCGAGTCGGCCCAGGCGGCGGGCCTGCACCTTCTCGCCGCCGACGAGCGCGACCCCACCCGCACGACGACGGCCGGCGTGGGCCGGCTCCTCGTCGAGGCCGTCGAGGCGGGCGCCACCCGCGTCGTCGTCGGGCTCGGCGGCTCAGGCACCAACGACGCCGGCGCGGGTCTGCTCGCCGCGCTGGGTGTCGGCACCCCTCAGCGGCTCGGCCGCGGTGGCCTCGCCCTCGCCGCGACCACCGTGGACGACCTCGCAGGGCTCGAGGAGGCCCGCACGCGGTTCCGGGGGGTCGACCTCGTCATCGCGACCGACGTCGACTCGCCGCTCCTCGGGCTCAAGGGCGCGAGCGCCGTCTTCGCCGCGCAGAAGGGGGCCTCGGACGAGGACGCCCAGCGCCTCGAGAACGCCCTGGGACACTTCGCGAGCGTCGTTGCCCGGGTGCGGCCCCCGGCCAAGGACCTCCTCACGGGCACGGCGATCCGGCCCGAGCGCGAGCCGGGTGCCGGCGCGGCCGGTGGCCTCGGGTATGCCCTCCAGCTCCTCGGTGGCCGGCGCGTCTCCGGCGTCGAGGCCGTCCTCGCTGCCGTGGACTTCCCGGCGCTCGTCGCCGCGGCCGACCTCGTCGTCACGGGGGAGGGGAGCTTCGACTGGCAGTCGCTCCACGGGAAGGTGGTCGTCGGGGTCGCCGAGGCGGCCTCCCACGTGGGCGTCCCCGTCATCGCGATCCCCGGCCAGTCGGTCGTCGGGCGTCGTGAGGCGATGGCGGCAGGTCTGTCCGGCGTGTATGCGGTGGCCGAGCGTCCCGACCAGCTGGTCGAGGCGCTCACCGACCCCGTCGGCACGCTCGCGGCCCGTGCGGCACGCGTGGCGCGCACCTGGTCGCCACGCCGCTGAGCGAGCCGGGGTGCGCGGCCACGTGACCGGCATACGGGCCGGGGATGCCGGGATCGGGAGCCGCACGACGTATCCTGATCCGGTCGGGAACAGATCCGGCAGAGCGTGAGTTGTCACGACAGACGCACGCACCACGACGCGAAGGACACACGATGAGTGTTGAGACGAACGTTTCCGCCACCGAGGCCCAGCCGGCTCCCTCGGAGGCTCCGGCCCACGGCGTGACCCTCACGGACGTCGCCGCGACCAAGGTCAAGAGCCTCCTCGAGCAGGAGGGTCGCGACGACCTCCGCCTGCGCGTGGGTGTCCAGCCCGGCGGCTGCTCCGGCCTGATCTACCAGCTCTACTTCGACGAGCGCACCCTCGACGGTGACCTCGTCCGTGACTTCGACGGCGTCGAGGTCGTCGTCGACCGGATGAGCTCCCCGTACCTCGAGGGCGCCACGATCGACTTCGCCGACACGATCGAGAAGCAGGGCTTCACGATCGACAACCCCAACGCCGGCAGCAGCTGCGCCTGCGGCGACTCGTTCAGCTGAGCCGCCCCTCACGTAACGAAGGGCCCGACCGTGCCGGTCGGGCCCTTCGTCGTCCCGGGGGGCCTGAGGACGCACCCAAGGCGGCTCCGGACAGGCTCCTGGCAAACTCCGGGGCGCCGCAGCGACCCCCCACGATGTGGGTCAGCTGCCGTAGTCGCCGAGCCCCGCGAGCAGGGCCGAGGCGTCGTCGGGGACCTCGATGTCGACGTGGACGGGCTCCCACGGAGTCGGACTCGTCTGCGTCACGGGCACGACACGGCTGTCCTCGACGAGCTCGGCGACGCTGCCCGAGTCGAGCTCGTCCCGCGGGCCGGGGAACTCCATCGGTTGCCTCATACCAGCCACGCTAGGCGTTGCCCCCGCGCCGGCGTAGGGGTACCAGCGGGTAGTTCGCGAGGGCCGTGTGGACGCCTCGCGGCGCCACCCCGCGTGCCGCCTCGCGCGGCAGTCTCGCGCGGCAGTCTCGGGGCCCCTCACTCCTCGCGGGGCGGGAAGGCGGCCACGAGCGGGGTGTCGAAGGGCAGCACCCCGAGCTTGGCCGCGCCGCCGGGTGAGCCGAGCGGCTCGGACTGCCCGGGCATCGCGTCCTCGAAATAGCGCGCGTTGTCCTCGAGGTAGGGCTCGAGGTCGCCGGGCAGGTCGTCCTCGTAGTAGATCGCCTCGACCGGGCACACGGGCTCGCAGGCGCCGCAGTCGACGCACTCGTCCGGGTGGATGTAGAGCGAGCGTGGTCCTTCGTAGATGCAGTCGACGGGACACTCCTCGACGCAGGCGCGGTCCTTGACGTCGATGCAGGGGGAGCCGATCACGTAGGTCATGGGTCACCTTCTTGCTGTATTTACAAACTAGTTGTAAAAAAGAATAGGTCGGACCCTGCGAGGAGGAGAAGAGATGTCAAGGACACGCCTGACGATCTGGGGAGACTTCACCTGCCCGTTCAGCTACCTGGCGTGGCGCCGGAGCGAGGACCTGGCCGCCGACGCGGACGTCGAGGTCGACTGGCGGGCCGTCGAGCACGACCCATGGCACCATCTGCGCCCGGTGGACGTGACCGACCGGTTCACCGCCCTGCACGACGAGATGCCGCGCGTCACGGCGCACCTCATGCCGGGCGAGCCGCTGCCGTACACCCTCAAGGGACACGTCCCCTTCACCGGCGCGGCGACGGCCGGCTACGCCGAGGCCTACGGAGCCGGCGTCGCCGTCCCCGTCCGCCGAGCGCTCTTCGACGGCTTCTGGCGCCACGGCATCGACCTCGACGACGCCAGGGTGATCCGGACGCTCCTCGCCGACGACATCCGCAGCGGCAGCTCCCCGACGGAGCTGCTCCGCGTGTGGGGCTATGCCGTCGACGTGACGGGTGGCCCGATCACGACGATGGGCTGGCACCTGCGGCGCGACTGGTGGTCGCAGTGGCACGAGCTGGGAGGCGTCGTGCCGACTCTCGTCGTCGACGACGGTCCGGCGAGCGTCGGTGAGGACGCCCTGACCCGGCTCGCGGCCGAGATGCGCGCGCGCGGGCTGGACGAATGGGACGATCCGACCCGTGAGCACTCCCAGCACCCCGCTGCCTGACCGGGCCCGGGGCCTCGGCCCCACCCGCAGCCGGGTGCTCGCGCTGGTGCAGGACATGGGCGCCCCGGTGACGGCCGCAGAGATCGCCGAGCGCCTCGGCGCCCATCCGAACACGGCCCGCTTCCACCTCGAGGCGCTGTGCGGCTCCGGGCTCGTCGAGCGGGTCCGGGAGGAGCGGGAGGTCCCGGGACGCCCGCGGGTCCACTACGTCGCCGCGAGCGCGGCACCGGCCGCGGGCACCCGCAGCTATCGTCTGCTCGCCGAGATCCTCACCGCGCGCCTGGCCTCGACCGAGGCCGACCCGTCCACGGCCGGGGCGCAGGCGGGTGCCGTCTACGGCAGGCTGGCCGCCCGGTCGGGTGCGTCCACGCCCGGACGGCCCACCCCAGGCGGTCCCGCGACGCGCAGGCAGGCCGTCGCGGCCGTCGTCGCCACCCTCGGCTCCATGGGGTTCGACACGCGTCACACGACGGAGCCCGACGGCATACGTCTCGACGTGATGAGCTGTCCGTTCCTCGAGGTCGCGAGCGAGCACCTCGAGGTCGTCTGCGCCGTCCACCGCGGCCTCATCGATGGTCTGCTCGACGAGCTCGACGCCCCGCTGCGGGTGTCCGCGCTCGACCCGCTCGTCGCGCCGAGCCACTGTGTCGCGCGCCTGACGCGCACCCCTTCCCGAGGGGGCGCACGCGCCGAGGCGACGGCGTCCGAGTCGGGCGAGGCCTCGACACGCTAGGTTTCCGGTGTGCATGTAGCGATCACCGGGTCCATCGCGACCGACCACCTGATGACCTTCGACGGGCTGTTCGCCGACTCTCTCGTCGTCGAACAGCTCGACAAGATCTCGCTCTCGTTCCTCACCGAGGACCTCCAGGTGCGCCGAGGGGGTGTCGCCGCCAACATCGCCTTCGGGATGGCCAACCTCGGCCAGCGCCCGATCCTCGTCGGCGCGGTCGGCGAGGACTTCACCGACTACCGCTCGTGGCTCGAGCGGCACGGGGTCGACTGCGCGTCGGTCCACTACTCCGAGTCGCAGCACACCGCTCGCTTCATCTGCACGACCGACCGTGACATGGCCCAGATCGCGACGTTCTACGCCGGAGCGATGTCGGAGGCCCGCGACATCGAGCTGGCGCCGGTCGCCCACCGCGTCGGCGGGCTCGACCTCGTCGTCATCGGCGCCAACGACCCCGAGGGCATGCTGCGGCACACCGACGAGTGCCGGACCCGAGGCATCCCCTTCGCGGCCGACCCCTCGCAGCAGCTCGCCTTCTGTGACGGCGAGACGATCGAGCGGCTGGTCGACGGGGCCGAGTACCTCTTCACCAACGAGTACGAGAGCCACCTCGCCTGCCAGAAGACAGGGTGGAGCGAGGACGAGCTCGCGGGCCGGGTGCGCGTCCAGGTCAAGACTCGGGGCAAGGACGGCGTGACCGTGCGGGTCAGGGACGAGGAGCCGATCGAGGTCGGCATCGCCCGCGAGGTACGCAGGGCCGACCCGACCGGCGTCGGCGACGCCTTCCGCTCGGGCTTCGTCACCGGCATCGCAGCGGGCCTGCCCTACCGGCGCTGCGCAGAGCTCGGTTCCATGCTTGCGACCTACGTCATCGAGACGGTCGGGACCCAGGAGTACGTCCTCGGCAAGGCCCGGTTCCTCGAGCGGCTCGCCGAGGCCTACGGGGCCGACTCGGCCGACGAGATCGCCCCCCACATCACCTGCCCGCGTCCCTGAGACCCGCGAGCGCATCGTGCCGATCCCACCGCCCCCGACCGCGTGGGACTTCGGACTCGACCGGATTCCGCGCGGCGAGGACCTCGTCGGCATCGGCGCCGACCTCGAGGTCGCGACCCTCTACGAGGCCTACACCGTGGGCCTCTTCCCGATGGGCGTGGGCGAGCACGGCGCCGCGCCGATCGGGTGGTGGTCGCCCGACCCGCGGGGGATCCTGCGCGTCGGCGACCTCCACGTGAGCCGTTCGCTGCGCAAGTCGCTGGCCCGCTTCGAGCTGAGGGTCGACACGGTCTTCGACGAGGTCGTCGCGGCGTGCGCGGCGCCCGACCGCGACGGGCGGTGGATCACGCAGGACGTCGCCTCGGCCTACTCGGCCCTCCACGAGGCCGGCTGGGCGCACTCCGTGGAGACCTGGCGTGCGGGCCGCCTCGTCGGGGGCCTCTACGGTGTCGCCATAGGCGGCCTCTTCGCGGGCGAGTCGATGTTCCACGCCGAGCGGGACGCCTCGAAGGTCGCCCTCGTCGGACTGCACGAGCTGCTCGCCGCCGACGCCGACCCGCGGCGGCTCATCGACGTCCAGTGGCAGACGCCGCACCTCGCGACGCTCGGCGTCACCGAGGTCTCGCGGGAGGCCTATCTCGACCTCCTCGAGACCGCGCTCACGGCGCCGTTGCCGGCGCCGTGGGCCTGACGACCTCGACGTCGTATGCCGTGTGGGCGCCCTCGTCGCGGGCGCCCAGGTAGCGGTGACCGCGTAGACGGCACCAGGCCGGGATGTCGTGCGCGGCCGCAGGGTCGGTCGCGAGAACCGTGACCCGGCCGGCGGCGGGGTCGTCGCGGACGAGCTGCGCGAGCCGGATGACGGGCAGCGGGCAGCGCAGGCCGCGGGCGTCGACGACGGCGACCCGGGCGGCCGCGTCGCTCACAGCCCCGCCACCCCGAGCTCGCGCCGGACGGCCTCGACGGTCGGGCCGATGGCCGAGCAGAACGCCTCCACGTCGGCGTCGCGGCCGGGTGACACGGCGCGGAGGGGGAGCGTAACGCGGACGTTGCCGTGGGTGAGGACCCCCATCGCCGCGAGGACGTGGCTCGGCTCGAGCGTGCTCGAGGTGCACGCCGACCCGCTCGCGACGGCGAAGCCCGCCCGGTCGAATGCTCCGACGAGAGCCTCGCCGTCGACGTAGAGGCTGGAGAAGGTGACGACATGGGGGAGGCGGTCATCCGGGTCGCCGACGACCTCGGTGTCCGGCACGCGGGCGGCCGACGTCCGGATCGCGTCGACGAGGCCACGCGCCCCGGCCGCGTCGACGGTCCGTGCCGATGCGGTCTGCTGCCAGGCCTCGGCCGCCGCGAGGGCGAGAGGGATCCAGGGAGTCACGTCCGTGCGCCCGCCCTCGACGTCGGCCCGGGAGCCCTCCCACTGCCAGCGCACGCGCTCACGGACGACGAGGACGCCGAGCGGGGGACCGCCCCAGGCGCGCGCGTCGCCGACGAGGACGTCCCAGTCGTCCGGGACCTCATCGCGGCCGAGGGAGGCCATCGCGTCCACGACGAGCGGTATGCCGTGCCGCCGGCAGGCCTCGCGCGCCTCCTGCAGCGGCTGCCGGGTCCCGACCTCGCCGTTGGCGCTCTGCAGGGCCGCGACGACGGTGCCCTCCACCCCGAGGGCGGCGGACCAGGAGTCGAGGTCCACTCTGCCGCGGCCGTCGACGGGGACCTCCGCGAGCAGGGCTGCGTCGTCGGCGCTGGCCGCCCGGGCCCGCCCCGGCACGAGGACGGCGGAGTGCTCGACCGCGGAGGCCACGGTCCGTGCGCCACGCCGGCGGGCGGCATACAGCAGGCCCTCGACCGCCCGGGTCAGCGCCGACGGCCCGCTCGGGAGGAGGCTCACCTCCGTCGGGCGCACCGAGAGGCCCGCGGCGACCACCTCGCGGGAACGGTCGAGCAGGGCCCGGGCCCTTCGGCCCTCCGCGTACAGGCGGGCGGGGTCGGCCCAGCCCGCGTCGACCGCGGCGAGGAGGGTGTCGCGCGCGGTCGGGTGGAGGGGGCCGGCGGCTGCGTCGAGGAGTCGCCGGGCCGGTGGTGCGGTGGCCGTCGGAGCGGCTGTCGGACCGGCTCTGGCGGCCGGTCCAAGGTTCGTTCCCCGATCGTGACTGTCCACGCCGCCACGTTAGCCGCCCCCTGCGGGACGGGAGCGAGGGTGGGGCGGTAGGGTTTCTCGGGTGGCCAATCTGTGCCCGAAAACGATGGATGTGAACACGCTCGACCGGCGCGCTCCTCGCGCCCTCGATCGGAACGAAAGGTGCACCCAGGTGCCTGAGCTCGATGACACCCCGGCCGCCGTGCCGCCGGTGACCACGGTGGCCACCACCCGACGCCGAGGCCTGCGCCTCACCGGCCTGGTGGCAGTCGGCATGCTGGCGCTCAGCGGCTGCCAGGGACAGGTGTCCAACGGGTACCTCCCGAACGCCGTGTCCGACAGCGGCGTGCGCGTGACCAACCTGTGGGTCGGCAGCTGGATCGCCGTCCTCGCCGTGGGTGCGATCACGTGGGGCCTGATGCTCTACGCCGCCATCCGATTCCGCAAGCGCCGGGGCGACGAGACGCTGCCCGTGCAGCTGCGCTACAACGTGCCCGTCGAGCTGCTCTACACCATCATCCCCGTCTTCATGGTCGCCGTGTTCTTCTACTACACGGCCCGCGACGAGGCGGCCCTGACCGACACGAGCAAGAAGCCCGACGTGACGATCTCCGTCGTGGCCAAGCAGTGGAGCTGGGACTTCAACTACGTCGACTCCAACGTCCACGAGACCGGCGCGCACACCGAGCTCAACGGCCAGGAGGGCGCCCGGGCCAAGATGCCCGTGCTCTACCTGCCCGTCAACAAGCGGGTCGAGTTCGTCCTCAACTCCCGCGATGTCATCCACAGCTTCTGGGTGCCGGCCTTCATGACGAAGCTCGACATCATCCCCGGCAAGACCAACAAGCTGCAGATCGTCCCGACCGAGACCGGGACGTTCCAGGGCAAGTGCGCCGAGCTGTGCGGCGCCTACCACTCGCAGATGCTCTTCATGGTCAAGATCGTCTCCCAGGAGGAGTACGACCAGCAGATGTCGCGTCTGGCCGAGCTCGGCCAGACTGGTCTGATCCCCGTCGACGCCAGCCGCGAGAAGATGGAGCCCGCTGACGCCAATAAGATCCCCGCACCGGCCCGCACTGGGAGCAACAACTGATGTCGACCGCAACCGCCAAGCGCACCTCTGACGTTCCCTCCGCGGCCCCCGCCCGCCCGGCCCGGCTCAAGGGCCAGACCTTCGTCAAGTGGGTGACGACGACCGACCACAAGGTCATCGGCAACCTGTACTTCATCACCTCGTTCGTGTTCTTCCTCATCGGCGGTTTCCTCGCGCTGATGATCCGCGCGGAGCTGGCCGCTCCTGGCCTGCAGATCGTGGACAACCCGGAGCAGTACAACCAGCTGTTCACGATGCACGGCACGATCATGCTGCTGCTCTTCGCGACGCCGCTCTTCGCGGGCTTCGCCAACGCGATCATGCCGCTGCAGATCGGGGCGCCTGACGTCGCCTTCCCGCGGCTCAACATGTTCGCGTACTGGCTCTACCTCTTCGGCGGCCTCATCGCGAGTGCAGGCTTCCTCACCCCGCAGGGCGCGGCCTCGTTCGGCTGGTTCGCCTACGCGCCGCTGTCCGATGTCAGCTACAGCCCGGGTCTCGGCGGCGACCTGTGGGTCTTCGGCCTCGCGTTCGCGGGTTTCGGCACGATCCTCGGCGCGGTCAACTTCATCACGACGATCGTGTGCATGCGCGCCCCCGGCATGACGATGTTCCGGATGCCGATCTTCACCTGGACCGTGCTCGTCACGGCGATCCTCGTGCTCCTCGTCTTCCCGATCCTCGCGGCGGCCCTGTTCGCACTCGGCGGTGACCGGCGCTTCGGGATGCACATCTTCGACCCGGAGAACGGCGGTGCCATGCTGTGGCAGCACCTGTTCTGGTTCTTCGGCCACCCCGAGGTGTACATCATCGCGCTGCCGTTCTTCGGCATCATCAGCGAGGTCATCCCGGTCTTCTCCCGCAAGCCGATCTTCGGCTACAAGACCCTCGTGTTCGCCACGATCGCCATCGCGGCGCTCTCGGCGAGCGTCTGGGCCCACCACATGTACGTCACCGGCCAGGTCCTGCTGCCGTTCTTCTCGGTGATGACGATGCTCATCGCGGTGCCCACCGGGGTGAAGTTCTTCAACTGGATCGGCACGATGTGGGGCGGCAAGGTGTCGATGGACACCCCGATGCTCTGGGCGATGGGCTTCCTCGTCACTTTCCTCTTCGGTGGCCTGACCGGCATCATCCTGTCGAGCCCGGCGCTCGACTTCCATCTGTCCGACAGCTACTTCGTCGTCGCGCACTTCCACTACACCGTGTTCGGCACGGTCGTGTTCGCGATGTTCGCCGGTTACTACTTCTGGTGGCCGAAGCTGACCGGCCGGATGCTGGATGAGCGGCTCGGGAAGATCCACTTCTGGATGCTGTTCATCGGCTTCCACACGACGTTCCTGATCCAGCACGTGCTCGGGATCGAAGGCATGGCCCGGCGGTATGCCGACTACCTGCCGGAGGAGGGCTTCCAGACCGGCAACATCATCTCGACCGTGGGTGCCTTCCTACTCGCCGCCTCGACGATCCCCTTCGTCTACAACGTCTGGAAGACGTGGCACAAGGCTCCGCTGGTCACCTCCGACGACCCGTGGGGCTACGGCGCCTCGCTCGAATGGGCCACCTCGTGCCCGCCGCCGCGGCACAACTTCGTCTCGCTCCCGCGGATCCGCTCCGAGCGTCCCGCGTTCGACCTGCACCACCCCGAGGCGGCGCCCGGCGCAGGGCCGATCCCCGACCGGAGCACGCTCGTACAGGTCATGGGGCCGGCCGACGTCGCGTCCGGCGAACAGCCCACGCACAGCGACAAGAAGGACTGACCGATGCGCGTCGAGACCAAGCTCTTCACCTACCTCCTCGCCTTCTTCGTCCCCGTGATCTTCATCTACGGCTTCTGGACGAAGTGGACCGAGCCGATCGGTGTCACTGCCCTGACGCTCACGGCCGGCCTTTTCGCCCTGGTCAGCTTCTACTTCTGGATGACCGGACGGAAGCTCCCGCTCCGTCCCGAGGACAACGTCTCGGGTGAGATCGAGGACGCCGAGGGTGACTACGGCTACTTCGTCGCCAGCTCGTGGACGCCGCTGTGGCTCGCCCTCGCCGGCGCCGTGATGTTCGCCGGGCTCGCCATCGGCTGGTGGCTCTTCATCATCGGCGCCTTCTTCGGGATCGTCGCCCTCGTCCTGTGGGTCTTCGAGTCCTTCTCGGGCGAGTACTCCATCTGATCTGACAGCCTGCAGCAGGGTCCGGTCGCACAGCGGCCGGACCCTGCTGCGTTCCCGATTCGTCCGACGCGCAGCCCGCAGCCTCCTGCGCCGCAGCGGGGTACCCCGCGGGCCAGCTCGGCTACGACGGCAGCGGGCGCCGTGGCCGGCTCGTCGTCGCGGCCTCACAGGTCGACCACTACCTCGCGGTCTTCCGTGCCGCCTTCGAGGCCGGCGAACAGCGATGCACAGCGACCCAGACACCGCGCGAGGTACAGGTGGCGGGGCGATGCCCCGGCGGCATACGGCCGCGGACATGACGAAGGGGAAGGCGTGCGGCCTTCCCCTTCGTGCGACTCGTGCAGCTCACGGACCTTCCGGCTCGTGGTGCGATCGTGCGGGAGAGAACATTGGGGGCACCTCCGTCCGATCGTGTTGCTGTCCTTCGACGGTAACCGCCAGTGTGGAGGTCGTAAAGAGCCCCTCACGGTCGCTGTGAAGGAACTGTCCCATCCCTGAGACGGCGTTGTCGGATCAGCCCCAGCCGAGCTCGTGCAGCTGCTCGTCGTCGATCCCGAAGTGGTGCGCGATCTCGTGCACGACCGTCACCGTGATCTCCTCCCGAAGCTCCTCGGCGGTGTGGCACATGCGCTCGAGGGGGCCCTGGAAGATCGTGATGCGGTCAGGCAGGGACCCCGCGCCCCACCACCCGTCACGTTCGGTCAGCGGCGTGCCGTCGTACACCCCCAGCAGGTCCGGATCGTCGGCGGGAGGCTCCTGCTCCACGAGGACGACGACGTTGTCCATCGCCCGCGCCAGGTCCTCGGGGATCTCGTCCAGGGCGTCGGCGACCGCCTCCTCGAACTCGGCATCGGTGAGGTGCTCCATGCGTCGAGTCTGTCATGACAGGCAGATTCCCCGGATCGGCGGACCGCTTCTCCGACCGCCGGGGCCCCGAACGTGGGCACGACGAGGGCCCGGCCGCCGTGGTGGCGGACCGGGCCCTCGTCGGTGGAACCGAGCCGAGCGGGCTCAGTTCTGGCGGTCGGCCTTGATCGTCTCGCGGGCCGGAGCGCCCCCGGCCTCGATCGCCTCGGGCTCGTGTGTCTCGACCCCGTGGTCGCCGTGGTGGTGTGCGGCTTCGAGCTCCGAGGGGGTCGGCGGGGCGACCCGGTCCTTGAAGTAGAAGTGCGACAACTTGGCCCGCAGGCGCTCCTTGCGAGCGATGGGGGACTCGACCCCGTTGGCATCCGTCTCCGCCGTGATGACGAGCGGCTCGGGCGACTCGTGCTGGACGAGGACCCAGCGCTCCTGCGGCGTGAGCGGCGCGTGGATCTCCTCGAAGCGGCCGTCCGGGTAGCGCCAGATGACACCGGTCTCCCGGCCGTGCAGGACCTTCTGGCGGTCTGCACGCTGCAGGCTGAGGCAGATGCGCTTGGTGATCCAGAAGGCCAGCGGCGGCCCGACGAAGATCAGCAGCTGGAACAGGCGGGTCAGGTCGTTGATCGACAGGTGCAGCTTGATCGCCATGAGGTCGTTGCCGGAGGCGAAGAAGAGCACGATGTAGAACGTCATCGCAGCGACGCCGATGCCGGTGCGCGTCGGGTTGTTGCGCGGCCGGTCGAGCAGGTGGTGCTCGCGCTTGTCGCCGGTGACCCACGCCTCGAAGAAGGGGTACACGCCGATCAGGGTGTACATGATCGGGATCAGGAGGATGGCGCCGATCATGACGTTGAAGCTGAACGTGTACCCGAACGCGGTGAACTCGAGGAAGCCGGGCAGCAGTCGAAGCGCGCCGTCCGCGAAGCCCATGTACCAGTCCGGCTGGGAGCCGGCCGTCACGGGGGAGGGGTCGTACGGCCCGTAGCCCCAGATCGGGTTGATCGTGACGAGCGCCGAGATGAGGGCGATGACGCCGAAGACGATGAAGAAGAAGCCACCGGCCTTGGCGATGTACACCGGCATCATCGGGAAGCCGACGACGTTGTTGTTGGTCTTGCCCGGTCCCGGGTACTGCGTGTGCTTGTGCAGGAACACGAGCAGGATGTGCGCGGTGAAGAGCCCGACGAGGATCGCCGGCAGCAGCAGGACGTGGACGGCATACAGGCGGGGGATGATCGCCTCGCCCGGGAACGCGCCGCCGAACACGAAGTACGAGACGTACGAGCCGATGATCGGGATCGAGCGCATGAAGCCCTCGGCGGCGCGAAGTCCGGTGCCGGAGAGAAGGTCGTCCGGCAGGGAGTAGCCCGCGAAGCCCTCGACGATCGCCAGCATGGACAGGATCGAGCCGATGACCCAGTTGATCTCACGCGGCTTGCGGAAGGCGCCCGTGAAGAAGACGCGACCCATGTGCACGAGGATCGCGACGCAGAAGACGAGAGCGGCCCAGTGGTGGATCTGACGGATGAGCAGACCGCCGCGGATGTCGAACGAGATGTCGAGCGTCGAACGGTAGGCGTCGGAGACCGTCACACCCTGCAGCGGGATGTACGAGCCGTCGTAGACGACGGGCGAGGCGCTCGGGACGAACCAGAACGTGAGGAAGGCACCGGTCAGCAGGCAGATGATCATCGAGTACATCGCGATCTCGCCGAGCATGAAGGACCAGTGGTCGGGGAAGACCTTCTTGAGCACGAAGGACATGCCCTTGGCGGCCCCCGTGCGGTCGTCGAGCCACCCGGCGATGCCACCGAGGGGCTTGCTCTCCGCGCGCTCCTGATCGGCCTGGCGGTCGCCGGCGCGCAGGGCGTCGGCTGGGCGGTCTGCGTTGATCGTGCTCATCGGGCACGCTCCCAGAAGCTCGGCCCCACAGGCTCCTTGAAGCCCTGGGGGGCGACGAGGTAGCCCTCGTCGTCAACGGTGATCTTGAGTTGCGGCAGGGCACGCTTGGCCGGGCCGAAGATGACGGCGCAGTCCTCGGTGAGGTCGAACGTCGACTGGTGGCACGGGCAGAGCAGGTGGTGCGTCTGCTGCTCGTAGAGGCCGACGGCGCAGCCCACGTGGGTGCAGATCTTGGAGTACGCGACGGTGCCGTCGACGCCCCAGTCCTTGGCCTTCTGCACCTTGATGTCGTCCGGGTTCAGACGGATGAGGATGACGGCAGCCTTGGCCTTCTGCTCCAGGACGTGCTTGCCCTCCTCGTAGACCTTCTCCATGGTCTCGGGCATGACGTGGAAGACCGAGCCCAGCGTCACGTCCGACAGCTTGATGGGGGTGCGCTCCGGGTCGCGGAAGAGGCGGATCGGCTTGCCGTCGTTGTACTTCGGGTCCCAGAGGGTCTCCTTGAGCTCCTCGACGTTGCCCGGGCCGAGGGAGCCGGCAACCTGGAGGACGAAGGGGAGGGCGAAGAGCCCCAGCGCGCCGCCGAGGGAGTACTTGAGCAGGGGGCGACGGTTGATCTGGGCGCTCTCGCCGCCGTCGGTGACGACCTTGACCGCCTTGGCGCGCTCGACCTCGCTCGACCCCAGCGGGTGACGCTCCTCGACGACCTCCTCGTCGGACATGAGCGTCTTGGCCCAGTGGACCGCGCCGATGCCGATGAAGAAGAGGGCGAAGCCGAGGGAGAGGCCGAGGACGACGTTGAGCGTCTTGGCCTGGCCGAGGCCGGGGAAGAAGAACACCCAGTCGTCGTGGATGGCGAAATAGCCCACGAGGAACACGAGGGTCGAGAGCATCGACAGGCCGAACAGGGTCGCGACCTGCTTCTCCGCGCGCTTGGCTGCCTTCGGGTCGTCGTCGGCGGCACGGTGCACGTGCGGGGGCAGGCCCGGGTTCTCGAAGCGGTCGAGCTCGGTCGTGCTCCGGGTCTCGAGGGCCCCGTCACCACCGGCGGGGGCGAGCGCGCCGCTCTCCCCGTGTGCCGTGGTCTCGTTGTCGTTCATCGGATGGTGGTCCTGTCGTCGTTCGTGTGCGGGACGAGGCGGTCGGTGCTCATGCAGCCTTCTTGCCGAGCCAGACGGCGCAGCCGATGAGCAGGGTGAGGCCGAAGAGCCAGACGAACATGCCCTCGGAGACCGGGCCGAGGTTGCCCAGGGTCAGTCCTCCGACGTTGGTCTGGTTGTCGACGGCCTTGAGGTAGGAGATGACCTCCTGCTTGGACTCCGGCGAGATGTTCTGGTCGTTGAAGACCGGCATCGACTGCGGGCCCGAGACCATCGCCTCGTACATGTGCTTCGGCGTGACGCCCGTGAGGGACGGCGCGTACTTGCCTCGCGTGAGGGCGCCTCCGGCGCCCGCGAAGTTGTGGCACATCGCGCAGTTGACGCGGAAGATCTCGCCACCGCGGGCGATGCGCTGGTTGTTGGTCAGGTCCTGGCCGGCTTCCTTCTGGTCGCCGGGCTGGATGACGGTCGTGTACTGCGAGTCAGGCACCGACGGGCCGGCCCCGAGGGAGGCGACGTAGGCGGCCATCGAGGAGATCTGCTGGTCGTCGAACTTGATCTTGTCGACGTCCTGGCGCTGCGCCTGGATGTTCGGGCCGGCAAGCGGCATACGGCCGGTGCCGACCTGGAAGTCGACCGCAGCCGCACCGACACCGACGAGCGAGGGCCCGGAGGCGGTGCCCTGCGCGTTGGTCCCGTGGCAGCTCGCGCAGTTGGCGAGGAAGAGGTTCTTGCCCTCGGCCACGGTGTCGGCAGAGACGGCCGAGGCGTTGGCCTCCTTCGGCGCAAGGAAGGCGTAGGCGCCCCCGGTGACGAGCAGGCCGACGAGGATCAGCAGCGCGATCGCGGCGGGGTGTCGACGTCGTGCGGCCAAGGCGTTCACAGTGAGGTCCTGTCGTTCTCGTGGGTCGGGAAGTGATCGGTGCTGCGGGTCATCGCAGGAGGTAGATCGTCGCGAACAGGGCGATCCAGACCACGTCCACGAAGTGCCAGTAGTAGGAGGTCACGACGGCGCCGGTCGCGTTGGCGTGCGTGTAGCGCCGGGTCGTGAAGGTGCGGGCGATGATCAGCAGGAAGGCGATGAGGCCACCGGTCACGTGCATGCCGTGGAAGCCGGTCGCCATGTAGAAGACCGAGCCGTACGCGTCGGAGGACAGCGTGACGTTCTCCTGGACCAGCTCGGAGTACTCCATGACCTGGCCGGCGATGAAGAAGGCGCCGAAGAGGTAGGTCAGGACGTACCACTCGCGCATGCCCCAGTGCTTGATGTCGAGGAGGCTGCCCGTGCGTGCCTTCTGGCCGCGCTCGGCCTTCCAGACGCCGAGCTGGCACCACACCGACGAGACCACGAGCACGAGGCAGTTGATGCTCGCGAAGGTCAGGTTGAGCTTCTCGGTCTGCTGGGCCCACAGCTCGGTGCGCACGGAACGCAGCTGGAAGTAGACCGCGAAGAGGCCGGCGAAGAACATGAGCTCGCTGGAGAGCCACACGATCGTGCCGACCGCGACCATGTTGGGACGGGTCGCCGGTCCGGTGCCGAGGTGAGGGATTGCGCTGGAAGGAACTGCTGATGCTGTCGCCACGTTGACATTATTCCCACATCGACGGGGGGGCGCGCGAGGACCCCCCTGTTTCCGTCGGACTGTCGAGGTTTCGTGATGATTCCGACATGTTTCGCCCCGCGGCGTACCACCCGTGACGCCGGGCCCACGACGCGGACGCCGGCAGCGTCGGTGAGCGTCTCGGCGGGCGGAGGGGTGCTGCTGCCGCGGGCCCCGGGACCGGTAGCATCGCCGTCATGACCGCCTCGAACGCCAGCGCCACGTCCGGCCCGTCCTCCGAGCTCGTCACGAGCGCGGGCGGCGCGCCCCTGCACCGGGTGAGCATCCTGCTCTACAGCGACGATGTCACGACGCGTGACGCCGTGCGGGCCGCGGTCGGGCGCCGTCCCGCGAAGGACGTCGAGGTCACCCGCTGGCACGAGTGCGCGACGGCAGACGCCGTCATCTCCTCGGTCGAGGCCGACCGCTACGACATCCTCGTCCTCGACGGCGAGGCGGCCAAGGTCGGCGGCCTCGGCCTGACCCGACAGCTCAAGAACGAGATCTACGACTGCCCGCCCGTGATCGTCCTCACGGGGCGTCCGCAGGACAGCTGGCTGGCTGCGTGGTCGATGGCGGACCTCGCCGTCCCGCACCCCCTCGACCCCATCGCCCTCACCTCCGCCGTCGCGACGCTCGCGCGCGCGGCCGTCCCGACGGCCTGACGGATGGCGGCGGACCAGTCGGTGACCTGGCCGTCGGTCCTCACCGACCTCATCGCGGGTCGTGACCTTGATCGGCCGACGACCGAGTGGGCCATGGCCCAGATCATGGCGGGGGAGGCGACCCCGGTCCAGGTGGCGGGCTTCCTCGTCGCGCTGCGGTCGAAGGGCGAGAGCGTCGAGGAGATGCGCGGCCTGGCCGAGCAGATGCTGGCGCACGCGCACCGGATCGAGGTACCCGAACCGAGCGTCGACATCGTCGGCACCGGCGGCGACCGCGCCCACACGGTCAACATCTCGACGATGGCATCCATGGTCGTCGCGGCGACCGGGGTCCGCCTCGTCAAGCACGGCAACCGGGCCGCCTCGTCGTCGTCCGGCTCCGCCGACGTGCTCGAGGCGCTCGGGATCGACCTCTCCCTCCCGCCGGAGCGCGTCGTCGAGGTCGCTGAGGAGGCCGGCATCACCTTCTGCTTCGCGCAGACCTTCCACCCGTCCTTCCGTCACACCGCCGTCCCACGCCGTGACCTCGGGATCGGGACGGCGTTCAACTTCCTCGGCCCGCTCACCAACCCCGCCCAGCCGACGTATGCCGCGGTCGGGTGCGCCGATGCGCGGATGGCTCCGCTCATCGCGGGCGTGTTCGCGGGGCGCGGCAAGGACGCCGCCGTGTTCCGCGGAGACGACGGCCTCGACGAGGTCACCGTGTCCACGACGACTCACGTGTGGTGGGTCCGTCAGGGCCAGGTCACCGAGCGCTCGCTCGACCCGACCCGGGTGGGGGTCGAGCTGCACCCCGTCGATGACCTGCGAGGCGGTGACGCCATCCACAACGCCGCCGTCGTCCGTGAGACGTTCGCCGGCGCCCAGGGGGCCGTGCGCGACGCCGTCGTGCTCAACGCGGGGATCGCCCTCGCCCTGACGAAGCCGGACTCGGGTGCGACCGACGACGACTTCCACCGCGACCTGCGCGCCGGGATGGACCTGGCCGAGGACGCGATCGACACGGGGTCGGCGACCCAGCTCGTCGACCGGTGGGTGGCGGCGACGCGTCGCTGAGTCCGCACGCGGGCGTGCCTTCCCGAGGCCGTATGCCGTCGGGCCGGCCCGACGGCATACGGCCCGCTCGAGCTTCGGCTCAGTCGCCGTCGAGACCGAGGCTGAAGGCAGCCTCGAGGTCGTGGGCGGAGTAGGTGCGGAAGGCGATGTGGGTCGAGGTGCCGACGACGCCCTCGACCTTGTTGAGGCGGTCGGCGATGACGTCGGCGAACTCCTCGTGGGCGCGCACCCTGACCATGGCGATGAGGTCGGCGTCACCGGTGACGGAGTAGACCTCCGAGACGGCCGGGATGTTGGCGATGGCCTCGGCGACCTCGGGGATCCGGTCGACCTCGCAGTTGATCATGACGATGGCGGTGATCACGGGACCAACCCTATCCGGCCCTACCCTGCGCGACGCAGCCCGTGGCGCCGCGGACGCTCGGTCGGGACGTCGTGGTCGAAGCCGACGGCCTCGTGGGCCGAGGCGACCGCCGGCTCGAGCTCATGACGAACCGACCCGGCCCCGCCGACGGGGCACGTCCAGGAGCCGTCGAGCTCGACGATCCGCACGCCCGGGGACTCGAGCCACCGCAGCAGGATCTCGGTCTCCTCGGTGAGCGCCGCCGGAAGGCCGGGCGCGGGCGGTGCCACCTCCTCGGCCGTCGCCTGGAGCGTGCGGACGTGCACCATGGGGTCGGCTCCCCGTGGGCTGAGCGCCGTGCCGGCGAAGCGTCCGTGGCGGATCGTGACGAGCTCCCATCCGCCGCCGTCCTGCGCCCGGGCCGCGACGACCTCGCGCGTCCTCACGAGGGGGGCGAGCCGCTGGGCTCGTGCGGCCCCGCGGACGAGGTGGAGGAACCGGTCGCGGACCCGCGCGGCATCCTCGAAGCGCTCCTGGGACGCGAGCTCCTCGAGGCGCGCGCGGAGGAGCTCAGCCCCCGGCCTGGCGTTGCCGGCGAAGATCTCGGCGCAGTCCGCGGCGACCGAGGCGTAGTCGCCCTCCGACTGCGCACCGGTGCACGGCGCGCCACACCGCCCCATGTCGGCGAGGGCGCACGCCGACTCGTGACCGGAGAGGCGCTGGGTGCACTGGCGCAAAGGGACGACCTCGTGCACCGCGTCGACGGCGGCCTGTGCCGTCACCCGGGACCGGAAGGGCCCGATGTAGTGGGCTCCGTCGTCCTTGACCTGCCGCACGATCGAGAGCCGGGGGAAGCGCTCCCTCGTCAGCTTGACCCACATGACCCGGTGGCCGTCCTTTGACCGCCGGTTGAACCGGGGCCGGTGCTCGTCGATCAGCCGCAGCTCGCGGACCTGCGCCTCGAGCGCCGTCTGGCAGACGACCGGGTGGACGACATGGGCGAGCCTGACCATCTCGGCCATCCGGCTGCGCTGCTCGGACGCGGTGAAGTAGGTGCGGACGCGGGCTCGGATGTCGCGGCTCGTGCCGACGTAGAGGACCCGGCCGGTGCCGTCCTTGAAGAGGTAGACGCCGGGGGCGTGGGGGAGCGGGTCGGCGAGGAAGCGCTTGCGACGCTGCGCCGGCGTGACGCGCGAGCTGTAGCTGGCGAGCTCCTCGAGGGTGTGCACGCCGAGGTTGCCGACGCGCTCGATCAGCCCGTGGAGGACGTCGACCGTCGCCCGTGCGTCGTGCAGGGCCCGGTGGTCGGGCGTGGTGCGTGCGCCGAAGAGGACGGCGAGGGAGCCGAGCTTGTGGTTGGGTGCCTCGTCGCGCACGACGAGCTGACGGGCGAGCTGCAGGGTGTCGAGGACGTCGAACCCGGGCCATGGGGTCCCGGTCCGGCTGGCGGCCGCCTTGAGGAAGCTGATGTCGAAGCCGGCGTTGTGGGCCACGAGGACGCTGCCCGAGGCGAACTCGAGAAACGCGGGCAGGGCACTGTCGATGCGCGGGGCGTCGGCGACCATGGCGTCGGTGATGCCCGTCAGCACCGAGATGAAGGCGGGGATCGGCTCGGCCGGGTTGACCAGCGTCTGGAACTCGCCGAGCACCTCCCCACCACGGACCTTGACGGCGCCGATCTCGGTGATGCCGCACTGGGCCGGGCTGCCTCCCGTCGACTCCAGGTCGACGACGACGAACGTGACCTCGGCGAGGGGGGTGCCGAGGTCGTCGAACGTCGACTGGATCGCCTGCATGGCCCAGACCGTATGCCGTCGCGCCGACAACGCGGCGCAGGCCCGCCCGCGTGGTGCGCCGCGTCCCTGACGACGCGATGGCTGTCGGTGGGCGCGCCTAGCGTCGTACCGGACAGATCGCAACGAGACGATGAAGGGTGGCCCATGATGATGCTCGTCGACTGCCAGACCTGCCCGGTGCGGGACGTCCACTGCGCGGACTGCGTGGTGACCGCCCTCGCGTCGACCGGGCCGGCGCCCGGTTCTTCGACCGGCTTCCTGACCCGGTCCCCGACCCGGTCCCGGGCCGGCTCCCCGCCCGGCTCCCGGCCCGAATCCTCGTTCGAGCCGACTCCGGACTCCCTGCCCCTCGACCGCGCCGAACGACGGGCCGTCTCCGTCCTGCTCGCCGCCGGTCTCGTCAGCCACGACACGGCGCACGCGGCGCGTGCCGTGCGGGACGCCCCGGCTCGTCAGCGCGTGCCTGCGGCACGGCGAGCCGCCGTCTGACCCTGCGCGGATGACCGTCTCACGGCCGGTCGAGGCTCCCGTGTCACCATGGCGCGGTGCTCCGTCCCGACCCACGTGACGCCCCGCCCAGGCCACCGCGCCCGGTGACGGGCGGCCCGGCTGCGGCGACGGCCCCGACCCAGGC
>NZ_AWSA01000038.1 GCF_000576595.1 Intrasporangium oryzae NRRL B-24470 | reverse complement strand
CAACTATGTCGTGGAATCAGACACTGTCACCCCGACCAGCGTTTCTGCAGGTCAAAGGCCCTCTGCCAATCACAGGCAGAGGGCCTTTGCCGTGCCTGAGGGACGATCCGGAGTGGCTATGGATTCTCGTTTCCCGCCTCTAATTGTCCGCGTCACGCAACCTGTGCGCCACGATTCCTGGTCGGCCGGGTTGCCTGTGTGGTCACGCACGAGGGCATCCCCGTCGTCTCGCGCGCCGCTTCGCGCCGGTAGAGACTCGGTGGCACGCCGACCAGCTCGCTGAAGCGGGTGCTGAAGGTGCCGAGCGAGGAGCAGCCCACCGCAGAACAGACCTCGGTCACGCTGAGGTCGCCCCGCCGCAGCAGAGCCATTGCTCGCTCGATGCGCCGGGTCATCAGATAGGAGTAGGGCGACTCGCCATAGGCGGCCCGGAACGCACGGCTCAGCTGCCCGGCGGGCATGTCCACGCCGCGGGCGAGTGCCTCGACGTCAAGCGGCTGCGCGTGCTCCCGGTCGATCCGGTCACGAACGCGGCGCAGCTGCGAAAGGTCCCGCAAGCTGATGGGCTGCCGTTCCCGGGCGGGTGTCCGCTGCTGCACGAGGACGGCGCGCATCCGATGGGAGTCCACACACATCAGACATCTCCTGTTGCCGTGACGAGAACACATCCGTCGGGATGACGGCGGCCAAGAACTGCCTGCCGATGGGGACAAGGTCGGCGAGGCGACGAGCGCCCGCGGCCCAGGAGCGCAACGAAGGTGGTCGCAGGTCTGGTCTGCGGGCGGGTGGGAGACTCGGCGCCCCGTGCGAGGAGGCTCGCTGCCGGGCCTCCGTTCCATTGAGGCCCCAGGTTCACAAACGGTCTTGCACCCGAGCGGCCTCCCATGCGAACCCGTCGGGGTCGGTGAAGGAGGCGGCGTCGCTGCCGATGACGATCCGGTGTGACCCGCTGCCCTCTGGGGAGACGCCAGCGTCCTTGGCCGCCGCGCGCCTGCCGTAGAGCGCCAGTTTGACGGCTGACGCTGGGGCCTCGAACTCGACGTACTTGCTGCCGAAGCTCTTCGCCACGGCCAGGCCGTGGTCGACGTAGAACTGCTTGCTCGCTTTCACGTTCGCCACTCCAAGCAGGAGCACGATGTCGTCGACCTGTCGGGTGAACGGGCCGATGTCCTTCTTCGTCGAGGTGGCGACCTTCCAGATCGTGCCGTCCGGGGCCTGCACCACGCCGCCGTAGCCCCAGAAGCCCTTCTTGGCCGGCTTCAGCGTCGTGGCACCGGCCTCGAGGGCCGTGCCGATCAGGCTGTCGACGGTGCTCGGTTGGGACACCACGAGCGACATCGTGAAACCACGGAAGCCGGTCGTCGGTTCGTCCGAGGCGCACACGGCTACCCGTGGGCCGAGCTCGAATGCGTTGGCGTAGAACACGTCCGCGGCTTTGGGGTCGGGAACCTGCAGCGTGACGCCCTCGATGGCGGCCATCTCAGCGCACCTCCTGGATCCGGATCAGGTTGCCGGCGGGGTCGCGGAACGCGCAGTCGCGGATCCCGTACGGCTGCTCGGTCGGCTCCTGCACGACCTCGGCGTCGCCGGCCTGCAGCCGGTCGAAGGTCTCGTCGAGATTCTTGGCGGCGAGCAAGATCCAGCCATAGGTGCCCTTGGCCATCATCTCGGTGATGACGCGCCGCTCATCCTCGTTGATGCCGGGGTCGACGGCGGGGGGCGCCAGCAGGATGGAGGTTCCGGGCTGCTCGGGCGGACCGACCGTGATCCAGCGCATCGTGCCGCTACCCACATCGCTGCGGACCTCGAAGCCGAGCACGTCTCGGTAGAACGTCAGGGATTCCTCCGGGTCGGTGTGCGGCAGAAAACTGGTGTGAATGGTGAGGTTCATGGCGCTGACGATAAGCGTGCGCGCTTGACCTGTGCTTCTCGATTCCTGACCCATCTCGCGTCCTCTTCCACCCGACCGGATCGGACGGTCGGGTGGAACTCCCGACGCTGGAGTGCCACCCGCCGTGGGACTCCACGACAGCAGGGCCCGCCGGCATCATCCACCGCACGGACAGGTGCCCGGGACCACACTGTGGTCCCGGGCACCTGCTGACCGGTCCGACTCGTCAGGTGGGGCCGGGCCGGTCGCGACCCTCCGGTTTCGGTTCGCTCGCCGGCGTGCCGTCCGAACACCTCCGATGGGTTCGTGACCTGCTTGCCATCACCCCTTGGCCATCACGACGTCTTCTGGAGGTCCGAACTCCCGACCTGGCGGGTTCACGATCAACCGATGGTCAGCGCACGTCGTAGGCGCGCGTGATGGTCTGCAGCACCGTGGCTCCGTTGGCGTCGGTGAGCTCGACCCGCAGGCTGACCTGCTTGCCGGACTGACCGGTGTGGTCCACGACGAGGTTCGCACCGGTGGAGGTGAGGTCCGTCGTGCCTTGAACCCACGTCGTTCCGTTGTCGGTCGACGTCCACACCTTCGCCGCGACGATGGCGCCGGAATCGTAGCCGGGGTTGACCTGGACGCGGGCCGGAATCGTGATCGACCCTGCCGCGACCGTCTTGAGGCCGTCGGCCGGCAGGTCGAGGCGCGGCATGAGCATCGGCAGCGCGCGGCTGTACACGTCGGGCTCCTCGTGCGAGCGGAACGACCACGTGGTGTCGGTCGCTGCCGATCGCTTCCAGTACCGGAAGTTCGAGCTGGTGGCCTTCTCCACGTGCAGCGTCAGGTCATACCTGGCGTCGTCCGACGGGACGCTGAACACGCCGAACGGGTCAAGGCTCGACCCGATCTGGACCCCGTCGCGCTTGAGCGTGAGGTTGCCCAGGTCGCCAAAGCTGCCCTGGTCGGCATAGTGGTCCGCGCTGTCGCCCCAGACCATCGGGGCAACACCGATGAGGGTGCCCTGACGCTCGCCGATCATCTGCGGCTTGCCGTTGCCATCGGTGCGCAGGGCCGGGGCGAGGGACCCGCCGTACCACGCGTCGTTGACCTCCTGGCCCGGGGTGAACGTGCGCCACTTGTCGGCCATGACCTCAGCGAAACCGAAGCTCGACTGGATCGCCTTGTACCACTGGCTGCCGTCGTCGGCTGGGAAGTACTCGGTCCGGCTGCTCGGCGTGGCCATCCAGTCGGCGCCCAGCGAGAAGGCCACGGTGCTCGGGCGCTGGACCGCGGTCTGCTCGAGCATGTCGGTCGCGACACCCATGCTCGCGTAGCTCGCGTTGATGTGGCCGAGTGATGCATCGGTCACGTCGTGCTTCTGGGCAGTGACGAGCTGGCCGTCGTTGTAGAAGCCGAGCGTGTAGGCGTACGGCGTCTTGCTCTGCGCCGACCACGTGAGGGTGGACGGACCGGCCGCGAGCTCGGCGGCAAGCGCAGCACCCTCACCACTGGGAAGGGTGTAGGTCGGCACCTGAGCGGCGGACGTGGAGCTGGACGTCGCGAGCCACGTGCCGGGGTCGTCGCGGTAGAGCAGCAGCGCCTTGGCGCCGCCGGTCTTGGCGAGAGAGGCAATCGAGAAGTCGCTGGCACCGATCGCGACGTGGGCCACCGCGACCTTGCCCGTGACGACGACGTTCTTGAAGTCGGTCGTGGTGCCGGCCCCGACCGAGACCACGTCGGCGGAACCGTCGCCATTGAGGTTGCCCAGGCCGAGCTTGGCCGACAGCGGGTGCAGGGCCAACCCGCCGGAGGTCGTCATCGAGGAGACGGGGGGCGCGACCAGCCGGCTGTAGTCACCGAACTCGAACGAGCCGTCGCCCTTGGCCACCTTGCCGTCGACCTGAGCAAAGAACTGCTTGGTGCCGGCGGTGGCCCCAATGGACCCGGCGTAGTACCGGTTCGTGGGCCACAGCCGCTCGAAGGTCATCACCGTCGTACGGAGCTCGCTGCGCTGCTCGGTCGAGACCGTGAGCGGGTACGCCTGGCGGGCGTCGAGGACGATCGTCGTGTCCTTGTCGATCGTCACCTCCGGACGGGCCAGGTAGGTCATCGACTGTGCCGCCGCCCTGCTGTTCGCGGCCGTACCCGGCGTGGGCGTGGTCACGAACGAGCTGAGGAAGTACCTGCCCGGGCGGAGGGTGTAGGTCTGCTCCTTGCCGCCGATGGTTCGGTTGTCGCCCTTCGAGGTGTCGGTGTTGACCATGGCGATCGACGACGAGCCCGTGGCGGGGTTGCCGTTGCGGTCGATGACGGACACCTTGACCGTCACCGCGGGGGCGGTGGCGTAGAGGTTGAACGCGGTCGAGACCCGCTGGTTGCCACCGGTCGCGAGGATCCGGGCGGTGATGTCACCGAGTGCGCTGTCGGGGATGTTCGCCCCGAGCTGCACCGTGATCGGGATGTCCGCGGTGCCGTGCGCCGGGACGACGACGTGCTGCGGGGTCCGGATGAGCGGCGTGTTGATCGGGCGGTTGTCGTTGCCGAGGACCTTCTCGACGGACAGGCGCAGGTCGATGGCCGCGTTGCCGCGGTTGGTGTACCTGAGCGTGCTGGGGGCGTACGCGTGCGTCTGCGGGTAGTCGAAGGCACCGCCGTAGACGGTCGACTGGCCCACGACGGTCTGGGAGAGCATCCGCGCGACGTCGAGGCGGCCGGCGCCGACCTCCTGTGCGCCTCCGGCCACGGTCGGGTCGGCCGACGAGGTGAGAAGCTGCTTGAGCTGGGCACCGGTGAGGGACGGGTTCTCCTCCTTGGCGATGGCCGCCGCGCCGGCGACGTGCGGGGTCGCCATCGAGGTGCCGGACATCGTCCGGTACGCGTACAGGCCCCGTCCGCCGGCGTTGGCAGCGAGGATGTCGACGCCGGGTGCGGCGATCTCGGGCTTGGTGAGGTGGCTGGTGCTGACCGGGCCGCGGCTCGAGAAGTAGGCCGTCGCGTCTGTCGAGTCGACCGCGCCGACGGTGAGGGCCGAGGTGGCGCAGCCCGGGCTGGAGACCGTGTTCTGGCCGGAGCCCATGTTGCCCGCCGCGATGACGAACAGGCTGTTGCTGGAGGCCGACAGCGTGTTGACGGCCTGGGCGATCGGGTCGTCGCAGGCCGTCGCGGGCGTCGGGGCGCCGAGGCTCATGGAGACGACGTCGGCCTTGTTGTCCACGGCCCACTGCATGCCGGCGATGATGTCCGAGTCGAACCCGGACCCGGAGTCACCGAGGACCTTGCCGATGAGCAGCTTGGCACCCGAGGCCACGCCGCGCTCCTTGCCGCCGCTCGCAGCTCCCGTGCCGGCGATCGTCGACGCCACGTGGGTGCCGTGGCCGACGAGGTCGTTCGTCCCGTTCGGGGAACGGGTGAAGTCCCTCTTGTCCTTGATCCGGCCCGCGAGGTCGGGGTGGTCCGCATCGACACCGGTGTCGAGCACGGCCACCGTGCTGCCCTCGCCGTCGAGGCCGGCCTGCCAGGCCGCCGGGGCGCCGATCTGCGCGGTCGAGTCCGCCATCGTGGCGCGCACGGGACGGTCGAGCCACAGCTTGGCCAGGCCGCTGCCGGCGGCCGAGACCGCGTCGGTCAGGTCTGCCCAGGCAGCCTGGGCGTCCGACTTGTCCACGGCATACGCCAGCGAGTTGACCGAGTCGAGAGCGGTGGTCTCGCCGGCGCCGGGCGGCGCGGGGGTCGTGTCGGAGACGGTGCGGCTGTCCTTGTCGTACTGGGCGATGACCCGGATCGAGTCCGAGTGGGCGTCGTCGACGCCCTGCGCGACCAGGCCGGTCACGTTGAACAGCTCCTTGTCGACGATGCCCGCGGCGAAGGCCTGGGCGGTCGACGCCGGGAAGACGTACAGGTTGTCTCCGTCGCGGAGCGTCTGGTACTCGCCGACGTTGCCGTCAGCGCCCGGCAGGACCTCGGCGACGGGCTGGCCGTCGGTCGTGCGGGTGACCCGGACCTTGTCGCCCGTGATGAGCGTGACGGTTGCCGAACGCTGGGTCTGCACTGCGGCGGCCGACCCGACGATGGGCTTCGCAGTGTCGGCCGCGGAGGCGGTCGAGGCTCCGATGACTGAGGGGGCTAGTGCGGTCGCGGCGATGGCGAGAGCGCCAGCGGACGCGAAGGTGGAGCGACGCCATGTGCGGCGCATTGGACCTCCAGGAAGACACCCGGGGAGAGGGCCCCGGGGTGGGGGATGGCGTGGAAGGGACCGTCCACGGGCGCTGCCGGCCTGAGGTGCGAGGCCCGGAGCTAGCAAGCAGGATGTCAACCGGGGTCGGCTCGCGTAAGCCGTCCCGACGGGCGGAGAATCGACATGTCGTGTTCTCGACAACCCGGTGCCCGGCGCCCCGCGGTGGACCGGTGTGGAAAGGGAGTGGCCCGTGGCCCTGGAGGTCGATCTCAGCGCCATCGGCCTGACGGAGGTGCAGGAGCGCGACTACCACTCCCTCGTCGTCGAGGGTGGGGGAACCGCGGAGGCGCTCGCGAACCGATGGGGGCGGCCCGTGGGGGCGGTCGACCGGAGTCTCGCCTCGCTGCGCGACCTGGGACTCGTCGAGGTGGCAACGATCGGCCGCGACGCTCCCCGTTGGTTCCCCACGGCCCCGGACGTCGCGCTGCGCGGACTCCTCAACACCAGGCAGCATGCACTGTCCCTCGCAGAGACGTCAGTGGCTCGGCTCACCGAGATCTTCCGCCGCGACCTCCACCATGCTGACGTCGGCGACCTCGTCGAGGTCGTCCTGGGGACCGAAGCCGTCGGCGCCCGTTTCCTGCAGCTGGAGCTCAGCGCGCGGGAAGAGGTCTGCGCCTTTGTCGACGCCAGTCCGGTCGCCGTGAACCCCGAGGACAACCGGGCCGAGGAGCAGGCGCTCCATCGTGGGGTGACGTTCCGTGTCGTCATGGAGCGAGCGGCCTTCGAGGACGAGGCCACCGTGGCCGAGGCGCGCGAGGCCCTCGGCGCCAGCGTTCTCTTGCGCGCAGTCGAACGCGTCCCCACCAAGCTGCTCGTGACGGACGGCACTGTGGCCATGGCGCCGCTCTCAGTCCGCGGCTACGACGCGGCCGCCGTCGTCATCCGGGCTCGGAGCCTCGTCCAGTCGCTGGTGACGCTGTTCGAGTCGGTCTGGTCGTCCGGCATCCCCGTCGTCCCCGACGCCCAAGGCGGGCTCGTCGATGGTTCTGCTGCCGGACCGGACGCGCTCGACGTCGCGCTGCTGTCCCTCGTGCTGAGCGGGCTCACCGATGACGCCGTGGGCAAGCAGCTGGGGATGAGCGGACGGACCGTGCAACGCCGGCTTCGCGCGCTCATGGACTACACCGGGTCCACGTCCCGTATGCAGCTGGGCTGGGAGGCGTCCGAGCGCGGTTGGGTGACCCGTCGGCCCCTGGACAGCAAAGGCACCCCGGGCGTAGGGAGCTAGAGCGTCGACACGAACGCCGTCGTCAGCCGTTCAGGGCCAGCGCCTCGGCAACCAGTGCCCGCACGTCGGCCTCTGGCAGGTCCCCATCCTCGGGGAAGTCGATGGCGCGGACGCTCTTGCTGTTCAGGCGAGCGTTGAAAAGCTTCGTCGGGTCGTCCAGGTAGGCGCCCTTCGGGAACGTCAGCCTCACGGCGTTCTTCAGCATCTCGCCGATACAGATGATGCCGTTGGAGGACCACACCGGAACTCCCTCCGGCCTCGAGGGCTTCTTCCACTTCACGTCCTCGTCGATGGCCGGGCCGGCGGCCAGAACGATCCGGCGGAGTTGTGACAACATCTCACCTCGCCAGTCATCCGCGATGCGGATGATGGCATCGACTTCCTCGTTGGCGTGTCCCATCACATGACTCCGTTCCTGCCGCATGCCACGTCGCAACCAGATCTCTCCAGAGGTCCCGCCCGAAGGTCAGCTGAAGATATCCAACAGTGCGAGCTTCTTGAACCCCGCCGACTGAGGTCAGCGCGTTCCGAGCATCGTGGTCGTCCCGGTGACGTGGGCGCCCAGGAACGACACCCTGACGTCACTGGCGGTGACCGTGGCGGGCGCCACCGTCAGACCGACGCGGGGTGCCATGTCCATCGTGCAAGCCGCTGTCTTGGGCGCAGCGAACGTGACGGTCAACGTCCCTGCGCTCTTGGAGGAGACGGACCCCACGGTGGGCGGGCAGGTCGACGATCCCCAGGTGACGAACGCGAAGCTGCCCTGGGGGACGTCCGAGGCTTGTGGCGATGTCTCCACCCATCCGGCGCTCGGGGTGTTCTCACCGGCGGGGGCCGGCGCGGCGGAGAGCGCGCTGAGCGTGAGGGTGCCCCCGAGCGCACCGGTGCCGACGATCTGGACAGCCTTGGTCACATCCACGCCGGAGGGCAACGGAACGTACGACGCCCGCGGCCCGAAGTCCGAGGTGCACGGCGTCGTGGCCGTCGGCTCCGTGAAAGCGACCGTGACGGTCTGTCCGCTCGCCGTGATGTGCCCGGCCTGGGGGACGCAGGTCGAACTGCCCATGCTCACGACAGCGACGCCATGACCGGCATCGAGCCAGGCTGCACCCGCGAGCGCGGTCGCGGCCGCCGATGTGGATGATGCGGCCGATTCGGAAGACGTGGCCGATGCCGCGCCCGGCGACGACGTCCCGCAGCCCGCCAGCAAGAGCAGTGCCACAGGGAGGCCCGCCAGTGCGCCGCCCATGGCCGGTCGAGATCGTGGCATTCGAGTCTCCTTCTCCCGCTGGCCACCATATAGGCTGGAGATTCGACAGTCTGAACGTTCGTCGAAACGTCACACCCGACGACAGAGGGCATGCGGATCCCCTTGTCGGGACCTGCCGCCGTTGTCGAGGTCGAGGCCGGGGTCCAGCCCTCGGCCCGTGGAACTCTCGACCTCGCCGGGGGGGAGACCAGGAGCCCGCGTTCCGTCAGTGGACGACGTCGAAGACGTTCAGCTGGACTCCGTTGGCGTAGGCCTCGTGCTCGACCAGTCGGAGCTTCCGTGCGTCTTTGTCGCTGGCGCTGAACAGTCGCTTGCCTGCACCGAGCAGCAGCGGGAAGACGAGCAGGTGGTACCGATCGATCAGGCCGGCGTCGGACAGGCCCTGCGTCAGCGACGCGCTGCCATGGACGATGATCGGGCCGCCGTCGGTCTCCTTCAGGGCGGCGACGTCGTCGAGCGAGCGCAGAACGGTCGTCTCGCCCCAGTTCGACACCAGGTCGTCCTCGGCGAGGGTGGTCGAGACCACGTACTTGGGCATCACGTTGTAGTCGGCGAACTCCTCCATGGTCGGCCACACGGGGCTGAACGCCTGGTAGCTGACCCGGCCGAGCAGCATCGCAGTGGCGTCCTGCTGCTCTCGGCCCTTGATGTCATAGGCCTCGGGCAGGAAGTCGACGTCTTTGAACGTCCAACCCGAGTTGCGGTATCCCGGCTCCCCGCCGGGGGCCTCCACGACGCCGTCGACCGAGATGAAGGCGGTACTGATAAGGGAACGCATGTGAGGTGTCCTTTGGAGTTGAGGCAGTTGTCGATGGGTCAGCAGGGCCGTCCCAACGCATCCCATCGTCGCGCTGAGGCGGCAGTCGTCGAGCCTTTAGGCAACTGCGTACCGTCCTCGCAGTTCGGAGTGGTGGTAGGGGGCCGTCCCGCTGGCGGCCCGAGGCGACGTGGCCCGGCCCGGTCAGGGGCTGGCCGCCGGCTGCCGAGCCGCGGCCAGGCGTTCCACGGTGTCGGGGTGCGTGGCGAACAGGACGTACTCGATCCGGGGCGGCTGGACGTCGGCGATGTTGACCTCGGCCAGGCGCAGCTGCATCGCGGCGAACTCGGCCGGGTCGCCGGTCAGCCGGAGCGCATGCTGGTCGGCACGGGCCTCGACCCGACGAGAGACGACGTTCTGCGCAGGGCTGCTGACGAGGCCCACCACCGCCATCACCGCGAGCACCAGCCCGATCGCGCTCGGTGAGCCGATCGAGTCGACCCCGGCCCGGTGGAGCAGGGCATCCCACTGCCCGACCAGGTAGAGCCCCACGACGGCGGCCGCGGCGCCGATCGCCCCGAGCAGCGTGCCCACCTCCGGGTCGCGGTCCTTCGCGTGGCCCAGCTCGTGCGCAACGACACTGCGCACCTCACCCGGACGCGCTTCGCGGACCAGGGTGTCGTAGACCACGACCCGCCGGGTGGCGCCGAAGCCGGACACGTAGGCGTTGAGCCCGGCGGTCCGCCGCGACGCGTCCGCGACCAGGACCTCCCCCACCTGTATGCCGTCCCGTGCCGCCATCCTGACGAGCTCGTCACGCAGTGGCCCCGGCTGCATGCCCGTGAACCTGTTGAACACCGGCTCGACGAGGACGGGGAAGACGAAGGACAGCAGCACCACGAGGCCTGCGGCACCCACGGCTCCGAAGGCCCACCACCAGACCGGTGCGAGATGGGTCAGGGTGTAGAACCCGGCGAGCACCACAGCCCCGGTCACCGCGCCGACTGCGCCGCCCTTGAGCAGGTCGACCGCCCACCCGCCCCAGCCCTGGGTGGACAGCCCATAGTCGCGCAGCACGGTGTGGCGCCACGCACTGAACGGCAGGGACACCACCCACACCATCATGAGGACGACCAGGCCGCCGAACACGGCCTCGGCGAGCCAGTGCCCGCCGAACGGCTGGGCCACCCAGCCGACGATCCGGGCGCCGGCCGGGGTGAGCCCGAGCAGCAAAGGCACCACCAGGCCGAGCAGCAGAGAGCCGTAGGAGCTGGGGCGCAGCGCGGCGTGCAGTGCCCGACCTCTCGCGACCATGCCGGCCGGCAGGTCACGCAGCACCGCCGAGCACTCGGCGCGGGTCGGGGTGGGCCCCCGCCAGGGCACCAGCACGATCGCCGCGACGGTCAGCGCGACACCGAGCGCGCCGAGCGCCGCCAGGGCCCACCACGTCGGGGTCACGCCCGCCCCTCCCTGACCTTGCCGTTCGGGAATCCCTCGCGCGCCACGGATCTCCCAGGTCGATGGGCACGAGGGCAGCCGCGGTCGGTGGTCATGCCCGCAGTATCCGCCCAGGACGACGTGGGATCCCGGTTCCGGGCGCAGTGATCCCGACACGTCGGCGAGTCCACTCAGGGACGGATCCGTGGCGTACCTGATTCCCGATGGAGCGGGCCTGTTCCTACCGTGCTCTTATGCGAGCGAGAAGCCTGATTGACGCACACCGGGTGCCCTGGGTCCTTGCGGCCTGCGCGGCTCTCCTGGTGGGCTGGATCGCCGTCCTGGGCGCCACGCTGGGCACCTCTGCGACGGTGCGACATTGGGACGTCAGCTGGATCGGCCTCGACATCCTCGAGGTCGTCGGGCTGCTCGCCACGACGGTGTTGATGCGGCTACGGGCGGCCGCCGTGGCCCAGGTGGCGCCGATGACGGCGATGGTGTTCCTCGTCGACGCGTGGTTCGACGTCACCCTCAGCCAGCCGGGCTGGGCGTATGCCGGCGCGCTCCTCAGCGCGGCCGTCATCGAGATCCCGCTGGCGGCGTTGTGCCTCCTCATCGGTTGGCGCTCCTCGAAAGGTCCGACGGGGACGACAGCCGACAGGCCTACCGCCGGACCTCGCGGTGAGAGCCGTCGAGCCGCCGCGTCCAGCCCCGCGCATCCAGGTGCTCGAGCAGCGGGATGACGACCCGACGGGTGGAGCCGAGCGCCTGCCGGGCATCGCTCGTCGTGAACGGCTGAGGCAGCGCGGCAAGCGTGCGCATGGCGAGGGCCGGGGCCTTGGGCAGGAGCAGGACGTCATCGGGCAGCCGGAGGACCCGCCCGAGGCGCGCAGCGGCGGCGATCTCGCGCGGACCCAGCCCGGCCGCCTCGAGCTCGCGCGCCTCCGGCGCCGCGAACGGCTCCACCGCGAGCCGTGCCTCGATCGCCTGCAGACCTGCTTCCGCTCGGTCACCGAGCGAGGGCGTCACGCCGACGAGCCCGACGCGGCCGGCCAGGACCTCTGCACCAGCGGACGTGGCGACCTCCGCCACGAGGTCGCGGTCGGGGATGCCCGCAACGGCTCGTGCCGCCTCGAGGGTCAGCGTGGGGTCGAGCGGGTCGTCGGCTGCGCGCCGTCGCAGGGCGCCGACGAGAGCCTCGCCCCAACCCGCCCACGTGGTTCGGTTGACCAGCCAGTCGCCGTGACGACCGATGAACTGGCTTGTGGCGCTCAGCTTTTCGTCGACATCGATCCCCAGCCCTCGAGCCTCGGCGACCCGCATCGCACCGCGTCGGTCGACCTCGTGCACGAGGTCCGGACCGCCGGTGTACGTGCCGAGCTCCTCCCCCCGCCGCGCTGCCGCGCCCCTGCGCCGCAGGACGGGCGGGTCCGTGTCCACGACGAGAACCCCGGAGAGCACCCGCTGGGCCCCGGGGTCCCTGAGGATGGCCCGGTCCCCCGCACGGAGGGGCAGCGGTTCGCGCAGGGTGAGCCGGGCCGCGTCTCCCGAGAGCGGGCGAACGCGGGCCTCGACCGCGACGGTGCCGACGTGGACCATCGCGTGCGTGGGCAGCGCGCTCTGCGGCATACCGAGGCGCACGTCCACGGTCGCGGTGGGGACCCACGCGCCCGGGCTCAGCAGCACGTCGCCCCGGGCGACCTCGTCCGTCCCGATGCCGCGAAGGTTGACGGCCACGCGCGCGACCGCGGGCACGGTGTCACGAGCCCGCTCGAGGGACTGGAGCCCGCGGACCGTCACCGAGCGGCCTGCGACCTCGAGATGGTCACCGACCCGGATGGTCCCCTCGCCGAGGGTGCCGGTGACGACGGTGCCGCTGCCCCGGATCGTGAACGCGCGGTCGACCCACAGCCTCAGGCGACCGTCCGTCGCCGGCCGGGGCAGCCGCGCGACGAGACGGTCGAGAGCGGCGCGCAGCAGGGGTATGCCGTCCCCCGTCCTCGCCGAGACCGCCACCGCCTCGCACCGGCCGAGGCTCGAACCCGCGAGCCGCTCCCCCGCGTCGTCCAGGGCCGCGGCCGGATCGGCGAGGTCGCTGCGCGTGACGACGAGCAGGCCGTGCTCGATGCCCAGCGCGTCGACCGCGGCCAGGTGCTCTGTCGACTGCCGGCGCCACCCCTCGTCGGCCGCCACGACGAAGACGACGGCTGGGGCGGGCCCGAGTCCGGCCAGCATGTTGCCGATGAAGCGCTGGTGGCCGGGCACGTCGACGAAGGCGAGCTCCTCACCGGAGTCGAGAGTCGTCCAGGCGTAGCCGAGGTCGATGGTCATGCCGCGCCGACGCTCCTGCTCCCAACGGTCGGGCTCGATGCCGGTCAGGGCGCGGACGAGGGCCGACTTGCCGTGGTCGACGTGGCCCGCGGTGGCGACGACGTGCACCGGTCAGATCCCGTCGGCCAGGGCGGCCCGGATCGCTGCCTCGAGCCGGTCGTCCTGCTCGGGTGGGACGCAGCGGAGGTCGACGAGACAGCGGCCGCGCTCGACCCTCGCGACGACGCACGGGTCCCCGCGCCGGAGACCGGCGGCACACCGCTCGGGCAGCTCGACCGCGCAGCCCGGGAGCTCGAGACCCGGTGCACCCCCGCCGCCGACGCGGCCGACCACGTCGACGACCTTGCGCCCCAGAGCTGCCGCCAGCGCCTCCGTGCGCCGTCGCGCCTCGGCGGGGTCGGCGTGGAGGTATGCCGTGACCGGCGTCCGTGGGCCGCGGACCGTCGCCTCCAGCGCGGCCAGCGTGAGCTTGTCGACCCGGAGCGCCCGGGCGAGAGGGTGCCTCCTGAGCCGCTCGACCGTGGCGGCCTCGCCGAGGATGATGCCCGCCTGCGGGCCGCCGAGGAGCTTGTCGCCGCTCGCCGTCACGATCGTCGCCCCGTCGGTCAGGGCCGTCGTGGCGTCCGGCTCGACGGGCAGGAGCGGGTCGGGGTGGAGCAGCCCGCTGCCGATGTCCATGACGACCGGCCGGCCCAGCGTCGACAGCTCCGCGACGCCGACCGACGAGGTGAAGCCCTCGACGCGGAAGTTGCTCGGGTGGACCTTGAGGATGCACCCGGTCTCAGGGCCGACGGCGGCCCGGTAGTCGGCGAGGGTGGTCCGGTTGGTCGTCCCGACCTCCCGGAGCCGGGCACCGGTCGACTCGATGAGGTCGGGGAGGCGGAACCCGTCGCCGATCTCGACCATCTCCCCGCGGCTCACGACGACCTCGCGCCCGGCGGCGAGCGCGGTCGTGGCGAGGACGAGTGCCGCCGCGCCGTTGTTGACGACGAGGGCACCCCCTGCAGCGGGGACGGCGTCGAGCAGGGCCGCGATCGTGCCGCGGCCGCGGCGAGCCCGGGCGCCGGTTTCGGCGTCGTACTCCACGTCGACGTAGCCGGCGGCGAGCGAGAGCGCCTCGATCGCCCCTGCTGACAAGGGGGCCCGCCCGATGTTGGTGTGGACGACGACCCCCGTCGCGTTGATGACCGCCCGCAGGCTCGTGGGCCGGCGGGGCAGCGCGGCCTCGGCCGCTGCGGGGACCTCCTCCGGGGTGATCCGGCCATCGCGCGCCTGCTGCTGGGCCTCGGTGACGGCGGCCCGGACGACCCGCTCGCCATGGCGGGTCGCCGCCTCGACGAGCGCCGGGAGGGCGAGGAGCGCGTCGGTGCGCGGGATCCGGCGGCGAGCGTCCTGGTCGGGCACCTCGTCGGTCACCTCGTCCGCCTCCTCCGTCCACGGTCCGCCGGGTCCGTCCCCGGGTCCTTCGTCGCGATGCACGAGCCACGTGTGGCGGAGGTGGACGGGAATCGAACCCGCCAGACCGAGATGCTCGGTCTCACCGGTTTTGAAGACCGGGGGGACCACCAGGAGCCCAGACACCTCCAGGGCCCAACGTACCCGGCGGGGGGTGACTGACAACGCCGGGCGCCCGCGCGGGCACGTCACGAGGCTGAGCGGCATACAGTCGAGCCATGCCTGACGCGCCCCGGCTCACCCAGCTCGCCCACGGCGGAGGGTGCGCCTGCAAGATCCCGCCCGGTGAGCTCGAGGAGATGGTCCGCGGGCTGACGGGCGTCGTCTCCCCCGACCTGCTCGTCGGGCTCGACGACGGCGACGACGCCGCGGCGGTCCGGATCCAGGACGGTCTCGCGGTCCTCGCGACGGCCGACTTCTTCACGCCGGTCGTCGACGACCCGTACGACTGGGGCCGCATCGCCGCCGCCAACGCCCTCTCCGACATCTACGCCATGGGCGGGCGGCCGGTCGTCGCGGTCAACCTCCTCGGGTGGCCGCGCGAGGTGCTGCCACGCGAGCTGGCGCAGGAGGTCCTGCGCGGGGGGATGGACGTGGCGCGACAGGCCTCGTGCCTCGTCGCCGGCGGCCACAGCATCGACGACCCCGAGCCGAAGTACGGGATGGCCGTGACCGGCCTCGGCGACCCGGATCGCCTGCTGCGCAACGACGCCGCCCGGGCCGGCCTGCCGATCAGCCTGACCAAGCCGCTCGGAGTCGGCGTGCTCAACAACCGGCACAAGGCGACGGGCGAGGTCTTCGACCATGCCGTCGAGTCCATGGCGAGCCTCAACGACACCGCGGCTGCCGCGGCGCTTGCGGCCGGGGTCCGGGCCGCGACCGACGTGACGGGGTTCGGGCTGCTCGGCCACCTCTACAAGATGGCGCGGGCCTCCGGCGTCACCGCCGCCGTCGACTCTGCAGCGGTTCCGTACCTGGACGGGGCCAGGTCCTCGCTCGCGCAGGGGTTCGTCCCGGGCGGGAGCCGCCGCAACCTCGCCTGGGTGCGACCACACCTCGAGGCGCGCGTGGACGAGGACGAGCTGATCCTGCTCGCCGATGCCCAGACGAGCGGCGGTCTGCTCGTCGCGGGCGAGATCCCCGGTGCGACGGTCGTCGGGGAGTTCGTGCCGCGCGAGGCGAGCACGGTCCTCGTGCACTGACGGCAGCCCACAGAGCGCAGCCCCTGCCCGACGGGTGGGGCAGGCGCTGCGGGCTCGAGAGGTGGCGCGCCGGCTCAGGCGCGCGCGGCGGTCTCCGCCACCCGAGCGCGCGGACTGGGTGCCTTGGTGACGATCGGGAGGAGGAGGGACACGAGCGTGATGATGCCGATGACGGTGAACCCGAGCGTGTACGCCTTCTGGTCGCCGATCAGCGAGGCGATGAGGATCGGGCCGACGATGCCCCCGATGCTCCAGCCGATCAGCATCAGGCCGTAGATGGCCCCGACGTTCTTCACCCCGAAGAACGTCCCGGCCGTGGAGGGCATCGTGCCGAACCCACCGCCGTAGCAGGTGTAGACGAGGGCTGCGAGCACCGCGAACAACACGGCGTTGGACGCGTGCGGGATGAGCAGGAGGCACACCCCCTGGATCCCGAGGATCCCGAGGAAGGCGGGCATCTTGCCGATGAGGTCGGACAGCCAGCCCCAGAGGATCCGGCCTCCGCCGTTGAAGACGGCAAGGAGGCCCACGAGGGTGGCGGCGGCGGTCTTGGAGTAGCCAGCCACGTCCGTGGCGGTGCCGGCCGCGACCGCGATGAGCGAGATGCCGGCCGTGACGCTCATGGTGAGGATGCCCGTCAGGAGGTACCACTGCCTCGTGTGAAGGGCCTCGTTCGCGGTGAAGTCGGCGCTCGCGACCGGCTCGTCTGCCGTCGCATCGCGCGTCGCGGTCGAGGGCGACGCGACGGCTCCGTAGCCCGCCGGCGGGTTGCGGAAGACCGACGTGCCGACGAGCAGCGCCACGAGATAGGCGATGCCGAGCCAGAGGAAGGCCTTCGTCGGCACGCTCGGGGTCTGGTCGATGAGGGCCTGCCCCACCGGTGCGGTGATGACGGCGCCGAACCCGAAACCTGCGACCGCGATGCCGGTGATGAGGCCCGGGCGATCGGGGAACCACTTCTGCAGCATGGCGATCGGCACGATGTAGACCATGCCGAGGCCGAAGCCGCCGATGACGCCGTAGCCGAGGGCGAGGAGCCAGAGGGAGGAGTCAGTTCTCGCGAACGAGGCGAGGATGACCCCGATGCTGTAGATGATGCCGCCGACCATCGCGACGGTCCGCGGACCGCGGGCGTCCTGGATCCGCCCGCCGACGAAGCTCCCGACGAAGATCATTCCGATGACCACGCTGAACGGGATCGCGGCCTCCGTCTTCGACCAGCCGAACGCCTCCTTGCTTTGCAGCGCCTTGGCGAACACGCTCCACGCGTAGACCGACCCGATGGACAGCTGGACGAGGATGGCGCACCCCAGGATCAACCAGCGGTTGCCGGTTGGTCCCGCGTCGCCGGTCGCGTCGGGTGCCACGCTGCGGCGGGTATCGCTCATGTCGAACCTCCCTGGAGAGCCGGCATATCAGTGGACCGGCTGGTGGTGATGGAGCCCCCCGACGCGCCCGCGGCGCGGCGCCCCTCGAGCCGCTGCTTCTGCGGCTCGACGGTCTGGCGCGGGTCCTTGGCGGACTCGATCCCGGCTTCGAAGACGCCGAACCGGGTGCAGGCCGAACCCGCCAGGAGCGCAAGGCCGCTCAGGGCCGCTCCGGTGCGCTTGTGCCCGAAGAGGACGGCACCCACCGCACCTCCGACCGTCAGGAGCTTGCTCACCCTGAGCAAGGCGCCCGCCCTGCCCTCGTGGAGCGGCGCGGAGAGCGTCGGGCCGAGCGTGCGCTGCATCCGCTCGAAGGCCACGACCTCGGCCGCAGCGCTCACCGCAGCGAGCTTCCGCGCGGGACCGTTCTCGGCCGTGGGCGCCGCGAGCAGGGCCAGGCCGGACGCCGCCGCGTTGGCCGAGCTGACGAAAACGAAGGGCAGCTCGCGGTAGGACTCGTGCCAGGTCGGGCTGGCGGTGTCGCTCAGCAGCACAGCGGTGTATGCGGCGAGCGGCGGCGCGAAGAGGGCCGACCCGACGGTGGCCGGCGGCTCCACGACGCGCAGGAGCTTGGCGAGGAAGGAGTCGCGGTCGAGCACGCTCCGCCCGACCTCGGCTGCGAGCGCCGTGCCGGCGAAGCCGCTGAACGCCGTGAGGATCCAGGAGCCCACCGACATGGGCGAGGTCAGCTTGACCGTGCGCATCATGTTGAGGGCCCGGCTCGGCTTGCCGAGGTCCTTGGCGAGCGCGGCCCCACCGAGGGCTGCCGCCCCGACGGCCGTGACCCGTCCGATCCGCCGCAGGCTCGACAGCCCGGCCGCTGCACCCCCGGCGCCGATGAGGGCCGAGCCGGCGGCGACACCGCCGAGGAAGAGGTAGGAGGGGATCTCCTTCTTCCACGGAGCGGGCTTGACGACCTGGTGACCGTAATAGCTCTGGAACTCGGCGTCCGGGACCATGATCGACTCGTCGCGACGCCGCCGGCGGACATCCCCGCCGCCCCCGCGACGGCCACTGCGAGGCAGCTCCGGCGGGCGGTCGGCGTCGAGCGGGTTCGTCGTCATCTGCGTCTCCCCAGGAATGCGGCGGCGGCCATGCCGAGCATCGTCAGGCCGGCGATCCCCGCCTTGCGGAACATGTCGGGCAGGTCGGCGGTGGTCACCTTCGGGTCCGGGGGCAAGCCGTAGACCTCCGGCTCGTCGAGGAGCAGGAAGACCGACCCGGTGCCCCCGACACCATCGGTGGGGTCCGCGCCGTAGAGGCGGGCCTCGGTGTAGCCGTTGGCGTGGAGCGTGTCGACCCGTTGCTGGGCGACCTCGCGCAGCTCGTCGAGGTCGCCGAACCTGATCGAGGTCGTCGGGCAGGCCTGCGCGCACGCCGGGGTCTGGCCGGCGCCGAGTCGGTCGTAGCAGAGCGTGCACTTCTGGGCGATCCCGGAGTTCTTGACGGTGGCATCGCCATCGCGCCGCTCGATCACGCCGAACGGGCACGCCGCCACGCAGTAGCCGCAGCCGTTGCACACGTCGTCCTGGACGACGACGGTCCCGAACTCGGTGCGGAAGAGAGCGCCGGTCGGGCACACGTCGAGGCACGCCGCATGGGTGCAGTGCTTGCAGACGTCCGACGACATGAGCCAGCGGAAGTCGGGGACCGTTCCGGCAGCAGCCGCCTCGCTCGCCAGGGCGACGGCGTCGCCGTCGGTCATCGCCCCCGGGCCGGCCGCGCCGTGCCCGTTGGAACCCGCCAGCGCGGGAGCCGGCGCGGTGTCGGGGAGCCCGACGGCCGGCATACCGAGGTCGACGAGTCGCCGCCCCGACTCGCGGGCCTGCGCGATGCGCTCACCCGACTGCTCGATGAAGGCCACGTGACGCCACGTGCTCGCACCGAGGGATCCGGTGTTGTCGTAGGACGTGCCGAGGAGGCTGAGGCCGTCCTCGGGGATCGCGTTCCACTCCTTGCAGGCCACCTCGCAGGCCTTGCACCCGATGCAGATCGAGGTGTCGGTGAAGAAGCCCTTCCGTGGCGGCGGCGCCTCCCACGCGGCGTCGGCCACCGGGTCGGTCGGCCCCGAGAGCTGGTTCCTCCAGAAGCTCATCGGCTCTCCTCCTCAGGCGGGGTGACGAGGACGTTGCCCGTCATCACGGTCGACCCGGCCCGCGACTGGTACTCCTCGACGAGCCGGAGCAGCGCCTCTCCCTGCGGCCGACGCCCGGCCACGATGTCGCACGAGCCCGCCTTCGACTCCTGGATCTGGACGTTGGGGTCGAGCGCCACGCCGAGGAGGTCGTTGGCCGCGTCGCCCGACACGAGGGCCTCCTTGCCGACACCCCAGTGGTACGGCAGCCCGACCTGGTGGATCGTGTGACCGCCGACCACCAAGGGCGTCATCCGCTCGGTCACGAGGACCCGGGCCTCGATGGCAGTGCGGGCCGAGACGATCGTGGCCCAGCCGCCGTTCTCGAGGCCGCGCTCGGCAGCCAGCTCCGGCGAGACCTCGCAGAAGAACTCCGGCTGGAGCTCGGCAAGGTACGGGAGCCACCGGCTCATGCCTCCGGCCGTGTGGTGCTCGGTGAGGCGGTAGGTCGTGAAGACGAACGGGTAGACCTCCGAACCGCGCTCACCTCCCGAGGGGCTCCACAGGTTGTCCTTGCGCGGGAACACCTTCCGGGCCGGGTTGGACTGCTGCCCGTAGAGCGGGTTGCGGACGGGCGACTCCTGCGGCTCGTAGTGCGTCGGGAGCGGCCCGTCGAGCATCCCCTTGGGCGTGAAGAGCCAGCCCTTGCCGTCGGCCTGCATGACGAACGGGTCGTCGCCAGCCAGTCCTGCCGGGCCACCGGTGCCGGGCTCGGGGCGGTAGGTGGGCGCCTTGTCGGGCACGAAGTCCGGCACGTCGTGCCCGGTCCACCTGCCCTGCTCCTCGTCCCACCAGACGTACTTCTTGCGCTCGCTCCACGGCTTGCCGTCGGGGTCTGCCGAGGCGCGGTTGTAGAGGATGCGGCGGTTGGCAGGCCACGCCCAGCCCCACTCGAGCGCGGTGAGATCCTGCTCGCGGCCCGGCTTGCGGTTCGCCGCATGGTTGACGCCGTCGGCATAGACACCGGTGTAGATCCAGCAGCCACCCTCGGTGGAGCCGTCGGCCTTCATCTCGGTGTAGGACGACAGGGGCTGGCCCGCCTTGTCGCCGGTGAGGTGGCGGCCGTTGATCTCGGCCAGGACCGCCTCGGCGTCCGGCTCACCGTGCCCGTCGGTGGGGTAGTCCCACGTGAGGTCGAGGAGCGGGCGGTCGCGCTCGTCGGTCGAGTCGGCGAGCAGCTCGCGCACCCGGCGACCGAGCTCGTAGAAGAACTGGAGCTCGCTCTGGCAGTCGCCCGGAGGCTGCACCGCCTGGTGGTGCCACTGGAGCATCCGCTGGGTCTGCGTGAACGAACCACTCTTCTCGGTGTGTGCGGCAGCCGGGAGGAAGAAGACCTCGGTCTCGATGTCCTCGGTGACGAGCTCGCCCGAGACGATCTCCGGGCCGTCCTTCCAGAAGGTCGCGGACTCGATCATGTTGAAGTCGCGTACGACGAGCCACTTGAGGTGCGACATGGCGCGGCGCTGCATCCGGCCGTGGGCGGACCCGACGGCCGGGTTCTGCCCGAGGAGGAAGTACCCCTCGACCTCGCCGTCGAGCATCGCCATCGTCGTCTGGTAGGTGCCGTGAGCTCCGGAAAGGCGCGGCAGGTAGTCGAAGCGCCAGTTGTTCTCGGCTGTCGCAGCCTTGCCCCACCACGCCTTGAGCAGGCTCACGGCATACGTGTCGGCGTTGGCCCAGAAGCCCTTCTGCTCCTTGTTGGCGATCGCGCCGAGGTATGCCTCCCAGGTGTCGTGCAGGCCGGCCACCGGCATCGCGAGGTAGCCCGGGAGGAGGTTGTAGAGCGTCGGGATGTCGGTCGAGCCCTGGATGCTCGCGTGGCCGCGCAGCGCCATGATGCCGCCGCCCGGGCGGCCCATGTTGCCGAGGAGCAGCTGCACGATCGCCGCCGTGCGGATGAACTGGGCGCCGAGGGTGTGCTGGGTCCAGCCGACGGCGTAGACGAAGGCGGTGGTCCGCTCCCGCCCGCTGTTCTCGGTGACGGCCTCCGCGAGGTAGTGGAAGTCGTCGACGGAGATGCCGCAGGCGTCGGCGACCATCTCCGGGGTGTACCGGGAGTAGTGCCGCTTGAGGATCTGGAAGACGGTGTTCGGGTCCTGGAGCGTCTCGTCCCGCAGGACGCGGGCGTGCTCGAGGGCCGGTCCGCCGGAACCGTGCTGCTCGCCGGCAGATCGCTCGGACTCGGTCTGGCCGTGCTCGTGCACGGCCGCCGGCCCCCCGATGGTGCCGGGTGACTCGTCGCCCTCGCCGTCGGCGCTGGCGTAGGCCCACGTGTCCTGCTTGTAGCTGCCCTTCTCGTCGTCGTAGCCCGAGAAGAGACCGTCGAGGTCCTCGGTGTCCTGGAACTCCGGGCTGACGAGGGTCGCGGCGTTGGTGTACGCGACGACGTACTCCTTGAAGTACAGCTCGTTGCTGATGATGTGGTTGATGAGCGCGCCGAGCAGCACGACGTCACTGCCGGCGCGGATCGGGATGTGCTTGTCGGCGGTGGCGGACGTCCGCGTGAAGCGCGGGTCGATGTGGATGACCCTGGCGCCCTTGAGCCGCGCCTCCATCACCCACTGGTAGGCGACCGGATGGCACTCGGCCATGTTGGATCCCTGGATGACGATGCAGTCGGCGTTGGACAGGTCCTGCACGAACTGCGTGGCGCCGCCGCGCCCGAACGAGGACCCCAGACTGGGGACCGTGGAGGAGTGTCAAATACGGGCCTGGTTCTCGATCTGGATCGCGCCTGCGGCGGTGAAGAGCTTCTTGATGAGGTAGTTCTCCTCGTTGTCCAGCGTCGCTCCGCCGAGGGACGCGATGGCCATGGTGCGGCGCAGCGGACGTCCGTGCTCGTCGTGGTCCTGCCACGTGCGCCGACGGGTGTCGACGAAGCGCTGGGCGATCATCTCGACGGCCTTAGACAGCTCGATCGGCTCCCAGTCGGCGGCGCCGGGTCGGCGGTAGAGCGCCTTGCGCTGGCGGCCGGGGCTGTTGACGAGCTGCTCGCTCGCGGACCCCTTGGGGCAGAGCCGCCCTCGCGATACGGGCGAGTCGGGGTCGCCCTCGATCTGCACGACGCGCTCGTCCTTGACGAAGACCCGCTGACCGCAGCCGACGGCGCAGTAGGGGCAGACGCTCTGGACGACGCGGTCGGCCGTCACGGTGCGGGGCGTGAGCTCGCGGGTCCGCTTCGAGGTCACCGACGGGCCGCGCCCGAGGAAGTCGCCGCTGCGCACCTGCCTGACGACCGGCCAGGACAGGAAGGTCTGCTTCGGGTCCATCGCTGACACCTTCCCGGAGAAGAAGTGACTCACACCAGCATGGTCCACGGGACCACGACGAGGGGACTTGCGAACCTGACAATCGGCTGTATGCCGCTGAGCCGGGACCGAACCCAGAGCGCGGTCCCGCTGTGGCTCCCATACCCGGCACGCCCGGCACCGTCACGTCGGGGACGACCGGACTGGACGGCATACGTCCCCCGACCGCTTCGGCGGGCTGGAGCGCGTCAGATCGCGCCGAGCTTCTGGAGCCGGTTGAGGGAGTACCAGCCGAACGGGATCGGCAGCCAGTAGGTGGCCATCCGGTAGAGCAGGACGGCGGACACGGCGGTCCCTCCGTCGAGCCCGATCGCGATCAGGCCCGCCGACATCGCGGCCTCGATGCCGCCGAGACCGCCGGGCGTCGGCACGGCCGAGCCGATGATCGCGCCCGCGAAGTAGACGACGGCGATGGCCGCGACCGACTGCGTGGCACCGAAGGCGCGCGTCGCGCAGACGAGCGCGGCGACGAAGGAGAGGTCGAGCAGGAGCGCCCCGCCGAGCAGCTGGGCGAGCTTGCGTGGGTGCTGGAGCACCGCGAGGACCTGGGGGACGACCGTCCGGATCCGGGGCAGGACGCGCATCGCGATGAGCCGGCGCACCGGCCGGATCGCGAGCAGGACGAGGACGACGAGGACGAAGATCGGCACGGCCGCGACGACGATGGCCGGGGGCGTGAACGAGGCCTGCGGGCCGGTGCCCGCGAGGACACCGGACACGATGAGCAGCACGAAGTACGAGCAGAACTGGGCCAGCTGGGCGACCCCGACACTGGCTCCCGCCACGGCCGGATCGGCCCCCGACTTCTGCAGGTAGCGGGTGTTGAGGGCGATGTTGCCGATCGCCGACGGCGCCACGAGTCCGCTGAACGCCACGGCCAGCTGGGTCATGTAGGTCCGGATGAACCGCAACGCCAGGTTGACCGACCCGCTGAGCGCCAGCGAGGCGCCTGCGAAGGTCAGGGCGGCGCACGCGACCGTGGCCACGGCCCAGCCCAGGTTGGCGGTGGCGACGACCGTGGCGAGGTCGACCTGGGCGAGCTGCGTGAGGAGCAGGTAGGCGGCGACGCCCCCGCCGACGACGGTGACGAGGCCGCGGAGCGTCACGCGGCGCAGCTCGACGGGCTCGACGACCTCCTCGGGAGGACGGCGGCGCTGGATCTCGTCGCGCAGGGAGCCGAGCAGGCCCTTGTGTTCCTTCAGGGCCCGGCGCGTCGTCCGGGTCAGGGCGAGCGGCTGCAGGAGCGGGAGCGCCCGGGCGACCGTCTCCTCTCCGAGCTCGGCGGTCGCGCTCTCGACGGCGCGCTCGGCGCCGACGGCGAGCGCCACCGTCGTCAGCAGCTGGGCCGTGTCGATGCGCAGCGCCAGGTCGTCGGCCGCGATGTCGCCGCCGCCGACGCGCAGGAGCCCGGCGCGTCCGTCGTCGGTCACCATGACGACCTCCGGGCTGAGTCCCCGGTGGGCGACGCTGAGTCGCAGCAGGGTCGCGTGCATCCTCCAGATCCGGGCGAGCTGGTCGTCGTCGAGGTCGGCGCCGAGCTCGGAGACCGAGGTTCCCCGCGGGTTGAGGTAGGCGATGACGGCGGCGAACGGGCCGACCTCACGGACGGCGACTGGGCGCGGCGCCGGGATCCTCGCCTCGGCCAGGGCCAGACCCATGAGCGTCCGGTGCTCGAGCTCGGAGCGCAGCGTCAGGGCCGGTCGGGTCGTGCCCTTGCGCAGGCGCAGGAGGCGCAGGAGCCGCCGGCCCGAGGCGATCCCGAAGGTGTCGCGGTCCATGACCTGCGCGTCCACCGTCGAGGTGCTCGTCGTCCCGCGGTAGCGACGGTCCCCGCCGTCGTCCGGGTCCACGAGCTCGAGCCGCTGCAGCGGGACCCCTGCGGCGACGAGCGCCGTGGCGATCTCCGCGCCAGGGGGGCGGGTCGACGTGGCGCCGAAACCGAACCGGAAGGCGAGACCGATGGCCCAGCCGAGCAGCAACGAGATGAACAGGGCCAGAGACGTGCTGGTGCCGGAGAGGAACGCCGTCACGAAGGTGGACCCGATGACGACGATCGCCAGAGGAGAGATCCACTTGCGCCCGACGATGTCGGCCACGGTCAGGAGCGCCATCATCGAGACGATCACCGCGTCCAGGGGGTCGGTGCGGCCCCCGGCGACCGGCCGGGTCAGTGCGCTGACGAGGACGCCGAGGTGACCGTTCAGCATGAGCGCCCTGAGGCCGACCACGACCAGCGCGCCCACACCGGAGGCGGCGAGCGCGAGGATGAGCTGCATCGGGCGCCCCCGGACGAGGAGGTCGGCTCCCACGGCCAGGGGCAGGACGACGACGCCGATCCCGGAGAGCCAGCTGAACACCTGGAGAAGCAGGCGGGGCAGGCCGCTCGTCGCGAGGGCCAGGTCCTGCTCCAGCGCCCCCGCGGTACCGACGGCCACGGTGGCAAGGACGACGGAGAAGACGAGGATGAGGACGACGACGCCCAGTCTCAGCGCGTCGGCCGGCCGCCGCACGCGATCCGGGATCGGCGGCTCCACGACCTCGACGGCCCCCTGATGGCTGGACACCGCCCCATCCTGCCCCACTCGCGCCCCTCGACGACGGAGCACACACGACGGGCGGGCGCCGCGTGCTCCGTCGTCGACGCGCTCGGGACGCGGCGGAGGTGTGGATTCTCTTGTGGGGTCGGTCGCCCGGTGCCACTCTCGTCGTGGGCCTTCGGCGCCCGCCCGGCTCCACGTTCAGGTTCTCAACGGTGAGGTGACCATGCGTCGTGCACTTCTCGGCCTGCTGGCCGTCGTCAGCCTTCTCCTCGGACTCACGGCCCCGGCACACGCCGCCACGGGCGTGCCGCTCCCGAGCTCGATGGCCTCGACCGGTGACTCGATCACCCGGGGCTTCGACGCGACGGCCAGCGGCTGCTTCCTCAGCGACTGCCCGCAGTACTCCTGGTCGACGGGGACGGACCGGAAGGTCAAGAGCCAGTACCGCTCGATCCTCGCCGCCAACCCCGCGATCTCCGGGCACGTCTACAACGACGCGAAGACCGGGGCGAAGATGGTCGACCTGAGCGGCCAGCTCTCCGCCGCCGCGAGCCAGGGCGTCGACTACGTCACGATCCTCATGGGTGCGAACGACCTGTGCACCTCGAGCGCGGCGACCATGACCTCGGTCTCGACCTTCACGAGCCAGTTCGACACCGCGCTCGCCGCCTACGTCGCCGCGCGACCGGGCTCCCGGGTCTTCGTCAGCTCGATCCCGAACATCTACCAGCTGTGGTCGCTCCTCCACACGAACTTCAGCGCACAGGCGACGTGGAGCTCGTTCGGCATCTGCCAGTCGATGCTGTCGGCACGCAACACCGCGGCCGACCGTCAGAAGGTCGTCGACCAGGAGACCGCCTTCAACAGCGCCCTCGCCTCGGTGTGCTCGAAGTACACGAACTGCAGGTGGGACAACAACGCGACGTTCAACACGGCGTTCACGACGAGCGACGTCTCCACCGTCGACTACTTCCACCCGTCGATCGCCGGACAGAACAAGCTCGCCGCGGAGACCTGGGCAGCCAGCTACTGGGGGTGAGCGGCACTGCTGACCGCGCCAGGCTGAATGGGCGCGATTGGTGCATTTTTCGACGGGTATCGACCGATTTCTTCTGTTACGTTGCGCCTGCCCGGCCGCCCCGGCTGGCGTACCCAGTCAGAAGGAACCCATGCACAGAGCACTCACACGGGTGGGGGTGGCTGTCGCGGGGGCGTTGCTCGCCTTCGGGGCCGTCTCCGCTCCCGCACACGCCGAGCCCGCCGCCCTGTCGGGCACCGTCACCGCAGCCGACACCGGGCAACCGCTCCAGGCCTGCGTCACCGTCTACGACCTCTCCTACTCCTGGGTCGACAGCGCCTGCACCGACGACGCCGGGCACTGGAGCGTCGCCTCCACCGAGGCCGGGGTCGCTTACAAGGTCGCGGTCCAGGCCTTCGACGGCAAGCACGTCGAGCAGTGGGCCGGTGGTGCAAGCTCGTTCGAGAATGCGGCGGAGTACGTGGCGCCCGCGACAGCCGACGCGGCCCTGGCTCTCGGAGGAACGATCTCAGGCACGCTGACGCGCGCCGATGGCTCGCAGGGCTACGCCTGGATCGACGTCTCGAAGCTGGACAGCGGCGAAATTGTCGGCGGGGCCTCTACGTGGGATGGCACGTGGAGCGCCCTCGTCCCATCGGGCGACTATGTGGTGTCCTTCCACGATGGCAGCGCCTCGCAGTACGCGTACGGCTCGGAGACCCGTGAGGGTGCCACCACGATCCATGTCGAGGCGGGCCGGACGGCCGTGGTCGACGACACCATGCTCGGCGCAGCCACGGTCTCCGGCGTCATCACGAGCGACGTCGACGGTGCGCCCGTCGCCCGCGCCTGCGTGGAGGTCAAGCCCTACCCGGTCGTCCCCGACGGCTGGGGCCAAGGGTACGGATGCACAGATGACACGGGGACCTACTCGATCGACCTGTCGGCGGCTGGCACCTACACCACCCTCGTGACCGACCCCGAGGGCCGGTTCGTTGCCGAGTACAACGGCAACACGACGGTCGCCGCGGATGCAGCTCCGTTCACCGTGACCCATGGTGCGACGACCAGGGTGGACACCTCCCTTGCGAAGGCGTCCTCGATCACCGGCCTCGCCGTCGACGGGAAGACTGGAGCACCCATCGAGGGAGTCTGTCCCGACGCCTACGTCGGCCATAACGGGGGCTTCGCCCAGGGCCAGGCGCCCGAGTGCAGCGGCTCGGACGGGCGCTGGACCCTGCGCGGGCTCGGCAAGGGCGACTACGCCCTCTTCCTGAGTGGCGCCCACCACACGAGCTACATGGCTGGGACGTGGGCCTTCAAGGCGGACTCCCAGGCGACCGCCGACCTCATCACGGTCGGCGCCGGAGAGAACAAGGCGATCCGCAACGTCAAGCTCGCACCGGGTGGACAGCTGAGCGGCCGGATCACGGACCCGTTCGGGAACCCGCTCGAGGGTGCCTGGGTCTCCGCGGAGGGCAACACCGGGGGTCGCGCCGGCCCCGGCGAAGGTCGGTACGTCGCCCAGACGGATGCGGACGGCAGGTACACCATCATCGGGATCCCGGCTGGTGACTACACACCAGTCGTGTACGCAGTCCCCTGGGGCAACCTGGCGCCCGAGTGGTCGGGAGATGCCGACACCCCGACCGACGCGACGCCGATCACGGTGAAGGCGACCAAGACGTCCACCTTCGACGCGCAGCTCGGTCCGGCCGCCCGGCTGACCGGCACCGTGGTCAACAGTGACGGGTCAGCCACGACCGAGCCCTGGGACGGCTCCATCATCGCGGCGGACGGCACCATCGTCGGCAGCTTCGACGTCTGGGGAGGCAACTCCTTCGCGTCGACGGCCCTCCCCGGCGGCGAGTTCAAGCTCCAGCTGGAGAACCCCGACACGGGTCAGGTCGTCTGGTACGACTCGGCCTCGAGCTCGGTCGATGCCACGGTCGTCCCGCTGGCCCGCGGCGAGCAGAAGCAGATCACGATCCACCTGCCCTGACCGGGCGCAGCGGTGCACGTGTGGGGACCTCGCCGAACGGCGAGGTCCCCACTCTGCGGAGCGGGCCCGGCGGCATACCCGTGAAGGGTTGTGGGGCATCTCGGGATGCCCTCTCGTCACCCGGCCGGGCACGATACGCCGCGGTCGAACGGTCCGCCCGGGAATTCGCCGATACTGCTATGGAATTCGCGGGAAACGTCCAAGAAACTGACACCAGCCCTTTTCTTCGTCACCTTGACGCCCCGTATTCGGCGAGAGAACACTGAATCGGGGGGAGGTGAGGGTCGATGAGGATCACTCTCAACCGGTCCGGCGGGTTCGCCGCCGTCAGAGCACTGACCGGGGAGATCACGATCGACACCGACTCCTTGACCGAGCCCTCCTCCCGGGAGATCGAGCACCTCGTCGGGGCAGTCGATTTCGAGCATGCGGTCGCTCGTCAGACCCCCAAGCCCGGTGCCGGCGACTACATCAGCTACACGCTGACCGTGTCGCACGACGACGGCGAATCCGCCGTGTCGTTCACGTCACCGATAGCCGACCCGACGCTGCAGCACCTCGTGTCGCGGATCGAGGAGATCGGCAGAGAGAAAAATCCACGATGAAATGAGTCGGAGCCTCCGGGCTCCGGGAGGTCGGGCGATGACATTCATCCAGGGGATCGTTCCCCCGCACATTCTCGAGCACATTCGCGACCACGGCACACCCGAGCAGCGCCAGCTCGCCGAGGTGGCCCTCGAACAGCACCGTTCCGTCATCGGCTCGCGAGAGATGGCTCCCGGGGTCGCCACGACCCGGGCCCTCGGCGCGCCACCCGCGACCGTCGCCATCTACGACGCCCAGGGCTCCACGACCCTGCCGGGCTCGCTGGTCCGGGGCGACACCGATCCCGCGACGGGTGACGCCGAGACGGACGAGGCACATGACGGCCTGAGGGCGACCCTCGACTTCTACAGCGGGGTCTACTCCCGCAACTCGGTCGACGATGCCGGCCTCGACCTCATCGGCACGGTCCACTACGGGCATGCCTACGACAACGCCGAGTGGACAGGCAGCCAGATGCTCTTCGGTGACGGCGACGGGACCCTGTTCAACCGGTTCACCATCGCCATCGACGTCATGGGCCACGAGCTCACCCACGGCGTCACCCAGTACACCGCCGCGCTCGACTACCAGGACCAGGCGGGAGCACTCAACGAGTCGATGTCCGACGTGTTCGGCTCGATGGTCAAGCAGTACCACGCCGACCCGAAGCAGACGGCAGACCAGGCGGACTGGCTCATCGGTGCCGGGCTGCTCGCAGCGGGCATCCACGGGGTCGCGCTCCGGTCGATGAAGGACCCGGGCACGGCATACGACGACCCGCAGCTGGGCAAGGACCCGCAGCCCGCGGACATGGCCCACTACGTCCACACGTCCGACGACAACGGCGGCGTCCACATCAACTCCGGCATCCCCAACCGCGCCTTCTACCTCGCGGCGGCCGGTTTCGGCGGCTATGCCTGGGACAAGGCGGGCCGCATCTGGTACGCGACGCTGACCGGCGGCCACCTCCGCGCGTCGGCCACCTTCGCGGCGTTCGCCCAGCTCACCGTCACCAATGCCCAGAGCCTCTTCGGCGCCGACGCCGTCACCGTCGTCCGGGACGCGTGGGAGCAGGTCGGCGTGGCGACGAAGGTCCCGGCAACGGACGGCCAGCCCCACCACAAGCCGAAGAAGAAGCCGCACACCACCCCGAGTGGCGCCTAGGTGTTGCGTCTCGTCATGACCTGAACGACGACCTGAACGACGCCCAGCGCCGCAACTCCGCCCGGGCGGAGTTGCGGCGCGGTCCTGGACCCGGCCGGAGCGAGCAGGGGTCAGGTCGGGCTTCGTTGGTCCGGCAGCCCACGGTCCGCGCCGCCTCCGCGACGATCGTCGTCACGGCCCCACGCGAACCGGTCACGCCGGCGACGGCCATCCGCGAAGAGTGGGTATGGACCGACCAGACAGCGAGCGGTCCAAACCACGTGCCGACTCAGTCATCCGGTAGCACACGGAGATGAGTCATGTCTGACCCCCACACCCCCGGAACCTCTCGTCATTCCGAGCGCGACGACGTCGCCAGACAGCTCTTCGAACGGCTCCGCGCCGAGACCGACGCCGAGCGAGCCCAGGAGCTCGTGGCAGAGCTGGTCGAGCTTCACCTGGACCTCTGCGACTCCCTGGGCCGCCGGTTCCGGCGCCGCGGGATCGAGGAGGAGGACCTCGTCCAGGTCGCGCGCCTGGCCCTGCTCAAGGCGATCCGCCGGTTCGACCCGGAGGCGGGTCGGTCGTTCACGGCCTTCGCCATCCCCACCATCTCGGGCGAGCTGAAGAGGTACTTCCGTGACCACGGCTGGGCGGTCCGCCCGCCGCGCCGGCTGCAGGAGCTGCGGATCGCCATGCGGAGCCACGTGGAGGAGGCCTCCCAGGAGCTCGGACGCACACCGCGGCTCGCAGACCTCGCTGAGCGGATGTCCGTGCCCGCCGAGCTCGTCTCGGAGGCCGAGCAGGTCGACACGAGCTACCGACCCGACTCACTCGACCTGTTGTGCGGGGGACTGCAGGACCGGTCCGTCCTCGACACGCTCGGAACGTTCGACGAGGCCGTCGAGATGCTCCCCGACCGGATCTGTCTCCGGCAGGCGCTCGCCGAACGGACCGAGGAGGAGCGGCGTCTGATCTGGATGCGGTTCGTCGAGGGACAGACCCAGCGGCGGATCAGCGAGTCGCTCGGGGTGAGCCAGATGCAGGTGTCGCGGCGGCTGGCGCGGGTCCTCGAGACGCTGCGTGCCTCCATGGGTGAGTCCGCGATGGAGGGCACGACCGCGAGGCGCGCATCCTGACTCCTCGTGCCCATCGTGGCCGCAGCGCGCGCATGATGGGAGGGGTCCCGCGTCCTGCGAGCCTCGGTCGTCCCGAAGGAGCCCGCTGTGAGCAACGAGAGTCGTGCACCCGACCGGCGCACCAAGCGGTCCACTGACCTCGAGGCGAACACGCTGCGCGTCGAGGAGCTGATCACGCGCTACCGGATGGTCGAGCCGGTGACGGCGGCCGGGCCCGGCGCGGCGCCGACGATGGAGGACGTGGCGCGCCATGCCGTGAAGGTCATCGAGGGCGCCGACAGCGCGAGCATCACGACGCTGCGGGCGGGCCGGTTCTCGACCCCGGCGGCGACCGACGACGCGACCCGCGAGGCCGACTACCTCCAGTACCGGCTCGGGTCCGGGCCCTGCGTCGATGCCGTGCTCGACGCCACCGTCTACCACCCGGCCGATCTCCTCCACGACGATCGGTGGCCTGAGTTCGGCCGGCTCGTGGCGGAGGAGTTCGGCTTCCGGAGCATGCTCTCCTTCCGGCTCCTGACCGACCTCGACGACGACTCGATCGCGGGGCTCAACGTCTACGCCCGGGCTCCTCGCGCGTTCGACGAGCACGACGTCCTGACGGGCCTGCTGCTGGCCGCGCACGCCGCCGGGGCCGTCACGGCCGCCACGAGCCGCGAGCGCGTCGTCAACCTCGAGCGGGCCCTGCAGAGCAACCGCGACATCGGCACGGCCATGGGCATCATCATGGGGCTGCACAAGGTGACCCGTGAGCGCGCCTTCGACCTGCTCCACGCCGCGAGCCAGAACCACAACCGCAAGCTGCGTGACGTGGCTGCGGACGTCATCGAGACGGGGACCCTCTGGATCGACCCGGCCTGACCATCCCGGGGCCGTATGCCGCTCGCATCCGCCCGCCGGCGCGCGCGCTCGGCGGGTCGGCGGCCTCAGGGCGCGTCCTCGAGCCCCGCGGTGACCCGCACTGCATGCGCGACGACGTCGACGAGCTGGCCGGTCCGCTCGTACATCCGCCGCTGGCGGATCGCGCCGTTGCCTTCCCTGCGGAGTCGCTCCAGACCGTCCTCGACCGCCTCGAGGTCGCCGGCCGCCTTGAGCGCCGGCCGGACGTGGTCGACGAGACGGTCGACGACGTCCCACGCCGGCACGGGCCGTGACGTGAACGGGTCGAGCAGGACCCCGTCAATGCCCTCGCGGCTCGCCTGCCAGGCTCCGAGACGAAGCAGCAGGGTGGGGACCGGTGGCGGCGGCTCCCCTGCGGCCCACTCGGAGGCGGCCGTCTCGACGAGGGCCCGGCAGAGCCCGGCGATGACCACCGTCTCCTCGACCGAGGGACACACGTCCGCCACCCGGATCTCGACCGTGGGGTAGTGGTGCGAGAGCCGGGCGTCGAAGTAGACCATGCCGGCGTCGAGGATGACGGACGACAGGGTCATGTCGCGGACGAGCTGGTGGTAGACCGCCGCCGAGCCGAACAGGTCGGTGGGCCCTGCCGCGGGCCACTTCGCCATGGCCCGAGCGCGGTAGCTCGCGAAGCCGGAGTCGTCGCCCTTCCAGTAGGGCGAGTTGGCGCTGAGCGCGAGCAGGGTCGACATCCAGACCCGTATCCGGTCGATGACGGCGACGCCCTCCTCGTCGGACTCGACCGACACGTGGACGTGCAGCCCACACGTGAGGTGCTCGCGCGCGGTCAGGGCGTAGCGCTCCTGCATCCAGGCGTAGCGGGGCGACGCGACCGGCGTCGGCTTCACCCGGAGCGGGGAGGTCGCGAGCGCGGCGACGCTCGAGCCGCTCTCCCGGGCGGCGTCGATGGCCTCGGTGCGCCAGCGGCGCACCTCCCGACGGAGCGTGTCGAGGTCGGACACGGGCCGGGTGTGCGTCTCGATCTGCTGCTGCTTGAACTCCCCCTCGAGCGCCCCGTGGACGCCCACCCCGGCGACCGGCGCCGGGTGCTGGGCGGCCCGGATGAGGAGCCGGCCCGACACGGAGCGTGGCCGACCGTTGCGAATGTCCACGAGGAGCATCTCCTCCTCGACTCCCATGGTCCGCACCCTCACACTCTGCTCCATTCGAGCGCGCAGTGCCGACCGAAGCCGAGTGAGGATCGACTCAGCGTCGGCTGAGGACCCGGCCGGGCGGCATACGGCGGTCGCCTCCCGTCACAGGGTCGCCTTCCCGCCCGTCACACCGAGGACGGTCCCGGAGACGTAGCTCGCGTCGGCCGGCGAGGCGAGGAAGACGTAGGCGGGCGCGACCTCGGCAGGCTGCCCGGCCCGCCCGAGCGGGGTGTCGGCGCCAAAGGTCTCGATCGTGTCGGTTCCGCGGGTGGCGGGCTGGAGCGGCGTCCAGATCGGCCCGGGTGCGACGGCGTTGACCCGGATCCCGCGCGGCCCGAGCGCCGCGGCGAGGTTGACCGTGAGGTTGTTGAGGGCCGCCTTCGTCGCCGCGTAGTCGAGCAGCGCCGGCGACGGGTCGTAGGCCTGGATCGAGGTCGTCGTGATGATCGACGCCCCCGTGCCGAGATGCGGTGAGGCCGCCTGGCAGAGCCAGAGGACCGCGTGGAGGTTGGTCCGCAGCACCCGCTCGACGTGCTCTGGCTGCAGCCCCTCGATCCCGTCGCCGCCCCGGTCCCAGTGGTAGCCGGCGTTGTTGACGAGGATGTCGAGGCCGCCGAGGCCGCCGACGGCCTGGGCGACGACCCGCCGGCAGGTCTCGCGGTCGACGAGGTCGCCGGGCACGAGCACGCCCTTGCGGCCGGCCCGCTCGACCCAGCCGAGCGTCTCCTCGGCGTCGCTCTGCTCGTCCGGCAGGTAGCCGATGGCGACGTCGGCTCCCTCGCGGGCGAAGGCGATGGCGACGGCCCGCCCGATCCCGGAGTCCCCGCCGGTGATGAGGGCACGCAGGCCTTCAAGCCGACCGTGGCCGATGTAGGTGTCCTCGCCGTGGTCCGGCACGGGGTGCATCCGGCTCGTGAGGCCGGGCGGGTCCTGCTGCTGGGCCGGGAAGCCGCCCTTGTCGTCGCGGCGGACCATGCTCTCGGCGTGCCGTGCGACCTCGGGCTCCCCCGCTGACTCGGGCTGGCGCTGGGACTCGGGCTGGCGCTGGGACTCGGGCTGGTGCTGGGACTCGTGCTGGCGCTCGGACTGCTCGGGCTCGGGGGTCATGCGGCCTCCAGGGCGTGCGGTCAGTGGTTGCGCAGGGCGTCGATGAGCTGGGCCTTGTTCATCGACGAGCGCCCGGCGATGCCGATGCGGCGGGCGCGCGACATCAGTTCGTCCTTCGTCATGTCCTCGTAGTCCCCCGCCTTGCCGCCCTTGCGCCCGACCTTCGAGCGGGACGTCGCAGCGGCCGCGTTGGCGATGCGCGCGGCCTTCTCCTTGCTCGCGCCGTCGTCACGCAGCGCCTCGTAGAGCTCCTTGTCCTTCACGGACGGTCCCGGGTCCTGTCGGCGTGGCATGTGCCTCTCCTCTCGTTCGGGAAGGCCCCGGTCGATGTATCGGCGCGACCCAGAGCACGCGGCAATACATCGAACCGGGCTGGGGACGGGTCAGTCGGGCTGCTCCGTCGGCTTTGGGTCCTCGGTCGGCCGGGTCGGCGTCGCGGTGTCCTTGGGCGGGACCATCTCCGGCACGACGATCTCCGGCTGTCCCGGTGGGAGCGGAGGATCGGGGGTGACGGGCGGGAAGACGGTGCCGTCCTCCTGGAGATGCGAGATGTGCTTGGTCATGGTTTCTTGCCTCCTACTGCCTTCATACCCCCTTGCTACGCCCCGAACCTGAGTGCCGTTGGGGAATGCCGGAATCAGTCGCCTCCGGCCGACGCGAGCCGGCCGAAGGGGCAGCCGGGCCGGACCGCGTCCTCGTGCCGTGGGCCCGCCGCCCGGTGGTGCCTCGATGATGGGACGGCCCGGGACGCGAGCGAGGGTGACCAGGCAGAGCACGCCGGCGATGGTGATGGCGTTCGTGGCGAGGCCCTCGAGGAGGCCACTGCCGCCGACCGCGCCCGAGGACGCCAGCGGCTCCGCGAGCAGGACGGTGGCGCCTGCGATCGCGGCGACGAGCGGCCGGCGGTCGCGCAGGCAGACGACTGCGGCCGCAGGGAGCAGGAGCCAGTGGTGCGACCAGGAGATCGGCGAGAGGAGCAGACCGAGGAGCGCGCAGACGACCACACCTTCGATCGGCGCTCGTCCCCGGCGCCGTTGCAGCGCAACGAGACCGGCGCCGACGGCAAGGACCGAGGCGGCGAGCCACGCCGCCGTCGCATGCCCTGGCACGACCCGGTCGAACAGCCCGAGAAGGCTCTGGTTGTCGGCGAATCCCGGCGCGCCGACGCGTCCGGGATCGAGGGCGAGCGAGGTCCAGTACGTCCGCGACTCCGCCGGCAGGACCAGGGCTCCGACGAGAACGGTGGCGGCGAACCCCGCCACGATCCGCACGGCCGTGGCCCAGTCCCTCCGGGCCAGCGGGTGGAGGACGAAGACGAGCGGAGTGAGCTTGGTGCCCGCGGCGACTCCGGTGAGCCAGCCCCGCCACGGCCGAGGCACGAGAAGCAGGTCCACGAGCACGAGCCCGACGACGAGCCCGTTGACCTGCCCGAGGTGGAGGGTCCGTCGCACCGGCTCACTGAGAAGGGCCCCGGCCCCCACAGCGACCCAGGCCAGGCGGACCCGACCGGAGTCCTGCCTGGGTGAGAGGCGGGCGGGAGGGCCGTGACCGGCCAGGGACGGCCGGCCCGCGTCCCGCGCCGCGGACAGCGCTCCCCCGGCCGCAGCCACCAGGGTCAGGGTCGTCAGGACGGCGAGCGCCACGCCGGGGGCAAGCGCCATCGGCACGCTGAGCAGGACGGCGAAGGGCGGGTAGGTGAAGGGGAGCTCCGGGCGCGCGGCGTAGGGGTCCATTCCGGCGAGCCAGCGTCTCCCCGCGCGGACGTAGACCTCGAGGTCGACGTGGCCACCGCCTCGGGCCGACGACGCGGCGACGACGACCGCCGCGAGGGCGAGGAGTCCCAGGGCCACAGCGCGCGAGACCCTGCGGTCGGTGGGCATCGACTCGGTCGCTGCGACGGCTCGGCCGGTCGTGACTGGATGTCCGGGATCGGGTGGCGTTCCTTCGATGGAGCTCAACGCGCTCAACCAGGGGTCGATGAGCCGAGGGAGCGCGTCGACGGCGTGGGCGTCCGGGCCCAGGGGACACCCTCGATCGGCGACAGGTCGTCGACGACGACCTCGAGGTAGGTGAACGTGCCCTCGGGCTCGGGAGCGTGCCACCGCGCCTCGCCGACGCCGCACGCCCGACGTCCGTCCCACTGCCCCACACTGCGGACCGGCGTGGACCATCGTTGAGGTGTGAAAGTCCGGCCGTCCGCCGAGGCCCGCGCCCGGTCGTCCGAGACGAAGTCGGCGAGATCGCCTGCTGCGTCGAAGGTCAGGTCGGCCGCCACGGTGTACGAGCCTAACGTCAACGAGCCTGTCGCCCTGTCGTCCCCGACCTGGGTCCACCTGACCGGTGCGCCGACGAGGGCCTCGGGGGCGAGCAGGCAGAGGTCGTTGAGGAGCGTGACCGTCTCTGTCCGGTCGAGCTCGGGCCCGGCCGCCCTGACGATCGGCACGGTCGAGCAGAGCCGCACCCGCATCGTGGCCTTCCGACGGTCGAAGACGTGCAGCACGTCGACCGGCAGGCCGAACATCGTCGCGTCCATGAGGAAGAGCCGGCACGGGTCCGGGCCGTAGAGGTTGACCTGCTCGCCGGTGAAGGGCATCCAGGGCTTCGACGGACCACCGCGGATCCGTCCGTGGAGCTCAGCGCGGAAGCCGATGACGGCGGGGCGCCCGAGCGCCCCCGTCCGGCGAATGAGGCGCGCGACCGGCGCGGGCAGCCCGGCGAGGTCGTCCTCGCGCAGGTCCACCTGGGTGCGCGGCCTGGCGAGCGCCGCCCGGACGTGGTCTGCGTAGTCCGCTCGAAGGCTGCGCGGTCCGGTGCGCGCCCAGGCGTGGCCGGCGACCGCGAGGAGCAGGAGGTTGGCCGCCGTCCCGGCCCACGCGTCCTGCCACGCCGTCACGACGAGGACCTCGGAGAGGACCGCGGCGACGAGCGGCAGCCACCAGGGACAGGTCCCGCGGGCGAGCAGCACGGCGACGGCGAGGACGAGGACGGAGACGAGGAGCCAGGCCAGTCCGAGCCACGGCCCGATCTCGGCGCTCAGGGCGGGGACGTCCGCCCACCCGAACCCCTTGACGGCGCCGAGCAGGTGCAGCAGTCCGTGGACGGCCACCACGACGACGACGGTCCACCGGATGACGCGCCTCAGGACCACGGCGACCACCTCCCCTCCCCCTCCAGTCTGCGCCGGGGAAGGGCCGAGCTCCCCGCGTTCGAGGAGGATCACGCACGGATCACACGCCGAGTCGCGCCGACTCAGGCGCCGACTCAGGCGACGGGATCACGGGCAGGGTCAGGCCTCGGGCCGGGACGCACCGGCCGCGGCCCCCCTCGACGGGGACCGGGGTCGGTCATGACGAGGTCAGCGGCCGGTGCCGCCGTAGACGATCGCGTCCTCGGCCGAGTCGAGGCCGAATGCCGTGTGGACGGCTCGGACGGCCTCGTCGAGCTCGGACGCGCGCGTCACCGCCGAGACGCGGATCTCGGAGGTCGAGATCATCTCGATGTTGATGCCGGCCTCGGCGAGCGCCCCGAAGAACTTCGCGGAGACGCCCGGGTGCGACTTCATGCCGGCCCCGACGAGCGCGATCTTGCCGATCTCGTCGTCGAAGCGGAGATCGGCGTACTCGACCTCGTGCTTGATCGCCTGGAGGACCGACATGGCCTTGGGCCCGTCGCCCTTGGGCAGGGTGAAGGAGATGTCCGTCTTGGCCGTCTCCGCTGCGGAGACGTTCTGGACGATCATGTCGATGTTGAGGCCGGCCTCGGCGATGGCACCGAAGATCTTGGCCGCGATGCCGACGCGGTCGGGCACACCGACGATGGTGATCTTGGCCTCGCTGCGGTCGTGGGCGATGCCGGCGATGATCGGAGCTTCCACAGCGCCTTCTCCTTCGTAGGGGTTGTCCTTGACCCAGGTGCCCGGCCGCTGCGACCAGGACGAGCGGACGTGGATCGGGATGCCGTAGCGGCGGGCGTACTCGACGCAGCGCAGGTGCAGGATCTTGCTCCCGTTGGCCGCGAGGTCGAGCATCTCCTCCATCGACAGGACGTCGAGCTTGCGGGCGCTCGGGAGGATGCGGGGGTCGGCGGTGAAGACGCCGTCGACGTCGGTGTAGATCTCGCAGACGTCCGCGTCGAGCGCGGCGGCGAGAGCGACGGCGGTCGTGTCGGACCCACCACGGCCGAGGGTCGTGATGTCCTTGGTCGTCTGGCTGACACCCTGGAAGCCGGCGACGATGGCGATGTGTCCGGCGTCGAGGGCGCTCTGGATCCGCCCGGGCGTCACGTCGATGATTCGCGCGGCGCCGTGGGAGTCGTCGGTGATGACGCCGGCCTGGGAGCCGGTGAAGGACCGGGCCTCGGCGCCGAGCTGAGCGATCGCCATTGCGACGAGAGCCATCGAGATGCGCTCGCCGGACGTGAGCAGCATGTCGAGCTCGCGGGCCGGCGGGGCGGGCGTGACCTGCTCGGCGAGGTCGAGCAGCTCGTCGGTCGTGTCGCCCATCGCCGAGACGACGACGCACACGGAGTGGCCCGCCTTGTGCGTCTCGACGATCCGGCGCGCGACGCGCTTGATCGACTCGGCGTCGGCCACGGACGAACCGCCGTATTTCTGGACGACGATGCTCACACTGACTCCCGGGATCTCTCGTGCGGAGATGTCAGTCTAGGGAGCCGAGGTCGACCCCGACCGAGCGGTCGGCATGCTGAGACGCAGCGCCCACGCTTCGAGACAGCGCGCGTGTCGCAGCACGGCCTCAGGGGTGGAGCGCGTCGAACTCGGCCTCGCCGACGGTCTCCTCGTCGGCGTCGAGCCGCAGGTGGGCGAGGACCGACTGGAGGGCGCGCAGCGCCATGAGCGCGTGGTCGCCCCAGTCGGAGAGATAGCTGAACTGCCACCACCAGAGCGCCTCGATGCGGCGGCCGGCCGCGTAGTGCTGGAGGCCGTGGGTCAGCGCGACGGCGATGTCGGCGAGGTCGCCGCTGACCGAACCGTCGGCGCGCTCGGTCGAGGTGATGGGGTCGACGACGTAGACGTACTCGTCGATGCCGGTAAGGACGTTGGCGAGCGCCGTCCGCAGCGGGTCGACATCGTCCTCGGGGCCGGTGTCGGGCTCGAAGCGCAGCACCGGCACGACGTCCTGGATCGCCCCGAGGCGGGCCCCCGCGACGAGGACCTGCGACAGGGCGAGCGTGAGGAGCGGGATCGCCGTGGCCGGGGACGTGCCGCTCGCGACCTCGGTGACCGCGGTCAGGTAGGCGCTCGCCTCGTGCGCCGTCAGGTCGGCGAGCCCCTCGAGCTCGCTGATCTCCTGTCGGGTGTCCTCCGGCGCCTCGGATCCCATGGCCGTCCCCTCTTGGTCGTATGCCGCTCGGCCGGATCACGGCCGCGCCCCCAGTCTGCCGCGCGGCGGGTCCCGGAGTCGACCCGGCGGCATACGAACTGGTCGGGCGGGACCGGACGGGTGGCCCGGACGGGCGGGTCAGGCGTCGACGCGGCGGCGGCCCTCGAAGGCGCGCCCGAGCGTGACCTCGTCGGCGTACTCGAGGTCGCCGCCGACCGGAAGGCCCGACGCGAGGCGGGTCACCGTCACGCCGATGTCGCGCAGGAGCCGGGAGAGATAGGTCGCCGTCGCCTCGCCCTCGAGGTTGGGGTCGGTCGCGATGATGACCTCCTGCACGTCGCCCGACGCGAGGCGCGTCATGAGCTCGCGGACGCGCAGGTCGTCGGGGCCGATGCCGTCGATCGGGCTGATCGCGCCGCCGAGGACGTGGTAGGTCCCCCGGAACTCCCGGGTGCGCTCGATGGCGACGACGTCCTTGGGCTCCTCGACGACGCAGATCGCCGTCTGGTCGCGGCGCGGGTCGGCGCAGATGCGGCAGCGCTCGGCCTGGGCGACGTTGCCGCACAGGTCGCAGAAGCGGACCTTGGCCTTGACCTCGGTCAGGGCGGTGACGAGTCGGGTGACGTCATCGGAGTCGGCCTGGAGCAGGTGGAAGGCGATCCGCTGGGCGCCCTTGGGCCCCACGCCGGGGAGTCGCCCGAGCTCGTCGATGAGGTCCTGGACCGCGCCTTCGTACACCCCCTCACCCTAAGCCCCAGCCCGGACATCGCCCGTATGCCGCCCGGCCGGGCGCCAGGGGGAATGCGCAGTCCCGGACGGCGGGGCGGGGCTAGCCTGACGCCTGGGGAGGATCGGCCGGAGGGAGCTCCAGTGGACGACATGCAGGTCTCACGGCGCAGTGCGCTGATCCAGGGCGCGGCGCCGTTCCGGATGCTCTTCGAGTACTTCGACACCTCGGGCTACCAGGAGCGGCGGCACGAGCCCGGGGTCCTCGACCTCACCTTCGGCGACCCGCACGAGATGCAGATGCCCGCCTACGTCGAGGCCCTCCAGGACGCGACCGTGCCGCGAGACGAGCTGTGGTTCGCCTACAAGCAGAGCGAGCGGCCCGCGCAGGAGGCGGCCGCGGAGTCGCTCCGGCGGGTCGTCCCGCTCGACTGGACCGCGGACAACCTCCGGATGACGACCGGCGGCTTCGGCGCGATCACGGTCGCCATGAAGGCCGTCGCCGACCCGGGCGACGAGGTCGTCTTCACGCTGCCGCCCTGGTTCCTCTACGAGGGGCTGGCTCTCGAGGCCGGGCTCGTGGCCGTCAAGGTGCCGGCCCTCCGGCCGAGCTTCGACCTCGACCTCGACGGGATCTCCGCCGCGATCACGCCACGGACCCGGGTCGTCATCGTCAACACGCCCAACAACCCGAGCGGCAGGATCTACCCCGCGTCGCTGCTCGCCGCGCTCGCCGAGCTGCTCGAGGACGCCTCGAGGCGGATCGGCCACCGGATCTGGCTCATCTCCGACGAGCCGTACAACCGGATCGTCTTCGACGGGGCGACCCTTCGCAGCCCTGCCGAGTTCTACCCGTGGACGCTGCTCTGCTACAGCTACGGCAAGACGCTCCTCGCGCCCGGCCAGCGGATCGGCTACATCGCCGTCCCACCCGGCCTGCCCGGGGCGGAGGTGCTCATGGAGGCGATCGACACCCTCCAGATCGCCGGTGGCTGGCTCTTCCCCAACGCCGTGCTCCAGCACGCCCTGCCCCGGCTCGAGGAGCTCTCGCTCGACGTGCCGGCCCTGCAGGCCAAACGCGACCGGATGGTGTCGGCGCTGCGCGAGCTGGGCTACCGGGTTGCGGTCCCGGAGGGAACCTTCTACCTCTGGCCGGAGTCGCCGGTGCCCGACGACGAGGCCTTCACCCGCGTCCTCGCCGATCTCGGCGTCCTCGTCCTGCCCGGACGGCTCTTCGAGACACCCGGCTGGTTCCGGATCTGCCTCACCGCGACGATGGAGACGATAGAGCAGTCGCTGCCCCGCTTCGCCGAGGCCATCCGCCGCGCCACGAGCGAGACCGCGCGCGACTGACCCCGCCCGCCGAGCGGCATACGGCCGCCTGCGGCGTCCGTCGGTGAGGTGTCACTCGGCGAGCCGCGCCCCCCAGCGCTCCTCGATCCGCCCGAGCCGCCAGACGGCGAGGGAGAGCAGCCACGCCCCGGCGAAGAGCCCGACGACCCAGAAGCCCACGCCACCGAGGTCGATCGACCCGATCGCGGCGATCGGCCCGCTCGTGATGCCGAGCCGGTCGCTGACGACGGAGAGGACCTCGATGCCACCGATGCCGAGGGCCACGGCGACCGAGAGCGCAGTGACGGTGAGGTTGTAGTAGACCGCCCGGACCGGCCGGTGGAGGGCCCAGTCATAGGCGAACGTCATGAAGGCGCCGTCGATCGAGTCGAGGAGCGACATGCCCGCGGCGAAGAGCACGGGGAGGGTGAGGACGGCATACCAGGGCAGGTCGGCGGCGGCCGCTCCCCCGGCGGCGACGAGGAGGCCGACCTCGGTGACGGTGTCGAAGCCGAGGCCGAAGAGCAGGCCGACGGGGTACATGTGCCACGGACGGGACACCGCCCGGGTGACCCGACCGAGGACCCGTGTGAGCAGGCCGCGGCGACCGAGCTGACGCTCGAGCTCCTCCTCGTCGAGGCGCCCGGCCCGCATGCCGCGGACGACCCGGAGGATCCCGGCGAGCGCCGCGAGGTTGACCGCGCCGATGAGCAGCAGGAACAGGCCTGACACCGACGTGCCCCAGAGCCCCGTGAGCCGCTGCACGGCGCTGCCGTCGTGTAGGGCCGATGCGAGCGCTCGAACGCCCAGAGCGAGGAGGGTGACCATCGCGAAGACGACCGACGAGTGGCCGAGGCTGAACCAGAAGCCGACGGTGAGCGGGCGGCGTCGACCGCCCATCAGCGAACGCGTCGTGTTGTCGATCGCCGCGATGTGGTCAGCGTCGAAGGCATGACGCATGCCGAGGGTGTAGGCGGTGACGCCGAGCCCGACGCCGAAGAGGTGGCCGCCCACGCGATACTCCTGTGGCGCGACGACCCAGACGAGCAGGCCCCAGCCGACGACGTGGAGGAGCAGGACGACGAGCCCCATCCCGGCGAGGCTGCGCCGGTCTGCGGCGGTCAGCTGCTCCCGAAGGCGGGGTCGGTCCGCACGCTCGCCGGACTGACGAGCGGGTTGCACGGTCGCGGGAGAGGCCACCCCGTCACGCTAGATGCGACTGGGTCGCATCTGCAAGCGGGTGGCCCCAGCGGGTTGCCGCCACCACGTCACTGCTCCGCCTGCGGGAGCAGTGGGTCCCACTGCTCCCGCAGGCGGAGCAGTGACGTAGGCGCGCGGGCGAGGGAGCCTCAGACCTCTGTCTCCGCGGCGCCGGGAACCTCGTTGTAGCCCTCGGCCCGCTCCTGACCTGTGAGTGCCGCGATCGCGTCCATGACCTCGTCGGTCAGCTGGCGACGAGCCCTGCCGGCCGGCATCCCCGCATACTTCTCGACGCCGATCGGGGCGCCGAAGCGCACGGTGACCTTGGCGAGCGTAGGGAAGCTCGACCCCACGGGCTGGATGTTCTCGGTGCCGATGAGACCGACGGGCACGACGGGAACCCCGGCGGTCAGCGCGAGCCACGCCACCCCGGTCCGTCCTCGGTAGAGCCGGCCGTCGCGTGAGCGGGTCCCTTCGGGGTAGATCCCGAACGCGTCCCCGGCGCGCAGCACCTCGAGCGCGGTGTCGAGGCTCTCCTGGGCCGCGGTCGGGGAGTGCCGGTTGACCGGGACCATCCCCACGGCGTTGAAGAAGCCCTTGCGGAGCAGCCCGCCGAGTCCCGAGCCCGTCCAGTACTCCTCCTTGGCGAGGAAACGCACCTGGCGCGGGGACGCGAGCGGGATCGCGAAGGAGTCGATGAACGACAGGTGGTTGCTCGCGAGGATGACGCCGCCGTCGCGGGGCACGTGGTGCTTCCCCTCGATGGTCGGCCGGTAGAGGGCGTGACTCAGCGGGACGAGCACGGTCCGTCCGAGGCTGTAGAACATGGGCCCCAGCGTAGGGGTGCCCGCTCCCTGGTCGAGTCGGCATCTCAGCCCGATCGAGCCGTATGCCGCTCACGCACCCTCACGCGGTGGCCCGGACACTCCACGCCGCGGCGCTGACCTGGAACGGCGCAGGAGGGAGCAGCTCGCGGCAGTGCTCGCGCAGCGCCTCCCGCGCGGCGGCCGGCAACGACCTGACGTAGTCGCCCGCCGGACCGACGCCGAGGGTGTACGGCTCCCACCACTCCTCGAAGGTCTCGTGCGTCACCGTCACGACCAGCCAGCCCCCCCTCGACGTGCGCGAGATCGGCGCGGGTGCACAGCTCCTCGAGGTGACCCTGCCGCGTGCCCGGCCGCTCGCGCTCGTCCGGGGCGCCACGGTCGAGGTCTCGCGCGGCCCGGTAGAAGAGGCCCAACGGGCCGCCCTCGACCATGTCCCAGACACAGGCGGCGACCGTTCCGCCCGGCCGGGTGACGCGGGCCATCTCGCGGAGGGCCGCGAGCGGGTCCGTCATGAAGTGGACGACGAGCTGCGCCAGCGCGACGTCGAAGAAGTCGGCCTGGTACGGCAGGTGCTCCGCGGCAGCCGTCTGCACGTCGAGGTCCGGGAACCGGCTCCGAAGGGCCGTGGTGAAGGGAAGGGAGGGGTCGACGGCCGAGACGGCACTCGTCCCGACCCGTGCGACGAGCTGCTCGGTAAGGGCCCCGGTGCCGCAGCCCACGTCGATGACGCGCTGCCCCTCGCGCACGCCGGCCCAGTCGGTGAAGACCCGGGCGAGCGGCCGGGAGTACCGCCCCATGAACCGGTCGTACGCCTGCGGCGTCACGTCGAAGGTCACGTTCGACGGTACCGCTTTATCCGTCTGGGGCGAGGCCGAATCCGCCTCACTCACAAGCGAGATCGGGCTTGACGGTCACAGCGGACGGGTCCCGCTCCGTGGACGGATCCATCGGGCGACAGCATCGGCCGGAGCCCTGGGGGAACCCTTCCTCTTCGAGCCTTCGTCGGCCTTCGCTCAGTCGTCGATCTCGGCGACGACGCGGCCGCCGAGGACCTTCTCGATGACGGTGCGGCCGACGTCGCCGGACTGCTCGATGTCCTCGTCGTCCTCACTCACGGCCGAGTCGTCGGTCAGCGGAACGCGGCTCGGGGCGTCGTCGGCGCGCGACGGCGCGGACCGGGCCTGGGCGAAGGAGGCGCGGACCGCGCTCGCCCCGCGCAGTGCGGTCTCGGTGGGCGCCGGCCCGGAGGTCCCGGCGGT
>NZ_AWSA01000037.1 GCF_000576595.1 Intrasporangium oryzae NRRL B-24470 | reverse complement strand
GGGGGGGTCAGGGTTCGAGGGCGGGGGAGCGGGCCGGTGACACCTCGCTCTCGCCGGTGGCGAGCTTGCTGTGCGAGCGCGAGTAGCCGAAGTAGATGACGAACCCGAGCACCATCCAGATGACGAACCGGATCCACGTCTCGATGCTGAGGTTGAGGATCAGGTAGAAGCAGGCGAGGGCCGACAGCCACGGGACGACCGGGTTGCCGGGGACGGTGAAGGCGCGCTTCAAGTCGGGGCGCCGCTTGCGCAGGACCGGGATCGCGAGCGAGACGAGCATGAACGCCGACAGCGTCCCGATGTTGACCATCTCCTCGAGCTTGCCGATCGGCGTGAGCGAGGCGATGAGCGCTACGAGGGTGCCGATGATGATCGTCAGCTTGATCGGGGTGCCGGTCCTCGGGTTCGTCACGCCGAGCGAGCCGGGCAGCAGGTGGTCGCGGCTCATGGCGAAGGTGACCCGGGTCGCGCCGATGAGCAGCGTCATGACGACCGTCGTGAGGCCGGCCACGGCTCCCGCCGAGATGAGGGTGGCGTAGCCGTCCTTGCCGACCTGGGTGAAGGCCGTGGCGAGGGCCGCCTTCTCGTCGATCTGCGAGAAGGGCTGCATCCCTGTGATGACGAGGGCGACAGCGACGTAGAGGACCGTGCAGATGGCGAGGGAGCCGATGATCCCTCGGGGCAGGTCGCGTTGCGGGTTCTTGGCCTCCTCGGCCGTCGTCGCGACGACGTCGAACCCGATGTAGGCGAAGAAGACGATCGCCGCGCCGGACATGATCCCGAGGATGCCGTAGGTCGAGGGCGTCACCCCGGTGAGCCACTGGAAGAGCGGGGTGGTCAGGCCTTCCGCGGCGGTCCCCGGCGAGGACGGCGGGATGAACGGCGACCAGTTGTCGCGGTTGATGAACCCGATCCCCGCAAAGATCACGAAGAGCACGATGAAGAGCTTGATCCCGACGAGGAAGAGGTTGACCCGCAGCGACTCCTTGATGCCGGTGGCGACGAGCGCGGTCAGGGCTGCGACGAGGACGAACGAGGGCAGGTCGAAGTGCGAGCCCGGACCGACCGACTCGGGCCACGTCACGCCGATCTGTCCGAGGAAGGTGACGAGGTACTGCGACCATCCTTGGGCGACCACGCTCGCGCCCAGCATGAGCTCGAGCAGGAGGTCCCAGCCGATGATCCACGCGACGATCTCCCCCAACGTGGCATACGAGAAGGTGTAGGCCGAGCCCGAGATCGGCACCGTCGACGCGAACTCCGCGTAGCAGAGGGCCGCGAGCCCGCAGACGATCGCGCCGATGATGAAGGACAGGACGATCGAGGGGCCGGCATACTCCTTGGCGGCCTTGCCCGTGACGGTGAAGATACCGGCACCGATGATGACGCCGATGCCGAAGACCGTGAGGTCGAGTGCGGTGAGGCGGCGTTTGAGGTGGTGGTCGGCCTCTTCGGCCGCGGCCATGGACTGCTCGATCGTCTTCGTACGGAACAGGCTCATGCGGACCTCCGGACGCGGGACGCGGGACTGGTCCCCACCCAAACTAGACCCGCTTCCGCCGTCGAGGCGAGATCTGGGCCGCCCCTGGCGGCCGACGGGACAGAGAGGGGTGGTCAGCCCTCGGACGACGTCGGCTCGGGTGGCGGACCGCCGACGGGCCAGATGGGGCCGGTGTCGGCCCCGCGCCGCCGGCGGCGGATGTCCTCGCTCGAGTAGAGGGACTCGCCGTCACGGGTCGGCTCGACGGCGGGCCGGTGGACCGGCTCGGACACAGGCCGGTGGACCGGCTCGGCCACGGGCCGGTGGACCGGGAGGGCCCGGGAGTACGAGTCGAGCCGGTCCTGGACAGGGGTGTGGATCGGGTTGACGTCGGGGTAGCCGGGCTGGCTGCCGAAGGGCGCGAAGGGGGTGCCGTCATCGCCGCCGTGACCTCCCGGGCCACCCGAGCCACCAGGGCCACCGAAGTCGTCCGGGCCGCCGAAGCCCTCCTCGCCCTCCTCACCCTCGAACTCGGGCTCGGGTGCGGGCGGGACGATGTGGAAGATCTCGGCGCAGATCGCGCGGTAGGTCTCGTCGGGGTGGGGGACGAAGTTGATCGTTCGGAGGGCCTGGTCCTGGCCGGCGCTCTCGAGGATGAAGCGGCCGAAGCCGAGGAACTGCCCGGTGATGCTTCGCTCGTAGCTCATGTCGGTGACCTTGAGGAGCGGCATCATCGCGACCTTGTGGGTGATGAGGCCGTAGCGCAGGATGAGGCGCTTGTCGGTCGCGACGAACCAGTCGTGACGCCACTCGAGCAGGATCCACAGCATCCGCACGAGCATGATGAAGAAGACCCACCAGAAGAGCGTGCCGAGCATCTGGCTCTTGGACGTCACGTTGGAGTCGATGAAGAGCGCGACGATGAAGGCGAGGATGGTGATGCCGACGTCCTTGGCGATCTTGGCCGGGTGGGAGTGGTTGGCCGCGACGATCGTCTCCCCGGGCAGCAGGACCGACTGGAGTCCTGCGGGGACGTCGTCTCGTCGGATCGCCATCGGGTGCCTGTCAGCCGCGCCGCATCAGCGGTTGAGGATGGAGTTGAAGAACGCGAGGATCGCGTTGAACCCGGCGACGATGAGGTCCCAGATGCTCACGACGATGTCGGCCGCCTGGGCGGGTGCGGTGAAGATCGCATACAGGAAGAACGCGAGCACCACGAAGAGGATGACTTTCTTGGCCTTGCCCATCGGTCCGGTGCTCCTCGAGTCGGGGTTCGCCGTCGGTCCGTCCCACCACGGACCCACGACACAGGGGTGGTGACAGTCTGCCGCAGTCCGGCCGCGTCCACCGTCAGGGGGATCCGCGTGTCGGTGGATGCGGCAGTAGTCTCCTCGCGTGTCCACCCTGCGGGAGCCTTCGGCCAGCATGTCGTATGCCGCTGCGCTCCGTTCCGCTCTCGAGCGGGCTGTGCGCGGGGTGCCGGAGCGCGATCTCGCTGCGGCAACGGAGTCGCTCGTGGCCCGCTACCGGTCGGTGGCCGCGGCGTCGGCGCCCATCCTCGCCTCGCCGGTCCACGTCGTGGCATATGCGGCATATCGGATGCCGGCGACGCACGCGGCCCTGTCGCGGGTGCTGAGGGACGTCGCATCCGCGCTGGCCGGCTCGGGGCTCGAGCCGCGCACGCAGCTGGACCTCGGGGGCGGGACCGGCGCGGCGGCCTGGGCTGCGGCCGGGGCGTTCCCCTCGATCGAGTCGGTCACCGTGCTCGACCAGGTGGGGGAGGCGCTCCGGCTCGGGCGCGACCTCGTGGCCGAGGCGCCGACGGAGTCGTTGCGGACGGCCCGCTTCGAGCGGGCGCGCGCCGGGGCGTGGCCGAACGTGTCGGCCGACCTCGTCACGGTGTCGTACGTCCTCAGCGAGCTCGACCCGGGGCAGCAGGCGGCCCTCGTCGCCGACGCCATGAGCCGTGGACGGGTCGTCGTCGTGGCCGAGCCGGGCACGCCGGACGGTTATGCCCGGATCCTGCGGGTCCGGGCCGCGCTGCTCGCGGCGGGCTGGAGGCTCGTCGGCCCGTGCCCGCACGAGCTGGCCTGTCCGCTGGGCGAGGGGGACTGGTGCCACTTCGCCGCCCGGGTCAACCGGTCCGCGGCGCACCGGCGGATCAAGGGCGGCGAGCTCTCCTACGAGGACGAGAAGTACTCGTGGGTCGCCGCGGTCGCGCCGGACGCGACGGTCGAACCGGACCCGGCGACCACGTCGAGCTCACTCAGCGCGGCGCGGGCTGCGGGTCGCATCCTGCGCCACCCGATGAAGCGCAAGGGTTTCGTGGAGTTCCAGGTGTGTCGCCCGGACGGTTCGGCCGGGCGCGAGGTCGTCTCCAAGAAGGCGGGCGACCGCTATCGCGCGGCCCGGGACGCCGAGTGGGGCGACGCCTTCCCGCGCTGAACCGCGGGACGCGGCCCAGCGGCATACGGGATGGTCAGACGACGCCGTAGAGGCGGTCGCCCGCGTCGCCGAGGCCGGGGACGATGTAGCCCTTGTCGTTGAGCTTCTCGTCGATCGTGCCGAGGACGACCTTGACGGGGATGTCGGAGTCGGCAAGCTCCTCCTCGAGGTGCTGGATGCCCTCGGGCGCGGCGAGCAGGCAGACGGCGGTGATGTCGCGGGCGCCCTTGGCCGTGAGGTAGTCGATGGCCATGACGAGCGTGCCGCCGGTGGCGAGCATCGGGTCGAGGATGAAGACCTGGCGGCCGGTGAGGTCGTCGGGGAGGCGGTTGGCGTAGGTCGAGACCTCGAGCGTCTCCTCGTTGCGGATCATCCCGAGGAACCCGACCTCGGCGCTCGGGAGGAGCTTGACCATGCCGTCGAGCATCCCGAGGCCCGCGCGGAGGATCGGCACGATGATCGGCTTCGGGTTGGACAGCTTGATGCCGGTCGTCGGCGCCACCGGGGTGTTGATCTCGAACGGCTCCACCCGGACGTCGCGCGTCGCCTCGTAGGCGAGCAGGGTGACGAGCTCCTCGGCGAGCCGCCGGAACGTCGGGCTGTCGGTCCGCTCGTCGCGCAGGTAGGTCAGCTTGTGGGCGATGAGCGGGTGGTCTGCGACATGGACGTCCATGGGTGGAAACTTAGCGCGTGAAGAAGGATTCCGAGACCCCCGCGGGAGGGTCCGTCGAGACGTATGCCGCCTGGCTCGGTGAGGCGCTCGCTGTGGCCTCCGAGGCCGCCTCGTCGGAGGACGTCCCCGTCGGCGCGGTCGTCGTCGACCCCGAGGGCGTCGTCATCGCCCGCGGGCGCAACGTCCGCGAGGAGCGTGGCGATCCGACCGGCCACGCCGAGATCGTCGCTATCCGCGAGGCCGCGGCCGCGCTCGGGACCTGGCGCCTCGAGGAGTGCACGCTCGTCGTCACCCTCGAACCGTGCGTGATGTGCGCCGGTGCGGCGATGGCGGCCCGGGTCGAACGGATCGTCTTCGGCGCCTGGGACCCGAAGGCTGGAGCGTGCGGATCGGTCTGGGACCTGACCCGCGACCGGCTCGCGACGCACCGCGTGGACGTCGTCGGCGGGGTCCGCGCGCAGGAGTCGGCCGCCCTCCTGGTCGATTTCTTCGAGAGCCACAGGGTCCGGTAACGTACCTCCCGGTGGCGTGTCCGAGCGGCCAAAGGAGCACGCCTCGAAAGCGTGTGTGGGGGTAACTCCACCGTGGGTTCAAATCCCACCGCCACCGCCAAATGAAGCAGGACCCCGACACGCTTTTCGTCGGGGTCCTGCTTCATTTTGTTGGACGCTGCGGGATTTGGGAGGAGGCCGGAGCGAAGCGGAGGCCGACGGTTCCCACCGCCACCGCCATGTGAAGTCTCATTGGATGAGTATGGGGACGCGGGTCCGGGAGCAAAGCAGGCAAACACGCAGAGCGGGAGGCTCGTGTCAGGCGTGGGTGAGAGTTCGGTGGTCCCCCTTGAGTCTCGAGCGGGGGGTCGAGACGGAATGCGCTGTGTTTTCTGCATGATCAGGATCACCCTTGACGCAGTGGACGGGCCCGTTGACGAGCGAGAACTCTGGGGAGCAGCGTGAAGCCAGCGATCATCTGCAGAGACAAGGAGAACAACGTGAGCCTCTACGCGGTCACCGACCCGGCCACCGGCGAGGTCGTCCAGCAGTTTCCCACCGCCACGGACGCCGAGATCGAGGCGGCCATCGCGGCCGCCGCGGCCGCCAGCAAGGGTTGGGCGCGAAGGACGACGGTTGCCGAACGTGCCGCCCTGGTGAGACGGGTTGCCGAGCTGCACACCGAGCGCAAGGACGAGCTCGGCGCCATCATCGTGCGCGAGATGGGCAAGCCGCTCGAGGACGCGGTCGGTGAGGTGGAGTTCAGCGCGGCGATCTACGAGTACTACGCGGACAACGCCGAGAAGCTCCTCGCGGACGAGCCGATCGAGCTGCTTGATGGCGACGGCTCGGCTCTGATTCGCCGGTCGCCCTACGGCGTCCTGCTGGGGATCATGCCGTGGAACTTCCCCTACTACCAGGTCGCCCGGTTCGCCGGACCGAACCTGTGCATCGGCAACACGATCATCCTCAAGCACGCGCCCCAGTGCCCCGAGTCTGCTGCCGCGATCATGCAGATCTTCGTCGACGCGGGCTTCCCGCCCGGGGCCTACGTCAACGTGTACGCCACGAACGAGTAGGTCGCGACGGTCATCGAGGACCCGCGCGTGCACGGCGTCTCGCTGACTGGGTCGGAGCGGGCGGGTGCCGCCGTCGCCGAGATCGCCGGCCGCAACCTCAAGAAGGTCGTCCTCGAGCTGGGTGGCTCCGACCCGTTCATCCTGCTCTCGACCGACGACCTCGACTCGACCGTCGACGCCGCAGTCAAGGCCCGCCTCGACAACACCGGCCAGGCCTGCAACGCAGCCAAGCGGTTCATCGTCACGGAGGACCTCTATGCCCCGTTTGTCGAGAAGTTCACCGCGGCCGTCAAGGCCGGCGCTGAGGGCATCAGCCCCCTGTCCTCGGTCGCTGCGGCCGACCGGCTCCAGCAGCAGGTCGACGCGGCCGTCGATCAGGGCGCCCACCTCGAGTCCGCGGGCGAACGCAACGGCGCATTCTTCCCGACGGGTGTCCTGACCGGCGTCACCCCCGACAACGACGTCTACCAGCAGGAGCTCTTCGGCCCGGTCGCCATGGTCTTCAAGGCCGCCTCGGAGGAGGAGGCGGTGCAGATCGCCAACGACATCCCGTTCGGCCTCGGCTCCTACGTGTTCACCACCGACCGGGAGCAGGCGGAGCGCGTGGCCGACAAGATCGAGGCTGGCATGGTCTTCGTCAACGGCGTTCTGCTCGACGGGGCGGAGCTGCCGTTCGGCGGCATCAAGCGTTCCGGCTTCGGCCGTGAGCTGGGTCGGTACGGCATCGACGAGTTCGTCAACAAGAAGCTCATCCGCGTCTTGAGGTAGCGGGCAGGCACGGGCCCCGGACATGCGGGGCCCGTGTCCCCTCCATCGTCGGGCGGCGCCAAGAACCTTGAACGGGAGCTTCGGCGCGCGTCAGGGGTTGCGCACGACGGCGCCGCCCGATGTCTCGACCTGGGAGCTCTTCGGCGGGGTCGTCAACGTGAGCACGACGCCACCCGAGGCCGTGCCTGTGAGGGAGTCGCTCACGGTGAGGGTTGCCACCACGCCGCCGCTGAGATCGACGGTGGCGTTCGTGGCGCGCAGCTCGCCCAGGTTGGGGATCGCCCCACCACTGGCCTTCAGGTCGAGGGTGCCTGTGGACCCCGACAGCGTCGCGCGTGCGCCTCCGGACATCTGGACCGTGAAGTCCTTCGAGGTCCCGGCCGAGCCCGACGCGCTGGCGCCACCCGTCAGCTCGATGCCGGTGAGACCCGGAGCGGTGACCTTCACGACGAGGCCGCTCGGAGTCACGTAGCCGCTCGTCGTGTCGACCGTGAGGCGCGATCCCGACACCTCGGTCGTCGTGATGTCGATGATGTTGGGCTGCGCGGTGACCTCGACGTGGCGCGGGCCGCTGGCGACCTCGAGCTGGATGCCGGCGTTGGCCTGCACCTCGGTGAAGGCGGCCACGCTGCGGGTCTCCGAGGTCACCGCGCCCGAACCGACCACGACGCCACCGGTCGACCCGAAGCCGCAAGCCCCCGTGAGGCCGACGGCAGCAACGGCGAGCGCGAGGACGCGCAGTCGAACGGATCGGGACCTCGTCGCTGTTCTCATGGTTGCCTCCAGCACCCAGCCTGCTCCCATCCAATTCACGGCAGGCAGGCCCAAGGTCCCCCTTTGGTGCGCCGCCCACCGACCATGCTGCTGGAACCGGCATACGACCTGACGACGCGTATGACGTTCGGCGAGTGGACGCTCGCCGAGCTCCGCGTGCTCGACAGCGTCCGCCGAGGCGCTCAGTCGGGTTGACCCGCAACGGACTTCGTGATCGAGGGCGTGGTCCACGAGCCGTCGAGCACCTCCGGCCGTGGCCGGTACAGCCGCACCAGGTAGTTCCAGCCCTCCCCGGGCACCGGGATCGTGTTCGGCCCGGTGACGGAGTCGTCGGGCACGAAACGGACGGTGACCGATCCGTCGGCGTCGCGCACGGCCGTGACGCTGTTGAGCGTGTAGCGGCCGGAGGCGTTCGGCTCGAAGAACCCGGCGGCGTTGTACACGCTGACCGACCAGAACGCGTCGACCGGGACGTCGCGGAAGGTCAGCTCGTAGCTCCCGGGGCCGACCTTGGGGTCGACCCCGAGATAGGCGGCCTCGCTGGTCGGCAGGCCTCCCCAGCCGGCCGCCGTGCCGATGAGGTGGCGCACCGGCTCGACCTCGTCGGCCGAGCCGAACATCCGGTCGAACCCGGTGAGGTTGCGAGCCAGCGACAGCAGCGCCGCGCGCGTCTCGTCGAGCGAGGTCGGGTCGTAGTCGGGGCCCTGGAACGGCTCGTTCGACGACGCGGTGAGCGTGATGCCGTCCTGGATGGCGGCCGCCTGTGCCAGGTCGGCGGGGTCGTTCGGGTCGACGAGCACGCGGACGGCGACGAGCACGTGCGCCGAGCCGGCCTCCTCCGCGGTGAGCCGGAAGGAGCCGGGGCCATGGAGGACCTGCGGCACGTGGTGGTCCTCGTTCACGATCATCGCCGACAGGTACCGGCCGTCGGTCGGTGGCAGCACGAGCTCCGCGGGCGTCGTCAGGTCGACGACGGTGAAGCTGTAGAGGGTGTCGCGGTTGAGCCGGATGACGGTCTGGTCGTCGATGGGTGCAGGCTCGCGACTGTGACGGAGCCGGTTGACGCCCCCGGCATCGCGCTGGATGTCGGTCAGCATCCGGGCCGTCTCGGCTCGGACGAAGTTGTCGACGTTCACCAGGAGGCTCATGCGGTCGGTTCCTCTCCCATGGGTGGCCGGGGACGGCGTACGCCGATGCTAGGAAGGGCCCCTCTGCTCGAGCCTCACTCTCCGAGGGTGATACGCGCGGGGTCCATGGGGTGCGGGAGACGTCGACTTATGCCGCTGAGCCCCCCGTCACCTGCCCGGCGCCGTCCGGCTGCGCGACGTCGGTGCGGTCTGCCATCCTCGGGAGATGCAGTCGGTGTACGAGGCCGCTGGCGGCCACGAGGGGCTCGTCCGCCTGGCACGCGCGTGGCACGAGCGGGTCATGGCCGACGAGGTGGTGAGCCACGCGTTCAGCCACGGCCTTCGCCCTGACCACATCGAGCGGCTCGCCGCCTACCGGTCCGAGGCCCTCGGGGGCCCGACGACGTACTCCGACAGGTACGGCGACGAGAGCTCGGTGGTCCGAACGCACAGTGGCAACGGCCCGCACGAGGAGATGGACCGGCGCGCGATCGCGTGCTTCGACCAGGCCCTAACGGACGTGGCTCTCTTCGAGGACGACCCGGTCAGGGCGGTCCTGCGCGACTACTTCGCGTGGGCAACGAGGACGACGATGTCGCGCTACCACGACTCCGCCGCCGACGTGCCTGCCGGGCTGACCATCCCGCACTGGTCGTGGGACGGCCTCATCGGCTGACGCATTCGATGCCCGCGTCCACCCGCACGCCACGCAGATCGAGGGTCATCGAGCGGGCAGCACGCAGAACTCGTTGCCGTCGGGGTCGGCCAGCGCCACGGCGCCTTCGGTCCCCGGGCCGCTGGCGACGCGGGTCGCCCCGAGGGAGAGGAGGCGGTCGACCTCGGCCCTCAGGTCGTCGGCGACCGATGGGGCCAGGTCGAAGTGCAGCCGGTTCTTCCCCGTCTTGGGCGGCAGCGGCGGACCGCCCCAGGCGATCTTGGTCCCGCCGGCCGGCGACTGGATCGCGGTCTCCTCGCCCTCGTCCCAGACGAGCGGCCAGCCGAGCGCCTCGCTCCAGAAGTGCCCGACCGCGCGCGTCCCGTCGCAGGCCACCTCTCCGAGGAAGCCGCAGCCCGCGAGGAAGCGGTTGCCCGGCTCGATCACGCAGAGCTCGTTGCCCTCCGGGTCGGCGAGCACGACGTGCTCCTCCTCCGGTAGCTGCCCGACATCGAGGTGCCGGCCGCCGAGCTCGAGTGCGCGCTCCACCGTCGACCGCTGGTCGTCGAGAGACGTGCTCGTCAGGTGCAGATGCATTCGGTTCGGGCCGGTCTTCGGCTCAGTCGTCGCGTTGAACCGGATGCCGAACCCGGTGCCGCCGCTCGGCCAGATCCCCCGGCCGTCGTCGGCGACCGGCCAGTCCAGGACGCCGCCCCAGAAACGCGCGAGCCCGTGGGGATCCTTCCCGTCGATACAGAGGGCGACCAGGATGGACGTCATCAGGCTCTCCGATCTGCCGCCGAGCCGCCGCGGACCCGGACCTTCGTGCGCGACGAGGAGTGACCACGCTAAAGCGCTCGGGAACCGGGCGGCAACGCAATTGCGGTGGCGTGAGCGGGCAGACCGCGCCGGTCCCGCCCGCCGGGCTGAGCGGCATACGGTCGCAGCGCCCCCACGGGGCTGGCAGAGTGGTGTCCCGTGACGGGTGAGCGGCCCCTGCTCGGGTTCGGGCTGCCGGTGTCGGGACCCTGGGCGACGCCGGACACGATGCGCCACGTCGCCCGTCGCGCCGAGGCGCTCGGGTACGCGTCCCTGTGGACCTTCCAGCGCGTCCTCTTCCCGGTCGACGGCGGCCTCGAGCCGTCGCACCGGGCCGTGCTCGACCCCGTCGTGGCGCTCGCGTACGTCGCCGGGCACACCGAGCGGATCGGGCTGGGGACGGCGACCATCTGTGCACCGTTCACCGCGCCCGCGCTCCTCGCGAAGGCGATGGCGTCCCTCGACGTCGTGACCGGCGGTCGGCTCACCGTCGGTCTCGGGATGGGCTGGTTGACGCAGGAGTATGCCGCTGCCGGCGTGCCCTTCGAGCGGCGGGGTGCGCGCTTCGAGGAGTACTTGCACTGCCTGGTGGCGCTGTGGACGCAGGACCCGGTGGAGTTCGCCGGCGAGTTCTTCACCGTGCCGCGGTCGCACGTCGGCCCCGCCCCGCTGCAGCGACCGCACCCTCCGGTGCTCCTCGGCGGGTCTGCCGCGCCCGCGCTGCGCCGTGCGGGCCGGCTCGCCCAGGGATGGATCGGCAGCAGCCAGCAGGACCTGACCCGGATCGGCGCGTGTGTCGAGACCGTGCGCGACGGAGCGCGCGAGGCCGGGCGTGACCCGGGGGCCGTTCGCATCGTCGTGCGCGGCGTCGTCGACCTCACCGCGGACGAGCCTGCAGGGCAGCGCCGCCCGTTTCACGGCACGCGCGAGCAGGTGCTGGCGGACCTCGACGCGCTGGGCGCCCAGGGTGTCACCGAGGTGTTCTTCGACCTCAACCTCTCGCCTCGGGTCGGCTTCCCGAGCGTCGACCCCGGGGAGGCGCTCGCGTATGCCGAGGACGTCCTCGACGCCTTCGCCCCGGCGCACTGGGGCCGGTAGCGCAGGGTTGGGCGGCGGTCAGGGGTGGTCGGGGGTGCCCGAGTCGCGAGCCGCCCAGCCGGTGACAGCCGCGACACGGAGCACGAGGACGCGTACGAACGGCTCGTCGCGGTACTGCGTGAAGCGCCGCGCGAGGAGTGCCGCGAGGCTCGCCTCCCGGCCTGGCGGCGGAGCGGGCTCGTAGCGCAGCCCGGCGCGCACCCACCACAGCCGGGACCAGTCCCGCGGGTCCCAGTGCTCGACGAGCAGGGTCGCCCGGGGGTCGGCCTCGAGGTTGCGCTCGCGCTGCAGCCGGGTGGACGCCTTCGGCTTCACGACGTCGACGGGGATGCCGACGAAGCCGTCGTCGTCCACGACGAAGACGACGGGCACCGCATCGACGCCGCGAACCGCGTGGATCGTGCACAGCACGCCGTGGTCGTGCGCCGCCAGCCGAGCCCTCGCCACCTCGGGGTCGAGCCTCATGCTTCCTCCTGGTGGGCGGCACCCGGCATCCGTCACGCCCATCGTAGGTCGGCCCCCACCGGCCGCGCCGGGACCGCCGCGGACCCGTACCGCTCTGGTCGGAGCCGACCTACGATGGGCCCGGTGCTGCGGTGCCTGCGCCGTCGCCACCTCGCCGTCACCGTCGACGTTTGGAGGGCAGATGAACCCCGCCGTGTGGGTCGAACGCCAAGGACGCCGCCGGCCCGACGCCCCCGCGCTGGCCGAGGGTGAGCGGGTCCACGCGACGTGGGCTGCGTGGGCGGCGCGCACGGCCGCCCTGGCGGGCGGCCTGCTCGGGCCGCTCGGCCTCACGCCCGGGGACCGGGTCGCGATCGTCATGCGAAACCGTCCCGAGTACCTCGAGGCGCTCTATGCCGTCTGGCACGCCGGGCTGGTCGCCGTGCCGGTCAACGCCCGCCTCCACCGCGACGAGTTCGCGTACGTCCTCGAGCACAGCGCCACGAGCGTCGCGATCGCCGACGAGGAGCACGCCTCGGACATCGAGTCGCTGCTCGGCACCGTCGACTCGCTGCGGGAGGTGGTCGTGGCTCCGGGGGAGAGGTGGAGCCGCCTCGCGTCGGTCACGTCCGCCGCGTCGGCGCCGCTCGCCGACATGGCGCCGGACGACCCGGCCTGGCTCTTCTACACGAGCGGCACCACCGGCCGGCCCAAGGGTGCGACGCTCACGGCGCGCAACCTGCTCATGGCCTCGCTCAGCTACTTCGCCGACATCGACCCCGTGACGCCGCAGGACTCCGTCCTCCACGTCTCGCCGCTCTCCCACGGCGCCGGTCTCTACGGCGTGCCCCACGTCGCCAGGGGTGCCGTGAGCGTCGTGCCCGCGTCGGGCGGGGTCGACGGCGACGAGATCGCCGCACTGCTGCGGCACTGGCCGGGCATGTCCTTCTTCGCCGCTCCGACGACGGTCAAGCGGCTGGCCGAGCACCCGGCCGTCGTCGCGGCTGCTCCGTCCCACCTCAAGACGATCATCTACGGCGGCGCCCCGATGTACCTCGCCGACCTCGAGACCGCGCTCTCGGCCTTCGGCCCCCGGCTCGCCCAGATCTATGGGCAGGGCGAGACGCCCATGACGATCGCCGCGCTGTCCAAGGCCGACCACGCCGACACCGACCACCCGCGCTGGCGAGAGCGGATGCAGAGCGTGGGCTTTCCCCGCACCGACGTCGAGGTGCGCGTCGTCGACCTCGACGACCGCGAGGTGCCCCTCGGGGAGACGGGCGAGGTCGTCGTCCGCGGCGACGTCGTCATGTCCGGCTACTGGAAGCAGGCGGAGGCGACTGCCGAGACACTGCGGGGCGGCTGGCTGCACACCGGCGACATCGGCAGCTTCGACGCCGACGGCTACCTCACCCTGCGCGACCGCTCGAAGGACCTCATCATCAGCGGCGGGATGAACATCTACCCGCGTGAGGTCGAGGAGGCCCTGCTGCGTCATCCGGGTGTCCGCGCCGTCGCCGTCGTGGGCCACCCCGACCCGGAGTGGGGCGAGTCCGTGGTCGCCTTCGTCGTCGCCACGGAGGGCGCCCCGCCCCCGTCGGTCGACGAGCTCGACCGGACCTGCCTCGACCACATCGCCCGGTACAAGCGGCCCAAGGACTACCGCTTCGTCGACGCGTTGCCGACGAGCAACTACGGGAAGGTCCTCAAGCGCGAGCTGCGCCAGCAGCTCCGCTCCGAGGACGAGGACGTCCTTCGGGGCTGAGGGCGGCGCGCGAGCGCCGGCTGCGGCCGCGCCGGCGTGGCGACACGCCCAAGATCTGGGGTGCGGTGTGCGCGTGCAGCCCAAGGGATAGTGTCCTGGCTGCAGCTGGTTCGGCGCCTCAGCCAGAGGTGTCGTCGTAAGAGGGAACCCGGTTCGAATCCGGGACTGCCCCGCAGCGGTGAGTGGGAACGACCGTCGTCACGAGCACTGGGCCCCAGGGCCTGGGAAGCGACGACCAGTAGGAGTCCGTCCGTCCGAACGTCCGGACGGTGCGCATGCCCACGAGTCCGAAGACCTGCCAGCGCACCGCACGGGACCCCGTGCGGTGGTCCGAACGGCCCCGAGGGAGGGCTCGTGGACAGCGGTCGACCCCGCGTGCCCTGCACCTGACGGTCGGTCGTCGCTCCCACGCCTCCCCGTCCGCTCGGACCGTTCGTCCGAGCTGCGAGGAGACAGCCGTGAACACGCCACTTCAGGACCCCACCCACCACGAGACAGCCGGTCCGTCGCGACCCGTCCCGACGCCCGGGACGCACGTCCGGGTGACGAAGCGCGACGGCACCCGCGAGCCCTTCGACGCCGACCGCATCAACCGCGCGGTCGAGCGCGCGACCGAGGGCCTGGACAACGCCGTCGGGCTCACCGTGCAGATCGCGTCCGAGCTGGCGATCACCCTGTTCGACGGGATCACGACCGAGGAGCTCGACCAGGCGGCCATCCAGGTCGCCGTCCAGAACGTCAAGGACGACCCCGACTTCGACCGGGTCGCGGCGCGCCTCTTGCGCACGACGATGTACAAACGCGTGCTCGGCGGCTACGAGAGCGGGCTCGAGCTGACCCTCCTGCACCGGGCGAGGTTCCCGGGGCACGTGCGGTATGCCGTCGAGCACGGCCTGCTCGACGCTCGTCTCGGGTCGGCGTTCGACCTCGAGCGCCTCGCCGACGAGCTCGACCCCGAGCACGACGAGCTGCTGACGTACATCGGCGTCGTCACGATGCGCAACCGCTACCTGCTCGCCGGACCGGACGGAACGGACGTCGAGGTGCCGCAGTACTTCTGGATGCGGGTCGCGATGGGGCTGTCCCTAAACGAGGAGGACGCGACCGGTGCGGCGATCCGGTTCTACCGGGCCATGTCGCGGCTGGAGTACCTGCCGGCCGGCTCGACGCTGGTCAACGCAGGCACCCCTCAGCCGCAGCTGTCGAACTGCTTCGTGCTCCAGATGGAGGACGACATCGAGCACATCGCCAAGAGCGTGCGCGACGTCATGTGGATCACCAAGGGCACAGGAGGAATCGGCCTCTCGGTGACCAAGCTGCGCGCCGAAGGGTCCCCGATCCGGAGCAACAACACGACGTCCACGGGTCCGATCCCCTTCATGCACACGATCGACTCGACGCTGCGGGCCGTCTCGCGCGGCGGCAAGAAGTTCGGGGCGCTGTGCTTCTACATGGAGAACTGGCACCTCGACTTCCCGCAGTTCCTCGACCTGCGCCAGCAGGCCGGCGACCCCTACCGCCGCACCCGGACGGCGAACACCGCCGTGTGGATCTCCGACGAGTTCATGCGGCGGGTCGAGCGGGACGAGACGTGGTACCTGTTCGACCCGCTCGAGACGCCCGACCTCGTCGAGCTGACGGGCGCGGCGTTCAGCCGCCGGTATGCCGACTACGTGGACCTGGCCGAGCAGGGGCGCCTGCGCGCCTTCCGGACCGTGCGCGCCCGCGAGCAGTTCACCGCCATCCTCGTCGCCCTGCAGACCGCTTCGCACCCGTGGCTCACGTGGAAGGACACCGTCAACCTGCGCGCGCTCAACGACAACACCGGGACGATCCATCTGTCAAACCTCTGCACCGAGATCACGCTGCCGCAGGACCGCGACAACTCGGCCGTGTGCAACCTCGCCTCGGTCAACCTCGCGCGGCACCTCAGAACGGACCTCACAACGGGCCTGCCGCAGGGGTCGGACGGGCCGACGGGTCTCGAGGCCGCCGTCGACTGGGAGCGCCTGGAAGCGACGGTCCGAACGGCGGTGCGGCAGCTGGACAACCTCATCGACATCACCCTGTCGTCGGTCCCGGAGTCCGAACGGTCGAACGAGGCCAACCGGGCCGTGGGCCTCGGGATGATGGGCTTGACCGACGTCATCGAGCGCCTCGGGCTGATCTACGGCAGTGACGCGTCGCTCGAGCTCGTCGACCGCGTCACGGAGTTCATCAGCTTCCACGCCATCGACGCGAGCGCCGACCTCGCCCGCACTCGCGGCAGCTACCCCCGCTTCGCGGGGTCGGGCTGGTCCCGCGGACGCGTTCCTCTCGACACCCTCGCCGACCTCGAGGCCGACCGTGGCGTCCCCGTCGACGTCGACCGGTCGGCCCGCCTCGACTGGGACGTGCTGCGGAACAAGGTGGCCGGGGGCATGCGCAACGCAACCCTCATGGCCGTGGCGCCGACGGCGTCGATCGGCCTGGTGGCCGGGACGACTCCGGGGCTCGACCCGCAGTTCTCCCAGCTCTTCAGCCGCACGACGAGCTCCGGCAAGTTCCTCGAGGTCAACCGCAACCTCGTGGCCGCGCTCAAGCAACGTGGGCTGTGGGAGCTCACGCGCGAGGACCTGCTGCGGTCGCAGGGCGACGTGCAGGGCATCGACGCGATCCCGGCGGAGCTGCGCGAGGTCTACCGCACGTCCTTCCAGCTCTCGCCCTACGCGTTCCTCCACGTCGCGGCGCGCGCCCAGAAGTGGGTGGACCAGGCGATCAGCCGCACCATGTACCTCGAGACGCGCGACCTGGGCGAGATGGCGAGGATCTACGGGGCCGCGTGGCGGATGGGCGTCAAGACGACGTACTACCTGCACGTCAAGCCCCGGCACACTGCCGAGCAGTCGACCGTCCGCGTCAACAAGGCCGCCACGACCGGACGCGCCACCGGAGGCTTCGGGTTCGCGCGACCGGCCGCTCCGGGCGCGGTGTCCGCGACGTCGCCCGACGAGACCGAGCGGGCCTCCATCGGCGGGCTCGTGTGCCCGACCGACCCTCAGGAGCGCCTCGAGTGCGACGCCTGCCAGTGACGCCCGTCCGCCGCGCCCCTGCTCGGCTCCAACTGCCACACCGAGGAGACCACCCGTGACCATGAACCCCGCCGTCCCCACCCTCGCTCCGTCGATCCTCGGAGCGGGCATCGCAGAAGGACTGCTGCTCAGGCCGATCCGCTACCCCTGGGCCTACGAGCTCTACGAGCAGGCCGTGGCCAACACGTGGTTCCCGCACGAGGTCCAGCTCGGGGAGGACCTCGCCGACTTCTCCCGGATGACCGACGAGGAGAAGCACGCGGTCACCTTCCTCATGAGCTACTTCAACCCGAACGAGCTGCTCGTCAACAAGGCCCTCGCCTTCGGCGTCTACCCGTACGTCAACGCGCCCGAGGCTCACCTCTACCTCGCCAAGCAGATGTGGGAGGAGGCCAACCACTGCGTCGCCTTCGAGTACGTCCTCGAGACGTTCCCCATCGACCGGCAGCGGGCGTATGCCGCTCACGTCGACACCCCGACGATGGCGGCGAAGGAGGCCTTCGGGGTCCACTACATCGCCCGGATGACCGAGCAGACCCTCGACATCACCACCGTCGAGGGAAAGAGGGACTTCGTGCGCAACCTCGTGGCCTACAACGTCATCCTCGAGGGCATCTGGTTCTACAGCGGGTTCATGGTCGCGCTCAGCTTCCGGCAGCGGAACCTGCTCCGGAACTTCGGCTCGCTCATCGACTGGGTCGTGCGCGACGAGAGCCTCCACCTGAAGTTCGGGATCAACCTCGTGCTCACCGTCCTCGAGGAGAACCCGGAGCTGCAGACCCAGGAGTTCGCCGACGAGATCCGCCAGATGATCCTCGACGCCGTCGACCTGGAGGAGCGCTACAACCGCGACCTGCTGCCGCACGGCATCCTCGGCATCAACGCCGACTACATCAACGCCTACGTGCGCTACCTCGCGGACCGGCGCCTCGAGGAGCTCGGCTTCGCTGCCCACTACAACGCGAGCAACCCGGCCAAGTGGATGGCCGCCGCCAACGACACCCTCGCGCTCGTCAACTTCTTCGAGGCGACGAACACGAGCTACGAGGTCGCCGCGCGGACGAGCTGAGAGAGGCAGCACCCGGAGGACGCCGGCGTCCTCCGGGTTCCGGCCGGCCCCGCACCACGGCGAGAGGTCAGTCCTCGGTTCCCGTGGCCCGGTCCCGGGCGGCCCGCTCCTCCAGCGTCGGGTAGCGGTCGGCATACTCCTGACCGGAGAGCCCTCCGATCCGGCGCATCAGCGTGTCGGTGGCCTCGCGCCACGCCGCCGGGTCGTCCCGACGGTCCTGCCACGTCGATACGTCGAGGGGTGGTGCGTAGGTGATGGTGACCCGGCCACGACGGGGCCCGGGCTGCCCGGGCAGGCGCACCTCACGGGTCCCGACGACGCCGACCGGGATCACGGGGACGCCGAGGGGGAGCGCCAGTCGCATGACGCCGGTGTGGCCGCGGTAGAGCCGGCCGTCGGGTGACCGGGTGCCCTCCGGGAAGAGCGCCACGACGCCTCCCGCGGAGAGGATGGCGCGCGCGGCGTCGAGGCCCGGACCGGCGGCATCCGCGCTCGCCGGGTCGATGGGGGCCTGCCCGATGGCGCGCAGGAACCAGGCGAGGGCCCGCCGCTTCGGGCTGCGGCCCGCGTAGTACTTCGTCTTGGCGAGGAACGTGACCCTGCGCGGCACGCCCATGCTGATCCCGACGGGGTCGAGCATCGTCATGTGGTTGGCCGCGACGATGAACGGGCCGGTGCGGGGGAGGTTCTCGCGCCCGACCCAGCGCAGCCGCAGGTACCACCGGGCCACGGGCCCGAGCAGCACGTACTTGAAGACCCAGTACCACACGCGATCACCGTAGGCCGCCGTCCAGCGCTCCGGTGGCTTCTTGCCTGCAGAGGCGTGCGCGGTCTCCCGTGCTGTCCGCCCGTCAGCCCCAGACGGCGAGCTCGTCCGCGCGGAGGCCGGTGACGACGCTCGACGCCTCGTCGAAGACCATGACGGCCGGGTCGTCGGTCGTCCACGGTCTCCAGCCCGGCTCACCGTCGCGGCCGAACGCCACCCAGGCGCGGTGCATCCCGTCGGCCAGCTGCTGGGGCGCGGCGTCACCCGCCATGAGGCCGCCGACTCCGAGCGTGTCGAAGACGAACGGCAGCTCGAGCCCGTGGCAGGCGCCGAGACCCCCGACCGGTGTCGCCCACGCGAACTCGTAGGCGTGCACGGGAGCCCAGGAGGACTGCGCGGCGGCCAACCGAGCGGACGGGACGCGGAACCCGACGTCTGTGAGGATCGCGGCGAGGACCTCGCCCGCGGACGCCTGGCCGCGGTTGCCGGCATACGTCGGCACGACCTGCTCGGGCCAGCCGTAGCGGGCCCCGAGGAGGGGAAGGGCCTCGCTCGTGACGCCCGCGGCGACGCCGGTGGGCACGAGGAACAGCCGGAACTCGTCACGGGTCGTCCCGATGAGCAGGGGCACACCGGCGGCAGACCCGCCGGCGATGCAGGTCTCCGGCAGGTCCGGGACCAGCTCGCCGTCGATGACGGGGAAGAAGCTCATGATCCCCTGGCCCCTGCGCAGGACCGACTGGCCCCAGCGCTGGGGGTCGGGGTCGGTCTGGAGCGCCAGCCCGACTGCCGTCTGCGCCGCAAGGACGGCCTCCGGGTCGAGCGCACCGAAGGCCTCGGCCGTCGCGGGGACGCCGAGCTGGGCGGCGACCTCGGCACTCACCTTCCGGGCGTCCTCGAGGGTGCACGCTGCGGCCCCGCTGCCGCTCTGGACGACCGCGCGGTGGAAGAGCCCCCGGGCGGCGGGCGAGGCCATGAGCGTCGCGACGCTCATCCCCCCGGCCGACTCGCCGAAGACGGTCACGTCGTCGGGGTTGCCGCCGAATGCGGCCGCGTTGTCACGCACCCACTCGAGGGCCGCCACCTGGTCGCGGATGCCGAGGTTGGTCGGCGCGCCGTCGAGGACTGCGAACCCCGGCACGCCGAGCCGGTAGTTGACCCCGACGAGGACGACGCCGTCGCGGCCGAACGCGCTCCCGTCATAGGTCGGCATCGAGTTCGCACCCCGGACGAAGGCCCCGCCGGGAAGCCAGACCATGACGGGGAGCCCGCCTCCCTCGGCCGGCGCCCACACGTCGACGTTGAGGTACTCGTCGCCAGGGTTCACCGTGCTCGGCAGGATCGCGCCTATCGCGGGCGGGTAGGGCGCCTGCGACGCCGTGGGACCGTGCTCGAGGGCGTCGCGGACCCCCTCCCAGGGCGCGACGGGCCGCGGCGCCCGGTAGCGGTCGGCGCCGACGGCCGCTGCGGCATACGGGATGCCGAGGAAGGAGCTCACCCCGTCGCGGCTCGAGCCGCGGACGAGGCCTCCGGTGACGCGAACGACAGGGTTCATGGCGTCATCCAAGCAGGCGGGAGGGCTCCTCGGTGCCTCTCGACCCGAGTCGTCCGCACCGGGCCGCTACCTTGTGCGGGTGACTGTTGAACTGCCCGACCGGGCGCGTGTCGTCGTCATCGGCGGGGGAGTCATCGGCTCGTCGGTGGCCTACCACCTGGCCCATGCGGGATGGACCGATGTCGTCGTGCTCGAGCGCGACCGGCTCACGTCCGGCACGACCTGGCACGCCGCCGGCCTCATGACGTGCTTCGGCTCCACGTCGGAGACGAGCACGGCGATCCGCCTCTACTCGCGTGACCTCTACGCGCGCCTCGAGGCCGAGACCGGGCAGGCGACGGGCTTTCGCCCCGTGGGCCTCATCGAGGCGGCCGCCGACCGGGACCGGCTGGAGGAGTACCGCCGGGTCGCGGCCTTCCAGCGCCACCTCGGGCTGGAGGTGCACGAGATCTCGCCGGGCGAGATGGCCGAGCTGTTCCCGTGGGCGCGCACCGACGACCTGCTCGCCGGCTTCTACGTCCCGGGCGACGGTCGGGTCAACCCGGTCGACCTGACGATGGCGCTCGCCAAGGGAGCGCGCGCGCTCGGTGTCCGCGTCATCGAGTGCGTGGCGGTCACGGACGTGCTCACCGCTCACGGCGCGGTCACGGGCGTCCGCGCAGCCGGCCAGACCATCGAGTGCGAGTACGTCGTCAACTGCACCGGCATGTGGGCCCGACAGCTCGGCGAGCGCAACGGCCTCGTCGTCCCCAACCAGGCAGCCGAGCACTACTACCTCATCACCGACACGATCGAGGGCATGGACCCCGACGCCCCGATCTTCGAGGACCCGTCGTCCTACGGCTACTACCGCGAGGAGGGCGGCGGCATGATGGTCGGCCTCTTCGAACCCGAGGCGGCCGCCTGGCGGGTGGACGGCATACCGGCCGACTTCTCCTTCGGCACGCTGCCGCCCGACTGGGACCGGATGGCGCCCTTCCTCGAGAAGGCGATGGCGCGGGTGCCGATCACCATGGAGGTCGGGGTCCGGACGTTCTTCTGCGGCCCCGAGTCGTTCACGCCCGACCTCGCGCCGGCTGTGGGCGAGGCGCCCGGCATCCGGGGGTACTTCGTCGCGGCCGGGATGAACTCCGTCGGCGTGCTCTCGGCCGGCGGCCTCGGCCGCGTCCTCGCCCACTGGATCACGACGGGCGAGCCCGACGTCGACGTGACCGGCTTCAACGTCGACCGGTTCCGCGCCGACCAGCTCGAGCCGGCCTACCGGGCCGCGCGGACCGCCGAGATCCTCGGCACGGTGTATGCCGCCCACACCCCGGGCAAGCAGCTGCACACCGCCCGCGGCCGCCTCCTCTCACCCGTTCACGACCGGCTCGTCGAGCAGGGCGGCCTCCTCCGCGAGGTGTCCGGCTGGGAGGGCGCCGACTGGTTCGCCGGGGCGGGGCAGACCCCCGAGGCCGAGCCGACGTGGGGACATGCTCCGTGGTTCGAGCAGTGGGAGCAGGAGCACCGGACGGTCCGCGAGGCCGTCGGGCTGATGGACATGTCCTTCATGGCGAAGTTCCGGGTGCGGGGTGCCGGCGCCGGTGCACTCCTCGACCGATTGTCCGCCGGTGCCGTGAACGGCGACCCGGGCGTCATCACCTACACCCAGTGGCTGGGCGACGGCGGCCGGATCGAGGCCGACCTCACGGTCACCAAGCTCGACGACGACGACTTCCTCGTCGTGGCGTCCGACACGGCCCACGGCCACGTGCGCGCCCGGCTCCAGCGCTTCGCCGACCCGTCGGTCTCGGTCACCGACGTGACGGCCGACCTCGCCCAGCTCAACGTCCAGGGTCCTCGCTCGCGTGACGTGCTCGCCGGCCTCACGGACGCCGACCTGTCGACGGAGGCCTTCGGCTTCCGCAGCGCCCGCTGGGTCGAGCTCGCCGGCGCGCGCCTGCTCCTCGCGCGCATCACGTATGCCGGTGAGCTGGGTTACGAGCTCTACGTCCCGCCCGCCGACGCCCTCGGTGTCTACGACGCCGTCCGGTCCGCCGGGGCCGCACACGGGCTGCGCCCGGTGGGTCTCAAGGCGCTCGCCTCGCTGCGGATGGAGAAGGCCTACCGGGACTTCGGCCACGACATCGACAACACGGACTGCCCGCTCGAGGCAGGTCTGGGCTTCGCGCTGGCGCTGGACAAGCCGGCGGCGTTCATCGGTCGCGATGCGGTCCTCGCCCGCAAGGCCGCGAACGCCGCAGCCGGCGGCCCTGCTCGCCGGATCGTCCAGGTGCGGGTCCGCGATCCGGAGCCGCTGCTCTTCCACGCCGAGCTCGTGCTGCGCGACGGTCGGCCGGTCGGGTACGTCCGCGCGGGGTCGTACGGCTGGACCCTCGGCTCGGCGGTCGGGCTGGCCATGGTCGAGGGCGACGGCGAGCCGGTGACGCCTGACTGGCTGTCGAGCGGTGCCTGGGAGGTCGACATCGCGGGGACGCGCTACCCGGCCGAGGTGTCCCTTCGCCCCCTGTACGACCCCACGAGCGCCCGCGTCCGCGTCTGACGAGCCCCGCAACACACCGGGCAGCGGTCAACCACGACGGTTGTACCCGCCGTGGTTGACCGCTGCCCGGTGTGTTGCGAGGGGGCCTGGGCTCAGAAGGAGCCGGCCCCGTTCGGGGTGCCGAGGCCGGTCGGGCCGTCCCAGCCGGTGCCCGCGGTGCACCACACCGACGGGGTGCACGTGCCGTTGGAGCCCGACGTGACGTCGTTCAGGCCCGAGGGGTGTCCCCACGTGTACGACGCCGGGTAGCCGGACGTGTTGCCCGAGAGGGCGTACACGCTGGCGATGATCGGCGACGAGGCGCTCGTCCCGCCGTAGACCTGCCAGCCCTTTCGACCCTGGTAGGACGTCGAGTCGTACACGGCGACACCGGTGTTGGGGTCGGCCACGGCCGACACGTCGGCGTTGGCCTTGCCCGAGCACTGCGTCGCGGACGTCTGCCAGGACGGCTTCGCGTTCTTCGTCGAGCAGCCGCTGCCGGCGCCGCTCCACGCGGTCTCGGTCCATCCGCGGGTCCCGCCCGAGCTCCTGAGGCTGGTCCCACCGACGGCGACGACGGTGTCGAAGGACGCCGGCGACTCGACGCCGTACCCACCGTCACCGGTCGAGGCCGTGATGGCGATGCCGGGGTGGTCGTAGGCCGAGGTCCCCGCGCTGTCCGACCCGCCGTAGCTGTTGCTGATCGCCGAGACGCCCTGGGTCGCTGCGTAGTTGACCCCGGTGCCGAGGTTGGCGAACGAGTTCGAGCTGGCCTCGACGAGCAGGATCTTGCAGTCGGGGCACGCCGCCGAGACCATGTCGAGGTCGAGGCTGATCTCGGTGGCCCAGCCGGCGTTCGCCCTCGGGTAGCTCGTGCCGCCGGTCTGGTTGACCTTGCGGAAGCATCCGTTGGCGGTGGTGCACGCCGGGAGGCCGAACTGCGACCGGTAGACGCCGAGGTCCGACTCCGCCGTCGGGTCGTCGTAGGCGTCGACGATGGCGACCGTCCGGCCGCCGCTGTTGAGGCTCGCCAGGCCGTACGCCGAACGGATGTCGGCCGGGCCGTACCCGCTCGGGGTAGCGGCGACCTGGGGCTTTCCGGTCGCGTCGAGCACGACCATGGCGTGGCAGCCGGCGGTTCCGGGCACCGGGACCGCGCAGACTCGCGCGGCGCGGTGCGTGGAGGCGGTCGACGATGGCTGGGCCATCGCGGATGTCGTGCCGACCATGAGCACCAGGGCGCCGGTCGCGGCAGCAAAGGACAGAGCCGAGCGTTTCACAGATCCTCCATGTGGGGTCGCGGACGCCCGGCGCAGCGTCGAGGTGGCATCGCCCCGCTCGCCGAAGCCTCCCCTGCCCGGTTCACGCGGCTTGTCTCGGACGTTACCCCCGTCGAGGTAAAGAGTTGGCAAGCCTTTGGGAAGACTTCGCCCTGTTCTCTGGGCGGCCCCTGAGAAATGACGTGTCCCGACGTGTAACGCCCGCGTCGCCACCGCGATGGAAGGGGTGAAAGAGGCGCCACCCGGACCCCCGAGCGGGTGGCGCCTCTTCCTCTGTCGCCAGCCGCCCGGCATTGCGTATGCCGCCGGGCCCGGTCCGCCCGGGCCCGCCCTTCCGCTCGTGCCACCTTACGACCGCCCGGGCCGTCACCGTTTCCGCTGCATCGCCGTGGCCGGCGCTGCGCAGGGCTAGCGTGGAGACGGTGACTCGTCCGATCCACCTGGAGGGCTTGAGATGGCATTCGACACGTACATCGTTCTCGCCGGCGTCTACCCCGACCTCGAGTCGGCCGAGGCGGACTACGACCTGGTGAAGGAGCTCCACTCCACGGAGGGGCTCATGGACGCCTACGACGCCGCGGTGATCCACCGCCGCGAGGACGGCAAGGTGAAGATCGCGAAGAAGCACGAGACCCCGACCCGGGTCGGTGGGGTGCTCGGCGGCGGTGCGGGGCTGGCGACCGGGCTGGTCATCGCCCTCTTCCCGTTCGCCGCGGTCGGGGGCGGGCTGCTCGCAGCCACCTCGGCAGGTGGGGCGATCCTCGGTGCCGTGGCCGGACATGCAGCTGCGGGGATGAGCCGCGACGACCTCAAGACGCTCGGGGAGTCCCTAGACCGGGGCGAGGCCGGTCTCATCGTCGTGGGCGTGACGGACATGGAGGCGAAGATCGAGGAGGTCATGCGCCGCTCGGAGAAGCTCGAGAAGAAGCACCTGAAGGCGGACACCGAGGCCATCGAGCGCGATGCGCGGGAGGCTGAGGCCGAGTAGCCGGCGGCTCACCTGCGGGGGAGGATGCCGGGGCCGTGGTCGCGAGCGACGGTGGACCCATGCGACTCCTGCTGATCAGCAACGCGAAACGGGACGGGACGGGCTACCTGGAGCACGCCGCGGGCGAGGTGGCCGACTTCCTCCCCGACGACGTCGAGCGGCTCCTGTTCGTGCCGTTCGCCGCGGTGACGCGCTCCGCCGACGAGTACCTCGATCTCGTCCGACCGGTGTTCGCGGCGACGGGCCGCGAGATCATCGGCATCCACGACGCGGCGGACCAGGTCGCGGCCGTCGAGCGGGCGGAGGCCATCGTCGTGGGCGGCGGCAACACCTGGGAGCTGCTCCGTCGGGTGCGGCAGCGCCATCTGCTCGAGCCGATTCGCGAGCGCGTCCGCGGTGGGGTGCCCTATGTCGGGTGGAGCGCCGGAGCGAACCTCGCCTGCCCGACGATCATGACGACGAACGACATGCCGATCGTGCAGCCCGGACCGCTCGACGCGCTCGACCTCGTCCCGTTCCAGATCAACCCGCACTACCTGCACGGCAACCCTCCTGGCTTCCACGGCGAGACCCGCGAGACGCGGATCGCCGAGTTCTGCGCGCTGCACCGCGGAGTCTGGGTGGCCGGCCTCCACGAGGGGGCGATGCTTCGCGTCGACGGCGACCGGCTCGAGCTGCGCGGGGACGCGCCGTGCCGGGTGTTCCGGTGGGGCGTCGAGTCCTTCGAGGTGGCCCCGGGCGGCGACGTCTCCTTCCTGGCCCGGCGTCGCATCGAGCACGACTCGCTCGGCGAGCGCGAGGTGCCGCACCACGCGTACTACGGCGTGCAGACCGTCCGGGCCCTCGAGAACTTCCCCCTGAGCAGGATCCAGCTGTCCATGTTCCCGTCGCTGATCACGGCCTTCGCCCAGGTGAAGCAGGCGGCAGCCATCACCAACGGTGAGCTCGGCGGACTCGACCCCGCGCGCCGTGACGCGATCGTGAAGGCCTGCGAGGAGGTCGCCTCCGGCGAGCACTCCGACCACTTCGTCGTCGACATGCTGCAGGGCGGCGCGGGCACGTCGACGAACATGAACGTCAACGAGGTGATCACCAACCGTGGGCTCGAGCTGCTCGGCCACGAGCGCGGCGACTACGAGCACCTGCACCCGATCGACGACACCAACCGGTCGCAGTCCACCAACGACGCCTACCCGACCGCGCTGAAGCTGGCGATCATGACGGCCGCGGACGAGGCGACCACGGGGCTGGAGCACCTTCAGGCGGCGCTCGTCGAGCGGTCGCAGGCCTTCGCGCACGTCATCAAGATGGGACGCACCGAGCTCCAGGACGCGGTCCCGATGACCCTGGGCCAGGAGTTCGCGGCATACGCGGTCATGGTCGGCGAAGGGGTCCGCGCGCTGCGCCACAGCGTCGACGACCTCCACTCCGTCGCGCTCGGCGCGACGGCCATCGGCACCGGCATCACCTCACCGCCGGGCTACGCGGCGCGGGTCACGGAGATCCTGGCCGAGCTGAGCGACCGCCCCCTGACGCTGGCCCACGACCTGGTGGAGGCCACGCAGGACTCCGGCGACTTCGTCAGCGTGTCGGCGGCGATGAAGCGGGCCGCCGTGCAGGTCTCGAAGATCGCCAACGACCTGCGCCTGCTCTCCAGCGGACCGCGTGCAGGCCTCGCCGAGATCCGGCTGCCCGCGATGCAGCCCGGGTCGTCGATCATGCCCGGCAAGGTCAACCCGGTCATCCCCGAGGTGGTCAACGTCGTCTGCTACCAGCTCATCGGTTTCGACGTCGCCGTCACGATGGCCGCCGAGGCGAGCCAGCTCGAGCTGAACCACACCGAGCCGCTCATGGCCCTCGACGTGCTGCACGGCCTCCACATCCTCGGCCGAGCATGCAGGGTGCTCGCCGACCGGTGCGTCGCCGGGATCGAGGCCGACGAGGACCGGTGCCGCCGCTACGTCGAACGGTCGACCGGTGTGGTGACCGCGCTGAACCCGGTCATCGGCTACGAACGGTCGGCGATGGTCGCCAAGGAGGCGCTCGCCACGGGCCGCCCGGTGACGGAGCTGGTCGTCGAGCATGGTTGGCTGACGGCGGAGCAGGTGTCCGACCTGCTGCGTCCGGAGCGGCTCGTGAACCCGCTCACCGTCGAGGACTGAGAGGCTGTCATGACGAGCACGGTGCTCGTGCTGCACACCGGCGGCACGATCGGGATGGTCGACACCCCCGACGGGGCCGCTCCGGTGGCGGGCGCCCTGGGACCGTACCTCGACTGGATCGTCGAGAGCTCGCGAGGTGAGCTGCCCCCGATCTCCTTCCTCGAGCTCGACCGGCCCATCGACTCGGCCAACGCCACCCCCGAGGACTGGTGCACCATCGCCCGGATCCTCCACGAGCGCCGCGACGACCACTCCGGGTTCGTCGTCCTGCACGGGACCGACACGATGGCCTACACGTCGTCGGCCCTCTCGTTCCTGCTGCCGTCCTTCGGCAAGCCCGTCGTCGTGACCGGTTCGCAGATCCCGATCGCCCGGATCCGCAGCGACGGCCGGCAGAACCTCATCGGGGCGCTCCAGGTCGCGGCGCGGCCCGACGTGCCTGAGGTGACGCTGCTCTTCGGGGAGGTCCTGCTCCGGGGCAACCGGGCGATGAAGATCGACGCCTCGGGTCTCGACGCCTTCGACTCGCCGCGCTTCCCGCCCCTGGCCCGGATAGGCATCGACATCGAGGTGAACGACGCCCTCGTCCGGCCGCGCGCGGGCGAGCCCACCCTGACCGCCGGGCAGCTGGGTGACGTCGCCGCGATGCGGCTGTTCCCCGGCTTCTCGGCCTCGACCCTTGCGAACCTGTGCCGGCCCCCGCTCCAGGGCCTGGTCCTCGAGGCCTATGGCGCCGGCAACGGGCCGTCCGATGACCGCGACTTCCTGGCCGCGGTCGAGGCCGCTACCGCCCGGGGCGTCGTCGTCGTCATCGTGACCCAGTGCGTTCGCGGCTCCGTCCAGCCGGGCGCCTACGCGACGGGGTCGGCCCTCATCCGCGCGGGCGCCGTGCCGGGCTACGACATGACGTCCGAGGCCGCCCTGACCAAGCTCGCGGTCCTGCTCGGCCGGGGCCTCGACACGGAGACGGTCACCCAGATGATGCAGCTCGACCTCGCCGGCGAGCTGACCGCCTGAGCACCGCGAGGGCTCTCGCGACCATCCGGCGCGCTCGTCTGAGCTCGTCTGGGCTCGTCAGGACTCTTCGGTGCTCGTCGGTGCTTCGTCGGTGACCATGGGGGCGCTCAACCCAAGGTCGAGGTCCGTGCCACGAGCTCGGGGGTGAAGGTCACCTGCGTATGCGTGTGGTCGGGGTTGGTGGCCTCGTCGACGACGAGCTCGGCGGCCGTCCGGCCGAGCTCCTGACGCGGCTGGCGCACGGAGGTCAGCGGCACGGCGGCCGCCGAGGCGAACTCGATGTCGTCGTAGCCGACGATGGCCAGGTCGTCGGGGACCCGGCGACCGCTGGCGATCGTCTGCTGGAGCAGCCCGAGTGCGACCAGGTCGTTGGCACAGAACGCGGCGGTGGGGCGTCGGCGGGCCGGCATCCCGGCGAGGCGCTCGCCGGCGCCTCGGCCCTCGGCGACCGTGAGCGCCGACGTGGTCAGCTGGACCAGGGCGTCCTGGGGCAGCCCGGCCTCGGCCCACGCCTGCTGAGCGCCGCGCCACCGGTCCTCGACCTGGCCGATGCTGAGGGGGCCGCCGACGAACGCGACCCGCGAGTGGCCGCGGTCGATGAGGTGCTCGACCGCGACCCGCCCGCCGAGCACGTCGTCGACGGCCACCGAGCACAGGGCGAGGTCCTTCTGGACCCGGTCGACGATGACGAGCGGGGTGCCTCGCCTCGCGACCTCGTTGAGGAAGTCGGCGCCGGGGTCGACAGGGGTGATGAGGATGCCCTGGACGCGCTGCTGCTGGAGCAGGTCGAGGTAGGCCTCCTCGCGGGTGGAGCTGTTGTTGCTGTTGCAGATGAACAGCGACAGCTCGGAGAGGTCGGCCGCGAGCTCGATGCCCTGGGCCACGTCGGTGAAGAAGGGGTTGCTCGCGTCGAGGACGACGTAGGCGAGGACTCGGCTCTGTCCCGCCCGGAGCTGACGAGCCGACTCGTTGCGCACGAAGCCGAGCTCCGTCATCGCCCGCTCCACCTTCGAGCGGGTCCGGTCGCTGACGCGGTCGGGTCGGTTGAGCACGTTGGACACGGTGCCGAGGGACACGCCAGCGCGTGCGGCCACGTCCTTGACGCTCACGGACCGCTGCGTCGGAGCGCTCAACGGAGGGCGCCGGGGCTGGGAGTTTTGAAACGAGACACAGCGGGAGTTTAGCCCCTAAGAAGGGGGTTGACACGGCATACCCCGGTCTCTAGATTAACCGCAGTTGAAACCTTTCAATGATGCAAGGGAAGCCATGAGACACGACTCCATCGGGGCCGCAAGCCACCCCACGCTGACGCTTCGCGACGTCGCCAAGTCCTTCGGGCCGGTGGTCGCGCTGCGGTCCGGGACCCTCGTCGCACAGCCCGGCTCGATCCACGCGCTCGTCGGTGAGAACGGCGCCGGCAAGTCGACCCTCGTCAAGATCGTCGCCGGCGTCCACCGCCGTGACGCGGGCGAGTTCCTCCTCGGCGGCGAGCCCGCGGACTTCGGGTCGACCGCCGAGTCGAAGGCGGCCGGGGTCGCTGTCATCTACCAGGAGCCCACGCTCTTCCCCGACCTGTCGGTCACCGAGAACATCTTCATGGGCCGCCAGCTCCTCGGCCGGGGTCGCCGGATCGACCGCGCGGCGATGTACGCCGAGGCGGCCCGCCTCTTCGCGGGCCTCGGGGTCCACATCGACCCGCGGCGCCAGGCGCTCGGGCTGTCGATCGCCGACCAGCAGATCATCGAGATCGCCAAGGCCATCTCGCTCGACGCACGCCTGCTGATCATGGACGAGCCCACGGCCGCCCTGAGCGGGGTCGAGGTCGAGCGACTCTTCGCCGTCGCCCGACGCCTTCGCGACGAGGGCCGGGCGATCGTCTTCATCTCGCACCGCTTCGACGAGGTCTTCGACCTCTGCGACACCGTCACCGTCATGCGGGACGGCCAGTACATCGCGACGAAGCCGATCGCCGACACGAGTGTCGAGGAGATCGTCGGTCTCATGGTCGGGCGTGAGGTCGCAGAGCTCTTCCCGAAGACCCCGGCCCCGATCGGCGACCCCGTCCTGCAGGTGTCCGGCCTGACCGCGTCCGGCGTCTTCCACGACGTGACGTTCGAGGTCCGGGCCGGCGAGATCGTCGGGCTCGCGGGCCTCGTGGGCGCGGGCCGCAGCGAGATCGCCCGCGCGATCTTCGGTGTCGACCGCTACGACAGCGGGTCCGTCCGGGTCAAGGGCTGTGAGGTCCCGCCACGCGACCCTGCCGCCGCCATCCGCGCCGGCATGGCGTTCGTGCCCGAGGACCGGCGCCGGCAGGGCCTCGTCACGGAGGCCTCGGTCACCGACAACATCACCGGGGTCATCCGTGGCAGCCTCGCGAGGTTCGGGCTGCTGACCAAGCGGATGGAGAACGCCGCCGCCGGGCCCTGGGCCGGACGGCTCGAGGTCAAGACCGGTGCACTCGACATGAACGCCAAGACGATGAGCGGCGGCAACCAGCAGAAGGTCGTCATCGCGAAGTGGCTCGCCACCAAGCCGACGCTCCTGATCATCGACGAGCCCACCCGCGGCATCGACGTCGGCACCAAGGCCGAGGTGCACCGCCTGCTGTCCGAGCTCGCCGGCCAGGGCATGGCGATCCTCATGATCTCCTCCGAGCTGCCCGAGGTCCTCGGCATGGCCGACCGCGTCCTCGTCGTCTGCGAAGGGCGCATCACCGCGGACCTTCCCCGGGACCGCGCGACGCCGGAGGCCGTGATGCACGCCGCCACCCACGCCCTCACGGGCGGCCACCACGGCCATCCGGGCGGCCACCACGGCCATCCGGGCGGCGCCCAGGACCAGCAGGCGGCGTCATGACCACCGCACCCGCACCGAGCAAGGAACCGACCGTGACCGTGCCCGACACCTCGACCGAGGTCCAGCTCCTCGTCGAGCCCAGCAGCCTGGCGCCGCGCCGCCGGATGGCCCAGAGCCTGCTCCGCTCGCGGGAGCTCTCGATCCTCGCCGTGCTGCTCCTCGTCATCGCCGCGGCCACCATCAAGAACCCGAGCTTCCTGCTGAGCAGCAGCGGCTGGCGCGACCTGCTCCTCACCCCGTCGATGCTCATCCTCCTCGCCGTCGGTCAGGCCGCCGTCATCATCACCCGCAACGTCGACCTCTCCGTGGGGTCCGTCCTCGGCCTCACGGCCTACCTCACCGGCCGCCTCTTCATCGACCACCCGGGGATCCCCGTCGTCGTCGTCTTCGCGGCCGGGCTCCTCGTCGGAGCGGTCCTCGGCCTCGTCAACGGCCTCCTCGTCGCGCTCGGCCGGGTGCCGGCACTCGTCATCACGCTCGGCACCCTCTACATCTACCGGGGGCTCGTCCTGTCGTGGGCGGGCAGCAGCCGGATCAACGCCTCCGACCTGCCGGCGGGGTTCCTCGCGCTGGGGACCCAGCAGATCCTCACCATCCCGGTCCTCTTCCTCATCGCCGTCGTCGTGCTGTCAGCCGTCGGCTACTACCTCTACACGGCCCGGAGCGGACGCGAGTTCTACGCCATCGGCTCCGACCCCGACGCGGCCGTGCTCTACGGCCTCAACGTCCGTCGACGCGTCATCGGCGCGTTCCTCCTCTCCGGGGCCCTCGCGGGGCTCGCCGGGGTCGTCTTCGCCGCGCGCTACGGCTCCGTGAGCTCGGACGCGGGGACGGGGATCGAGCTCCAGGCCGTCGCGGCCGCCGTCATCGGTGGTGTCGCGATCTTCGGCGGGAGCGGCACCGTGTGGGGCGCCGCCATCGGTGCCGTCCTGCTCGTGACCATCAACCGCGCGCTGCCCATGCTCGGCATCCCCGACTTCTGGCAGCAGGCGCTCGTCGGCGCCCTCATCCTCAGCGCCATCGTCCTGGACCGGGTGCTCTCCGCCCGCCAGTCACGCCGACTCGTCGAAGCGAGGGACCAGTCATGACCCGCACGTATGCCGCCTACGCCCACCCGCTGTGGAGGCGCCTCCTGCTCACCCGTGAGGCGGCGGTCGTCGCCCTCGTCATCGCGGTCTCGCTGTGGGCCTACAGCAACGTCCCGTACTTCGGCGACCAGCTGACCCTGACCTACCTGCTCCTCGACGTGACCCCGATCCTGCTCATCGCCCTGCCCATGACGCTCGTCATCATCACCGGCGAGATCGACCTGTCGGTCGCGAGCGTCGTCGGCCTGAGCAGCGTGCTCCTCGGGGTGCTCCACGAGCGCGGCTTCTCCATCCCCGTCGCGGCCCTGATCGCCCTCGTCGTCGGTGCCCTGTGCGGTGCCCTCAACGGGTACCTCGTCGCGCGGGTCGGCCTGCCGTCGCTCGCCGTGACGATCGGCACCCTCGCCCTCTACCGCGGCCTCGCGATCGGGATCCTCGGCACCAAGGCAGTGACCGACTTCCCGTCGGACTGGACCCAGCGCGCGTCCGAGACCATCGGCGGGACCGGCATACCGGCGTTCATGTGGGTCTTCCTCCTGCTCGCCGTCGTGTTCACGCTGGCCCTGCACTTCTCGCCCTTCGGTCGCGGGGTCTACGACATCGGGCTCGGGAGCGAGGCCGCGCACTTCAGCGGCGTCAAGGTCGAACGGACGAAGTTCGTCCTCTTCGTCCTCTCGGGGGCCGTGTCGGCGCTCGCCGGCGTCTTCTACACGCTGCGCTTCGGCAGCGCCCGAGGCGACAACGCCGCAGGTCTCGAGCTCCAGGTCATCGCGGCCGTGCTCCTCGGCGGCGTGTCCATCTTCGGGGGGCGCGGCAAGCTCGCCGGCGTCGTCGCCGGGGTGCTGCTCATCGGCATCATCTCGAGCGCCCTGCGCCTGCAGGGCATCACGGTCAACGTCATCAACATCATCATCGGCCTGCTCCTCGTGCTGTCCGTGATCTCCACAACTGTCCTGGCGTGGGTCTCCGACGTCGCAGCCAGGCGTAACCGGGGCGCACGCCCCACCAAGACGCCCGCCGGCGTCGGAACCCTCTGAAAGGAACCCGGATGACCCCCATCTCGCGCCGCTCCGCCGTCCTCGGTGTTGCCGCACTCTCCGTCAGCCTCGCCCTGACCGGCTGCACCAAGGCCGCCACGGGCGCCACGCCCTCGGGCTCGGGCTCGGGCGGCGCCGCTGCCAAGCTCAGCGTCGTCTTCATCCCGAAGAACCTCGGCAACCCCTACTTCGACACGAGCGACGCCGGTGGCAAGAAGGCCGTCGAGTCGCTCGGGGGGACCTACTCCGAGGTCGGCCCCCAGCAGGCCAGCCCGGACGGCCAGGTGCAGTACATCAACACGGCCGCCCAGCAGCACGTGAGCGCCCTCGTCGTCTCCGCCAACGACCCCAAGGCCATCGGCGACGCCCTCAACCAGGCGCGCAAGGGCGGCACCAAGGTCGTCACGTTCGACTCGGACACCGACCCGCAGTACCGCGACCTGTTCATCAACCAGGCCTCGCCCGAGGGCCTCGCCAAGGTGGAGGTCGACGGCATCACCAAGCAGATCGGCGACTCGGGTGAGATCGCCATCCTGTCTGCGAGCGCCAACGCGACGAACCAGAACGCGTGGATCGACCTGATGAAGAAGGACCTCGCGGCCAACCACCCCAACGTCAAGCTCGTCGACGTCGTCTACGGCAACGACGACGACCAGACGTCCTTCGACAAGACGGCGGCGCTCCTGCAGACCCACCCCAACCTCAAGGGCATCATCTCGCCGACGACCGTTGGCATCGCCGCCGCCGGCCGCTACCTGTCGACCTCGGACAAGAAGGGCAAGGTCGCCCTGACCGGCCTCGGCACGCCCAACCAGATGCGCGAGTACGTCAAGAACGGCACGGTCAAGGAGTTCTACCTCTGGAACCCGGCCGACCTCGGCGCCCTCGCCGCGTATGCCGCGGACGCCCTCGTCAAGGGCACGATCACGGGCAAGGAGGGGGACACGTTCACCGCGGGATCCCTCGGGAGCTTCAAGGTCGGCGCCAACCAGACCGTGCTGCTCGGTGACCCGTTCGCGTTCAACGCCGGCAACATCGACCAGTTCAAGTTCTGAGCGGCAGCGCCCGGCCGGCGACACGCCCGCCGGCCGGGCGACCCCCGCGTCACCTGGACGTCCCGTGGGGTCGTCCCGCCCCGACCCCCGCACTGCCCAACCGTCCCGGAGTGATGATGCGCGTCTGCTTCCAGCTACAGGTCCGGCCCGACCGGATCGACGAGTACCGCACCCGGCATACGGCGGTGTGGCCCGAGATGCTCCGGGCGCTCGCCGAGAACGGCTGGCACAACTACTCCCTCTTCCTGCGTCCCGACGGACTGCTCATCGGCTACGTCGAGACCCCGTCGCTCGAGGACGCAGTCGAGGGAATGGCCCGCACCGACGTGAACCGCCGCTGGCAGTCGGAGATGGCCGAGCTCTTCGAGGAGCTCGACGGACTGCCGCCCGACCAGGCCTTCCTGGTCCTCGAGGAGGTCTTCCACCTGGAGGACCAGCTCGACCGCACGACCGCACCCACTGACGCACCGACGCAGCCGAGAAGTGATGAGAGATGACGACATTCAGCGAGATCGCCACCCTCCTCGAGGGCCAGGCCATCGAGGTCCCGTCCTGGGCCTACGGCAACTCCGGGACCCGGTTCAACGTGTTCGGCACCGCCGGTACGCCACGCACCGTCGAGGAGAAGCTGGCGGATGCCGCGACGGTCCACCGGTTCACCGGGCTCGCGCCGCTCGTGTCCCTCCACATCCCGTGGGACCTCGTCGACGACTTCGCGGCGCTGCGGCGCTACGCGGAGGACCTCGGCGTCGCGCTCGGCACGATCAACTCGAACACCTTCCAGGACGACGACTACCGGCTCGGTGCGCTCACGCACACCGACGCGAAGATCCGGCAGAAGGCGATCGACCACCACTTCGAGTGCATCGACGTCATGCACGCGACGGGGTCCCGCGACCTCAAGATCTGGCTCGCCGAGGGGACGAACTACCCCGGGCAGGGCGACCTCCGGGGCCGCCAGGACCGCCTCGCCGAGAGCCTGCGCACGATCTACGACCGCCTCGCCGACGACCAGCGACTCGTCCTCGAGTACAAGTTCTTCGAGCCGGCGTTCTACCACACCGACGTCCCGGACTGGGGTACGTCCTACGCCCACGTCGCGGCCCTCGGCGAGCGGGCCTTCGTCTGCCTCGACACGGGTCACCACGCGCCCGGCACGAACATCGAGTTCATCGTCGCCCAGCTCCTCCGCCTCGGGAAGCTCGGCTCGTTCGACTTCAACAGCCGGTTCTATGCCGACGACGACCTCATCGTCGGGGCGGCCGACCCCTTCCAGCTGTTCCGGATCCTCTTCGAGGTCATCCGCGGCGGCGGGTACGGACCGGACAGCCAGGTCGCCTTCATGCTCGACCAGTGCCACAACATCGAGGCGAAGATCCCGGGCCAGATCCGCTCGGTCCTCAACGTCCAGGAGATGACGGCGCGGGCCCTGCTCGTCGACTCGAGTGCCCTTGCGGAGGCACAGGAGTCGGGTGACGTGCTCCTCGCCAACGAGATCCTCATGGACGCCTTCTACACCGACGTCCGGGCCGACCTCGCCGCGTGGCGAGAGGAGAGGGGGCTGCCCGCGAACCCGATGCGCGCCTACCTCGAGAGCGGCTACCAGCAACAGATCGAGGCGGACCGCATCGGCGGCACGCAGGCAGGATGGAACTGACCGATGAGCGACACGAACGACCTGAACGGCACGACCCCCACCGTCCGGCCGAGCACCGCGGCCGAGCTGGTCGCCCGCTCCAACCGGCTGGGTGCGGACCCGAAGAACACGAACTACGCCGGGGGCAACACCTCCGCCAAGGGAACCGTCACCGACCCGGTCACGGGGAAGCCGGTCGAGCTGGTGTGGGTGAAGGGGTCCGGGGGAGACCTCGGCACCCTCACGGAGAGCGGCCTGGCCGTGCTGCGCCTCGACCGCATGCGGGCCCTTGTCGACGTCTACCCGGGCGTCGAGCGCGAGGACGAGATGGTCGCGGCCTTCGACTACTGCCTGCACGGAAGGGGCGGCGCGGCGCCGTCGATCGACACCGCGATGCACGGACTCGTTGACGCCGCACACGTCGACCACCTCCACCCCGACAGCGGCATCGCCATCGCGACCGCGGCCGACGGTGAGGCGCTCACCGCGAAGATCTTCGGCGACAAGGTCGCCTGGGTGCCCTGGCGCCGTCCCGGCTTCCAGCTCGGCCTCGACATCGCCGCGATCAAGGAGGCCAACCCGCAGGCCGTGGGCTGCATCCTCGGCGGTCACGGCATCACAGCCTGGGGCGACACCAGCGATGAGGCGGAGGCCAGCTCGCTGTGGATCATCGACACGGCGGCCGCGTACATCGCCGAGCGCAGCAGGCCCGAGCCCTTCGGGCCGACCCTCGAGGGGTATGCCGCCCTGCCGCAGTCCGAGCGCCGAGCGAAGGCCGCGGCGCTCGCCCCGACGATCCGCGGCATCGCGTCGCACGACCGGCCCATGGTCGGGCACTTCACCGACTCGGACGTCGTCCTCGACTTCCTCGCGGCGGCCGAGCACCCGCGCCTGGCCGCGCTCGGGACCTCCTGTCCCGACCACTTCCTCCGCACCAAGGTCAAGCCGCTCGTCCTCGACCTGCCCGGGATGGCGACCGTCGAGGAGTCGGTGGCGCGGTTGGAGGAGCTCGCCGTGGCCTACCGCGAGGACTACCGGGCGTACTACGACCGGCACGCGACTCCGGACTCCCCGGCGATCCGCGGGGCCGACCCCCTCATCGTCCTCGTCCCGGGTGTCGGCATGTTCAGCTACGGCAAGGACAAGCAGACCGCACGCGTGGCCGGGGAGTTCTACGTCAACGCGATCAACGTGATGCGTGGCGCCGAGGGCCTGTCCACGTACGCGCCCATCGACGAGGCCGAGAAGTTCCGGATCGAGTACTGGGCGCTCGAGGAGGCCAAGCTCCAACGGATGCCCAAGCCCAAGCCCCTCGCGACCCGCATCGCGCTCGTCACCGGGGCGGCGAGTGGCATCGGCAAGGCCATCGCGACGCGGCTCGCGGCCGAGGGCGCGTGCGTCGTCGTCGCCGACCTCGACCTCGACAGGGCGCAGGCCGCGGCTGCCGAGATCGGCACCAGCGACGTCGCGGTCGGCGTCCGGGCCGACGTCTCGGACGAGGACCAGGTCCAGGCGATGGTTGATGCCGTGGTGCTGGCCTTCGGTGGCCTCGACCTCGTTGTCAACAACGCCGGCCTGTCCCTGTCGAAGTCCCTGCTCGACACCACGGTCGCCGACTGGGACCTCCAGCACGACGTCATGGCGAAGGGCTCGTTCCTCGTCTCACGCACGGCCGCACGGGTGCTCATCGAGCAGGGCCTCGGCGGCGACATCGTCTACATCTCGTCGAAGAACTCGGTGTTCGCCGGACCCAACAACATCGCCTACTCGGCCGTGAAGGCCGACCAGGCCCACCAGGTGCGGCTGCTCGCCGCCGAGCTGGGGGAGCACGGGATCAAGGTCAACGGGGTCAACCCCGACGGAGTCGTGCGCGGGTCGGGCATCTTCGCCAGCGGGTGGGGTGCCAACCGGGCCGCGGTCTACGGCGTCGAGGAGGACAAGCTCGGCGAGTTCTACGCGCAGCGCACCCTCCTCAAGCGCGAGGTGCTGCCCGAGCACTGCGCCAACGCCGTCTTCGCCCTCTGCGGCCCCGACATGACCCACACCACGGGCTTGCACATCCCGGTCGACGCAGGCGTGGCCGCAGCCTTCCTGCGATGAGCCCGCTGCGTCTCGCTGCCGTCGACCTCGGCGCCACGAGCGGCCGGGTCATGGAGGCGGTCGTCTCCGTCGGCACCGGCGCGGATCGACTCGACCTCACCGAGGTCCACCGGTTCCCCAACGCGGGTGTGCCGATCGGCGAGTCGCTCTACTGGGACGTCGTGGGCCTTCACCGCGAGGTGCTGGCCGGACTGCGCACGATGGCGCGGTCCGGCCCGGTCCACGGCATCGGGATCGACTCGTGGGCCATCGACTACGGGCTGCTCGACCGTGACGGCAGCCTGATCGGCAACCCTCACAGCCACCGCGACCGCCGCACCGACGGCGTGGCCGGGCAGGTGCTCGAGCAGGTGTCGGCGGAAGAGGTGTATGCCGTCACGGGCCTCCAGCAGCTACCGTTCACCACGATCTACCAGCTCGTCGCGTCACGGGGCTCGGCCGCGCTCGAGGCCGCGGAGACGATGCTGCTGCTGCCGGACCTGCTCGGATACTGGCTGACGGGCGAGATCGGCGCGGAGCGCACCAACGCCTCGACGACCGGCCTCTTCGACGTCAGGTCTCGGACGTGGGCGTCGGGGCTGGCCGAGAGGGTGGGCATCCCGTCGGCCATCCTGCCTCCCCTCCGCGAGCCCGGTGAGCGGGTCGGGTGGGTCACGCCCGCTGTCGCGGTCGGACTCGACCTGCCGCAGGACGTGCCGGTGATCGCGGTCGGCTCGCACGACACCGCCTCGGCCGTCGTGGGAGTTCCTGCGGCGCAGGACCAGACCTTCGCCTACATCTCCTCGGGCACGTGGTCTCTCGTGGGCCTCGAGCTCGAGCGGCCGGTCCTCACCGAGGCGGCCAGGGCCGCGGACTTCACGAACGAGGGCGGTGTCGACGGCACGATCCGCTTCCTCAGGAACGTGATGGGCCTGTGGGTGCTGTCGGAGTGCCTGCGGGCGTGGCACGAGCAGGGGAGCGGCGCCGACCTGGGGACGCTGCTCGCCGCGGCTGCGGATGCACCCGCCCTGCGCACGGTCATCGACATCAACGACCCGTCGCTGCTGAGGCCGAGCACCCCCGGCGACCGGATGCCCGAGCGGCTCGTCGAGCTGGCCCGGCGGTCCGGGGAGCCGGTCCCGGACGATCGCGCGACCCTCGTCCGCAGCATCCTCGACTCGCTCGCCCTCGCGTATCGACGCACCGTCCGAACGGCTGGTCAGCTTGCCGGCCTCACTGTGGACGTCGTGCACGTCGTCGGTGGTGGTTCGCAGAACGAGCTGCTCTGCCAGCTGACGGCCGACGCCTGCGGCCTGCCCGTGTTGGCCGGCCCGTCCGAGGCCGCCGCGCTGGGAAACGTCCTGGTCCAGGCCAGGGCGCTGCACGCCGACCTCCCCGACCTCGCCGCGATGCGTGCGCTCGTCCGCCGCACGCACTCCCTGCGCCGGCACGAGCCCCGCAGCGGTCTCGACTGGGACGCCGCCGAGTCGCGTCTCGCCTCCACGAAGGATGGATCCACCCCATGAAGCGGCAGCTGCCCAAACCCCACGACCTCGCGCCCCTGCTCGTCTTCAAGAGGCCGACCCTCTCGCCGCGGGACCGCCGGCTCGCGGCCGCGCTCACCATCGAGGACCTCCGACTCATCGCGAAGCGGCGCACGCCGAGGGCGGCGTTCGACTACACGGACGGCGGAGCCGACGGGGAGGTGTCCCTGGCCAGGGCCCGGGAGGCCTTCGGCGACGTGCAGTTCAACCCCTCGATCCTGCGCGACGTCTCCACCGTCGACACCTCCCGCGAGGTGCTCGGAAGCCGGGTGTCGCTGCCGTTCGGGATCGCCCCCACCGGCTTCACCCGGATGATGCAGGCGGAGGGAGAGATCGCCGGCGCAACGGCCGCGGGCGCTGCCGGCATCCCGTTCTCGCTCTCGACGATGGGCACGACGAGCATCGAGGAGGTGGCCGCGGCGAACCCCGTCGGCAACGGTGGCCGCAACTGGTTCCAGCTCTACATGTGGAAGGACCGCGACCGGTCGATGGCGCTCGTCGACCGCGCCGCGAAGGCCGGCTACGACACCCTGCTCGTCACCGTCGACGTCCCCGTGGCGGGCGCCCGGCTCCGTGACGTCCGCAACGGCATGACCATCCCGCCCACCCTCACCCCACGCACCGTGGCCAACGCGATCCCGCGACCCGCGTGGTGGTTCAACTTCCTGACGACCGAGCCGCTCGCGTTCGCGAGCCTCGACTCGTGGTCGGGGACGGTGGCCGACCTGCTCGACACGATGTTCGACCCGACGGTCACCTACGAGGACCTCGCCTGGATCCGTGACCAGTGGCCGGGCAAGGTCGCGGTCAAGGGCGTGCAGAGCCTGGCCGACGCGCGCCGCCTCGCCGATGCCGGGGTCGACGCGATCGTGCTGTCCAACCACGGTGGACGCCAGCTCGACCGCGCCCCGGTGCCGTTCCACCTGCTGCCGTCCGTGGTCCATGAGGTCGGCAGCGAGCTCGAGGTCCACCTCGACACCGGGATCATGTCGGGCCAGGACATCGTCGCCGCGCTCGCGCACGGCGCGCACTTCACCCTCATCGGCCGGGCCTACCTCTACGGCCTCATGGCAGGCGGCCGTGCCGGCGTCGACCGGGCCATCGAGATCCTGACCGGTCAGGTCGAGCGCACGATGCGACTGCTCGGAGTCCAGACGCTCGACGAGCTCGAACCCAGCCACGTGACCATGCTCCGGAGGCTCGCGCCCCTCGGCTGAACGCGCGGGCAGCGTCCCGTCCCCCGGTCGCATGCAACCAAACGCTGCACTCAGGTTTCGTTCAGGTGGAAGCATGTGACGGGCGATGGTGGAGGGTGACGCGATGGAAGTCGAAGACCCGATTCGGGTTGTCTACGACGCCTCCTATCCCGTCCTCGTCGCGCAGCTGCTCGCCATCTGTGGCAACCATCTCGAGGCGGAGGAGGTCGTGCAGGAGGCGTTCATCGCGGCGATGACCCACCGCCGGGAGTTTCTCGAGGTCGCCAATAAGGAGGCGTGGCTTCGCACGACGGCGGTCAACGTCATGCGCAACCGGTGGCGCCGCGCTCGCATCTTCGGTCGGATCGTGCCACGCCTGCGGCAGGACGTCGCGTTCGACGTCGGTCCCGATGCGAGGGCCGACCATGTTGCGATCGTTGCGGCTCTGGCCCAGCTCAGTGCACCCATCCGGGAGACGGTGGTCCTCTACTACATCGTCGACCTGCCCATCGTGCAGGTGGCCCAGGAGCAGGACATCCCGGTCGGAACCGTCAAGGCACGCCTCGCCCGGGCCAGGACCCAGCTGGCCGGGCTCCTCGGGGAATGGGAGACCGACCATGTCTGACCTGAAGGCGTTCGCCCGCGAGGCCGCTGCCGCCGTCGTGCCTCCGGCCTATGAGCGCCTGGTCGCGGAGGAGCGGCGGCGGGCGCGACGCCGGACGGCAGCCCTCGCCATTGCCGTGGTGGCGGTTCTGGTCGGAGCGACGGCGGCGATCGGCCTGCTGGGCCGGGCCAGAGCTGACCGGGCGCCGGCGGTGCCCCACCCGACCTTGACCTCGGTGACCGTCCCTCCCTGGACCGCGGCCGAGATCGTGGGCAACCCGGACGCCAAGGTCACCGGGCAGTTCGCGTCGGCGACGGACCACACCGTCACGCTCACGGTGTGGAGGCGGTGCATCACGCCCGCCCCTGACCACGACTGCTACGGGATCGAGGCCTTCTCCGTGGTCGACGGTGCGGGACACCGGCTGCTCGTCCGCGGGGGGATCGTCCATTCGAGCGCTCAGGCGACCCTCGACAACCCCGGCGTGCTGCGCGAGGTCGACGACGGGGTCTGGTACTGGGCCCACCAGGATCCCGGGCCGTACCTCCTCTCGGCGACGTTGCCCGAGCCGGCCAGGGTCACCGTGATGGACCGTCCCGTGGCGCCCAGGTACGGGACGTCCACGGTCGAGTGCGCCAACGGCGACGGGCTGTGCCACCTGGACGTGCGCGCGAGAACCCTCGAGCGCCTGCAGCTCCCCAGCCTCGTCGGCATCCGCTGGGCCAGCCCCACGACGTGCGGGTTGTGGGGGCTCATGGGTGCGGGCCAGAACGTGAAGCTCGTCATCCAGCAACCGGACGACTCGTTCACCACAGTCGGGCTCTCCGACCGGGCTCATGCCACGACGATGGCGGAGGGCGGCAGGAACTGCGAGATCGCGGTCTACCAGTCCGTCACGGACTACCAGGCGCAGCTGCTCGTGAGCCTCGACCACGGCCGGACCTGGCAGGTGCGCTCGACGCCGTTGCCACAGGGAGCAGGCCTGTACGAGCAATACCCTCACCTGCGCGTCCTCCTGTCACCACAGTGGGCCCAGCTGCCCACGACGACGAGTCCCATCGGGATGCCCGGGCCCCTGACCCCGCTCTGAGCCCGGGCCACGGCGTCCGGCCGCCTTCGCCCGGCACCGAGCCCAGCGGCATACGGTCGTCCGGCGGGGATGGTCCCGCTGGTTGGCGGGCATCGTCACCCCCCTCCAGGGGTATGCCGTGCCCACGTCGGTGACACCTACCCGTCCTCGGGTGGCATCGTCACGTATCTGCTCAAGGGCTAGAACCCGGCCGGGCCGATCAGCCGACCTTGACGTAGCCGCCCACCATCACGTTGCCGATGCGGTCGACGACGGCGGCAAAGGCGCCGGTGGCAAGGTCGATCTTGCCCACCTGGTCCTCGTCGGGGAGGGTCTTGATGACGGCATAGACCGAACGGCTGTCGTGGGACCACGTCGGGGTGAGGAGCCCGCTGCCGGTCGGCAGCCGGGTGACCTGTTTCCGCTCCGAGCCGTCCGGACGGACAGTCACGAGGTTTCCCCCGGCGTCGTAGTTCCGGTCCGGGGCGTCGACGTAGGCCAGCCGTGAGCCGTCGGGGCTCCACGCCACGTCATGCGCGTTGTCGCCGCCGGTGTCGATGCGGCGGATCGACGGCGTGCTCGCCGTGAGGTCGACAATGGCGATGTGCGCGTCGGGGGTCCCTCCGGCATCTGCGCTGCCCACCGTGAGAGCGAGGTAGCGACCGTCGGGCGACCACACGGGGCCGAAGTAGCTCTGGGGCACAGGGATCGATCTCGTGCCGGCGCCCGTGCGCGCGTCGACGATCCGCAGCTCATTGCCGTTCGCCCGGTCCAGTCCGAACACGACGTGCCTGCCGTCCGGGGAAAAGGCGGGGGTCTCCGTGTTCGTGCAGGGAGCCGAGCAGTCGACGAGTCGGCGTTGGCTCGACACGGACCCCTTCACCACGTCCGCGACCCAGACGTCCCGACTCAGGTCCGGCTCGATCGTGACCCACGCGACCCGAGAGCCGTCAGGCGCCCAGCTCAGGTCGTGCGGGTTCTTGTCCAGCCTGTCGAGAAGGACGTGCCGGTCGCTGCCGTCGGGGTGAACGATCTCGACCCCGAAGGGCGATTCGAACGAGAGCCAGGTGGTGGACGGGTTGACGCCTGGACTCGTCGCGGGGATGGGTGCCGCATGGTTCTGCCAACCGGAGGACACGGCGGCCAGGACGGCGACGATGACGGCGAGGCACCCCGCCGTGGCGACGATGAGACGGTTCCGGGTCCGTTCGCGGCGTCGGGCGACGATCGTGTCGAAGCTCGGCAGCACCACCGAGTGCTCCGTCTCGCGGGTGAACTGGCGCACGTCAGGCATGCTCGGCTCCCTCCGGGTCGGACAGCAGCCCGGCGAGCTGGACCCGACAGCGCGAGAGCCTCGCCTTCACCGTCCCCTCGGGCACCTCGAGCTCCGCGGCGATCTGCGAGACGGGCAGGTCGGCTACGTAGAAGAGGACGAAGGTCTCGCGCATCGCCTGGCTCACCTGTCCGAGGGCCGTGACGATCGCGATGTGGTCCGGGGTCGCTTCGGCGCCGAGCTGGGGCCCGGATTCTCGGGCGATGCGAGGCATCACCCTCCGGACCACGGCCGCGCGGCGCCACTGCTTGCGCAACCGGTTGAGGGCGACGGTCCGGAGCCAGGCCTCCTTGTTGGCGACGCCCTCGAACTCCCGTGCATGCGTCAGCGCCGTCATGAAGGCCTCCTGGACGAGGTCCTCGGCCTCGGCGCGGTTGCCGCAGAGGGCCACCATCTGGGTCACGAGGCGGGGGTAGGACACGGAGTACACCTCCCTGATGCGCCCGTCGTCCATGTCCTACCCCCAGTCCCCCTGCGAACCGGACGGGGTCGTGCTCCGTCCGGTGTGAGATCCCCCGAGCCGAGATCCCCCCATCGTCCCCCTCCCAACGAACCTTCAGACGGTGTTCAGGTTGCATCGGATGCTCGACGAGCTCTCGTTGTCCCACTTCAACCGTGCCGCGGTGCCCATGTCCTCCAGTCGCTGGGCAGCGTCATCGCGTCCGTTGAGCCGATTCTCGTCGTGGCCAGGACGGCCCCTGCCGGGACCTCGCGCACGTTCCACGACCGGCCGTCGTCCGTCGAGTAGACGAGCTCGCCGGCTCGTGAGTCGCTGGCCGGCCGCGTCCGGTAGACGGCAAGAAGTCCGTAGGGCAGGTTCGCGACCGGCATGATCGTCCGGTCGCTGGCTGCGACCTCCGATCCCACGAAGGTCCCGTCGTCCTGCATCACGACGGCCTCGAAGGCCCCGGTCTCCGGGGATCGCCGCGTGCCCCAGAGCGGCTGGCTCGGCGACTCGTGCCAGACGTCGAGGTCTGGCGTGGCGATCCTGATGAGCTGCCACGTGCTCTCGTCGACGAGGCAGACCGCCGGACGGCTGTCGGCGTCGATCCGGGTCCACCCCTGGGAGGGCCACACGGAGTCGGGACACGGAGCGTGGATCATGTCCGGTCGGGCTCCGACGACGATGTCGGATCGCACGACGAGGGGGTGGGGCACCGCCATCCGGGCAGCCACCACGGCTGCGTCCCGGTACCCCGTGATGAGCCACTGGCCCTGCCCCAGGTAGCCGACGCGGTCCCACCTGCCACGGTTGACGACAAGCCTGTTGCCGAACTCGTCCCGGAACCGGAAGGCGAAGACGACGTCAGACCGCGGGCAGGCATCGACGCCGTAGCCAGCCTCCCTGCACCTGGCCCACTCCTCGACGCCGAAGCCGGTGCCCGGGATCTCACGCGAGGAGGTGAGCATCGACCTCGCGCCGCCGATGATTCCGTCCGGCGGCGGCCCCGCCCGCCAGGGCAGGGGGCCCGCCGGAGCGGTCCTCGTCGCGGCGGGCGCTCCCGCATAGTCGTGCGGCGCCCCACCCGCGCCACTGGAGGCCGGGTCGGTCGCGGGCCGGCTGATGCCCCCGAAGACGAGGACGAGCGCCACCAGGGCCAGCCCGGACACCAGGCGGCCCGTGCCGAATCGCGGCCGCGTCGCCCCTGCTCCTCCATCCATCTCTGCCCCCCTTGACTCGATGGACCCAACTGGGACGAACCCTGAGAGGCAGGGTGGGTTGCACGAAGGGGGCGCCGGATTTCTGCGCGCGCAGTCACACCCGGGCAACCTTCTCGGCTCGGCCGCTGTCTGGACGTTCGCCGGGCGTGCGGGGCCAGCGCTCAAGCCCGGGACACCCGACGTGCGACCGGGCTCGCCCGGGGGGGAGGAGCGAGCCCGGCGCGACCCGGGTCAGCGGCGGTAGTTGCGCCAGATCAGCTTGTGGACGCCCAGGTGCTTGGGAAGGGTCCGCAGGCCGGGAATCCAGGGGATGCAGATGAACCCGATGCTGAGCAGGACCATGATCGCCCAGACCTGGATGTCGGCATTGTCGGAGGTCGAGAACGGTGGCACCTGGTACCAGAACGAGTAGAGCCACAACCACGGCTGCCCCGGGTAGTTGCCCGTCTCGTTCATGATGCCCCACTGGTCGCCGCCGAGGTTCTGCGCGCGAGCCTGGTCCTCGAGGTAGGAGCCGTCGGCGAGGAGCATGAGGGCCTTCGTGCTGTCGACGCCGAAGAAGCTCGTCCGCGACGTCAGCAGGCCTTCGAGGGCTCCGCTCGCCGCGAGTCGCACCTCTGCCTGCGCGAGGTCGGGCACCGGCCCGTAGTCACCGGACGCGACCTTGGCGGGATCGCCGTCAGGCGCCTTGGACAGCGCGTCGGCGTAGGCGTTCGCCCACTTCGCCTGCTGGTCGGCGCTGGCGCCGTTCCAAGCCTTCACCGCAGCGGCGACCGTCGGGTCACCTGTCACGGTGCTGAGCGGGTCGATGACGAAGTCCTTGGCCGAGTCGATCGGCAGCGTCACGCCGGGCAGCTTCTGCAGGCTGAGCGGGCCGAGGACCTGGCCGTCCCCGTTGGTGTTGAAGGGCGGCCCGTAGCCCGCGCTCGTCGTCGTCCCGGCGAGCTCGCCGGCGGCGGTGGCCACGACGTCGTTGGGCGCCTGCTTGGCCCACTCCTGGAGCGTGATCGCCGGGTCGTCGGGGGAGGAGAAGACGATCGCGGCGATGACGGCGAGGAGCGTCATGACGCCGAGCGCGATGACGAACTCCTTGACGAGGTCGTAGCGACGCGTCGGGAAGTCATGGGAGTCGGGCGCCCACGTCGCGCCGCGACGCCCGGTGCGGGACCGGCCGGACGGGACCGTCGCGGTGCTCACGGGGTCACCTCCTGGTTCAGCGGAGCGACGTCGGCCTCGGTGTGGATCGAGCGCGACGGGACAGGCTGGGCGGGCTCGCCCGGTTCCGGCCCCACCGGCGCGGCAGGCTCGGGCGCCGCGGGTGCGGCGGGCTCAGGTGCCGGCGGTGAACCGGGCGCGACCGGCGTACCGGGCCCAGCGGCATACGGACTGGCGGCCGTCGGCTCCGTCGCGGACGGCTCGGTCTCCAGTGGCTCGGCCGCGCTCGGCGTCTCGGCGCCGATCGGCGGCACGACACCCTTGCGCCGGACCAGGATCAGGTGGATCGCGACGATGATGCCGACGACGAGCGGCATGAGCGAGACGTGCCAGAGCACCATCTGGCCGACGTTCATGACGTTGAAGTAGGCGCCGATGGCCGCGGCGTTGAGGCCGTCCTTCGCCTGCGTGGTGATCCACTGCGAGTCGAAGTTCGTCTGCATGAGGTAGCCGGTGAAGGCCGTCCCGAGCGAGCCGAAGAACGCCAGCGCCCCTGTCGCCCAAGTCATTCCACGATGGCCGCGCCATGCCGCCATGAAGAACTTCCCCCAGAGGTGGATGACCATCGTCGCGAAGAAGAGCTCGACGCTCCACAGGTGGATCGAGTTGAAGAAGTGGCCGACGCTGCTCGTGTGCCACCACGTGATCCCGCCCAGCGTGAGCACGAGACCCGAGGCGATGATGACGACGAGGCTCGCGAGGCAGGCGACCCCGAAGACGTAGATCCACGACGCGACGTACGCCGGCTGTCGATCGGGCAGCCACTGGCCCTGCGGCACAAGGCCGCTCACCCAGCGTGTCACCGCGCCGGACCAGCTGCCTGCCGTGGGAGCGCCAGCCCGTCCGGTCGGGGCCGTTTGGCCGCCAGGGGTCACCCCCGACTGTGGTGTGCTCATGACTGGTCGTCCTCCCTCGCGCCCGGGAAGGGCAGCAGGATGGCGAGGACGAACACGACGATCATGGCGAGGATGACGATGAGGTTGGCCACCGTGATGGTGAGGAAACCCCACTGGACGACCGCCCCGGCCGGGACCGGGTGGGTCAAGCTGCTCAACTGACTGGTCATGAGTGCCTCCGTCGAAGAAGGTGTGAGTGCTCCTGAGCCAGTCGTGCGGATCTCCCGCACGACTCAACCGTAGGTCTACGGACGCGAGCGTGGAGCGTTTCGACGAGATCCGTTTCGTCCGCCCTGTCTCCTCCACGGGCATCGGCTGCCGCTGAGCGTTCTGTCCCGATGGTCACGGATGCCGGGGGCCGATGCGGGATCTCGTGGCATGCCCGACGGTGGGCTCGGCCACGGATCCACCGTGGTCGGAAGCGTCTTGGTGGGGACTCGCCTGCAGCGGGACCGGGCGATCCTGGCAAGGAGGTCGGCGGCATACGACAGAGGGGGTCCGCTGCGCTGGCAGGATGGGCGCATGACGAGCGACGTACCCCTGCGCGTGCGCACCCCGTCGCCGCTCGGCGACTACCTTCGCGCCCGCCGCCAGGCGCTCGCGCCGGAGGACGTCGGCATCAAGCGCGCCAAGGGTCGGCGGCGCACCGGCCTGAGGCGCGCCGAGGTCGCCGAGCTCGCGCACATCTCCGTCGCCTACTACTCGTTCATCGAGCGCGGGCGCGACCTGCGACCGAGCAAGGGCGTCATCGACAGCCTCGCCCGCGCGCTTCGCCTCCCGAGCGACGAGCGCGCCCACCTGCACTCGCTCGCCAACGGCGGCGCCGCCCGGCGCGCCAGCGAGCCCGAGATCCTCAGCGAGGAGCTCGAGGAGCTCATCGACTCCATCGACCCCAACCCCGCCTACGTCGTCGGCGCCCGCTGGGACGTCCTCGGCGCGAACCACATGGCCCGGCAGCTGTTCAGCGACTGGGAGGGCAAGCGGACCAAGCGCGAGCGCAACCTCCTCTGGTTCTACTGCTGCGACCCCGCCGCGCGGACCCTCTTCGTCGACTGGGAGCAGGAGGCCGCCGACCAGCTGGCGCTCTTCCGCGAGGCCTACGTGCGCCACCCCGACGACGCGTCCTTCAAGCGGATCCTCGACGAGATCTTCCGGACCAACCCGGCCGCCGTCGAATGGTGGGAGCGCCACGACACCGACCCGACGCGCGGCCGGACGAAGCGGATCCGCCTCGACAACGGTCAGGTCGTCCAGCTGCGCCAGCTCGTCCTGCAGGTCGTCGACGAGCCCGACATCCGGGTCATCAGCTACTTCGCCGACGCGGACGGCGACCTCGACGACGTCGAGCTCGACCTGTAGCCGCGACCGCCGCCCGCATGCCGTATGCCGTCGGCCGGCGCCCGCCCGTAGGCCGCCTGCCCGAGCCGGTTTGCACTCCACCTTCTCCGCCCGGGCGGACTTGTGGTGGTGGTTCGGCGCGTTCGGTCCGGATCTTCTTCGCCCCGGCGGAGTTGTGGTGGTGGTTCGGCGCGTTCGGTCCGGATCTTCTTCGCCCCGGCGGAGTTGTTGTGCGGTCAGACGGGGCGGCGGGGTGGTGGTCTGCGTCGGGGGCGGGCAGGGAGAGGGGCCGGCAGG
>NZ_AWSA01000036.1 GCF_000576595.1 Intrasporangium oryzae NRRL B-24470 | reverse complement strand
GGGTCCCCGGCCGCGTGCGCGAGGGCGCGGTGCGCGGGTTCGGCGCCGACACGGCATACGCCTCGGTCGGCTCGGCCGTGACCGCGCTGGCCCGTCTCGTCGTCGCGCTCGACCGCGACGTCGTCGATGCCTACCCGCGGGCGACGGTCGTCGTCGCCCGCGGCCTCGGGCGGGCAGGGGAGCGCGGCCATCGCGCCGTCCCCTCGCTCGCCCTCGTCGGACTCCTCGTCGGCGTCATCGCCGTCGCCGTCCTGGGGGTGACCGCGTGGCGCTGACCGCACTGCTCCTCGTCCCACTGCTCGCCGCGGTGCTGCTCCTCGCCCTGCCGAGCGCGCCGGCCACGGCCGTCGAGCGCTGGGTCGCCCTGGTCGCGTCCGGCGTCGCCGCGGTCCTGTCCGTCTACGTCGTCGCCACCCGTCCCGTCGTCGACGCCCCGTGGATCCGCTCGCTCGGGATCCGGTGGCACTTCGAGGTCGACGGCATCTCCGCCGCTCTCGTCCTGCTCACCGGGCTGCTGACGCTCGCCGTCGTCGCCCATGCCCTCGCCGGGCCCGAGCCGACGGGCGGTTCCCGCTCGACGTACCTCGGCTGCATCCTCCTCGTGGAGACCGGCGCCCTGGCGACGTTCCTCGCCCGCGACGCGATCCTCTTCTTCATCGCCTTCGAGGTCGTCCTCGTGCCGATGTGGGTGCTCATCCGCCGCTTCGGCGACGACCACGTCGCCGACGAGACCCGCGGCGACGCAGCCGGTCGGTTCGTCCTCTTCACGGTCCTCGGCTCGACGCTCATGCTCGTCGGCATCCTCTTCCTCGTCTACCACCAGGGCACGTCCGACCTCACGGTCTTGGCGACGCGGCACGGTGACGGGCTCTCGCGCGGGCTCGAGATCGCGATCGCCGGACTGCTCCTCGCCGGGCTCGGGATCAAGGTCCCGATCTGGCCGGTCCACACCTGGCTGCCGTCCGCGCACACCATCGCTCCCACCGCTGGCTCGGTCCTGCTCGCGGCGGTCCTGCTCAAGATGGGCACCTACGGCATCGTCCGCCTCGCAGTCGCCTCCGTCCCGCAGGGCGTCGCAGCCCTGAGCCCGGTGCTCGCGGTCCTCGGAGTCGTCGGCATCCTCTGGGGAGGCCTCGCCTGTCTCGTGGAGCGCGACCTCAAGCGGCTCATCGCGTACAGCTCGGTCGCCCACATGGGGTTCGTGGTCCTCGCCCTCGCCTCGGGCACCCACACGGGGCTGCAGGCGGCCCTCCTCGGCAACGTCGCCCACGGCATCGTCGCGGCGCTGCTCTTCTTCCTCGTCGGAGACCTCAAGGAGCAGTGGGGCTCGGCCGACCTGCGCATCGCGCGCCTCGCCCTGCGCGACACGGCCTCCCGCTACGGGTTCGCGCTCGTCGTCGGCCTCGGGGCGATGCTCGGCCTGCCCGGGCTCGTCAGCTTCTGGGGGGAGTTCCTCAGCCTGTATGCCGCCTGGTCCCCGGCGCCGGGCCGCCCGGTCGCGCTCATGCGGGGCTGCGTCGTCCTCGGCGCCGTCGGCCTCGCCATCGCGGCCGGCTACGCCCTCCGGGTCGCGCGGATCGTCTGGGCGGGAGAGGGCAGCGACCAGGCCGCCGGCGACGGTGCCACACCGGTGCGCGACGCCCACGGCGTCCGCTGGGTCGTCGTGGGCGCGCTCCTCCTCGCGATCGTGACGTTCGGGATCGCGCCGCACCTGCTCCTGCGCGTCTCCGACCTCGACGCGGCCGCCTTGCTCTCGGGGGTCCTCCGATGAAGAACCTCACGATCGACGTCGTCGCCCTGCTGCCCGCGCTCCTCCCGATCGGGGCCGTCATCGTCGTTCTCGTCGTCGACCTCGTCACCCCGCGCCTGCGCGCGGTGCCGTGGGGGATCGCCGCGGCGGCCGCGCTCGGTGTCGTCGCCACCGCCGGCCTCTCCCTCGTCCGTGCCGACTCGAACGGCGGCGGAGGCGCGACGCTCTGCCTCACCGGGCAGCCGGGCGGGGGCGCCACGACCGACCGGCTTCCCGACCTCCAGGGGCTCCCCGCCACGTGCTTCTGGCACGCCGACGCGCTCGGCTCGACGCTCCAGCTCGCAGCCGGTCTCGCCGCCCTGGTCTGCATCGGGCTGGCCTGGCCCCGCTCCGGGGCGCGCATGCCGGGTGCGACGCAGGCGCCCGTCGAGGCCGTCCTGCTCCTGACCGCGCTCTCCGGCACGGTCGTCGTCGCCGCGAGCCGCGACCTCGGGACGTGGCTCATCGCCCTCGAGCTCGCGACGCTGCCCGTCATCGCCCTCGTGGCCCTGTCCGGCCGCCGAGCCGCTGTGGCCGGCGCCGTCCAGCTTCTCGTGACCTCGCTCGTGTCCTTCGCCCTGCTCGCGCTGGGGGCCGCGCTCTGGTTCACCGCCACGGGCAGCCCGTTCCTCACCCCCGACGCTGCCGTCAGCCCCGGTGGCGGCCAGGTGACCTACTCGTCGGTGACGGCGGGGCTCATCTCCCTGTCCGTCGTGCTCATCCTCGCGGGCATCGGCTTCAAGCTCTCGCTCGTCCCCTTCCACGCGTGGACCCCGACCGCGTATGCCGGCTCGTCGACGGCCGTCGCCACCTTCCTCGCGACGGTCTCGAAGATCGCCGCCCTGGCGGCCCTGCTCGTCGTGGTCCGGGCCGTCGCCGCGCTCGGCGCCCCGGCGCTCGTCGCCGTCGGGCTCCTCGCGGCCCTCAGCATGACCCTCGGCAACCTCATGGCGCTGCGCCAGGACGACGTCATCCGGCTGCTCGCCTGGTCGACCGTCGCCCAGGCGGGCTGGGTCGTCATGCCGCTCGTCAGCGTGTCGACGCTCGGTGCGACTTCGTCGGCGACCTACCTGCTCACCTACGTCGTGGCGACCCTCGTCGCCTTCGCCGTCGTCGCGCTGACCGTGCGAGAGAGTGCTGCCAGTGGGCGCAGCCTCGCGGCCTACGAGGGACTCTGGCACCGCAGCCGGTGGCGCGCCGGTGCCCTCGCGATCGCGCTGACGTCGCTCGCCGGCCTGCCCCCGGGCGTCATCGGCCTCGTCGGCAAGGTCGTCGCCCTGCGTCCCGTGGTCGTCGAGGGCTGGGTCTGGCTCGCCGTCATCGCCGCGGTCAACGCCGTCCTCGGCGTCGCCGTCTACCTGCGCTGGCTCCGGCCCGTCGTCACGGTGACCCGGACGAGCGACCAGCCGGTCGCCGCGACCGCAGGTCCTGGCCACCGGCCGGCGATCGTGGCCGTCCTCGCGCTCGCGGCCGCGGTCCTGGTCGTTCTCAGCATCCAGCCGGACCTGCTGCTGCGCCTGCTGGGCTGAGACCGCAGCGCCCCGGCGATCCGCGACCCGCGACCCGCGCTGGTCGTCCTGGTCTTCCCCGCCCGGGCGGAGTTGTTGTGGTCGTTCCTGGGGTCGGGACCGGATCTTCTTCGCCGGGGCGGAGTTGTTGTGCTGCTGAGGCGCCCGGGACCGGATCTTCCCCGCCCGGGCGGACTTGTTGTGGTCGTCCTGGGGCGGGGACCGGATCTTCTTCGCCGGGGCGGAGTTGTTGTGGTCGTTCCTGGGGTCGGGACCGCATCTCCCCCGCCGGGGCGGAGTTGTCGGGGTGCTGAGGCGCCCGGGACCGGATCTTCTTCGCCGGGGCGGAGGTGTCGGGGTGCTGAGGCGCCCGGGACCGGATCTTCCCCGCCCGGGCGGAGTTGTTGTGGTGCTGAGGCGCCCGGGACCGGATCTTCTTCGCCGGGGCGGAGGTGTCGGGCTGCTGAGGCGCCCGGGACCGGGTCTTCTTCGCCGGGGCGGACTTGTTATGGTGCTGAGGCGCCCGGGACCGCGACCCGACCACAGCGGGTGGGCGGCTGTGCGCGGACCGGGCTGAGCGGCATACGCGCCCCCGGACATGGGACTGGCCACCCGGGGGACTCGGGTGGCCAGTTTCCGTGAGAGCGGTCAGGTCGTGACCGGTTCGGGCGTCGGGGTGGCGGTCGCCTCCGGCGTCGTGGTGCCCTCGTCCAGGTGCCGAGCGTGGTTGAGACCGGCGACGGCGAGGATGGTGAGGATGACCGCGCCGACGAAGGCGACGATGGCGCCGATGCCGGCGATCTTGCCCATGGTGGCGAAGGCGTAGCCGTAGAGGAGCAGGCCGCGGAGCGTGCTGCCCATGAAGAGCGTCTGGCGCAGCTCACCGAGCTTGGCGACCTGGGCCTGGTCCGCGTTCGGGTCGGCGGCGAGCTTCAGGTACGCGCCCGAGACCTCGGAGTAGGACTTGCCACCGCTCGCCTCGTTCATGTGGGCGAGGATGAAGTGGTCGGCGTAGGCCTTGGCCTGGTCACCGGTCGTCATCTGCTGGCCGGAGTACTGCGCCAGGTTGTCCTTCATGTCCTGCGTGGTCAGCGCCGCCGCGGCGGGCATCGTGATCTTCTGGGCCTGGAGCTGCTCGGTGACGTTGTTGTTGACGAAGGTGGCCGCCCACATCAGCAATCCGCCCGCCACGAGAAGGACCCCCGCCATGATGAGGCCGGTCCAGGAGATCAACTTGTCGAATGACTTGCGCATCGCTTTCTCCTTGTTCAGAGGTGGGTGTCGGTGTTCCCAACACCTCGAAACTACTACTACTTGTAGTAGTTGAAATGGGTGTGAGGTGAAGTCGCCGCGAGATCCGCGTCACAGCCCCTCCACAGGCCAGCCGGACCCGCGCCACAGCAGCCGGGCGCTCCAGGGCCACGCTTCGTCCAGAGCGGGTGCTGGGAAGCCGCTGGGAACACCCCTTCACCGCTGCTCGTTCAACCGGCATGCACAACCACTTCAACGGGCTCAAGACGGCTGCCCTCTTCGGCGGCATCTGGGCCCTGCTCCTCGCGGTCGGCGCCCTCGTCGGCGGCGGCCGCTTCATCTGGGTCTTCGCGCTCTTCGGCGTCGTGATGACCTTCTTCGGCTACTGGAACAGCGACAAGCTCGCCATCCGGGCCATGCACGCCTACCCGGTGTCCGAGGCCCAGGCGCCGGTGATGTACCGCATCGTCCGCGAGCTCTCGACCCGAGCCGGCAAGCCGATGCCGCGCCTCTACATCTCGCCGACCCAGGCGCCCAACGCCTTCGCCACGGGCCGCAACCCCAGGAACGCCGCAGTCTGCTGCACGGAGGGCATCCTCCAGCTCCTCGACGAGCGTGAGCTGCGCGGGGTCCTCGGGCACGAGCTGATGCACGTCTACAACCGAGACATCCTCACGAGCTCGGTTGCCGCGGCCCTCGCCGGCGTCATCACCTCGATCGGTCAGATGCTCATGTTCGCCGGCATGTTCGGCGGCGGCTCCGACGAGGACCGGCCCAACCCGATCGCCCTGCTCGCCATGAGCTTCCTCGCGCCGCTCGCCGCGATGATGATCCAGATGGCGATCAGCCGCACCCGCGAGTACGACGCCGACGAGGACGGCGCCACGCTCACCGGCGACCCGCTCGCCCTCGCGTCAGCGCTGCGCAAGCTCGAGTCCGGCGTCGCCCGCGCCCCGCTCGCCCCGCAGCAGGACATCGTCAACGCGAGCCACATGATGATCGCGAGCCCGTTCCGCGCCCAGGACGTCTCGCGCTTCCTCTCGACGCACCCGCCGATGGACCAGCGCATCTCGCGGCTCGAGCAGATGGCGGGCGGCCCGCTCCACCGCTGAGCCGGGCACCCGCCGGATCGGGCGGACCACTCTGCAGCGGCGAGCCTGCCCATCTGGCAGGCTCGCCCTCATGCGTAGTCTCACCTTGGCCGAAGCCCGCGAGCGCTCGGAGCTGCTCACCGTCACCTCGTATGCCGTCGAGCTCGACCTCGACCAAGGTGCCGAGGTCTTCGGCTCGGTGGCCACGGTCCGGTTCACGTGCCACCGTCCCGGCGAGCCCAGCTGGGTCGACCTCAAGGCCCGCTCGGTCGCGTCGATCACGCTCAACGGACGCGACCTCGACCCCGCCGCCGTCGTCGAGGGGCGGCTCCCGCTGCCTGACCTGGCCGCCGACAACGAGCTCACCGTCGTCGCGACCATGGCCTACAGCCACGACGGCCAGGGGCTGCACCGGGCGACGGACCCCGCCGACCAGCGTGACTACGTCTACGGGCACCTCTTCCTCGACGCCGCACCGAGCGTCTTCGTCTGCTTCGACCAGCCCGACCTCAAGGCCCCCTACGACGTCACGGTCAACGCCCCGGCGGACTGGGTCGTCATCGGCAACGGCGCGGCCACGCAGACCGCCCCGGGCCGCTGGACCCTCGCCACGACGCGGCCACTCGCCACCTACTTCGTGACGGTGTGCGCCGGGCCGTACGTCTCCGTGCGGAGCGAGCACGACGGCATACCGCTCGGCATCCACGCCCGCGCCTCGCTGAAGGAGCCGCTCGAGCGTCACGCTGCCGAGCTCTTCGACGTGACCCGGCGCTCGTTCGACTACTTCCACGGCCTCTTCGGCATCCGCTACCCCTTCGGGGAGTACCACCAGGTCTTCGTGCCCGAGTTCAACGCCGGCGCGATGGAGAACCCGGGATGCGTCACCTTCCGCGACCAGTACCTCTTCCGGGGGGCGGCGACGCGCGACGAGCTGCTGAGCCGGGCCAACACCGTCTCGCACGAGATGGCCCACATGTGGTTCGGCGACCTCGTGACGATGAAGTGGTGGGACGACCTCTGGCTCAACGAGTCGTTCGCCGAATACATGTCGCACCGGTGCCTCGTCGACGCCACCGACTACACCGACGCCTGGGTCGACTCCTCGATCGTACGCAAGGTGTGGGGATACGGCGCCGAGCGGTCGCCGTCGACCCACCCGATCGCGGGCGTCGAGGCACTCGACGCGCAGAGCGCCCTGCAGAACTTCGACGGCATCGCCTACGCCAAGGGCGCGGCGGCCCTGCGCCAGCTCATCGCCTACGTCGGCGACGACCGGTTCGTCGCCGGGGTCCGGGCCTACCTCAGCGAGAAGTCCTACGCCAACGGCACGCTCGCCGACTTCCTCGCCGCGATCGAGCAGGCGAGCGGCAAGGACCTCGCAGCCTGGTCGCAGGGCTGGCTCCTCACCGCCGACCGCGACGCGATCTCCGTCGAGCTGACGACCGACGGTGAGGCTCCCGGCGCCCACGTCACGGCTGCCGCGATCCGCCGCGGGGTGCCGTCGGCCCACCCTGCGGACCGGCCGCACGCCCTCGACGTGGCCGGCTGGACCGACGGTGCCGAGGTCTTCCGCGCGTCGACGACCCTGACCGGCCCGGAGGCCACCCTCGACGGCCTGCGCGGGAAGCCCGTGCCCGCCGTCGTCGTGCCCAACGCCTCAGACCTGACGTGGGCCCGGGTCACCCTGTCCGAGAGCACGATCCACGCACTCCCCGTCCAGCTCTCGCAGATCCCCGACCCGCAGGCGCGAGCCGTCGTCTGGTCGTCCCTGCTCGACGCGGTCCACGGGGCCGCGGTCGCGCCGGCGACCTTCCTGCACGTGTTCGAGTGCGTGTGGCCGTCCGAGACCAACTCGTCGATCCTCACCCGGATGGCCGCCTACGCGGAGCACCGCATCGTGCCCTTCTTCGTGCCTCGCGCCCAGCAGTCGCGCGCCCTCGAGCGGCTCGCATCGAGCGCTCGCGCCCTCCTCGACACGGCGACTCCCGGCTCGACGGAGTCGCTCGCCGCCGCGCGGCTGCTCGCGGGCGCCAACGACGACGAGGGGCTGCTCCGCTCGTGGGCGGAGGGCGAGGGCCTGCCGCTCGGTCTCGAGGACGACGGTGACTTCCGCTGGATCGTCGTCGGCAACCTCGCGACCCGCGGCTTCATCGGTGCCGAGGAGGTCGAGGGCTACCGCCTCAAGGACGAGACGCTCCAGGGCTCGCTCAACGCGCTCATGTGCCGGGCCAGCCTGCCCGACGCGGAGCAGAAGGCGTGGGCCTGGGACCAGCTCACCGGACGTCACGACCGGTCCAACTACGAGATGGTCCACCTGGCCCGGGGGTTCTGGTCCGCCCCCGAGGACGCCCTCGTCGAGGCCTATGTCGAGCGCTACTTCACCGAGGTCCCCGAGATGTCCGGCTGGGTCGGCGAGGACGCCCTGTCGCGCGTCGTGCGGGTCGCCTTCCCGCGGGTGTTCACCGACGAGACGGCGCGCCTCAGCGCTGCGACGCTCACGCGCGACGACCTCACGCCGGCCGTCCGCCGGTCCCTCGTCGACGCCGACTCCGAGCTGCGCGAGGCCCTCGCGTCCCGGCGCGCCTACTACCCCGAGGCGTGACGGTGGCGACCCCGACCCGGGACGAGCTGCCCGAGATCGTCCGAACGGTCTGCGACACGCATGCCGCCCTCGTCGACGACGCGCTGCCGGGCCTGCTCGACGGTCTCTACCTCCACGGCTCCATCGGGTTCGACGGCGAGTTCCACGCGGGCAGCGACATCGACTTCGTCGCGACGGTCACCCGCCGCCCCACCGACGTCGACATCGAGGCGCTGCGCCACGTCCACGCCGAGCTGGGCAAGCGGTGGCCGTCACCGGCCTACGACGGCTTCTACGTCCTCGAGAGCGACCTCGCCGGGCGTCCGGCCGACGTCCCGGAGGGGCCCGGCGTGCTGCACGAGTGGTTCGACGTCGGCCACCACGGCGACGTCAAGGAGATCACGTGGCGTGAGCTGCGCGACCACGGAGTCACCCTGCGAGGCAGGCCGCTTCGCGACATCGAGATCCACAGCGACGATGCCGCCCTCCACGCGGCGACCCGCGACAACCTCGACACGTACTGGCGCGCCCAGCTCGAGGCGATGGAGCATCACCCTCGCGAGGCCTCGCTGCCGCAGGCCGCAGAGTGGGGTGCTCTCGGGGCGCCGCGCCTGCACCACCTGCTCGTCACCGGACGACCCACGTCCAAGTCGGGCGGCGGACGGTGGGTGCTCGAGGCGTTCCCGCACCGCCGCGAGATCGCGGAGGAGGCCCTCCGCGTGCGCGAGCGTCCCGACGAGCCGTCGACGTATGCCGCTGACCCCGACCGGCGCCGACGTGACCTCATCGCCCTGATGAGTGAGGTCATCGCCGACGGCGTCACCCGCGGTTCGATGCCTTCAGCGGCCGCATCCGACCGCTGACACATCGCACCCCGTGCTCGGGTGGTCGGGGGTGGGTGCCTCAGACTCGCCCGAGCTGGTGGAGCAGGGCGATGTTGTCGTTGAGGATCCACCGCTCGACGGTCAGGCCCTCGTCGTTGAACCGCCTGAAGTTCATCGCATCCCAGCGCAGGCGCCGACCGGTCGGGGGCACGCCCTGGAGCACTCCCCGGTGGGTTCCGGTGTACGTGAGCCGCGCCGCCGACGTGTCGTTCTCGACGATGAGCGTGTGCACCTCCGCCTTGAAGTCCGGCAGGGCAGCACGCATCGCCGTGAGGAACTCGCGGTGTCCTGCGACGGTCGGTGGCAGGTGCTCCGGGAGCCCGTGGATGACCGCGTACGGCGCATAGCTCGCGAGGTAGCGGTCGAGGTCGCCCGCGTTGAAGGCATCGACCGCGTCCAGGGTGTTGCGACGGTTCAGTTCGGCGTCCACGTCTCCAGTGTGGCCCCGCCACGCAGCGACCGGGCCGGTTACGACGGACTGTGCTCAGCGGCATACGGCCTCATCGGGAAGCGGGGCGGCCCGTCCGGGCGCTCGAGCACGTCACACGTCCCCGGACGGGCTGAATTTCGTCTCTTCTCATCCTTTGTGGGCGATGTCGACCGGTATTCCGTGCGGGCAGGGTGGGCTTTGTCGGGCCTGATGTCAGGCCTCGGAAGAGCGTCCGCAGGCGCCGGTCCCCGCACAGCGACGGGCCGGAGGACGGCGGACACAAGTGAAGGAGTGGCAATGAACGACATCACCACCAACTTCTGGGACGTCCTTCTGTGGAGCTTCTGGTTCTTCATCTGGATCGCCGCGATCATGGTGTGGTTCCGCTGCGTGTTCGACATGTTCAGCGACCGGACGCTCAGTGGTTGGGCCAAGGCCGGGTGGGCACTCGTGCTGATCTTCCTGCCCTGGCTCGGCGCGCTCATCTACCTCATCGTCCGGGGCAAGAGCATGGGCGAGCGGCAGATGGCGTCGATGGCCCAGCAGCAGAAGGCCCAGGCGGAGTACATCCAGCAGGTCGCCGGCTCGGGCGCGTCGCCGGCCTCCCAGATCTCCGACGCGAAGGCGCTGCTCGACTCGGGCGCCATCAGCCAGTCCGAGTTCGACGCCCTCAAGGCCAAGGCCTTGGCCTGACCGCGTGACCGCAAGACCGTCGGCCCGAATCCGGTTCGCCCGGAGCTGAGCCCGGCGGCATACGGGTTCGTCGTATGCCGCCGGGCTCAGCCGCGCTCGGACCGCGCGGTCACCAGGGGCTGGGCTGGTAGTCCTTGACGAAGCAGCCGTGGAGGTCCTCGCCGGCCTCCCCGCGCACGATCGGGTCGTAGACGCGGGCCGCGCCGTCGACGAGGTCGAGCGGGGCGTGCCAGCCCTCGGCGGCGATCCGCAGCTTCTCGTCGTGCGGCCGCTCGTCGGTGATCCAGCCCGTGTCGACGGCCGTCATGAGGATGCCGTCGGTCTCGAGCATCTCTGCGGCGCTCGTGCGGGTCAGCATGTTGAGCGCCGCCTTTGCCATGTTCGTGTGCGGGTGGCCCGGACCCTTGTACCGCCGGGAGAACTGGCCTTCCATCGCCGAGACGTTGACGACGTACTTCCGGCGAGCCGTCGAGGCGCGCATCGCCGGCCGCAGCCGGGAGATGAGGATGAAGGGAGCCGTCGCGTTGCAGAGCTGGACCTCGAGCATCTCGAGCGGGTCCACCTCGTCGACCTTCTGGGTCCACGAGTTGACCCGCTGGAGGTCGGGCAGGAGGCCGCCGGCGTCGACGGCTGTCCCGGCGAGGTGCGCCTCGAGGCTCGCGTGGCCCGCCGAGAGGGCGAGCGCCGTCATGCTTGCGGCGTTCTGGGCGGCGATGGCGTGCTCGACGGACTCGCCGTCGTGGTGCGCGACGGCATGGTCCCTCAGGGCCCCGGCGATGGCGGCGGGGTGCGCCTCGCTGATGCGGTCGAAGGTGACCATCTCCGGCAGCGCGATCCCGTCAGGGAGCGGCGCCGACTCCATCTCGACGAGGTTGCTGTAGGCGCCCGGCGAGCGGCGCACGGTCTGGGCCGCGTTGTTGATGAGGATGTCGAGCGGGCCGGCGGCCGCCACCTCGTCGGCGAGCGCGACGACCTGAGTCGGGTCGCGCAGGTCGATCCCGACGATCTTGAGCCGGTGGATCCAGTCGCCGCTGTCCTCCATCGCGGCGAACCGGCGCATCGCGTCCTTGGGGAAGCGGGTCGTGATCGTCGTGTGGGCGCCGTCGCGGAGCAGGCGCAGGGCGATGTACATCCCGATCTTGGCGCGGCCTCCCGTGAGCAGGGCGCGCCGGCCGGTGAGGTCGGTGCGCTGGTCCCGCTTGGCGTGCGAGGTCGCCGCGCAGGAGGGGCAGAGCCAGTGGTAGAAGGCGTCGACGAGCGTGTAGTCCGTCTTGCAGATGTAGCAGCCTCGCGGGTTGACCAGCTCGCCGGCGAACGCGCCCCTCGCGCTGGAGACGAGGGGGATGCCGCGCGTCTCGTCATCGATCCGCATCGGCGACCCGGTCGCCGTCGACTCGATGACCTGGCGGTCGGCCTTGCGCTCGGCCCACGTCTTTGCGTTGCGCCGGTCCTTCTTGAGCCGCTTGTACATCAGGGACGCCGCCCGTTTGAGCGTCTCGAAGTCGGGGTCGTCGAGGTCGAGCGAGGGGGCGAGGGCGAGCACCCGGACGGCGGTCGCGACGTCCTCGGGGTCGAGCCGCGGCGCCGGCGGGGCGCTGCCATCGGCGCTCGCGGGGGGCCCCTCAGCCGGCGCCGTGGTGACGGCGCCGTCGGCGGTCGGGTGGGTGCTCTCGTCCGGGTTCACCGGAGCATCCTAGGTCGGACCTGCGCAAACGACGTGATCCCGGAAGCGGGAGGCTCCGGGATCACGTCGTCGCGCCGGGGGGAACGCGAGGGGAGGGGACGGTCAGTTCTGGGTGTCGGGCTTCACGGCGAGGGTCACATCGACGTTCTGTCGCGCACCCGACCGGATGATCGTCAGGGTGGTCTTGTCACCGGCGGTCATCTCGCGGATCTGGGCGACGAGCGCCGTGGCCGAGTCGACGGGCTGGCCGTTGACCGCGATGATGACATCGCCCTGCTTGATGCCGGCCTTCGCGGCGGGGGTTCCGTCCGTCACCGATGCGACCTGGGCGCCTGCGCGCTTGGCCGAGCCGTCGGTGACGGTCGCGTCGCGAGTGCTGACCCCGAGGAAGGCGTGAGAGGCCTTGCCGCTCGAGATGAGCTGGTCCGCGATGGTCTTGGCTTCCTTGATCGGGATGGCGAACCCGATGCCGATGTTGCCGCTCTGGCCGCCCGAGGAGCCGCCGAGCTGGGCGATCGAGCTGTTGATGCCGATGAGCTCGCCCTTGGCGTTGACGAGGGCACCACCGGAGTTGCCGGGGTTGATCGCCGCGGACGTCTGGATCGCGTTGGTGACGACGGGGTCGACCGCCTGCCCGCTGGGCGAGTCGCTCGTGCCGGTGCTCACGGGCCGGTTGAGGGCCGAGACGATGCCGGTCGTGACCGTGCCCGAGAGGCCGAGCGGGTTGCCGACCGCCATCGCGGGGTCGCCGACCTTGAGCGCCTCCGAGTCGCCGAGGGTGATCGGCGTGAGGTCGCTCGGACCGTTCGTCAGCTTGATGACGGCGAGGTCGGTCGACGGGTCGGTGCCGACGATCGTCGCGCCGTAGGTGCGTCCGTCGGCAAGGGTCACGCTGATCGCGCCGGCGCCGGTCGCGTCCCCGACGACGTGGTTGTTGGTCAGGATGTGGCCGGACTTGTCGAAGATGACGCCGGAACCGGCGCCCTCGCCCTGGGCCGTGGTGACATCGATGCTGACGACGCTCGGCGAGACGGCCTTGGCGACCGCCGTCCAGTCAGGCGCTGCGGCGTTGCCCTGGATGACGGTGGGGGAGGAGTTCGCGTTGTTCGTCGTGGTCGAGGACGTCGTCGTCTCCGAGCTCGGGAACACGGTGCCGTGGTCGTGGATCTGAGTGGCGGCATACGTGCCTCCGCTCGCGAGGATCGCGGCGAGCAGGGCCACGCCCGTGGTCTCGGCCAGCCGGCGGCGCTCCTTCGGGGGCGGCGTCGAGCCGCCACCGCCCTGCCCCTCCGGCGGCGCCGGAGGCATCGGGGGCGGAAGCTGGCTGTAGTAGTCAGCGTTGGGGATCTGCTGGGTGTGGTCCGGTGCCATGGTCATGGCTCCTCCTCGGTTCTCTCGCTTGTCTCCATCAGACAAGCCGAGATTGGGACACTCGTGTGGCGATCCTAAGAATGGGCTGTGTGGTCTCCGCACGGCGGCTCGACATCCGCCGAGAGCCTCGACGGCTGGCCCGGTGGGCCGTATGCCGCTGTGTCCCAGTCGAGGACGGGTCCCCGCCGCGCGCGGCGGGGTCGTCCTGCCGCCTCAGCCGTCGATGAGCTCGGGCCGCGGCCGCTGGGGCAGCTCGACGACGAACGTCGCGCCACCGCCGGGGGTCTCGTCGGCCCGGACCTCGCCTCCGTGGGCTGCGACGATCGCGTCGACGATGGCGAGGCCGAGGCCGTTGCCCCCGCCGCGGCCCCGGCTGCGGGACCAGTCCGCACGGTAGAAACGCTCGAAGACCGTGCGACGGTCAGCCGCCGGGATCCCCGGGCCGTGGTCGCGGACGAGCAGGGCGACCCGGTCGGGCCCGGTGCGCCCGACGAGGATCTCGACGGGCGTGCCCTCGGGCGTGTGGACCCGGGCGTTCGTGACGAGGTTGGTGACGACCTGGCGCAGCTGTCGCTCGTCGGCGATGAGCTCGGTCGGCTGGATCGGGCCCTTGATGCCCGATGCGGTGAAGTGCCGGTCCGGGCTGATCGTGCGGGCGTCCTGGGCGGCGTCCGCGGCGAGGACGGCGAGATCGACGGTCTGCAGCTCGAGCGGTCGCTCGCCGTCGAGGCGGGCGAGGGTCAGCAGGTCCTCGACGAGCCCGCTCATCCGGTGGCTCTCGCTCTCGATCCGGCCCATCGCGCCGGCGACCGCATCCGAGGTGGGAAGCGCGCCCTGGCGGTAGAGCTCGGCGTAGCCCGAGACGGCCGCGAGGGGGGTCCGCAGCTCGTGCGAGGCGTCGGCGATGAAGCGCCTCATCTTGAGCTCGTTGGCCTCGCGGACCGCGAAGCTCTGCTCGATCCGCGCGAGCATCGCGTTGAGCGAGCGTGAGAGCGAGGCGACCTCGTCGTCGGTGTCGGGGACCTCGACACGCCGCGTGAGGTCACCGGCCGCGATCCCTGCAGCCGTGTCCTCGATCCGGGTCAGTGGCCGGAAGGTTCGCCGGACGAGGAACCAGCCGAGCACCGCACACGCGAGCAGGACGATCCCGCCGATCGCGGCCGCGTAGCGCAGGAAGCGGTCGACGGTGTCGTCGAGCTGGCGGAGCGGCAGCGCGACGACGAAGGTCGCAACCTGGTTGGTGTCGGCCTGGGCCAGGGCCAGCCACTCGGTGTCACCGCCGCCGACGGAGCCGACGGTGAACGTCTTGCCGGACTTCACCTGCGGGTCGTCGGGGTGCAGGTAGGGGATGTCGGCCCGGTCGGTCTCGGTCGCCGCCTCACCGAGCGAGATCTGCTCCTCCCCATCGGCAGGCTGGAGGCGCAGGGTGAAACCGGTCGGGAGCAGGGGGCGGTCCTGGGCCATCTGGCTCACCTGCAGTCGAGCGATGCTCGCGCCGTAGACGCGCAGCTCCTGCTCGGCCTGGTCGAGCAGGTAGCGGTTGAGCAGGGCACTGACGACCACCATCGTGAGCGCGAGCGCGACGAGGATGAGCCCGAGGGCCACGGCCAGCAGGCGCCATCGCAGCGGGAGGCTGCGCAGGCGCCTGGGCAGGCCGCGCCGCCGCCTACGGCTCGAGGCGGTGGACGAGGCTGGTGGTGCGGCGACGGTCTCGCTGGTCTCGATGGTCACGCGGGCCGGCCGGGTCAGGTCGTGGCGAGCTCTGGGGGCACTCGCAGAACGTAACCCACGCCACGCTTCGTGTGGATGAGGGACGGGCCGTCGGCATCGATCTTGCGCCGGAGATAGGAGATGTAGGACTCGACGATGCCGGACTCGCCACGGAAGTCGTAGTCCCAGACGTGGTCGAGGATCTGCAGCTTGGACAGGACCCGGTTGGGGTTGAGGAGCAGGTAGCGCAGCAACTTGAACTCCGTCGGCGACAGGTCGATGACCCGACCGCCCCGGCGCACCTCGTGGGAGTCCTCGTTGAGCTCGAGGTCGTGGAAGCGCAGCGTCGCTCCCTCGTCGACGGCACCGCGGGTCCGGCGCAGGACCGCCCGGATCCGCGCGATGACCTCCTCGAGGCTGAACGGCTTGGTGACGTAGTCGTCGCCGCCGACCGTGAGTCCCTGGATCTTGTCGCCGGTCGCGTCGCGCGCCGTGACGAAGACGATCGGCTGCTGGCGGCCACGGTCACGAAGGCGTCGGGTCACCTCGAACCCGTCGACGTCGGGGAGCATGACGTCGAGGACGACGAGGTCGGGCTCCTTCTCGGCGGCCAGGGCGAGCGCCGTCGTGCCGTCGCCCGCGGTCTCGACCTCGAAGCCGGCGAATCGCAGGGAGGTCGCGAGCAGCTCGCGGATGTTGGGTTCGTCCTCCACGACGAGGAGGCGGGCCTCTGGTGTCTGGGTCTCCACGTCATCAGTGTCGGCGTGTTTGCTGGAAGTTTCCTGTGAACGCGGTGGACCCCCTCGGCGCGCCCGCTGGAGACGCGGGACGCCGGAGACGCCCCCCGCCCGCTCGTATGCCGCCCGCCCGCTCGTATGCCGCCCACCCAGCATTTCCGCCCGGGCGGAGCTGTTGGGGTGTTTCCGGCCCGATTGGCCGAGTTCCTTCGCCCGGGCAGAGAAGTTGTAGTGTCTCGGGCCAGGCCGGGTGCAGGTTCTCCGCCCGGGCGGAGAAGGTGTGGGGGCGGGGGACCGGCGTCCGGGTGTCCTAGCGTTGACGGCGATGGTCAACACGCTCGTGCTCGCGCCGCTCATCGGCCTGGTCGTCGGGCTCCTCATGGGGTCGCTCGGCGGGGGCGGTGGCGTCCTCGCCGTCCCGGTCCTCGTCTACGTCCTCGACCAGCCGGTGCGCGAGGCGACGACGATCTCGCTCGTCGTCGTCCTCTTCGGTGCAGCGGTGGGGCTCCACGCGCTCCGGGGCAGCGGGCTCGTCGACTGGCGGACCGGACTCGTCTTCGGCGGCCTCGGCCTCGGCGGGTCGGTCCTCGGCTCCCGCCTGTCCTACCTCGTCGACCCGACCTACCTGCTCGTCGGCTTCTCGGTCCTGCTCGTCGTCGTGGCGGTGGTCATGTGGCGCCACGCCGGCCGCCCGGAGCCGGCGGAGCGCACGGGTGAGGTCTCGATCGCCCAGCTCGTCCCCACCGCGTTCGGCGTCGGCGCGCTCACCGGGTTCTTCGGTGTCGGCGGCGGTTTCGCGACCGTCCCGTCGCTCGCCGTCGTCATGCGGATGCCGGCGATCATCGCGACCTCGACGAGCCTCGTCGTCATCGCGGTGAACGCCACCGCAGCGCTCGTGACGCGTGCCCTCGGAGGCGGGCTGAGCGGCATACCGTGGGCTCTGGTGGCGACGTTCGCCGTCGGCACGGGACTCGGGACCAGGCTCGGTGGGCGGGTGGCCCGGAAGGTCCGCGGGGTGACGCTGTTGCGGGCGTTCGCGGTGTTCCTCGTCGTGCTCGGGACCGTCGTCGCGGTGGAGAGCCTCCACCGCTGACCGGGCGGCTCAGAGGTCGTCGGCGTCGACGATGCGGTAGGCGTAGCCCTGCTCTGCGAGGAAGCGCTGGCGGTGCGCGGCGAAGTCGGCGTCCACGGTGTCGCGCGCCACGATCGTGTAGAAGTGCGCGGTCCGGCCGTCGCCCTTGGGGCGCAGCACGCGGCCGAGGCGCTGGGCCTCCTCCTGCCGGGAGCCGAACGTCCCCGAGATCTGGATCGCCACGCTCGCCTCGGGCAGGTCGATCGAGAAGTTCGCCACCTTGCTCACGACGAGCGTCGAGAGCTGGCCCGTGCGGAACGCGTCGTAGAGCCGCTGGCGCTCCCTGACCGTCGTCTCCCCGGTGATGACCTCCGCGCCGAGGCGCTCGGCCACCTCATGGAGCTGGTCGAGGTACTGCCCGATGACGAGGGTCGGCTCGCCCGTATGCCGCTGGGCGAGCTTCTCGACGACGTCGAGCTTGGCGTCGGAGCAGGATGCGAGCCGGTACCGGTCCTCGGGCTCGGCGGTCGCGTAGGCCATCCGCTGGCCGTCCGGCAGGGTGACTCGCACCTCGACGCAGTCCGCCGGAGCGATGTAGCCCTGCGCCTCGATGTCCTTCCACGGCGCGTCGAAGCGCTTGGGGCCGATGAGGCTGAAGACGTCGGCCTCGCGACCGTCCTCGCGCACGAGCGTGGCGGTGAGTCCGAGGCGGCGACGGGCCTGGAGGTCCGCCGTCATCCGGAAGATCGGCGCGGGGAGGAGGTGGACCTCGTCATAGACGATGAGGCCCCAGTCGCGGGCGTCGAGCAGGTCGAGGTGCGCGTAGGCGCCCTTCCGCTTCGTCGTGAGGACCTGGTAGGTCGCGATGGTGACGGGCCGGATCTCCTTGCGGGCCCCGGAGTACTCGCCGATCTCGTCCTCGGTCAGGCTCGTCCGGCGGAGCAGCTCGTCCTTCCACTGCCTCGCGGAGACCGTGTTGGTGACGAGGATCAGGGTCGTCGCCTTGGCCGCGGCCATCGCTCCGGCCCCGACGAGGGTCTTGCCGGCGCCGCAGGGGAGCACGACGACGCCCGAGCCGCCGTGCCAGAAGCCGTCGACGGCGTGCTGCTGGTAGGGCCGCAGCGACCAGCCGTTCTCGGCGAGGTGGATCGGGTGCGCCTCGCCGTCGACGTAGCCGGCGAGGTCCTCCGCCGGCCAGCCGACCTTGAGGAGCTCCTGCTTGAGGGTCCCTCGCTCGCTCGGGTGCACGACGACAGCGAGGTCGTCGATGCGCTCGCCCGTCAACGGCTTGATCTTCCGGTGCCGGAGGACCTCCTCGAGGACCGGGCGGTCGGTCGTGCGCAGGACGAGGCGGGTGCCCTCGGGGGAGTCGGCGAAACCCTCCTTCTCGAGGGTGAGGCGGCCGTATCGGTCCATCGTGTCGGCCACGTCGACGAGCAGGGCGTGCGGGACGGCATACCGGCTGTGCGTGATGAGGGCGTCGACGACCTGCTCGGCGTCGTGCCCGGCGGCCCGGGCGTTCCACAGGCCGAGCGGGGTGACGCGGTAGGTGTGGACGTGCTCGGGAGCGCGCTCGAGCTCGGCGAAGGGCGCGATGGCCCGCCGCGCCTCTTCGGCACGCGGGTGGTCGACCTCGAGGAGGAGGGTCTTGTCGCTCTGGACGATCAGGGGTCCGTCATTCATCGTCCTGCTCAACCCTCCCCTCCGTTCGATGTATTCCAGCACCGCCCACGGCCCCCGGATACATCGAACCGGGGGTGGGTGCCGCTGGTGACAGTATGGGCGCATGCGATCCCCACAGGTCGAGGCGGCAGCGGGCCTGCCCGCGGAGGTGACGATCTACGAGGTCGGCCCGCGAGACGGCCTCCAGAACGAGAAGACCATCGTCCCCGCCGCGACGAAGGTGGAGTTCGTCCGGCGCCTCGAGGCGGCCGGCCTCGGAACCATCGAGACGACCTCCTTCGTGCCAGCGAAGTGGGTGCCGCAGATGGGCGACGCCGAGGAGGTCCTGGCCGGTCTCGGTGCCGACGGCGTCGGCCGCCGCCGCCCCGCCCTCGTGCCCAACGAACGCGGCCTGGACCGCGCCGAGGAGCTCGGCCTGCAGGCGATCGCCGTCTTCGGCTCGGCCACCGAGACCTTCGCCCGCAAGAACCTCAACCGCTCGGTCGCCGAGCAGTACGCGATGTTCGAGCCCGTCGTGCGGCGCGCCCAGGCCGACTCGATGTGGGTCCGGGCCTACGTCTCCATGTGCTTCGGCGACCCGTGGGAGGGCCCGGTCCCCGTCGAGCAGGTCGTCGACGTCGCGGTGCGGCTCATGGACCTCGGCTGCGACCAGCTGAGTCTCGGCGACACGATCGGCGTCGGCACGACAGGGCACGTCCATCGGCTCCTCGAGGCCCTCGAGGCCCGGGGGATCGGCACCGACCGGGTCGCCGTCCACTTCCATGACACCTACGGCCAGGCGCTCGCCAACACGATGGCAGCACTGCGCGACGGAGTCACCGTCGTCGACGCGGCGGCGGGCGGCCTCGGTGGCTGCCCCTACGCGAAGTCGGCGACCGGCAACCTCGCGACGGAGGACCTCGTCTGGGCCCTGCACGGCGCGGGCGTGCGGACCGGGGTCGACCTCGACGCCCTCGTCGAGACGAGCGTGTGGATGGCCGAGCAGCTCGGCCGGCCGTCGCCGTCGCGCGTCGTCAAGGCGCTCGCGGGTTCCTGACCCGGGCCGAACCCCCACTGAGCCGCCTGGCGTCGCGTTGGTCATTCGTCACGTGCAACAGCCAGTCCCGCCCGGTGCTGACGAGGGCGTGGCGCCGCGCGCCGGCGTCGCCCGGAGCACGAACGCCGGACGCGTCGCCGCGCCGTTCACCCCTCGAGCGTCGCGCCGGTGATGCGGTGCACCGAGAAGGTCTTCTCCTGGCCGCCCTCGTCGGTCGCCCAGACGCGGCCGCCCTCGACCCGCTGCGGGTGGATGAGGTGGCGCGTCGTGCCGCCGACCTGGTCCGACAGGCCGATCCAGACGCCGTGCCGTTCGGCGACCGCGTCGCGAAGGAGCGAGAGGGTCACGACCGGGTCGGTCGCCGGGATCCGCGGACCCGAGCGTGACTCCTCCGCGGCTCGGCGCTCGTCGGCGGTCGCCTCGGCGGCGCGCAGGCCGGTCACGAGCGTCTGCGTGAAGGCGAGGTCGACGGGCGAGACGGCGGGGCCGGGCCCCCGGCGGCGGGTCGTCGCGCGTCGACGCGGCGTCTCGACGTGGACGACCGCGCCGTCGCGGCCCTCGTGGACCGGGGCGAACCCGTTGTCGCGCAACAGGTCGACGAGAACCCGCGGGTCGGCGGACGAGACGACGACCGTCGGCGCGATGCGCCGCAGCTGGAGCGCCGCGAGGTCGCGTGACGCGAGCATCGTGTCGAGGACCGACTCGTCGTCGGAGCGGACGTATGCCGCTGCGCCGCCGATCCGGGTCTGCCCGTGCCTCCGCGCGACGTCCGACACGAGGTACTCGAGCGGCTGGGGGACCGGTGTGCGGCTCGACCGCCGGACCGTCTCGATGAACTCCGCTGCCGTCCACCCGGCGTCGAGGGCGCGTCGGACGGACTCGGGGGTGAAGCGGTAGACCGTCGCACCGCCACGCGACTCGACGTCGGCGGCGAGGCGCATGAACGACGCGAGGCTCCCGACGAGCGGCCCGGGGGCGACCGCGGTGAGGTCGGCCTGGACGAGGACGTGGTCGACCGGTGCCGGCAGGTGCGCCGACATCGCGGCCGCCACCTCATCGAGGTCGCCGGCAGTCGCGGTCGCCAGGCCCGAGCTCACGTCGCCGCGCGCCGAGGACCCTGCTGCACTCGCCGCGCTCTCGGCGCGACGGCGGCCGACCGGGCCGAGCAGGGCACGCCCGGCCCCCGAGAGCGCGCCGCGGCCCGTGACACCCAGCCACTCCGCCTCACGCACGATGGCGCCGACGGCCTCTCCGAGGACCGCGCCCGGGCGGAGCGGACGTCTCCACATGAGGCGGTCGAGGAGCGCCTCGCTTCCCACCGCCTCGCCCTCGCCGAGCGAGGCGAGCTCGGTGAGCACCGAGCGACGCAGGGTGCGGATCGCGGGCCACTGGACGTCGGGGCCGAGGGCGTTGACCGCCCCCGCGGCCCCGCCCGGGCGCTGCCCGACGAGGTGCGGTGCGCGGGTCGAGCCGAGCCAGGCGAGGGCGAGGGAGGCCCAGCGGTGGCCGGCCTCGGTCGAGGACCACTCGTCGACGTCGGCCGTCGGAGCCCAGACGGGCACGATCTCGCCGTCGTCGGCGACGAGCCCGGCGGCATACGCGATCTCGACGACGAAGGCGGCCAGCTCCGGCTCGACGTCGAGCGTCAGCTGGGTCGTCCTCAGGTCGCGGACGGAGAGTCCCCCGGTGCGCAGGACCCTCGGTGGCGCGGCACCCCAGGCGGCGGTGAGCTCGTCGACCTGGGTCAGGAAGGTGCTGGCCGCTCCGCCGGCGACCTCGTCCACGAGGGAGACCCGGCGGGCCTCGAGCGGTGGCGGCACGAGCTGCGAGGCCTGGTGGAGACGCCCGTGGCGCAGCGCCAGGCCTACCTCGCGCGGCAGCGCCACGCGGTCGGAGGCGACCGGCACGAGGAGGTGGCGCTCGAGGAGCCACCGGGCCGTCGACGAGCCCGCCCGGCCGGTCGGCATGACCCCGAAGGGGGGTCCCCACGTCATCTTCTCGAGCATCGCCCGCGCTGCGTCGGGGGCCTCGTCGATCGCGGCGCGGAGCGCCACGGGGTCGTCGTGCTGGGGCACGAGGGACGAGCGCAGCTCACGCATGGGAGGCCCCAGCCCGGCGACGGTCCCGCCGAGCACCTCGTTCACCGTGCGGACGACATGCTCGCCGTCGGCCGAGCGCCACAGCAGGGCGGACCGCCACAGGTCGTCGACGAGCCGTCGGACGAGGGCCTCGTCGTCGGTGCCGAGGAGCTCGAGGACGACCGGGAGGGCGGCGCCGACGGAGGTCGGCTCGTCTGCGGTCTCACCGACCCGCGTCGGGGCCGGGTCGGCCGCGACGACGAGGGCCTCGAGGACCTGCAGGTGGCCCCGGTCGAGCGCCTCGACGGCCCGCTGGACGCTGGCGCGGGTGCTCGCGCGGGCAGCGAGGCTCGTCAGGTCGGCCGGGGCCGGACGGGCGAGGTCCGGGCGCGCGAGCACGAGGTCGACGAGCTCGGCGTCGCTGCGACCGCGGATGTCATCCGCGAGACTTCGGCTCGAGGGGGCCACCCTCCCAACTTAGCCGCACGCCGGACGACGGCGCCCGGACGCCGCTGCTGCCTCGCCGGCCCCTCTTCCGGCGGTCCGGCGTGACCGCGCGACTCAGGCGCAGGCCCCGGAGCGCTACCGTTGCCGCCATGAGCGCGCTCACACCTGTCGCGCTGACCGAGGGTCAGCACGCGCACCCGACCGGCCAGCAGTGGACCATCGGCCACGGTCCCTTCGAGGCGACGCTCGTCGAGGTCGGGGGCGGCCTGCGGACCCTGACCCGTGACGGCATCGACCTCGTGGCGGGGTACGACGTCGACGAGCCGTGCGCATCGGGGCGCGGCCAGCAGCTCATGCCGTGGCCCAACCGCATCCGCGACGGCAAGTACACCTTCGACGGCGTCGAGCACCAGCTCCCGATCACCGAGGTCCCCCGAGGCAACGCCAGCCACGGTCTCGTCCGCTGGGCGCTCTGGGAGCTCGTCGACCGCGAGGAGTCGTCGGTCACCGTCGGCTACCGCCTGCACCCGCAACCGGGCTGGGACCACCACCTCGACCTGCGCACGACCTATGTGCTCGACGACAGCGGTCTCGTCGTCACCACCGCCGCCCGCAACGTGGGGCGGAGCGAGGCGCCGTTCGGCTACGGCGCCCACCCGTATCTCTCGATCGGGAGCACCCCGCTCGACGACGTCGTGCTCACCGTCCCCGCCGACCGCTGGGTCGCCGTCGACGAGCGGCTCCTGCCGGCCTCCGTCGAGCCCGTCGAGGGGGGTGGCCTCGACTTCCGTGCCGGCCGTGCTGTCGCCGGAGCCGATCTCGACACGGCCTTCACCGGCGTCGTGCGTGACGCCGACGGTCGCTGGCGTGCCACGGTGGCCTCGGCGGACCGGACCGTCACGCTGTGGGCCGACGAAGCCTTCCCGTGGCTGCAGGTCTTCACCGCGCTGGCCCGGGAGGGCAAGGGCGAGCCGGGAGTCGCCGTGGAGCCGATGAGCTGCCCGGCCGACGCCTTCAACTCCGGTGACTCGCTCGTCCTCCTCGCGCCGGGCGAGGAGTGGACCGGCACGTGGGGGATCACCCCCGGCCCCGTCGCGGGTTGACGGGGTCCGCCGGACCGAAATTCGCGGTTGCCGGCAGCCGTTAGGCTGGTGCTGCGCGCACCAGGGCGCCCTATCGAGTCGTGCCGAACCGGGTGCGACCGACCGAGATCAACGAGGTGGACAGTGCCGACTGGCAAGGTCAGGTTTTACGACTCCGACAAGGGCTTCGGGTTCATCACCGAGGACGACGGGCTCGACGTGTTCCTGCACGCCAACGCCCTCCCTGCCGGTGTCACGACCGTGAAGAAGGGAGCGAGGGTCGAGTTCGGCATCGTCGAGGGCCGCAAGGGTGCCCAGGCGCTCGCCGTCAAGCTGCTCGACCCCGTCCAGTCGGTGTCCGCCAACCGTCGCGAGCGTGACCGCAAGCCCGCCGAGGAGATGGTCGTCATCATCGAGGACCTCGTCCAGCTCCTCGACGGCGTGAGCAACGGCCTGCGCAAGGGCCATTACCCCGACAAGAAGCTCGCCTCGACCGTCGGGCGCGCCCTCCGCGGGCTCGCCGCCCAGCTCGACGGCGGACCCGGCCCCGACGAGGGCAAGGGCCGATGACCGTCGCCCCCACGCCGACCCCGAAGCAGGACGCCGTCCTCGCATCGGCCGTCGACCTCGCCCGCGCCGTCCTCGAGGAGGTCGCCGAGCCGGGCACGGTCGGCGCTCACCTCGGCATGGAGGCGCTCGGTGAGCGGCTCGCCATGCACTGGTTCGAGTGCACGTCGGCGGGCTACCGCGGCTGGCGCTGGGGAGTCTCGGTGGCCCGGGTGCCGCGGGGCAAGGTCGCGACGGTCTCCGAGACCAACCTGCTGCCCGGCCCCGACGCGATCCTCGCCCCCGAGTGGCTGCCGTATGCCGACCGGCTCGCTCCCGGGGATCTCGGCGCCGGCGACGTGCTGCCGCACCGCGCCGACGACCCCAACCTCGAGGCGGGCTTCGAGGCCACGGGCGACGAGGACGTCGACCAGATGGCGATCTTCGAGCTGGGCCTCGGCCGCCCCCGGGTCCTGTCAGCCGAGGGACGCGAGGCTGCCGCGACCCGGTGGTATGCCGGTGACGGCGGCCCCCATTCCGACATCGCCCTCAAGGCGACCGCTCGGTGCGCGACGTGCGGCTACTTCGTGCCGATGGCCGGCGCGCTCCGGGCGACCTTCGGGGTGTGCGCCAACGAGTGGAGCCCCTCCGACGGCAAGGTGATCTCGCTCGACCACGGGTGTGGCGCGCACTCAGAGACCGACGTCGAGCAGCCGGAGCCGACGCCGATGGGTGAGCCGATCGTCGACGAGTTCGCCGTCGACATCGAGCCCCCGCTCGTGACCGCGGAGGCGGACGAGACCGAGGCGGTTCCGCCTTCCCAGGCCGAGGCCGAGGTCACGGCCGAGCAGGACTGAACCCGGCGGCATACAGCCCCCCGGGTCCGTGTCAGGCAGCGTCGCGCGCGTTGCCGCGGCCGCGGCGGACGTAGAGCCAGCCCATGGCGCCGAGCACGATCCCGGCCACGCACGTCCACGGCCACCAGTCGCGCGAGCCCTCGTGCAGGGCCGGCACGACGAGGGTCACGACGAGCGCGACGGCCCAGGCGAGGATGCCCGCCTCGACGATCTTCAGCATCGGGACATGCATCGGAGCGAGGTCCGGGTGCTCGTCGACGGGCCGGCCGGCGTCGAGACCGTCACGGTGAGGCTCGTCACGCGTCTGCTGGGGGTCGTGCGGGGAGGTCGGCTCGGTCACGCCCACAGCCTAGGCGCTCGATTCGGAGCGGGGTCACAGCCACCATTAAGGTGTGCGCCATGGCCACCCAAACCCCCACGCGCCCGGCAACTCGGACCGGGCTCGACGGCTTCTTCAAGATCACGGAGCGCGGCTCGACGGTCGCCCGTGAGGTCCGCGGAGGCGTCGTCACCTTCTTCACGATGGTCTACATCGTGGTGCTCAACCCGATCATCCTCTCCGGAGCCACCGACGGCTCCGGATTCATGATCGGCGGCGTCAAGGACCTCGAGCAGAGCAAGCTGCTCGTCGCGGTGGGCACGGCGGTCATCGCCGGCATCATGTCGATCCTCATGGGCCTCGTCGCGAACTTCCCCATCGCGCTCGCGGCCGGCCTCGGTATCAACGGCCTCATCGCCGGCATGGTGTTCACGCACGCGGCCGACAAGATCACCTTCGCCGACCTCATGGGCCTCGTGGTCATCGAGGGCGTCATCATCCTCGTCCTCGTGCTCACCGGGTTCCGCAAGGCCGTCTTCAAGGCGATCCCGGCCCCCCTCAAGGTCGCCATCTCCGTCGGTATCGGCCTCTTCATCGCCTTCATCGGCGTCATCGACGCGGGCTTCGCGCGCCGCCCGACCTCGCCGGGCTCGGTCCCGAGCGAGCTCGGCATCGGTGGCAGCCTCGACGGCTGGCCGACCTTCGTCTTCGTCTTCGGCGTGTTCCTCATCGCCTTCCTGCTCATCCGCAAGGTCAAGGGCGCCATCCTCATCGGCATCGCCTCGGCGACGGTCCTCGCGATGCTCGTCGAGGCGGTCTTCAACATCGGGCCGCGCGTCTTCGACAAGGACGGCCACCTCACCAACCCCGACGCCTGGGCCCTCACCGTTCCCAAGCTCCCGGCCTCGATCACGAACACGCCCGACCTCGGCATCCTCGGCCAGTTCAACCTGCTCGGCTCCTTCGAGAAGCTCGGCATCGTCACGGCCGTCATGTTCGTCTTCTCGCTGCTCCTCGCCGACTTCTTCGACACGATGGGGACCGTCGTCGCCATCGGGACCGAGGCCGAGCTGCTCGACGACGAGGGCAACCCGCCCAACACCGAGCGCATCCTCGTCGTCGACTCCATCGCGGCGATCGCCGGTGGCGCCGGTGGTGTCAGCAGCAACACCTCCTACATCGAGTCCGCCTCAGGTGTCGAGGAGGGGGCCCGCACGGGTCTCGCGTCCGTCGTGACCGGCGTCCTCTTCCTCCTCGCGACGTTCCTCGCCCCGCTCTTCGCGGTCGTCCCGTCCGAGGCGGCGGCCCCCGCCCTCGTCATCGTCGGCTTCCTCATGATGACGCAGGTGAAGAACATCGAGTGGGACGACATGGAGGTCGCACTGCCGGCCTTCCTCACGATCGTGCTCATGCCGTTCACGTACAACATCACCGTCGGCATCGGCGCTGGCTTCATCACGTGGGTCCTCGTCAAGATCGCCAAGGGGCACGCGAGGTCGATCCACCCGCTGCTCTGGATCGTCTCCGGCTTCTTCCTCGTGTACTTCTGCAAGGCGCCGCTCGAGCAGCTTCTCGTCAAGTGACCGCCTGACGCGCACGCGCGCGTATGCCGCTGGGCCCCCTCCCGCACGGGAGGGGGCCCTTCGCGTCGCCCGGGGCCGGAGGCGCGGCCGCGGGTCGAGGAGGTCGAGCGACGGGGCGCTTGGCGCTCGGTGGACGTGGGCGGCATACGGCGAGGACACCCCGGAATAGTTAGCCGGGCTAATGAGTTAAGGTAAGCATCTCCCAGGACGTGACTGACCGAGGACTCCGATGCGTACCAAGAACCTGACCCGGAACGAGCTCGTCTCGCTCTCCAACGACATCCGACTCGCGTGCATGCGGATCTCCCGCAGGGTGCGCTTCGAGTCGGACCGCGAGCTGCCGCCGCACCAGTTCTCGGTGCTCGCACGGCTCGAGGGTGCCCACCGGACCAACAGCGAGCTCGCCGACATCGAGCGGGTCTCCCAGCCGAGCATGAAGCGCTCGACGAACTGCCTCGTCGAGCTCGGCTACATCGCGCGCGCGGCCGACCCGACCGACGGGCGACAGGTGATCCTCTCGCTCACGCCGGAGGGCCGGCAGGCGCTCAAGCGGATCCGGCGCCACCGCGACGAGTGGATGCTCTCGCGGTTCGAGCACCTCAGCGAGGACGAGCTCGACCTGCTCCGCCGCGCCTCCGACGTGCTGGCGAAGGTGGCGAGCGAATGAGTCCGACGTTCCACTCGCTCGGCATCCGCAACTACCGCGTCTACGCCTCCGGGGCGATCGTCTCCAACATCGGCACCTGGATGGGCCGGGTCGCCCAGGACTGGCTCGTCCTCACCGTCCTGACCGACCGGTCCGCCTCGGCCCTCGGCCTCGTGACGGGTCTGCAGTTCCTGCCGTTCCTCATCCTCGCGCCGTGGGCCGGCATGATCGTCGACCGCTTCCCGAAGCGGCGCATCCTCTTCCTCACCCAGTCCGCTCTGCTCGTCACGGCCCTGCTCCTCGCGGTCCTCACCGCCACGGGGGTCGTCGAGCTCTGGCACGTCTACGCGCTCGCCTTCCTGCAGGGAGTTGCGACGGCCGTCGACAACCCGGCCCGCCAGACGTTCGTCTCCGAGATGGTCGACAGCGAGCACCTGCCCAACGCGGTCGCGCTCAACAGCGCCTCCTTCAACCTCGGCCGCCTCATCGGCCCCGGCGTCGCCGGCCTCGTCATCGCATGGTTCGGCCTCGCACCGGCGCTCTTCATCAACGCCGCGAGCTTCGTCTTCGTCCTCGTCGCCCTGTCCCAGATGGACACCGGCGCCCTCACTCCGTCACCGCGGGCACGCGGCAAGGGCCAGATCCGAGAAGGGGTGCGCTACGTCAAGGGCCGTCCCGATCTCATCCTCATCATGTTCCTCGTCTTCGTCCTCGGCACGTTCGGGATGAACTTCCAGGTGACGATGGCGCTCATGGCGACCAAGGTCTTCGACAAGGGCCCGGGGGAGTACGGCCTGCTCGGCTCGATCATGGCCGTCGGCTCGCTCACCGCGGCGCTCCTCGCGGCCCGTCGCGGCCGTCCGCGGCTGCGGGTGCTGCTCCTGGCCCTGGTCGGGTTCACCCTGTCGACGGCGCTGCTCTCGACCGCGCCGAGCTATGTCCTCTTCGCGCTCTACCTCGTGCCGACCGGCCTCTCGGCGTTGACCGCGCTGACGGCCGCCAACGCCATGGTGCAGGTCAGCGTCGACCCGGTCATGAGGGGCCGCGTCATGGCCCTCTACATGGCGATCTTCATGGGCGGGACACCCCTCGGTGCACCGATGATCGGCTGGATCGGTGACACGTGGGGTCCACGCTGGACGATCGCGATCGGGACGATCATGGTCGGCCTCAGCCTGGTGGTGGTGGCTCTCTGGTTCGCGCGCAGGGAGAATGTCGCGGTGACCTTCCAGACCCAGAGCCGTCCTCGCTTCCGCGTCCAGCTCGTGCCGCAGGTGTCGACGGCGCCCGAGGTGACCAAGTGAGCTTCAAGTTCCGCCACCGGGTGACGCTCGCCGCGCTCGCTCTCTTCGTCGCGATCGCCGTCGTGGCCGCGGTGCTCAACCGCTGAGTCGCCACCAGCCGGTATGCCGCTGGGCCGGCCCGCGCCCAAGGCGCGGTGGGCGCGGAGCCGGCTCGACGGCATACGGCCGGGTGGTTTCCGTCAGTGTTGTGGCCGGAGATATGCGAAAGGGTCTGGTGGTGAGTGCTCTACCACTCACCACCAGACCCAACGCTCTCGTCCAGCCCGGGTGGTCTGGGCCTGATCAGCCCTGCTGCGCGACGACGTAGTCGATCGCCTGCGTCAGCTTCGTGACGTCCTCGGGGTCGACCGCCGGGAACATCGCGACGCGGAGCTGGTTGCGGCCGAGCTTGCGGTAGGGCTCGACGTCGACGATGCCGTTGGCCCGGAGCGTCTTGGCGACGGCGGCCGCGTCGATCGAGTCGTCGAAGTCGATCGTCCCGACGACCTGCGAGCGGGCTGCCGGGTCGGCGACGTAGGGCGTCGTGTAGGACGTCTGCTCGGCCCACGTGTAGAGGCGGGTGCTCGAGTCCTTCGTCCGGGCGGTCGCCCAGTCGAGGCCGCCGTTGCCGTTGAGCCAGCGCAGCTGCGAGGCGAGCAGGGCGAGCGTGGCGAGGGACGGGGTGTTGTACGTCTGGTTCTTCAGCGAGTTGTCGATCGCGGTCGGCAGGCTGAAGAAGTCGGGGACCCAGCGGCCGGTGCCGGCCACCGCCTCGACACGGGCGAGGGCAACCGGCGAGAACGCCGCGAGCCAGAGGCCGCCGTCGGAGGCGAAGCACTTCTGCGGGGCGAAGTAGTAGACATCGGTCTGCGTGATGTCGACGGGCAGGCCGCCGGCGCCCGACGTGGCGTCGATGAGCACGAGCGCGCCCTCGTCGGCGCCCTCGACCCGCTGGACGGGGGCCATGACACCGGTCGAGGTCTCGTTGTGCGGCCAGGCGTAGACGTCGACACCGGGCTCGGCCTCGGGGGTCGCGAGGGTACCGGGCTCGGCCTTGATGATCGTCGAGTCGCCGAGGAAGGGGGCGTTGTTGGTCACCGTGGCGAACTTGCTCGAGAACTCGCCGAACGCGAGGTGCTGGGCGCGGTCGATGACGAGGCCGAAGGCGGCGATGTCCCAGAACGCGGTCGAGCCGCCGTTGCCGAGGATGATCTCGTAGCCGTCGGGCAGGTTGAACAGGGCGCGCAGGCCCTCACGGACCTCGCCGACGAGGTTCTTCACGGGAGCCTGGCGGTGCGAGGTCCCGAGGACGGTGCGACCGATCGAGGTGAGGAACTCGAGCTGCTCTCCGCGGACCTTGGACGGACCGGAGCCGAAACGTCCGTCGGCGGGCAGCAGGTCGGAGGGGATCGTCAGGGGACTGGTCACGGCCGTTGCATCGGTCACGGTTTCACCTTGGGGGTGGGGCCACGTTACGGGGGTGTGGCGGATGTGTTGATTGCGGATGACGCCGTTGTCACCGCGCCCATTGAACCCCAGGTGCCCACCCCTTGGACACCGCCTCTCGGTGTGTGGACGCCCACAGCCCGTCCGTTCAGAGGTGCGCGGGTGCCGGATCCATGCGTCCTGCAGGCCGCACCTTTCCGGCAACCGCGCACCTCTGGCGACTCAGTGGGAGATCTCGGGCGTCCAGCCCTCGACGTCCTGCGGACCGCGGGGACCCTCGCCGACGTAGCGGGACGACGGGCGGATCAGGCGTCCGGTCCGCTTCTGCTCGAGGATGTGCGCCGACCAGCCCGCCGTGCGCGCACACGTGAACATCGGCGTGAACATCGACGCCGGGACCTCGGCGAAGTCGAGGATGACCGCGGCCCAGAACTCGACGTTGGTCGCGAGGACACGGTCGGGACGCCGGGCGTGGAGCTCGTCGAGGGCGGCCTTCTCGAGCGCGGCGGCGGCCTCGTAGCGGGGCGCGCCGAGCCGCTCGCAGGCCGACCGGAGCACACGGGCGCGCGGGTCCTCCGCGCGGTAGACCCGGTGGCCGAAGCCCATGAGCCGCTCGCCCTTGTCGAGCACGTCCTTGACGTATGCCGTCGCGTCCCCTCGCTTCTCCACACCCTCGAGCATGTGGAGCACGCGCGAGGGCGCGCCGCCGTGGAGCGGTCCGGACATGGCGCCCACGGCCCCGGACAGGGCCGCGGCGACGTCGGCACCCGTCGAGGTGATGACCCGCGCGGTGAACGTCGAGGCGTTCATGCCGTGCTCGGCGGCGGAGACCCAGTAGGCGTCGACGGCCTCGACGTGCCGCGGGTCGGGCTCGCCCCGCCAGCGGATCATGAAGCGCTCGGTGATCGTCTTGGCCTTGTCGACCTCGCTCTGCGGGACCATCGGCTTGTCGAGGCCGCGCGCGGACTGTCCCACGAAGGACAGCGCCATGACCGCGGCGCGCGCGAGGTTGTCGCGGACCTCGTCGGCGTCGATGTCGAGCGTCGGGCGGAACCCCCAGACCGGGGCGAGCATCGCGAGCGCGGACTGGACGTCGACGCGGACGTCGCCGGTGTGCACGGGCAGGGGGTAGGGCTCGGCCGGGGGGAGGCCCGGGTTGAACTTGTTGTCGACGAGGAGTCCCCAGACGTTGCCGAAGGAGACGTGGCCGACGAGGTCGTTGATGTCGACCCCTCGATAGCGCAGCGCGCCGCCCTCCTTGTCGGGTTCGGCGATGGTCGACTCGAAGGCGATGACCCCCTCGAGGCCGGGTTTGAAGTCCGGGTCCGGCGTGTTCTCTGCCATCAGGATCCTTGCTGCTCAGGCGGTCGTACCACCGCAGTGTGGGCCACCAGCCATTCTGCCGCCCGGTGTCGCCTCTGTGGAGGGGCGTCGCGGCGGCCCGGCTGCCAGACTCACCGTATGCCGTCAGCCGCCGACCAGACCGTCTTTGCCGACCGGGTGTTCACCTCGCGAGACCGCGCTCTCTCGCGCGACCACGACGGGGTCCGATTCGAGGGGACGGACTTCACCGAGGCGGCCGCCGAGGGGGCGAGCTTCCTCGAGTGCACGCTCGTCGGGTGCGCGCTCGACGACGTGCACCTCGAGGGGTCACGCTGGGCCGAGAGCGCCTGGGAGCGGGTGCACGGCGTCGGCGTCGCGCTGCACGAGGCGAGCCTGGTCGAGACGACGATCGAGGACTGCCGGCTCGCCGCCGTGTCGGCGTGGGGCTCGGTCTGGCGGGACGTCACGGTGCGCGGCGGGAAGATCGACTTCCTCAACCTGCGCGGCGCCCGGCTCAAGGACGTCGCCTTCGTCGACTGCGTCATCTCGGGGCTCGACCTGCAGGAGGCGACGGTGTCGGGGGTCGGCTTCGAGGGGTGCACGCTCGTCGAGCCGGAGTTCGGGCGCGGGTCGTATGCCGCCCTCGACCTCTCCGGGGCCACGCTGCGTTCGCCTCGGGGCCTGGCCGGTCTACGGGGGGCGACCCTCAGCCGGCCGCAGGTCATCGAGCTGGCGGACCTGCTCGCGGCCGAGCTCGGGATCACCGTGGCTGAGTGAGCGGGTCAAGAGCCCGCTCAGTTGATGCTGCCGGGCTTGCCGCGGCGCAGGGCGGTCGCCGCCGCGTCCTTGGCGCGGTCCTTGGCCGTGAGCTTCGTGCTCGAGTGGATCCGACGGGTGAGGTCCGCCCCGCGCAGCAGCGAGCTGAGCGGCACGTCGGTCGGGGGGTACACCGTGATCGCGGTGTCGCCGCTGAAGACGAGCCAGAGCGCCTGGTCGCCGCGGTAGACCTTGAGGACGCTGCCGTCAGCGAGCGAGGACGCGTGGGAGAGCGCGGCCTTGCGGGCGCGCTCGCTCGCCATGATCTTCTGTGCGGCCTCCTTGGCGGGCTCCCGCAGGGCCTTGCTCGCGATCCAGATCTGCGGACCGTACTTGGTGCCGTACTTGATCACGGTCGTGACGACCTTCGTCTTGCCTGCCATCGAGCGTCTCCTCGCGTCAGTCATGCGACGGCCACGGGCCGCGCCGGACGCGTCAACCCTAGTCTGAACCCATGAGCAGCTCGGGCCGCCGCGACGGTGGACATGACGGGGAGCACATCGACGGGCACATCGACGAGTACATCGAAGGAGGCGAAGGGCTCGACGAGTCCGAGGTGCGCGCCTCGCCCTTCCTGCAGGCCCGGGCCTGGATCGACGCAGCCCTCGCCGCCTCGAGGCTGCGCGAGGACGTCCCCGAGCCGACGGCCCTCTCCGTCGCGACGGTCGACGCGTCCGGGGCGCCCAACGTCCGGACCGTCCTCATGCGCTACTTCGACGAGCGCGGACCGGGCTTCGTGACCAACCTCGACTCGGACAAGAGCCGGGAGCTGCGTGCGAGCCCCGCGATCGCGGCCGCACTGACGTGGCCCGCCCTCCACCGCGCGATCCGCTTCCGGGGGCGGGCCGTGCCGATCGGCCGTGAGGAGGTCGAGGCGTACTTCGTCTCGCGGCCCTACGGCTCCCGTCTCTCCGCCTGGGCCTCCGAGCAGTCCCGCCCAGCGGCGGACCGCGCCGAGCTCGAGCAGCGGTGGAGTGAGGTGCTCGAGCGCTTCCCCGACACCGGGCACGAGACCGACGTGCCGCTGCCGGACTTCTGGGGCGGGTGGCGGATCCTCTGCGACGAGGTGGAGTTCTGGGCGGGACGCGCCAACCGGCTCCACGACCGGATCGTGTTCACGCGCATCGCCGACGGCGACCTCGCGGAGGCCGGGGCCTGGGAGAGGTTCCGCCGCCAGCCGTGACGCGACGGCGGCCGGGACGGGAACAGGGCAGCCCGACCGGTCGGACTGCCCTGCTTCATCCCTGGGTGTGGGTGGGGGGCGCGGCTAGCGCGCGGCCACCTCACACATTCCGGAAGAAAACACTTCTCGGATCACCTCCCTTCTTGGTTGGTTCTCACGACCGTACGTCGGGTCCGAACGGCGGGGCAAGGCCTTTTGTGACGACCGGCGGCTCCCGAGCGCCGGCTCAGGACGCGGGTTCCCGATGGGGCAGGGGAGGCGCACCGGCCGCGGCAGCCGACCCAGCGGCATACGGGACCGGCCTCGGCGAGCGACCGCCGCCGACGAGGAGGGCGAGCAGGACCGGCACCTCGAGATAGGCGCTGAAGCTGGAGACGGCTCGGTAGAGCGTCTCCGTGTCGCGGAAGTCGAGCGCGAAGAGGACGGCGAACACGGCGGCGGCGATGAAGGCAGCGGCCCAGACCCGGGCTCCCGTCAGCCACGGCAGGCGCACCTCGAAGGTGGCCGTGACCTCCGGCGCGACCCGCGGCAGGAAGGCGACCCAGACGACGTACTGCATCAGCCCGAGGAAGGCGAAGACCACGAGGAAGCGGAGGGCGACCACCCCCTGGCCGGCGCCCGGCGGGGCGAGGGACGCGAGCATCCAGTCTCCGTCGCCGACGAGGCTGCGCACGGCCCCGGCCCCGCGGGTGAGCCACGGGTCCGCGAGGCCCGCCAGGACGGCCGCGGGGACGACGACCGACCAGACGACCTGGACGGCCCGGAAGAGCCCCCGGCGCTCCGGGAGCCGGGTCGACCAGTCCCAGAGGAAGACGACGGGTACGACGAGGTGGAGCAGCGCGACGGCCACCACGTGGTGCTCGGGGAAGAGGAGGGAGGCCACCGCCGCGGGGGCGAGCGCCACGAGCACGGCGACGCGGCGTCGGCCCTGCAGGACGTGGGCCGCGCCGAGCGCCAGGACGGCGTAGCCGAGCGCGACCTCCGCCACGTGGGCGGGTCGGCCCACTACGGGGGCGAGGAGCCGTGCGACGAAGATGCCGGTGACGAGCAGCCCCAGCCGCTCGACGAAGGAACGGCCGAGGAGCCCCGGGAACCGGCCGATGAGGTAGCGCAGCTCGAGGACGTTGTGCAGGACGCCGAAGAGGATGACCCCGATCACCAGGGTCGCCATCGGCGCGACGACGGAGACGGCGAGTCCCGCGACGGCGGCGAGGGCCAGCGCGACCGACGCGCCCACCGCGCTCGGGCTGGTCGTCCGCTCGTCCTGGGTCACCCCGCCATGGTTTCGTCGGCCCCGGGCCCCAGCCACCCGAGAGACCCAATCGTTAGGGTCTCGTGGCGTGACCGAGATGCGTGGCGGCGGCGAACGCGGAGCCCTCCGGCAGGTCGCCCTGTCCGCCTACGGCCCGACGCTCCTCGGCTCGACCGGGGCGGGCGCCGTCTCGCCGATCATCGCGCTGTCCGCCCGGGAGCTCGGTGCCTCCGTCGGGGTCGCCGCGCTCGTCGTCGCCGCCCTCGGGGTGGGCCAGCTGCTCGGCGACCTGCCGTCCGGGGCGCTCGCGGCCCGGATCGGCGAGCGGCGTGCCCTGCTCGTCGCCGCCGTGGTCGAGGCAGTCGGGATGCTCGTCGCGGCGCTCGCGCACAGCGTGGGCCTGCTCTTCGTCGGCGTCCTCGTCATCGGACTCGCCGGATCCCTCTTCGGGCTGGCCCGCCAGGCCTACCTCACCGAGGCCGTGCCCGTCGCGCTCCGGGCCAGGGCGCTGTCGACGCTGGGCGGGGTCAGCCGCGTCGGAGCCTTCCTCGGCCCGTTCATCGGCTCGTTCGTCATCGTGCGCTGGGGCACCGGCGCGGCCTACGTCGTCGGCGTCGTCGCCAGCCTCGCCGCCTTTGCCCTCGTCTGGCTGGCCCCCGACATCACGGCGACGCCGTCCGGTGCGGTGGGTTCGGCGCCACCGCTCTCGGTCGCCTCGGTCCTGGCCCGGCACCGCCATGTGCTGCTCACCCTCGGGACCGGGGCGATGTGTGTCGCAGGCGCCCGCGCGGTCCGCGAGGCCCTCGTGCCCCTCTGGGCCGAGTCGGTGGGCCTGACGCCGGCGCAGACCTCCCTCGTCTTCGGCGTCGCGGGGGCCCTCGACATGCTCCTGTTCTATCCGTCGGGCTGGCTCATGGACCGGCACGGCCGCGTCGCGGCGGCCGTCCCGAGCATGGTCGTGCTCGGCGTCGGGATGGCGCTCCTGCCGTTGGCGACCACGTTCGTCACCGTGACCGTGGTCGCGACGGTCCTCGGCCTGGGGAACGGCCTCGGCGCCGGGCTGATCATGACCCTCGGGGCCGACGCGTCGCCCGTCGAGGGTCGAGCCCAGTTCCTCGGAGGCTGGCGCCTCTTCGCCGACGTGGGAAGGGCTGCAGGGCCCCTCGCGTTGTCTGCTCTGAGCGCCGTGCTGACACTCGGCGCCTCTGCCGTCGTCCTCGGCGCCGGCACCCTCGCGGGCGCTGTCTGGCTCAAGGTCTGGGTGCCCCGCCACGACCCGACCCGACGCCGTGGCGGTGGGCCGGAGGCGACGGTGTCCTGAGCGCCGTCCGGCCTGCGCAGGGCACTCGCGAATTCTGAGAGGGTAGGACCCGTGACGGACCTGATCGACACCACCGAGATGTACCTGCGCACGATCTTCGAGCTCGAGGAGGAGGGGATCGTCCCGCTCCGGGCCCGGATCGCCGAGCGGCTCGGGCACTCGGGACCCACGGTGTCGCAGACGGTGGCGCGCATGGAGCGCGACGGTCTCGTGACCGTGACCGGCGACCGGCACCTCGAGCTGTCCGAGCACGGGCGCCTCCTCGCGACCCGCGTCATGCGCAAGCACCGGCTCGCCGAGCGCCTCCTCGTCGACGTCATCGGCCTCGAGTGGGAGTACGCCCACGACGAGGCGTGTCGCTGGGAGCACGTCATGTCCGAGCAGGTCGAGCGCAAGATCCTCACCTTGATCGGGGACGGGCTCGAGTCGCCGTACGGCAACCCGATCCCGGGTCTCGAGGAGCTGGGGGTCGAGCGCGCCGACGACTTCCTCACGGGGCTGACGGCCCTCACCGTGGTCGTCTCCGACGCGCCGCTGGTCGTGACGATCCGCCGGATCGGCGAGCCCGTCCAGGTCGACCCGGAGGCCCTGGCGCTCCTGACGAGCGCGGGTGTCGTCCCCGGCGCCCGGGTCGAGGTCGTCCGCACCGGCGGCCGCGTCATCGCCGTCCGGGAGGGCTCCGACCGCGCCGAGGGCGTCTCCCTGCCCGAGGACGTCGCCGGCCACGTCTTCTGCCAGGCCGCCTGAGGGCGGACCTTCTGCGGACCCACCCGGTGGACGCGCCGGGTGGGTCCGTGCATGGGTCTCACGTGGTCCGCGCGTGGCCCCGTGAATGAGCCGTGATGACTGGGAGCATCATCCGGGGTCCCTCGGGCGTCACGCGCAGGGGGCTCCGGACTGTTCCCGCGACATCGTCGGGGCCACGGGACGTTCACCGAAAATCGGTTGAATTGGTCCGTGATCCAGGCGTGACATTCGCCGGGCACATTCGGTACGGTGGGCGCACTCGCTCCTGAAGGGCGGGTGTTCCGGGGCGGATCGCCTAATCCTGCCGCCGTTCCGGAGCCCAGAACGAACCGCATGGCAGGAGCGGGGGAACCACCTTTCTACGGGCGCCGAGAGGCGCCCTCGGGGTGAAGCCCTCGACGGACCACCAGGTCCGAGCGAAGGCCGGGCAGCACCTCAGCCCGAACCCGACAGCTCACCTCGCAGGCGCCGAGAGGTCAACCGTGGCTCAGAACGTCATCGGGCGCCACCGCGTGCCTGGTCGCTTCAACCCGCTCTCCGAGCTCAAGATCATCGCGAAGGAGTCGGCCCAGCCGGCCGTCAAGGGAGCCGCCATCGTCGCGGCCTCGGGTGGGCTCGTTGCCACCTTCGCCTCTCCGGCCAATGCCGCTGACTCGGCCGGGGCGAACGTCGCCGCTGACGTCACGGCCGGCGCCGCGGTCGTCGGTCCGCAGACCACCACCCTCAAGGCCGCCAACGCCCTGTCCTCCATCGGCTTCGCCCAGGCGTCGATGCCGAAGCAGTCCGCCGCGCCGCAGGTCATCGAGGACATCGTCGTCAAGACCGAGCGCGCGGAGGCCAAGGCGAAGGCCGAGGCCGAGGCGAAGGCCCGCGCCGCCCGTCAGGCCGCGGCCTCGCGCTCCACCACGCGCAGCGCGATCAACGCCGCCCCCACCCAGTCGGCCACCGGCATCGTCGGCATCGCCCAGTCGATGTTCGGGGTCCCCTACGTCTACGGCGGCTCGTCGCCGAGCGGCTTTGACTGCTCGGGCTTCACCTCTTGGGTCTACCGCCAGGCCGGCATCACGATCCCGCGGACCGCCTCGGCCCAGCAGGCCGCCGCCACGCGCGTGAGCAGCCCCCGCCCCGGCGACCTCGTCTTCTTCGGCTACCCGGCCTACCACGTGGGCATCTACGTCAGCCCCGGCCGCATGATCGACGCTCAGCGGACCGGAACGGTCATCGGCAACCACTCGATCTGGACCACCCCGTCGGGCTACGGCCGCTTCTGATCCCGCACCTCCGTCGAGGCCCCCACCGCCACCGCGGTGGGGGCCTCGACGTTTCCTGCTGCACATCGCACCCCGGCACCCCGGCGCTCGGCACCCCGGCGTCTCCCCACCAGGGCGCGCGGGCTTCTTCGGTGCATCTCAGGCGTTCCAGGCATCCTCCGCGCGATCGGCCAACGGCCGGAAACGGCGTGCGAGACTGGGCAGATGACCGACCAAGAAGCGGCGGACTCCTCGGTCGTCGTCGACCTGGAGCTCTGGTTCGACCTCGTCGACCCGTGGTCGTGGTTCGCAAAACGCCGGGTCGAGATGGCCATCGCCGCCTTCGAACGCCCGGCCGACGTCGCCCTTCGGCTGCGCTCCTTCGAGGTCGCCCCCGAGCAGGTGGCCGTCCTGCCCGCGTCCGCTCGTCAGGTCGCCGGCCATGAGCTCGTCGGCGACGACTACGAGATCCCCTGGGACCGCGCCGGGTGGGTGAGCACCTTCGACGCCCACCGGCTGTGTGAGCTCGCCCGCGAGCTGGGCGGCCCGGCCCTCCAGTCGGCGGCCGTCGAACGCTTCTTCTTCGCGCACTTCGTCGAGGGCCACGCCATCGACGACCTCGAGGTCCTGCAGCGCGCCGGCGCCGAGTGCGGCCTCGACGAGCGCCGGGTCGCAGCCGTGCTCGCGGGCACGGCATACGGCGACGAGGTGCGACGCGACGAGGAGATGGCGCGGGCCCTGGACGTCGTGGTCGTCCCCTTCCTCGTCGCGAACGGGTCCGCGACGCTGCCCGGTGTGCACCCGACCGAGGACTACCTCGCCTTCCTCCGTGAGGTCGCGACGACGCAGGTCTGAGAAGGGCATCGGCGTGGTTTGTGTGGTGCCGCACCCGAGGTCGTGCCATTCTTCGAGTCATGGCGACCAACTGGGTGGTTTGTCCAAGGTTCGGGTCCGACGCCGGGAACGACTATGAGTGAGCGGGCGGGGAGCGTGGGTGGGACCCCTCCCCAGATCGACGGATCGGCCTCGGCGGCACTGCTCAAGGCGGGCCGGTTCTTCACCCGCTGGGACGAGTCCGACGACGGTCGCGCCGTCTTCCGCGAGGGCGGCCGCGCCGGGGACGTCTTCTACCGGGACCGGTGGAGCCACGACAAGGTCGTGCGCTCGACCCACGGCGTCAACTGCACCGGGTCCTGCTCGTGGAAGGTCTACGTCAAAGACGGGATCATCACGTGGGAGACGCAGCAGACCGACTACCCTTCGGTGGGCCCGGACCGCCCGGAGTACGAGCCGCGCGGCTGCCCCAGGGGAGCCGCGTTCTCCTGGTACACCTACTCCCCGACGCGGGTCCGCTACCCCTACGTCCGCGGTGTCCTCCTCGAGATGTACCGCGAGGCCAAGGCCCGGCTCGGTGACCCGGTGCTCGCCTGGGCCGAGATCACCGGCGACCCGGAGAAGCGCCGCCGCTACCAACGCGCCCGTGGCAAGGGCGGCCTCGTGCGGGCCTCGTGGGGTGAGGCTGTCGAGATCGCCGCGGCCGCGCACGTCCACACGATCAAGACGTACGGCCCCGACCGGTGCGCCGGCTTCTCGCCGATCCCGGCGATGTCGATGGTGTCGCACTGTGTTGGCACCCGCTTCATCCAGCTCATCGGCGGCGTCATGACGAGCTTCTACGACTGGTATGCCGACCTGCCCGTCGCGAGCCCTCAGGTCTTCGGCGACCAGACCGACGTGCCCGAGTCGGGTGACTGGTGGGACGCGACCTACCTCATGATGTGGGGCTCCAACGTCCCGGTGACCCGCACACCCGACGCGCACTGGATGGCGGAGGTGCGCTACCGCGGGACGAAGGTCGTCACGGTCAGCCCTGACTACGCCGACAACACGAAGTTCGCCGACGAGTGGATGCCGGCGCAGGCCGGCACCGACGCGGCGCTCGCGATGGCGATGGGCCACGTGATCCTCACCGAGAACTTCGTCCGCCGCGACACGCCGTTCTTCTCCGACTACGTGCGGACGTACACCGACCTGCCCTTCCTTGTGCGCCTCGAGCCCGCCGACCCGTCTCAGGGCTCCTCCTCCGCCACCGAGGCGTATGCCGCCGAGCCGGGTTCCGAGGGCAGCGGGCCCGTCGTGCCGGGCAAGTTCCTCACCGCGGCGGACCTCGTCGACAACGGGGAGCGGCCGCCGTCCGAGGAGGCCTGGAAGACGGTCCTGCTCGACGAGGCCACCGGCGAGCCGGTCGTCCCGAACGGGTCGATGGGGTTCCGCTACGCCGAGTCCGGGAAGGGCCGGTGGAACCTCGACCTCGAGGGGGTCACCCCGGCGCTGACGCTCGAGGGCGAGGCGTCCGAGGCGGTCGAGGTGCTCCTGCCGGCCTTCGTCGAGCCTGACGGCACCGGCTCGGTGCTTCGCCGCGGAGTGCCGGCGCGGCGGGTCCACGGACACCTCGTGACGACGGTCTACGACCTCATGCTCGCGCAGTACGGCGTCGCCCGCGACGGTCTGCCCGGCGAGTGGCCGAGCGGCTACGACGACGTCAGCACGCCCTACACGCCGGCCTGGCAGGCCGAGGTCACCGGCGTGCCGGCCGAGCAGTGCATCCGCATCGCCCGCGAGTTCGCCTCCAACAGCGAGGAGTCCGAGGGCAGGTCGATGATCATCCTCGGCGCCGGTGTCTGCCAGTGGTTCCACGGCGATGCGACCTACCGCGCGATCCTTTCCCTGCTCATCATGACCGGGTGCATGGGCCGCAACGGCGGCGGCTGGGCCCACTACGTCGGGCAGGAGAAGTGCCGGCCGATCACCGGCTGGATCTCCCTCGCCAACGCCCTCGACTGGTCGCGTCCCCCGCGGACGATGACCGGGACCTCGTACTGGTACATGCACACCGGCCAGTGGCGCACCGACGGCTACTCCGCCGACTCGCTCGCCTCGCCGCTCGCGCGGGGCCACCTCGCCGGCAAGCACACCGCCGACACGATCGCCCAGTCGGCCCGGCTCGGGTGGATGCCGTTCTACCCGCAGTTCGGGACCAACCCGCTCCAGGTCGCCGAGGACGCAGCCGCCGCGGTGGCGGAGGGCAATGTCCCCAACCCGGCGGCATACGTCGCGCAGGCTCTCCACGAAGGGACGCTGACGACGGCGATCGAGGACGTCGACGCCCCCGAGAACTGGCCGCGCACCCTCGTGCTCTGGCGCTCCAACCTCATGGGCTCCTCCGCGAAGGGCAACGAGTACTTCCTCAAGTACCTCCTCGGCACGCACTCCAACGTCATGGGCTCCGAGAGCCCTGACGCCCCAAGGCCGTCCGAGGTGCGGTGGCACGACGACGCCCCCGAAGGCAAGCTCGACCTGCTCATGTCGGCCGACTTCCGGATGACGTCGACCACGCTCCTGTCCGACATCGTCTTCCCCGCGGCGACGTGGTACGAGAAGCACGACCTCAGCTCGACGGACATGCACCCCTTCGTCCACGCCTTCACCCCGGCGATCGACCCGCCGTGGGAGGCCAAGAGCGACTTCGAGATGTTCCACCTTCTCGCGCAACGGTTCTCGGCGATGGCGACGACCCACCTCGGCGTCCGCAAGGACCTCGTGAGCGTCCCGCTCATGCACGACACACCGGGCGAGGTCGCCCAGCCCGGTGGTCGCGTCTTCGACTGGCGCGGCTCCGGACTGCCGGGGACGCCGGGTGTGACGATGCCGGTCTTCACCGTCGTCGAGCGCGACTACACCGCGATCGCCGACAAGCTCGCGACCGTCGGGCCGCTCGCCGACACCCTCGGCTTCACCGTCAAGAACGTCACCTACCGCCTCGAGGAGGAGACGGCCAGGCTCGCGGCCAAGAACGGGGTCATGCTGGGCGGCGCGGGGGACGGCCGACCGGCCATCGACACCGACGAGAAGCTCGCGGAGGCGATCCTCTCCTTCTCCGGCACGACGAACGGCCACCTCGCCGTCCAGGGCTTCCACACCCTCGAGGAGCGGGTCGGCAAGAAGCTCGCCGACCTCGCCGAGGGCGCCGAGGAGAAGCGGATCACCTTCGCCGACACGCAGGTCGCCCCGGTCCCGGTCATCACCTCCCCGGAGTGGTCGGGCTCGGAGACCGGCGGGCGGCGCTATGCACCCTTCACGGTCAACATCGAGCGGCTCAAGCCGTTCCACACGCTGACCGGGCGGATGCACTTCTACCTCGACCACGACTGGGTGCAGGACCTCGGCGAGGCGCTGCCGATCTTCCGGCCGCCCCTCGACATGCACCGGCTCTTCGGCGAGCCCCGGCTCGGACCTGACGGCGCCAAGCAGGTGACGGTCCGCTACCTCACCCCGCACTCGAAGTGGTCGATCCACTCCGAGTACCAGGACAACCTCCTCATGCTCTCCCTCTCGCGCGGCGGCCCGACGGTGTGGATGAGTCCCGGCGACGCCGCCTCGATCGACGTCCACGACAACGACTGGGTCGAGTGCCTCAACGCCAACGGCGTCCTCGTCGGCCGCGCGATCGTCTCGCACCGTATGCCGGACGGCGTCGTCTACGTCCACCACGCGCAGGAGCGCACGATCGACGTCCCGAAGTCGGAGGCGACCGGCCGGCGCGGAGGCATCCACAACTCGGTGACCCGCCTGCTCGTCAAGCCGACTCATCTGGTCGGCGGGTATGCCCAGCTGTCCTACACGTTCAACTACCTCGGCCCGACGGGGAACCAACGGGACATGGTCTCGACGGTGCGCAAGCGCTCGCAGGAGGTGACGTACTGATGCGGGTCATGGCCCAGATGGGCATGGTGATGAACCTCGACAAGTGCATCGGGTGCCACACGTGCTCGGTCACGTGCAAGCAGGCGTGGACCAACCGCGCCGGCACCGAGTACGTCTGGTTCAACAACGTCGAGACGCGACCCGGCCAGGGCTACCCGCGCCGCCACGAGGACCAGACGACGTGGAAGGGCGGCTGGGAGCTGGGCAAGCGGGGCAACCTCAAGCTCAAGGCCGGCGGACGGGTGTCCAAGCTCTTCGGCATCTTCGCGAGCCCGGTGCAACCGCAGCTGTCCGACTACTACGAGCCCTGGACGTACGACTACCAGACGCTCATCGAGGCCCCGCTCGGCGACGACTTCCCCGTCGCCCGGCCAAAGTCCCTCATCACCGGCGAGAACACGAAGATCACGTGGTCGGCCAACTGGGACGACAACCTCGGCGGCACGAGCGAGCTCGGTCACCTCGACCCCATCGTCGAGAAGATCCGGCGCGAGTCGGAGGACGTGGTCAAGTTCGAGCTCGAGCGGACCTTCATGTTCTACCTGCCGCGGATCTGCGAGCACTGCCTCAACCCCTCGTGCATGGCCTCCTGCCCGTCGGGGGCGATCTACAAGCGGGCCGAGGACGGGATCGTCCTCGTCGACCAGGACCGGTGCCGCGGCTGGCGCCAGTGCATCACCGGCTGCCCGTACAAGAAGATCTACTTCAACCACAAGTCCGGCAAGGCCGAGAAGTGCACGTTCTGCTACCCGCGGGTCGAGGTCGGGCTGCCGACCGTCTGCTCCGAGACGTGCGTCGGCCGGCTGCGCTACATCGGGCTCTTCCTCTACGACGCCGACCGGGTGACCGAGGCGGCGGCGACCCCCGACGAGGGGGACCTCTACGAGGCCCAGCTCGGCCTCATGCTCGACCCCGACGACCCCGCGGTCATCGCGCAGGCCCGGGCCGACGGCATACCCGACGACTGGATGGACGCCGCGCGGCGCTCGCCCGTCTACGCGCTCGCGAAGCGCTACCGGGTCGCGCTGCCTCTCCACCCGGAGTACCGCACGATGCCGATGGTCTGGTACGTCCCGCCGCTGTCGCCGATCGTCGACGTCCTCGCGGGCCAGGGCCACGACGCCGAGGACCGGGCCACGCTCTTCGGCGCGATCGAGGCGCTCCGCATCCCCGTCGAGTACCTCGCCGAGCTCTTCACGGCGGGCCGGACCGACATCATCACCGACGTCCTGCGCAAGCTCGCCGCGATGCGGTCGTACATGCGTGGCGTGACGCTCGGGCGCGACGGTGACGCAAGCATCCCCGAGTCGGTCGGCATGACCGAGGAGGCGGTGTACGAGATGTACCGGCTCATGGCCATCGCGAAGTACGACGACCGCTATGTCATCCCGACCGCCCACGTCGAGCGGGCCCACGAGCTCGAGGAGCTCGGCTGCTCGCTCGACTTCGACGAGGGTCCGGGGATGTACGAGTCCGGGCCGTTCGGTGAGGCGAGCGGACGCCCGGCACCCGTCGCCGTCGAGACCTTCAACGCCCTCAAGCAGCGCCAGACGTCCGAGGCCGCTCCAGCCGGCAGCGACCTGCGCGGGCGCGTCAACCTGCTCAACTGGGACGGTAACGGCGTCCCGAGCGGGATGTTCCCCCCCGGAACGGCTCGCGTGTCCGCCGCGTCGGGAGCGGCGCTGGGCGCCGACGAGGCGGAGGGTGAGGCGCCTCAGCCGCCGCAGACGCGGGCCGAGGCCAAGCAGTCCCGGGAGGACTCATGAGGTGGCCGTCGCGCGCTGCAGCCCGGCGCGACGCCGAAGTCGCCGACCGCGTCGTCCACCAGGTTGCGTCGTGGTGCCTCGACTACCCGAGCCCCGGGCTGCTCGACCGTCTCCCGGCCATACGCGCGGCCCTCGAGGAGCAGGCCGGCGTCCGCGAGGGCGCGTCGGACGGCCTGCTGGGGCTCGTCGACCACCTCGGCGCCCACCCCCTCGAGGAGCTCCAGCGCGCCTACGTCGACACCTTCGACCTCAGCCGGAAGCACGCGCTCTACCTGTCGTACTGGACCGACGGCGACACGCGCCGACGCGGCGAGGTGCTGGGACGGTTCAAGGCGGCATACCGTGCCTCCGGCTTCCTCGTCGACACGCACGGCGAGCTGCCCGACTACCTGCCCATGGTGCTCGAGTTCGCCGCGTGCGCCGACCCGGCCGCCGGCCGGACGCTCCTCCAGGACTACCGCGCCAGCCTCGAGCTGCTGCGGATCGCCTTGCAGGAGAAGGAGAGTCCGTATGCCGCCGCCGTCGTCGCCGTGTGCGCCACCCTCCCCGGGGAGTCCCCCGCGGACCGGGCGGCCGTCCAGGCGATGGTCGACGGGCCGCCCGTCGAGTCGGTCGGACTCGAGCCCTACGATCCGCGGCTGCTGCCCCTGCAGCCGGTCGGGAGGACGTCATGAGCACCTTCCTCTGGGGCGTGCTGCCCTACCTCACGCTCGCGACGCTCATCGGCGGGACGATCTGGCGCTACCGCTACGACAAGTTCGGCTGGACGACCCGCTCGTCCCAGCTCTACGAGTCGCGGCTGCTCCGCATCGGGTCGCCGCTCTTCCACTTCGGGATCCTCGTCGTGCTCATCGGGCACATCGGTGGCCTCGTCGTCCCCGAGTCGTGGACGGAGGCGCTCGGCGTGAGCGAGGGGCTCTACCACTTCAACGCCCTGCTCTTCGGCGGCATCGCCGGCGTGTGCACCCTCGTCGGCATCCTCATCCTCGTCTACCGCCGCCGCACGACCGGCCCGGTCTTCATGGCGACGACGAAGAACGACAAGCTGATGTATGTCGTGCTCGTCGCGGCGATCGTCCTCGGTCTCTGGACGACGCTGGTCAGCGTCGGGGCCGGCTCCGAGGCACACAACTACCGCGAGACGGTCTCGCCGTGGTTCCGGTCGATCTTCCTGTTCCGCCCCGACGTCGACGCGATGGCGGCGGCCCCGCTGCAGTTCCACGTCCACGCCATCGTCGGGATGCTCCTCTTCGCGCTGTGGCCGTTCAGCCGTCTCGTCCACGCCTTCACCGCACCGCTGCACTACCTCTTCCGGCCCTACATCGTCTACCGCAGCCGCGACCGCGACGCCTCCGGCTCGCGCCCGGCCCGCAGCGGCTGGAGTGCCGTCGGGACGACCGACCGCGACCGCAGCAGCCGCTGAGCCCTTTCCCGCCGAGCCACGCTCAACCGACCGGATCCAGGAGACCCGATGAGCCGCAGCACCGCAGCACCGCAGTCCGTCGCCCTCAGCGGGCAGTCGAAGAACCTGGCGCTCGCGACCCTCGCCTTCGCCATCAGCTTCTGGGCGTGGAACATCATCGGGCCGCTCGGGGTCCGCTACACCGAGCAGCTCGGTCTCAGCTCGAGCCAGAAGGCCCTGCTCATCGCGACGCCCGTCCTCGTCGGGTCGGTCGGCCGGATCCTCGCCGGCGCCCTGACCGACCGCCTCGGCGGCCGGCTCATGTTCCCCGTGCTCATGGTCATCTCGGCGCCGTTCGTCGTGCTCGTCGCCGTCGCCGGCAACGCCAAGTCCTACGGCCTACTGCTCGTCTTCGGGTTCTTCCTCGGCATCGCCGGCACGACGTTCGCCGTCGGCATCCCCTTCGTCAACGCGTGGTACGAGGCCGACCGGCGCGGTTTCGCGACCGGCGTGTTCGGCGCCGGGATGGGCGGCACGGCGCTGTCGTCGTTCTTCACGCCGCGCTTCGTCACGTGGTTCGGCTACACCGCGACCCACGTCATCATCGCCCTCGCCCTCGTCGCCGTCGCCGCGCTCTGCTGGTTCGCCATGACCAACTCGCCGGCCTGGAAACCCAACACCGATCCCGTGGTGCCCAAGCTCGCCGCCGCGCTCAAGCTGCCGGTGACGTGGCAGATGTCGTTCCTCTATGCCGTCGTGTTCGGTGGGTTCGTCGCCTTCTCCACCTACCTGCCGACCTACCTCAAGGACATCTACGGCTTCGACCTGACCGGGGCCGGCACGCGCACGGCGGGCTTCGCGATCGCCGCCGTGGTGGCGCGGCCGATCGGTGGCACGCTCGCCGACCGGATCGGACCCCGCAACGTCGTCGGCATCTCGCTCGCGGGCACGGCCGTGATGGCCGTCGTCGTCTCGCTCCAGCCGGCGCCCGAGCTTGCTGCAGGGCTTTCCTTCATCGTCCTCGCCTTCTTCCTCGGCCTCGGCACCGGTGGCGTGTTCGCGTGGGTCGCCGAGCAGGCCCCGCCGGAGCGGGTGGGTGCGGTCACCGGGCTCGTCGGTGCTGCCGGCGGTCTCGGCGGCTACTTCCCGCCGCTCGTCATGGGCGCGACGTACGAGAAGGTCTTCCCCGGCTACGGCTTCGGGCTCGCCCTCCTCGCTGTCGTCGCCGTCGGGGCGCTCGCCTTCACCTTCCTCGGGATCAAGCAGGCCCGGAAGGAGCGCGCCGGCGCCTGACGCGCCTCACCTGCGGAAGCCGGCTCGGCGGCATACCGCCGGTGTGGTGTCGCGCCCGGCGGGACCTTCGGCCCGTGGACGCGAGCTGGACCGGCGAGGGCCCCACGAGCCGGAGCGTCTCGAACAGCCGGTTCAGCACCCCAGGCTTCCACCTCAACGACCACTTCAACGGGACGAGCCGCAACGCCGTGGCGTCGGGCACCGTCGCCGGGAGCACGCTCACGGCCGACGACCTCGAGTTCGCCTTCCTCGGCACGACCAACTCCGGACAGACGAAGTTCTGCGACGGCTGCGCCGAGGGACTCAGCGCTCAGAGATCGTGACCGCCTCCTCCACGAACGCGTGAGGCCTCTTGGGGGTCCACCGTCGGTCCCCTCGGTCATGATGTGCGGACCATGACACGGTGGACCCCCCAGCAGGTCGCGAACGCGGCCCCCGACGCCTCGTCCCTGGCCGCTGCGCGCAAGCTCGCGAGGCCGGGGCCGTGGTCCGACGTGGGCTCGACCGAGACCCTCCTCTGGGGCAAGTGCCAGGGCTCGGGCAAGACGCCCTACCAGGTGAGCATCGACCTCACCGGCCCCGCGTTCCGGTGCTCGTGCCCGAGCCGGAAGTTCCCGTGCAAGCACGGGCTCGCCCTGCTCCTGCTCTGGGCCGACGGCTCGGGCGCCGTGGCAGACGTCGACGAGGCGGCCGGATTCGCCCAGGAATGGGCGCAGGAGCGGGCAGCCCGGGCCGAGACCCGGACGACCTCACGGGCCGCCGGCGCGCGCAGCGCACCTGACCCCGAGGCGCAGGCGAGGCGTCTCGCCGAGCGCATCGCCCTGATGAGCGCGGGCATGGACGACTTCGCCCGCTGGCTGGGCGACCTCGCCCGGAGCGGCACCGCGTCGGCGCGGCAGCAGCCGTACTCGTGGTGGGACTCGACGGCCGCCCGCCTCGTCGACGCCCAGCTGCCCGGCCTCGCCGACCAGGTGCGCACGATGGCCTCCGACGTGAGTGTCCGTCCCGACTGGTCGGACCACCTGCTCGAGGCGATGGGTCGCTGGTGGACGGCGACCCGGGCCTGGACCCGACGAGAGAGCCTCGACGAGGCAGAGCTCGGGGACCTCCGGGCTTTCATCGGCTGGGCGACGCCGACGGAGACCGTCCGCGCCGGCGACTCGGTCCGCGACCGCTGGACCGTGCTCGGAGCCCACCGCAGCGACGACGGCCGGATCCAGCAGCAGCGGACCTGGCTGCGCGGCGAGTCGACGGGGGAGACCGTCCAGGTCCTCGACTTCGCGGCGGGAAGCCAGATGCTTCCCGTCCCACGCGTCGTCGGCTCGGTCATCGACGCGACGGTCGCCCGCTATCCGGGACGGGCCGTGCGTCGCGCCCTCGTCGACGAGGCCCCGGCGGTCGTGTCGACGACCGGGGGGCTACCGCCGGGCCAGTCCCTCGACGGGGCCCTCGCGACCGCTGCCGGCGTCCTTGCCGACAACCCCTGGGCCAGACGGGTCCCCGTCGTCCTTGCCGGCGTCCGCGTGACCGCGAGCCTCCGCGACAGCACCGGGTCCACCGCCGGGTCCACCGCCGGAGTCACCGCCCGAGCCACCGCGTCAACCGAATCGTCCACTTCCGCAACCCGATCCGCCCGGCCCGCAGGCGAGACGACCGGCTCGCGAGCCATGGGCATGCCGCCGTCCCCCAGCATCGTGGACCCGACCGGCGCCACCGCGCCGCTCACGGCCGACACCGACTCCTGGATGCTTCTCGCCCTGACCGGTGGAGCACCGACAGACCTCTTCGGCGAGCTCGAGGGCCGGTGCTTCCGTCCCCTCACCCTCACGGTCGACGAGAGGCTGGTGGCCCTGTGACCGCCCGCCGCCCACCCGGTGTCGACACGTGGTGGCGCGAGCTCGGCTCGGCCGCCCTCGTCGGGACGGCCCGACGCCCGGTGCCGGCCCTGCCCGACCTCGGTGTCCCTGGCCTCAGCCTGCGGGACGGGGCGCGCGCCGAGGAGGCCCTGCTCACGTCGGCGGCGCTCGGCGCGATGGCGCGGCGCGCCGGTCGCGTCCCCGAGCACTCCCCGGTCCCGGAGCAGTCACCGGACGACGAGCGCCCCGCGGC
>NZ_AWSA01000035.1 GCF_000576595.1 Intrasporangium oryzae NRRL B-24470 | reverse complement strand
AGCGCCTCGGCGAGCCCGGCCCCCGTCGCGAGGTCGACCCCCGTCCGCCGGCTCGCCCCGACGACGGCGTGGCCCCGCGCGGCGGCCTGCGCCGCGACACGCGAGCCGAGGTCCCCGCTCGCACCCAGGACGACGATCCGCATACGCCAAGCCTCGCCGGAGGCCGCGGCGGCCGCAACACGAGCCGTCCGGCATACGGAATCGGTGTTTCAGCACGTGGGCACCGCAGGTGCGGGGGTGGCGCTGTTCACATGTTGGTTACAACCCGTGACCTGCCCGCGTCGGGCGCCTAGAGTTGCCCCGGCACACCGCGGTGCCTTCGATGGCCCGCGTCCCGGCGGGCCACAGCACCCGTCCGAAAGGGATCACCACGTGAGCAAGCCCGTTGTCCTCATCGCCGAAGAGCTGTCTCCTGCCACCATCGAGGCGCTGGGACCCGACTTCGAGGTCCGGTCGTGCGACGGAGCCAACCGTGACGAGCTGCTCCCGGCGCTCGCCGACGTCGATGCGGTCCTCATCCGCTCGGCGACGAAGATGGACGCCGAGGCGATCGCCGAGGGCAAGCAGCTCAAGGTCATCGCCCGGGCCGGCGTCGGCCTCGACAACGTCGACGTCCAGGCCGCGACCCAGGCCGGCGTCATGGTGGTCAACGCCCCGACCTCCAACATCACCTCCGCCGCCGAGCTCGCCGTCGGGCTCCTGCTCGCCACCGCGCGCAACATCGCCCCGGCCAACGAGGCCCTCAAGGGCGGCGCGTGGAAGCGGAGCAAGTACTCCGGTGTCGAGCTGCTCGACAAGACGGTCGGTGTCGTCGGCCTCGGCCGCATCGGGGCCCTCGTCGCGGAGCGCCTCAAGGGCTTCGGCATGAAGATCGTCGCCTACGACCCCTACGCCTCGCCGGCCAAGGCGGGCCAGCTCGGCGCCCAGCTCGTCAGCCTCGACGAGCTGCTCGCCCAGTCCGACTTCATCACGATCCACCTGCCCAAGACGCCCGAGACCCTCGGCCTCATCGGCGAGGAGGCGCTGACCAAGGTCAAGCCGTCGGTGCGCATCGTCAACGCCGCACGCGGCGGGATCGTCGACGAGGCCGCCCTCGCCCGGGCCATCGCCGACGGGCGTGTCGCCGGCGCCGGCATCGACGTGTTCGCGACGGAGCCGACGACGGAGTCGCCCCTCTTCGAGCACGAGTCCGTCGTCGTCACGCCGCACCTCGGCGCTTCGACCGACGAGGCGCAGGAGAAGGCCGGCATCGCCGTGGCCAAGTCGGTCCGTCTCGCCCTCGGCGGCGAGCTCGTGCCCGACGCCGTCAACGTCAGCAGTGGCTTCATCGCCGAGGAAGTCCGCCCGGGCATCCCGCTCGTCGAGAAGCTCGGCCGCGTCTTCACGGCGGTCGCCGGGGGCGTCCCGGCACAGCTCGACATCGAGGTCCGCGGCGAGATCACTGCCCACGACGTCAGCGTGTGGAAGCTCGTCGCGCTCAAGGGCCTGTTCACCGACGTCGTCGAGGACGCCGTGACCTACGTCAACGCACCGGTCCTCGCCGAGCAGCGCGGGTGCGTCGTGCGGCTCGTGACCGACCCCGACTCCGGCGACTTCCGCAACGTGACGACCGTGCGCGGCACCCTGACCGACGGCACCGTCGTCTCGGTGTCCGGGACGCTCACCGGCCCGAAGATGGTCGAGAAGCTCGTCGGCATCAACGGCTACGACCTGGAGGTCCCGCTCTCCGACCACATGCTCGTCTTCGAGTACTCCGACCGGCCGGGGGTCATCGGCTCCGTCGGCAAGATCCTCGGCGACGCCGGGGTCAACATCGGTGGCATGCAGGTCTCCCGGCAGGGCGACCGCGCGATCGGCGTCCTCAACGTCGACGGAGTCGTCCCGCCGGCCCTCGCCGCCGAGATCAGCGCCGCGGTCGACGCAGGGACGTTCACGGTCGTCAACCTCGAGGACTGACCTCCGGGCCACCCGGCCCGCACCGTATGCCGCTGGGCCGGCACCCGCTCGACACCGAGCGCGGTGCCGGCCCAGCGGCATACCCACGTCCGGGACGACCCACGGTGACTCCGGTCACGCACAGGAAGAACTGCGGTAGGTATGGCGGGACGCCTGTCTCATCTTCTGGAAACCCCCTTTACCTCGTGTTACCGCGGCGTACGGTGAAAAACATGACGCGGCAGCTCGTACTCCTCATTGCCAGCCGCGGCGAGTCCAGGTAGTCAGCGACCTCGCCGCGGAGATCCCGCGTTTCCCGCTGACATGGCTCGCCCCAACCGAACAGGGCTGGAGCCTCCTGAGACCACCAACTCGCACCACCACGAAAGAAGTGAAGCCATGAGCGAAGACGCCAAGGCCGCCCGTCAGGCGCTGCAGGAGTCCATGGACCTGCGCGACCAGGGCCACGCAGACGACTGAGCGGAAACCGCCTGCACGACAACGGCGAAGGCCCTCACCTGCCGGTGGGGGCCTTCGTCGTTCGTTCATTTAGTGAGACATGGATTCCACATCACAAGACGAACCATAGGCTTGGACCATGGGAGAGACGCACGCCAGGGACGCCTACTCGATCGCCGTCATCGGCGGTGACGGCATCGGGCCGGAGGTCGTCGCCGAGGGCCTCAAGGTCCTCGACGCCGTCGTCGGTGAGGCCGGCCCCAAGATCGCGACGACGGAGTACGACCTCGGCGCCCGGCGCTGGCACGCGACCGGCGAGACGCTGCCCGACTCGGTCCTCGAGGAGCTGCGCGGCCACGACGCGATCCTGCTCGGTGCCATCGGCGACCCGAGCGTGCCGAGCGGCGTGCTCGAGCGCGGGGTCCTCCTCCCGCTCCGCTTCGCCCTCGACCACTTCGTCAACCTCCGCCCGGCGCGCCTCTTCCCCGGCGTCGCCAGCCCGCTCGACGTCGCGCGCGTCGCCCCCGACGGCATCGACTTCGTCGTCGTCCGCGAGGGCACCGAGGGCCCCTACACCGGCAACGGCGGGGCGCTCCGGGTCGGCACGCCGCACGAGATCGCAACGGAGGTCAGCGTCAACACCCGCTTCGGCGTCGAGCGTGTCGTCCGCGACGCCTTCGCCCGCGCCCAGGCGCGTCCTCGCAAGCACCTGACTCTCGTGCACAAGCACAACGTCCTCACCCACGCCGGCCACCTGTGGCGTCGCACCGTCGAGGAGGTCGCGGCCGAGTTCCCCGAGGTCGAGACGGCCTACCAGCACGTTGACGCCGCGACGATCTTCATGGTCACCGACCCGGGACGCTTCGACGTCATCGTCACCGACAACCTCTTCGGCGACATCATCACCGACATCGCTGCGGCCATCGCCGGCGGCATCGGCCTCGCTGCCTCGGGCAACATCAACCCGGCCCGCACGACGCCGAGCATGTTCGAGCCGGTCCACGGCTCGGCGCCCGACATCGCCGGCCAGGGCAAAGCGGACCCCACCGCCGCGATCCTCTCGGTCGCCATGCTCCTCGAGCACCTCGGCCACCCGGCCGAGGCGGCCCGGGTCGAGTCCGCCGTCGCCGCCGACCTCGCCGAGCGCGGCACGACCGTGCGCAGCACGAGCGCCGTCGGCGAGGAGATCGCCGCCCGCCTCTGACGCTCACCACGGGCGCCCGGGTCGACGCTCTCCGCCCGGGACCGGCTTCGTCGTCTCACGATGTGGGCGGTAGCCTGACGTCGATCACTGCTGATTGTCCTGGAGGTTCGTCATGACCCAGTCCGCCGCCTCGTCCACGCTCGCCTTCGAGGTGACCCGCCGTGACGACGTCACGCCGGCCGACCGGATCGCCGCGGTCCTCGAGAACCCGGGCTTCGGCAAGACCTTCACCGACCACATGGTCGTCGCGACGTGGACCGCCGACGGCGGCTGGCACGACGGCCAGGTGCGGCCCTACGGCCCCTTCCAGCTCGACCCGGCCGCAGCCGTCCTGCACTACGCGCAGGAGATCTTCGAGGGGATGAAGGCCTACCGTCACGCCGACGGCTCGATCTGGACCTTCCGGCCCGAGGCCAACGCCGCGCGGTTCGCCCGCAGCGCGCGCCGGCTCGCGCTCCCCGAGCTGCCCGAGGCCGACTTCATCGAGTCGCTGCGCGCCCTCGTCTCGGTCGACCAGGACTGGGTCCCCGCCGGTGACGCGGGGGAGAAGAGCCTCTACCTGCGCCCCTTCATGTTCGCCTCCGAGGCCTTCCTCGGCGTCCGGCCCGCCCAGCAGGTCACCTACTCCGTCATCGCCTCTCCCGCCGGCGCCTACTTCTCGGGCGGCCTCAAGCCCGTCACGCTGTGGATCTCCACCGACTACGCCCGCGCGGGCGCCGGCGGCACGGGTGCGGCCAAGTGCGGCGGCAACTACGCCTCGTCGCTCGCGGGCCAGCTCGAGGGCGCCGAGCACGGCTGCGACCAGGCCGTCTTCCTCGACTCCTCGACGCACACCTACATCGAGGAGCTCGGCGGGATGAACCTCTTCTTCGTCACGAAGGACGGGCGCATCATCACCCCCGAGCTGACCGGCACGATCCTCGAGGGCGTCACGCGCAGCTCGATCCTCGAGCTGGCCAAGGAGCTCGACCTCACGCCGGAGGAGCGCCGCATCCCGATCCAGGAGTGGAAGGACGGCGCCGCCAGCGGCGAGATCGCCGAGGTCTTCGCCTGCGGCACCGCGGCTGTCATCACCCCCGTCGGGGAGCTCCGCTGGGAGGGCGGTTCGGTCGACCACCGCCGCGAGGGCCACCAGGACCGCGTCGCCGAGGCGATCCGGGCCCGACTCCTCGACATCCAGTACGGCCGCGCAGAGGACACGCACGGCTGGCTGACGCGCCTCGTCTGACCGCCCGGCGCACCTGCCCGGACGCCCGATGCGACCACCACGGCTCGTCGCGACCGACCTCGACGGCACGCTGCTGCGTCCCGACGGAACGGTCTCCTCGCGCACGGCTCGAGTGCTCCGCGAGGTCGATGCCGCCGGGGTCACCGTCGTCTTCGTGACGGCGCGGCCGCCCCGGTGGATCGACGCGATCGCGGGCTCCGTGGCCGGTCACGGGACCGTCATCTGCGGCAACGGCGCCTTCGTCTACGACGTCGCGACGCGCGAGGTCCTCGCAGTGAACGGCTTCGGCCACGACCTCGTCCAGGCGATCGTGCGCGACGTGCGGCACGAGGTCGACGACGTCAGGTTCGCGGCCGAGCGGTCGAGCGGCCTCTGGTTCGAGCCCGGGTTCCCGCACGACCCCGAGCATCCCGTCCCGGCCGACGCGGTCGAGGCGCCGATCGAGACGCTGGCCGGTGAGGCCGTGGGCAAGCTCCTCGCGCGGTCCGAGGCCCTGCCCGAGGGCGACTTCCTCGACCTCGTCGCTGCGGTGGTCGGCCAGCGCGCCCACGTCGCATACTCCGGGGCAGGCGGCCTGGCCGAGATCAACGCGCCGGGCGTGACGAAGGCCGCGGCCCTGGAGCGGTGGGCCGCCCGCCTCGGGATCGGTGCCGAGGAGGTCTGGGCGTTCGGCGACATGCCCAACGACCTGCCCATGCTCCGCTGGGCGGGCGTGGGGTGGGCCGTCGCGAACGCGCACCCCGACGTGCGCCGGGTGGCCGACCGCACGTGCGGGTCCAACGCCGCCGACGGCGTGGCCGGCGCCCTGGAGCAGCTCCTCCCCGGCTCGGTCCAAAAGGTCTGACGCGGGGCCATTGGGGGAGGGGCGTCCCCGGCTCGGTCGCGCGATCGGCAGTGGAGTGCCGGGAAACTGCCCATTTGTGGGGCTGTTGGGGTGGACGGGGCGGCGCTAGCATTCGGTTCGACTTCATACCGAAGACGAGTAGGAGTGCTGTAGATGTCCCGTGTGACCGAACTCTCCGACGACGAACGCCGGCTCGCCGAGCTGGGCTACAAGCAGGAGCTCGACCGCTCGTGGTCGGGTTTCTCGAACTTTGCGATCTCCTTCTCCATCATCTCGATCCTCGCGGGGTGTTTCACGACCTTCGGCGTCGGGTGGAACAACGGCGGGCCGGCCGCGATCTCGTGGGGTTGGCCGATCGTCTCGGTCTTCATCCTCGTCATCGGCCTGTGCATGTCAGAGCTCGTCTCGGCCTACCCCACCTCCGGCGGGATCTACTGGTGGGCCTCCAAGCTCGGTGGGATCAAGGCCGGCTACTACACCGGCTGGCTCAACCTCATCGGCCTGCTCGCCATCGACGCGTCCGTCGCCTACGGCTGCGCCACCTTCCTCGACCTCGCGATGAGCTCGTTCAGCGACTCGTGGGCCGCCGGCTACAGCCTCGCCCGGGTTTTCGTCATCTTCATCGTCGTGCTCGTGCTCATGGCCCTCGTCAACATCTTCTCGGCGCACCTGCTCGCGATCCTCAACAACATCTCGGTGTGGTGGCACGTCGTCGGTGCGACCGCCGTCGTCCTCATCCTGCTCGTGGTCCCCGACAAGCACGCGTCAGCCTCGTCGGTCTTCACGCACACGGTCAACAACACTGGCTTCTTCGGCGGGAGCACGAGCGGAGTCGGCTTCCTGCTCTACGTCCTGCCGCTGAGCGCGATCCTCACCCAGTACACGATCACCGGCTACGACGCCTCGGCCCACCTCTCCGAGGAGACGAAGTCGGCCGCGAACTCGGCCGCCAAGGGCATCTGGCAGTCCATCGCCTACTCGGCGATCGGTGGCTGGATCCTGCTGCTCTCGTTCCTCTTCGCGGTCCAGGACGAGGCCGGGGTGACCAAGGGGGGCGGCGGCGTCGCGGTGATCTTCCAGCAGGCGCTCGGCAGCAAGTGGGGTGGGCTCGTCCTGCTCATCTCGGCGGTCGGCCAGTTCTTCTGCTCCGTCGCCTGCATGACCTCGACGACCCGCATGCTCTTCGCCTTCAGCCGTGACCGCGCCGTGCCCGGGGCGCAGTACTGGTCGCGGCTCAACAAGAACAAGGTGCCCGTCTACGGCGTCATCGTCTCGGCCGTCATCGCCATCCTCCTCACCCTGCCCGCCCTGATCGAGGTCGACATCAACGGCGCCCCGGTGCCCGTCGCCTTCTTCGCCGTCGTCTCGATCGGCGTGGTCGGCCTCTACGTCGCCTTCGCGATCCCGATCTGGTACCGCTGGAGGCTCGGCGACGCCTTCGTCCCGGGCTCGTGGACGCTGGGGTCGCGGTACAAGTGGATGTGCCTCGTCGCCGTCGCGGAGATCGCGGTCACCTCGTTCGTCGCGCTCCTGCCGACGTCGCCCGGTGGTGTCCCGTTCACGTCCGACTTCGAGTGGAAGTACGTCAACTACACCCCGATCGTGGTGCTCGGCGCGCTCATCCTGCTGTGGATCGCCTGGCACGTCCGCGCCAAGCACTTCTTCACCGGCCCGAAGATGACCATCGACCTGCCCGAGGGCGTCTCCTCGGCCGACGAGCTCGAGCTCGAGCTGGAGGGTCGCACGGCCCACCAGCCCGGCCCGGACGCCTGACCGACCGGCGCGACCGTGCTCCTCGACGCGGCCCTCGCGAGCCTGCCCTGGCTCGCGGGGCCGCGCGAGGTGACGGAGCTGCCGGGTGGCCTGACGAACCACAACTTCAGGGTCCGCACGGCGGAGCACGACGTGGTCGTGCGCCTGTCCTCGGCTGACAGCGAGCTGCTCGGTGTCGACCGGGAGCACGAGTGGCTCAACTCGCGGGCGGCGGCCGAGGCGGGGGTCGGGGCCCCGGTCCTCGACTACCTCCCGGGGCACGGTGTTCTCGTCGTGCAGTTCCTTCCCGGCAGGACGTATGCCGCGCACGACGTCGGCGCCAACCTCCGTCGCATCGCGGACGCGCTCCGTCGCCTCCATGCCGGGCCCGAGTTCGCCTCTCCCTTCGACATGTTCGACATCCAGCGTGGCTACCGGGCCATCGTGGCCGAGCGCCGTCTGGCGGCTCCGGCGGGCTACGACGAGCTCGCCGACCGGGTCGGCGCGGTCGAGGCGGCCCTTCGGGCACGCCCCGAGGCGCTCGTCCCCTGCCACAACGACCTGCTTGCGGCCAACTTCCTCGACGACGGCGGTGACGTGCGGATCATCGACTACGAGTACTCCGGCATGAACGAACCGGCGTTCGAGCTGGGCAACCTCGTCAACGAGTCACGCCTCGACCACGCCTGCCTGGCGGAGCTCGTCGAGGCCTACTACGGAACGGTGACCGCGCAGCGCCTGGCCCGCGCCGAGCTCTGGGGCCTCGCCGGCCAGTACGCCTGGACCCTCTGGGGCGCCATCCAGCACGCCGTCTCGGACGTCGGCGCCGACTTCTGGTCCTTCGCCCTCGAGCGGTTCGAGCCCGCCGCGCGGCTGCTGACGAGCCCCCGCCTCGGTGTTCTCATCGAGGACGCGGTCGGCGTCGAGGGTCCGGCATGACCGCCCTGCCCGACCGGGCGCGCGTGGTCGTCATCGGTGGAGGGGTCATCGGGTGCAGCGTGGCCTACCACCTCACGCAGCTCGGCTGGACGGACGTCGTCCTCCTCGAGCAGGGTTCGCTCTCGTGCGGCACCACCTGGCACGCGGCCGGCCTGGTCGGCCAGCTCCGGGCCACCGAGGCGAGCACACGACTCGTGCAGTACTCGACCGAGCTCTACTCCCGCCTCGAGGCCGAGACCGGGCTCGGCACGGGCTACCGCGTGTGCGGTGGCCTCACGGTGGCCCGGACCCCGGAACGGATGGTGGCGCTGCGGCGCACGGCAGCGAGCGCGGCGGCATACGACCTGGAGTGCGAGCTCCTCACCGCGCGTGAGGCGCGCGAGCGCTACCCGCTCCTCCGCGACGACGACCTCGTCGGCGCGATCTGGCTGCCCGGCGACGGCCGGGCCAACCCGACCGACCTGACCCAGGCGCTCGCGAAGGGCGCGCGGATGCGCGGGGCCCGGATCCTGGAGCGGGTGCGGGTCACGGACGTCCTCACCGTCGACGGGCGGGCAGCCGGCGTCCGCACGAGCGAGGGCGACATCGAGTCGGAGGTCGTCGTCAACTGCGCGGGCCAGTGGGCGTATGCCGTCGGCGCGATGGCGGGTGTCAGCGTGCCGCTGCACTCGGCCGAGCACTTCTACGTCGTCACCGACCAGATCGACGGGGTGCACCGGGACCTGCCGATCCTTCGCGACCCGGACGGCTACACGTACGTCAAGGAGGAGGTCGGCGGCCTGCTCGTCGGCGGTTTCGAACCGCAGGCCAAGCCGTGGGTCTCGCCGGACCGGATCCCGCACCCGTTCGAGTTCTCCCTCCTCGACGAGGACTGGGAGCACTTCGAGATCCTCATGGAGAGCGCGATCCACCGGCTGCCGGTCCTGGCCGAGACGGGCATCCGGAAGTTCTACAACGGGCCCGAGAGCTTCACACCGGACAACCAGTTCATCATCGGCGAGGCCCCGGAGGTGAGGGGCTTCTTCGTCGCGGCCGGGTTCAACTCCGTCGGCATCGCCTCCGCCGGCGGTGCGGGCAGGGCCCTCGCCGAGTGGATCGTCGAGGGCGGCCCGACGATGGACCTCATCGGCGCCGACATCCGCCGGTTCTCCCCGCTGTCCGGCAACCAGGCCTGGCTGCGGGACCGCGTCGTCGAGGTCCTGGGCCTGCACTACGCCGTGCCCTGGCCGAACCGCGAGCTCGAGACGGGGCGCCCCCTGCGTCGCTCGCCCGTCCACGAGGCCCTCGTGTCTCAGGGCGCTCTGCTGGGCAGCCGCAACCACTGGGAGCGGGCCAACGTCTTCTCGCCCCGGGGTGTGTCCCCGAGGCTGGAGTACTCGTGGGACCGTCCGTCGTGGGTGGACTGGTGCGTCGCCGAGCAGGTCGCGACGCGCGAGGCGGTCGCGGTGTTCGACCAGACGTCGTTCTCGAAGTACCTCGTCGCGGGTCCCGACGCGGAGCGCGTTCTCCAGTGGCTCTGCACGGCCGACGTCGACGTCCCGATCGGGCGGGCCGTGTACACGGGGTGGCTCAACGCCCGTGGGACCTATGAGGCCGACGTCACGGTGACCCGGGTCGGCCCGTGCGAGTACCTCGTCGTGAGCAGCGCAGCGACGACCGACCGCGACGTCGACTGGCTGAGGAGACAGGCGCCCCCGGGCTGCGCCGTGACGGTGACGGACGTGACGAGTGCCCTCGCCGTGTTCGGCGTCATGGGCCCGCGCTCGCGCGACCTGCTGTCGAGGCTCTCGGCCGACGACTTCGGGGACGAGGCGTTCGCCTTCGGCACGAGCCGCGAGGTGCGGTTGGGGATGGCCACCGTGCGCGCCACGCGGATCACCTACGTGGGCGAGCTGGGGTGGGAGCTGTACGTCCCGGCGGACCTCGCGGTGGGCGTGTATGCCGACCTGTTCCGGGCCGGCACCGACCTCGGGGTGGTGCCGGCCGGGTACTACGCGATCGAGGCCCTGCGCCTGGAGAAGGGGTACCGCGCCTTCGCCCGTGAGCTGACCACCGAGACGGGTCCCGTGGAGGCGGGTCTGACGTTCGCGTGCAAGCTCCGAACGGGCATCGACTTCCTCGGGCGCTCGGCGGTGGAGCAGGCCCGAGCGCGCGGGCCGCGGAGGCGCATCGTGTCGTTCGTCGTGGACGACCCGGCGGCCTACCTCTGGGGCGGCGAGCTCGTCCTTCGCGACGGGGTGCCCGCGGGGCAGGTCACGAGTGCGGCCTGGGGAGCGACCCTGGGCACCGGCGTGGGGCTGGCGATCCTCGGCGACCGTGCGACGGGGACGGCGACGCTCGACTGGGTACGGGAGGGTTCCTATGAGGTGGATCTCGCAGGGTCACGCTTCGCGGTCGAGGTCGGTCTCCGACCCCCGTTCGACCCCGACGGGCGGAAGCTGTCACGCGGTGGGTCGGCCTAAATGGTTCACTTGCAGACCATTGACGCCGACGGGCTCGAGGTATTGGATCGGAACGTGAACGACGAGAGCAGCCTGACCTCGCTCCCCGACGTCGTGCTGCGACCGGCCGGGGGCAACGTCTTCGAGGCCACGGTCGAGCAGCTCGCCACCGCGATCCGCCTCGGGGTCTTCACCGAGGGTGAGCAGCTGCCCCCGGAGCGCGAGCTCGCCGAGCGGCTGAGTGTCAGCCGCAACACCCTGCGCGACGCGATCGCCGCCCTGCGCGAGTCGGGCCTGGTGACCACGAGACAGGGACGCGGGGGCGGCACGTGGGTCACGTACGCAGCCGAGCACCCGCCGTCCGCGGTCAGCGGGTCGTTCGTCCGGAGCGGGGCCTCCATGCTCGACGCGCTGACCTTCCGGCGGGTCGTCGAGCCCGGTGCTGCCTGGGTCGCGGCGGCCCAGACGCTCGCCGGCGACCAGCGGGCGTGGCTCACCGACTGCCTCCGCGAGGTCGACGACGCTCCCGATGCCGCGGCGCATCGGGTCGCCGACTCGCGCCTGCACCTCGCCATCGCGACCCTGAGCGGGTCGCCCATGCTCGTCGAGGCGGTGACCCGGTCCCAGTCGGCCCTCCACGACATGCTCATGGCGATCCCCGTGCTGAAGCGCAACATCGAGCACTCCAACGACCAGCACCACCAGGTCGTCGGGGCCATCCTCGCCGGCGACGCCCCGGGAGCCCGGGCCGCGATGGAGGAGCACTGCGATGCGACCTCCGCGCTGCTGCGCGGGCTCATCGGCTAGGTCACCACCAGCTTTCATCGCCCAGGTCTCATCGACTCATCGGACAGGAAGACACGACATGGCGTCAGCCCCTCAGCTCACCCTCGACCAGCTCCGTGCCGACATCGAGGCCGGGACCGTCGACACGGTGGTCATCGCCTTCACCGACCTGCAGGGTCGGCTCCAGGGCAAACGACTGCACGGCCACTACTTCCTCGACCACGTCCTCGAGCAGGGGACCGAGGGCTGCAACTACCTCCTCGCGGTCGATGTCGAGATGAACACCGTCGACGGCTACGCCATCTCCTCGTGGGAGCGCGGCTACGGCGACATGTTCTTCGACATGGACCTGACGACGCTGCGACGGACGCCGGGCGCGCCGCACTCGGCGACGATCCAGTGCGACCTGACCTGGCTCGACGGCAGCGGCCTCGTCGCGCAGGCCCCGAGGTCCGTCCTCACGAGGCAGGCCGAACGGGCCCGCGAGCTCGGCTACCGCGCCTACTGCGGCACCGAGCTCGAGTTCATCGTCTTCGAGGACTCCTTCGACGAGGCGTGGGACAAGGGCTACACCGGTATGACCCCCGCCAACCGCTACAACGTCGACTACTCGATCCTCGGCGGGGACCGGGTCGAGCCGCTCCTGCGCGAGATCCGCAACGAGATGTATGCCGCCGGCGTCGTCGTCGAGGGCGCCAAGGGCGAGTGCAACCTCGGCCAGCACGAGATCTCCTTCCTCTACGACGAGGTGGTCAAGACGTGCGACAACCACGTCGTCTACCGCAACGCCGCGAAGGAGATCGCGGCGCGACGCGGCAAGTCGCTCACCTTCATGGCGAAGTACGACCAGCGCGAGGGCAGCTCGTGCCACATCCACCTCTCCCTGCGCGGAACGGACGGTGACGTCTCCTTCGCCGATGCGGGGCGCGAGCACGGGCACAGCGAGGTCTTCGACCACTTCCTCGCCGGCATCCTCGCGACGATGCGCGAGCTCTCGTACTTCTACGCGCCGAACATCAACTCCTACAAGCGGTTCCAGCCGGGCACCTTCGCGCCCACTGCTGTCGCCTGGGGTCACGACAACCGCACCTGCGCCCTGCGCGTCGTCGGCCACGGTGCAGGGCTCCGCGTCGAGAACCGGCTGCCCGGCGGCGACGTCAACTCCTACCTCGCCGTCGCGGCGATGCTCGCGGGCGGCCTCTACGGCATCGAGGAGCGGCTCCCGCTCGAGCCGGCCTTCGAGGGCAACGCCTACACCTCCGACAAGCCCCGGGTCCCCACGACGCTCCACGAGGCGCGAGACCTGCTCGCCGGGTCCGCCCTCGCCCGGCGGTTCTTCGGCGACGAGGTCGTCGACCACTACGTCAACGCCGCACAGGTCGAGATCTCCGCGTTCGACGCGGCCGTCACCGACTGGGAGCGCCGCCGCGGCTTCGAACGCCTCTGACCCACCCACCCCAGCTCCCGGTTCGATGTATCGGCGCGGCGTATGGCACGCGCCCATACATCGAACGGGAAGAAGAAGAGGAAGAACGAGGTCCATGACCACGACGCACGACGTCATCAACCCGGCGACCGAGGAGCTCGTCACGACCGTGGCGCTCGCGACGGTCGAGCAGGCCGACGAGGCGATCGCCCGAGCGAGCGCGGCCTCGGCGGCCTGGCGGGCCGTCTCGCCCGCCGACCGCGGACTGCTCCTGCGGCGGTTCTCCGACCTCGTCGGCGAGCACCAGGACGAGCTCGCGCAGCTCGAGGTCGCCAACGCCGGCCACACGATCGGCAACGCGCGCTGGGAGGCCGGCAACGTCCGCGACGTCCTCGCCTACTACGCCGCGGCGCCGGAGCGGAACTTCGGCCGGCAGATCCCCGTCGCCGGAGGCATCGACATCACCTTCCGGGAGCCGCTCGGCGTCGTCGGGATCATCGTCCCGTGGAACTTCCCCATGCCGATCGCCGGGTGGGGGTTCGCGCCGGCGCTCGCCGCCGGCAACACCGTCGTCCTCAAGCCCGCCGAGCTGACGCCGCTCACGGCGATCCGGCTCGGCGAGCTGGCGCTCGAGGCCGGGATCCCCGAGGGCGTCCTTACTGTCATCGCGGGCCGCGGCTCCGTGGTGGGGGAGCGGTTCGTCACCCACCCCGACGTCCGCAAGGTGTGCTTCACCGGCTCGACCGCGGTGGGGCAGCGGATCATGCGGGGCGCGGCCGACCAGGTCAAGCGGGTCACCCTCGAGCTCGGCGGCAAGAGCGCCAACATCGTCTTCGCCGACTCCGACCTCGAGCTCGCCGCGGCCCGAGCACCGTACGGCGTCTTCGACAACGCGGGCCAGGACTGCTGCGCCCGCAGCCGGATCCTCGTCGAGCGCAGCGTCCTCGACCGCTTCATGGAGCACTTCGAGGCGGCCGTCAAGGGCGTCGTCGTCGCCGACCCCCGCGAGGAGTCCGCCGAGATGGGCCCGCTCATCAGCGCGGGTCAGCGCGAGACGGTCCGGTCCTACGTCGAGGACGCTGCAGAGGATGTCGAGGTCGCCTTCCGCGGCGAGGCTCCCCAGGGGCCCGGCTACTGGTACCCCGCGACGGTCGTGCTGCCCCGCTCGACGAGCGACCGGGTCTGGCGCGAGGAGGTTTTCGGTCCCGTTGTGGCCGTCATGCCCTTCGACGACGAGGCGGACGCGATCGCCAAGGCCAACGACACGGCATATGGGCTCTCGGGGTCGATCTGGACCCGCGACATCGGACGGGGCCTGCGCGTGGCGCGCGGCGTGGAGGCCGGCAACCTGTCGGTCAACTCGCACAGCAGCGTCCGCTACGCGACGCCGTTCGGCGGCTTCAAGCAGAGCGGCATCGGCCGCGAGCTCGGCCCCGACGCGCTCGAGGCGTTCACCGAGGTCAAGAACGTCTTCATCAGCACCGACTGACCCACCCACCTGACGGAAAGAGGAGAAACATGGCAGGCAGGCTCGACGGCAAGGTGGCCGTCATCACGGGCGGGTGCTCCGGCATCGGCCTCGCGACGGTCCGGCGCTTCGCGCAGGAGGGGGCCAAGGTCGTCATCGGCGACCTCGACGAGGTGAACGGCCTGCGGATCGCGCAGGAGGTCGGCGGGACCTTCGTCCGCGTCGACGTCGTGAGCAAGGAGGACGTCGACGCCCTCTTCCGGACCGCCAAGGAGACGTACGGCTCGGTCGACATCGCCTTCAACAACGCCGGCATCAGCCCGCCCGAGGACGACTCGATCCTCGACACCGACCTCGAGGCCTGGCGCCGGGTGCAGGAGGTGAACCTCACGTCCGTCTACCTCTGCTGCAAGGCGGCGCTGCCCTACATGCTCGAGCAGGGGAAGGGCTCGATCATCAACACCGCGTCCTTCGTCGCAGTCATGGGCGCGGCGACCTCCCAGATCTCCTACAGCGCCAGCAAGGGAGGCGTCCTGTCGATGTCGCGGGAGCTCGGCGTCCAGTTCGCCCGCGAGGGCGTCCGGGTCAACGCGCTCTGCCCCGGTCCGGTCAACACTCCCCTCCTGCAGGAGCTCTTCGCCAAGGACGAGGAGCGGGCCGCGCGTCGACTCGTCCACATCCCGATGGGCCGGTTCGGGGAGCCGGAGGAGATGGCCAACGCCGTCCTCTTCCTCGCCTCCGACGAGTCGAGCTTCATCACCGCCTCGACGTTCCTCGTCGACGGCGGCATCTCCGGCGCGTACGTCACACCGCTCTGAGGAGGCCCACGATGCGCCGTCCCGTCATCGGGATCACCACGTACGTCGAGCCGGCCACCCGCGGTGCCTGGGTCGACGTCCCGTCGGCGCTCCTGCCGCACGCCTACGTGCGCAAGGTCGAGGAGGCGGGAGGCATCGCCGTGCTCATCCCGCCCCGCCACGACGGCGACGAGGAGCTCGTCCGCGAGCTCCTCGTCCGCCTCGACGGCGTCATCATCGCGGGCGGCGTCGACGTCGCCCCCGAGCTGTATGCCGCTGAGCGCCACCCGAGCGTCCAGTCCTCCCGGCCCGACCGCGACACGACCGAGCTCGCCATCGCGACCGTGACGCGCGAGCTGGACCTGCCCGTCCTCGGGATCTGCCGGGGGATGCAGGTCATGGCCGTCGCCGCCGGCGGGTCCCTCGTGCAGCACCTGCCCGAGTACGTCGGCCACGACGAGCACTCGCCCGCGCCGGCGACGTACGGCGCCCACCCGGTCGACACGGTCGCCGGGACCCGGACGGCCGACATCCTCGGCCCGCGGGTCGACGACGCCCCGAGCTATCACCACCAGTCGGTCGCCGACCACCCCGGGTACGTCGCGTCGGCCTGGGCCTCGGACGGCACCCTCGAGGGGATGGAGGACCCGGCAGCCCGCTTCCGCCTCGCCGTCCAGTGGCATCCCGAGCACGGCTCTGACCCCAGGCTCTTCGAGGCCCTGGTCGCGGCGGCTGCTCCTGCCTAGCGGGCCGAGGGCCGGTCCACGATGCGGACCCATGGTTTCGCCCGGCGAGACCCCGCCCTACATTGACCCTGTGATGAAGCGACTCGTGGCCACCGCCACGCTCATTATCGGATAGCGCGACGAGACACCCTCGTCGCGCAGACCTCCCAACCCTGGGGGGTCTTTTTGTTTCCCGACCCACCCCTGAGGGAGACGCCGCGAAGCCACACCCAGCCGAGCGGCATACGTGAAGAGCACGAGACGCGGACGGTCACTGGACGGTCGTTCGTTCGACACCGAGATCAAGGGACAATCAAGGTCATGGAAGCCCTGCACGTGTACGACACCACCCTGCGCGACGGCGCCCAACAGGAGGGGCTCAACCTCTCGGTGTCGGACAAGCTGGCCATTGCCGGCCTGCTCGACGACCTCGGAGTCGACTTCATCGAGGGCGGCTGGCCCGGAGCGAACCCGAAGGACACCGAGTTCTTCGAGCGCGCCAAGAGCGAGCTGCACCTGCGCCGTGCGACGCTCGCCGCCTTCGGGGCGACCCGTCGCGCGGGGGGCGTCGCAGCCGAGGACACGCTCGTCCGAGCGCTCGTCGACTCCGGCGCCTCCGTCGTCTGCCTCGTCGCCAAGTCGCACGTGCGCCACGTCGAGCAGGCCCTGCGCACGACGCTCGACGAGAACCTCGCGATGGTCCGCGACACCGTCGGCTTCCTGGTCGGCCAGGGCCGCCGCGTGTTCCTCGACTGCGAGCACTTCTTCGACGGCTGGCACCTCGACCGCGACTACGCCCTGTCGGTCGTGCGGACGGCGCACGAGGCGGGGGCCGAGGTCGTCGTCCTCTGCGACACCAACGGCGGGATGCTGCCCCACCAGGTCGAGCACGTCGTCGCCGACGTCATCGCGCAGACCGGCGCGCGCGTCGGCGCCCACTGCCACAACGACACCGGCTGCGCCGCCGCCAACTCCGTCGCGGCCGTCCGAGCCGGTGCGACGCACGTGCAGGGCACGGTCAACGGCTACGGCGAGCGGACGGGCAACGCCGACCTGATCACCGTCGCCGCCAACCTCCAGTTCAAGCTCGGCCTCACGGTCATGGAGCCCGAGTCGTTCCGCCGGGCCATGCACATCGCCCACGCGATCAGCGAGGTCACCAACGTCCCGGCCTACAGCCGCCAGCCCTACGTCGGCGCGAGCGCCTTCGCCCACAAGGCCGGGCTGCACGCGAGCGCCCTCAAGGTCGACCCCGACCTCTACCAGCACATGGACCCCGCCCTCGTCGGCAACGGGATGCGGACGCTCGTGTCCGACATGGCCGGGCGGGCGAGCATCGAGCTCAAGGCCCGCGAGGCCGGCCTCGACCTGTCCGACCGCCCCGACGTCGTCGCGAGCGTCCTCGCCACGGTCAAGGACCTCGAGCTGAAGGGCTGGACCTTCGACGCCGCCGACGCGACGGTCGAGCTGATGCTCCGGGAGGCGCTCGAGCCCGGGTGCACCGACTACTTCTCCGTCGAGTCGTGGCGCGTCATCACCGACTCGTCCGGCTCGGGGGACGCCACGTCCGAGGCGACGGTCAAGCTCCACGCCGACGGTATGCGGCTCATCGCGACGGGGGAGGGCAACGGTCCCGTCAACGCCCTCGACCACGCCTTGCGCGACGCCCTCAGTCGGGCCTACCCCGAAATCGAGAAGCTCGAGCTCATCGACTTCAAGGTCCGCATCCTCGACGCGTCCCACGGCACCGACGCCGTGACGCGCGTGCTCATCGAGACGTCCGACGGCGAGACGTCATGGGACACGATCGGTGTCGCCGGGTCGATCCTCGCGGCCTCGTGGCGTGCCCTCACCGACGGCATCGTGCACGGCCTGATCCGTCAGGGCGTGCCCAAGCGCTGAGGCGAGAGGAGGCGCGCGAGGCCCGGCAGCCACCCCGGTGCCTCGGCGCGGAACACGTCCGGGAGAAGCCCGGGAGCACCGGCCGGGATCGCCCCGAGCAGTCCCTCGGAGAGGTCGGCGAGATACTCCCGGTTCGTCGTCTCGACGGGGCCGGGGTCGCTCGGCCATGAGCCGATAATGACTCCGAGTTGATCGATCCCTCTGTGGGACACGGCTTCTCGCGTCAGCATCGTGTGGTTCAGCGTGCCGAGGGCGGCCCGGGTGACGACGACGGCGCCGCTGCCGGGCAGGGCCATGGCGAGGTCGGCGAGCGTCTCTCCGCGCCCGGTCAGCTCGACGAGCAGACCGCCCGCTCCCTCGACGAGGACGTGGTCGTGGGTGCGGGCGAGCGCCGCGATCGCGGCGGCGTGCTCGGACAGGGTGGGCAGGGGCTCGTCCTCGAGGGCGGCGGCGGGCCGCGGCGCCATCGGCTCCAGGAGGCGCACCCCCTCGGCGACGTCGGCGGCCGCGAGGCGGGCCACCTCGGCCATGTCGCCCGGCGCGCCGGGCGCGACCCCGGTCTGCGTCGGCTTGTATGCCGCGACGCTCCGCCCCGCTCCGACGAGCAGGGCCGCGATCGCCGCCGTCGCAACCGTCTTGCCGACATCGGTGTCCGTGCCGGTGACCACGATGACACCGGGAAGGGTGCCGCCCGTCCGCGGGAGGGAGCTCATGCGATCACGTCCTGGGCGCGGTGCACGACGGCGCGGATCTGGCGGGTGGCCTCCTGCACCTCGGCGGGGGAGAGGTCGGCCCGAGCGGTGACGCGCAGGCGGGACACGCCGTCGGGCACGCTCGGGGGCCGGAAGCACCCGACGAGGACGCCCTGCGCGCGCAGGTCGAGACAGGCCGCGACTGCGGTGTCGGCGTCGGGCATGGGGACCGACTGGACGGCGCCGGCCGCCTGCTCGGTGCCGAACGCCGCGCTGATCGCGGCCGCGTTGGCCCGGACCCGGCCTGCGAGACCCGGCTCTGCCTCGACGATCCGCACGGCTGCGAGGGCGGCCGCCGCCGACGCCGGGGCGAGCCCGGTGTCGAAGATGAAGCTGCGCGCCGTGTTGACGAGGTGGTCGCGGATCGCGGCCGGCGCGAGGACGGCGCCGCCCTGCGAGCCGAGCGCCTTGGACAGCGTGGCGGTCACGACGACGCGCGGGTCGCCGGCGAGGCCGAGCTCGCGCACGAGTCCCCGGCCGGCGCCTGCGACGCCGACGCCGTGCGCCTCGTCGACGACGAGGAGCGCCCCGTGGCGGTCGCACACCGACGCGAGCTCGAGCAGGGGAGCGGCGTCACCGAGGACGGAGTAGATCGACTCCACCGCGACGACGACCCGCGACCCGGCGCGCTCGGCCAGTGCGGCGTCGAGGGCCACGGGGTCGTTGTGCGCGAAGGTCGCGTAGGGGACCCTCGACATCCGGGCCGCGTCGTGGAGCGACGCATGCGCGTGGGCGTCGAGGAGGATCTGCGCCCCGCGCCCGGTGAGGGCGGTCAGCACGCCGAGGTTGGCGGCATACCCCGTGGAGAAGACGAGCCCCGTGGGTTGGCCCGTGAGTCGGGCGAGCGCCGACTCGAGTTCTCGGTGCACGGGAAGCGTCCCCGTGACGAGGCGGGAGGCGGAGGCCGAGGTGCCGTAGTGCCCGAGCGCCTCGCGCGCCGCCGCGACGACGCGCTCGTCCTGCGCAAGGCCGAGGTAGTCGTTCGAGGCGAGGTCGAGCAGGCCGTCGTCGCGGCCCTGGCGCAGGATCGCGTCGAAGCGCTCGGTCCCGCGCTGCCGTCGCAGCTCGCCGCGCTCGGTGAGCCACTCGCCCCAGACGTCTCGCGAGCTCATGAGCCGTGCACCTCGTCGACGGCGCCGATGACGGCTGCGGCGATCGTGGCGACGTCCTCGTCGCTGCTGACGTAGGGCGGCATCGTGTAGACGAGGTCGCGGAACGGGCGCACCCACACCCCGCGGCGCACGGCGGCACGCGTCACGGCCGGAACGTCGACCGGACCGTGGAGCTGCACGACGAACACGGCGCCCAGGCTGCGCACGTCGCGGACGGCCGGGTGCTCCCTGGCCGGGGCGAGGCCCGTCGCGAGGGCGGCACCCACGCGGGCGACGTCGTCCTTCCAGCGCGTCTCGAGGAGGTCGAGCGAGGCTCCGGCCACCGCACACGCGAGCGGGTTGGCCATGAATGTCGGCCCGTGGAGCAGGGCCCGGAACTCCGAGCGCGTGACGGCCGCGCCGACGGCCAGCGTCGTGAGCACCGCCGCGAGGGTGAGGTAGCCCCCGGTCAGCGCCTTGCCGACGCAGAGGACGTCCGGAGCCGCGTCGGCCCACTCCGAGGCGAACAGCCGCCCGGTGCGCCCGAACCCCGTCGCGATCTCGTCGGCCACGAGGAGCAGGCCGAGCTCGTCGGCAACGGACCGCATCGTCCGGAGGCAGTCGGGGTGGTAGACGTACATGCCGCCAGCGCCCTGCAGGACCGGCTCGACGATGATGCCGGCGATCTCGTCGGCGTGCGCTGCCGCGAGCTCCCGGAAGGTGGTCTCCCACTCGGCCAGGGCGCTCTCGTCGGTCTCCCAGCGCTCGGCGCCGTCACCGCCCACAACGAGCCGGGCGGCCGGCGGACGGGGCGCGAACACGTGTCGGGCGAGGGCGCCCGGGAAGGCCGAGTGCATGCCGTCGACCGGGTCGCAGACGCTCATCGCCGCGAAGGTGTCGCCGTGGTAGCCCCCGCGCACGGTGAGGAACCGTTGCCGTCCGGGCCGCCCGACCGCCGCCTGGTACTGCAGGGTCAGCTTGAGCGCGACCTCCACCGACACCGAGCCCGAGTCGGCGAAGAAGACGTGGGCCATCGGGCCGGGCGCGATGGCCGTGAGTCGCTCGGCAAGCGCGACCGCGGGCTCGTGGGTCAGGCCGCCGAACATGACGTGGCTGAAGCGGTCGACCTGCGCGTGCGCCGCCGCGTCGAGGACGGGGTGACGGTAGCCGTGGATCGCGCACCACCACGAGGCCATCGCGTCGATGACCTCGGTGGTCGTGCCCGCCCGGTCGGTGAGGGTCAGACGGACGCCCGAGGCCGCGGACACGGCATACGGCTCAGGGCCGTCGAGGGGGGCGTAGGGGTGCCAGACGAGCCCGCGGTCGCGGTCCGCGAGGCCGACGCCGGCCGCACGCTCAGGCATTGGGCGACGCGTCCGTGCCGGCGCCGCGGCGGCGCTTGACGGGGTCGTGGGACGCGACCCCGGCGAGGACCGGCTCGGGGCCGTCATCGAGGGCACCGTCCGGTGCCCCGAGGATGACGAACCCGTTGTCGCGGATGAGCTCGAGGTCGGCCTCTGCGGCCTGCCCCTCGGACGTGAGGTAGTCGCCGAGGAAGATCGAGTTGGCGACGTGGAGCGCAAGCCCCTGGAGCGAGCGGAGGTGCATCTCACGCCCGCCGGCGATGCGGATCTCCCGGTCGGGGCAGACGAAGCGGGCCATCGCAAGGATCTTGAGGCAGCGCGCCGGCGAGAGCTCCCACGTGCCCTCGAGCGGGGTGCCGTCGAAGGGCATGAGGAAGTTGACCGGGATCGAGTCGGAGTCGAGGGCCTTGAGGGCGAAGAGCGCCTCGACGAGCTGTTCGTCGGTCTCGCCGAGGCCGGCGATGAGTCCGGAGCAGGGGGACAGGCCGGCGTCCTTGGCCTTCGTCACCGTGTCGACCCTGTCGGCGTAGGTGTGACTCGTGACGATCTCGTCGTGGTGGGACTCGGCCGTGTTGATGTTGTGGTTGTAGGCGTCGACCCCCGCCTCGCGGAGGCGCTCCGCCTGGCCGTCCTTGAGCAGCCCGAGGCAGGCGCAGACCTCGACCTGAGGGTGCTCCTCCTTGAGGGCCCCGACCATGCCGGCGACCCGCTCGATGTCACGGTCGGTCGGGCCGCGCCCGCTCGAGACCATGCAGATGCGTGTCGCGCCGCCCCGGAGTCCCGCGGTCGCCTGCTCCACCGCCTCATCGGTCTTGAGCCACGTGTACGTGAGGATGTCGGCCTGCGAACCGAGGCGCTGCGAGCAGTAGTGGCAGTCCTCGGGGCAGAGGCCCGACTTGAGGTTGACGAGGTAGTTGACCTTGACCGTCTTGCCGAAGTGCTCGCGGCGCAGGCGCCCGGCCGCCGCGACGAGAGGGAGCAGCTCGTCGTCGTCGGCTCGCAGCACGGCGAGGGCCTCCTCGGGAGAGGCGGCGCCGCCGGCGAGGATCCGGTCGGCGAGCTGGTCGAACGAGGTGGACGACGGCGTCATGGAGGCGCTCCTTGCGGCAGGGGCTTGAACGGTGTTCAACTTGAACGGTGTTCAGTATGCCGAGTCGCTAGGCTCGGCTGTCAAAGGACGCAGGGGAGGTTGGTCGTGGCGCTCAGCCGTGAGCAGGTCGTCGGCACGGCCGTTGACATCCTCCGCCGCTACGGCCTCGCCGACCTCTCGATGCGTCGCCTCGCGCGCGAGCTCGACGTCCAGCCGGGAGCCCTCTACTGGCACGTGGCGAGCAAGCAGGAGCTCCTCGTCGAGGTGGCGGACGCGCTGCTGGCCCGGATCGAGGAGCCGCACCCGGAGCGCCCGCCGGCCGAGTCGCTCGCCTCGCTCGCCTCGGCCATCCGCGAGGCGGTCCTCCAGGTTCCCGACGGAGCGGAGGTCGTCGCCCTCGCGTATGCCGTGGAGCCGGGGTCCGTGCGCCCGCTCCGTGACGTCGTGCGCCTCGTCGGGCGCCTCGGCGTGGCCCCGGCGGAGCGGGACGCCGTGGCCGAGCTCGTCGTCCACCACGTCCTCGGCTCGGTCGGCATCGAGCACGACCGGCGCAGGGCGGAGGCGGCGGAGCCGGACGTCTCGCCCCCCTCACCGGCCGAGGCGGCCAAGGCGTTCGAGGTCGGCATCGGCGTCATCCTGCGGGGCATCGAGCGCCCGTCCTGAGTCCCGGTACGGCGAAGCGCTGGGCGGTTCAGGCCCCGCCCAGCGCCAACCCGTGAGGGTGATGTCCGTCGTGCGCGCGTGCCTGCACCTTCGCCGACAACCGTTCAGAGCGGCATACCCCGCCTCTGATACATCGACGTGCCGGAGCCCCGGCCACTGTCGTGGCCGGGGCTCCGGGGTCCGTTCTGCCGGTCAGTGCACGGTCAGCGCACGGTGTACGCGCGGATGACCTCCTGGTTGACGGCGTTGCCCTTGTCGTCCCAGGCCTTGGCGCGCAGGGAGATCCACTGGCCCGCCTGGACGTCGACCTTCGCGACCCACGCGCCGGTGCCCGTCGAGCGCAGGCTCGCCGGGCGCCACGTGACGCCGTCGTCGGTCGACACCTCGAGGGTCGAGCCCTGCACGGTGCCGCCGCCGACGACCCCGGCGACGTGCGCGGCCGTGAGCCGGATCTCGTGCGGGCCCGCCTTGACCGCGTTGCCGAGGTCGGTCGTGACGTCGAATCCGAGCTGCAGGAACGGCAGGTACTGCCAGTCGTCCCCGATGTCCTGGCCCGTGCGGAACGTCCACGCGGACTTGGTGCGCAGCGACGTCCCGTATGCCGCCGAGCGGGCGGTGTCCATCTCGTACCGGTACTCGGCGGTGCCGTCGGTCGCCGGGACCGTCATCGAGATCGACTGGCTCTTGCTCGTGCGCAGCAGCGTGCCCGCCTGGTAGAGCCGCGACGTCACGTCGCCGTCGTCGTAACCGGTGACGAGCGGGCTGCCGCCACCGGACGGGGCCACGTTGATCGCCATCCACCGGCCGTCACGGCGAGGGCCCCAGAAGCCCGGGCCGAGGCGGGGGTGCGTCACCGGGGCGAACCAGTCGATGCGCTCGTGCGCACCGGGCTGGTAGCTGACCCTGTCGTGCCGCTGCTCCCAGCCGCTCGCCGTCTGCACGTCCGCGTACCAGCCGGTCGCCGGGTCGGTGGAGACCCAGTCGACGCGGCTCATCGGCGCACCGACGACCTCCGTCGGGCCGATGCACGGCGGCCAGTGCCACGGCCGGCAGTCGGCGCGAAGCTCGAAGACGAGACCCTCCGTGCCGTTGAAGGTCGTGTCCACGCGGGCCAGCTCGGTCTCGGTCGGCTCGTACGACAGGTCCTCCGGGATCCGGCCCTCGTAGTGCTTGACGAGGTCGTAGAGGTACGGCGCGAACTCCGTCGCGTCGCTCTCGAGCGTCAGTTTCCCGGCCTCTGCCGCGGCGGCGACGGGGTCGCCCTGGGCCTTCGTCAGGGAGACGACCGGCAGGTTGACGCCTCCCGTGGGCTCGTAGAGCGTGCCCGCGCGGTCGTTGACGATGACGAGGAGGGCGGCACCCGCGGCGGCGGCGTTCTTCGCCCGGTCGCGCCACGTCACCGTGTCGCTCCGGCGGACGAGGACGGCCTTGCCCTTGACGTCGAGGTCCGCATAGGCGGCCGCGTCGCCGATGCCGGCCCAGACGGTCGCGAAGGTCCGCTTGCCGTCGAGGCGCAGGGTGCCCGCCTGGTAGACCTCGTCGAGCTTGACGCGCTTGTCGTAGGCGGCGGTCAGCTCGAGTCGGGGTGCGACCCTCCGCCAGCGGGTCTGGAACTCGTAGGCCCCCGCGGCTGGTGCCGTGACGGGCGCGGCGAGCACGTCCTGGACGGCCGGGGTGCTCGTGTACGACGCGGCGAAGGTCTGGTACTGACCTGCGTCGCCGGTGGAGCGGAACCACTCGGTCCTGCGGTAGGAGTCCTCGCTCGGGCGTGGCGTCGTCACGGAGACGAGGTTCGCCGCCCGGGCGTCCAGGGTGACCGTCGTGTCCTTGCCGAGCGTCATCTCGGGCGTGCCGAGGAGCGCGACGCCGGCGGAGTCCGGGCCGTGGGCGCCGGGGACGGGCATCCACGACGTCACCATGTACTTGCCGGGGAGCAGGCGCTGGGCGCTCGCCATCCCGGTCTCCGGGTCGATCGGGACGGTGGACGAGCGGTCGTCGCCGTAGCGGTAGACGTAGGCGAAGCCGCCGGCCGGCTTGCCGTCGCGCCCGACCATGTGGATGTTGAGCGAGTAGCGCTCCTCCTCCTTGACGAGGCCGACGCTCGTGCGGAGGGAGACGGCTCCGTCGGCCGAGGTCGCCGTGACGGTGCCCGTGAAGGCGCCGACACCGGACACGTCGTCGGGGTCTGCCGCGACGTGGACGGTCGCGCTGCCGTTCGCCGGGACGGTGACTGTCGAGGCCGACAGGTGCACGAGGTCCGTGACGGGGCCGGTCGGGCCGTTGACGTTCGTCTGGAGGGCGAGGTCGACTGGCTGGTCGGAGGAGTTGGTGTACGTGATGTCACGCGTCTGCTCGGGGTCGCCCGTGTGCGGCCAGTCGGTGAAACCGAGGTAGGCGGAGCCGGTGGCTCGAACCGGGCCGAGGGCCTTGGCGACGTCGAGGCGCCCGGTTCCGAACTGGTACGGCGCGTTGGTGCCGATCCCGTCAGCGGTGCTCATCAGCGCGGCCTTGAGCTGCGGCGCCTTCCAGTCGGGGTGCCGCTGCACGACGATCGCCGCCGCGCCGGAGACCATCGGGGTGGCCATCGACGTGCCGCTCTTGCTCGTGTAGAAGCCGGTACCGCTGCTCTGGGCGGAGCGCGCAGCGACGATGGACATGCCCGGGGCGACCATGTCGGGCTTCAGGGCCCGGTCGCCGATGCGCGGGCCCTGGGAGCTGAAGTACGCGAGGCGGTCCTGCTTGTCGACGGCGCCGATGGTGAGCGCGTCGTCGGCTGCTCCAGGGGAGCCGATCGTGCCGGGCGCGCCGGTGTTGCCCGCAGCGATAACGAAGAGGGCGCCGGTCTGCTCGGTGAGGCGGTTGACCGCGAGGGCCATCGGGTCGGTCCCGTCGCTGGCCTCCTGCGAACCGAGGCTCATGCTGACGACGGGGGCGTTCGCGGCGCCCCACTCCATGCCCGCGATGATCCACGAGTTGAGGCCGCTGCCGCTGTTGCTCAGGACCTTGCCGACGAGCAGGTCGGCACCCGGGGCGACGCCCTTGAGCTTGCCGGAGGATGCGGCGCCGGTGCCCGCGATCGTCGAGGCGACGTGGGTGCCATGCCCGTTGACGTCCTCGGTCCCCTCGCCGGGGACGAAGCTGCGGACCTCGTCGAGCTTGCCTGCCAGATCCGGGTGCGTCTGGTCGATACCGGTGTCGAGGACCGCGACCTTGACACCGGTGCCGTCGAACCCGGCCGCCCAGGCCTGGGGTGCCTTGACCTGCGGGACAGCCTCGGCGAGGTCAGCCTTGACCTTGCCGTCGAGCCAGATGTGGGCGATCCCGCCGCCGAACGACGTCGTGGTCGGGACGGCGCCCGCGACCGTGCCGGCGCCCGATGGCGTGGCAGCAGAGGTGCCGTCACGCTGCGTCCTCGGGGTGGCTGCATCCCAGAAGGCCGCCGAGCTCTGACGCGGTGTGGTCAGGGCAGCGCCCCGGATGCTCGGCAGGGTCCGGGAGAGCTTCGCGCCGGGCGGCGTTGCGGCGGAGCGCTGCCTGGTCGAGGTGTACTCGACGATGATCGGCAGCGCCGGGGACGAGGCGTCGTCGTAACCCTGGTCGAGCAGCTCCGTGATGTTGAACAGGTGCTCGTCGAGGACGCCGGAGGCTAGGTAGGCCTGCGCCTCGTCCGGGATGACGTAGGTGTCGCCGCCGTAGGACTGGGTCTGGTAGCCGCCCTGGAGGTCGTTCACGCGGTCGACCGTCAGGACCTGTTGGCCCTGGGCCGTTGTCGTCACGTGGACGACGTCACCGGTGATCAGGGTGACGGTGCGCTCGCCGGTGGGCGAGGCGGGTTGTGTTCTCGCGGAGTCTGTCGTGCCGGCGTCTGCCGCGAGGGCTCCACCGGTCGGCGCGACGACGCCGGCGCCGACAGCGAGCGCGACGGCCCCGGCGATGACGGGGAGGCCGCGTCGCCGGTGCGGGCCGGCGACCGGGCGGGGGTGATCTGACATGTGCGTCCCATCGTGGGGAGGGGAGTGGACGCGACACAACGTGGCAGGGACGTGCCGGAACCGGGTCCCATCCGGGCTGGCGGCCATCTGCCATGGCGTCTTCTCGCCACCCGCGGCCTGCGTAAAGCCCTGGGACGTGACCGTGGTCGGCTGGTGCATTGTCACCGACGAACGAACGCTGCTCGGCGGCATACTGCGCGGTGCCCTCAGGAGGAGGTGAAGGCTCCTGGGCCTCTCAGGCGCCGGTCCTGCGGTCGACCCCTCGCGGAGAAGGTCGAGGTGTCCGCAGTGCTGGGCGTACTCCGTGATCATCCGCAGCATCAGCCAGCGCAGGTCGATGTCCTCGGACCAGTCCAGCGGGCGCGCGGTGTCCGTCGAGCTCGTGCGCTGCGACGATGTCGCGAGAAACCGCACACTCTCCGCGCCACGTCTCCGGGTCGGCCCGGAAGCAGACGGGCCGCTGCGCGGGGACGAGGCCGAAGTGGACTGGGTCGGTGCGTGAGGTAGCTGACTCGGCAGCTCAATCCCGGGAGAAGACGCCAGCACGCGCCGCGGCGAGGGCCGCAGCGGCCGCCCGGTCGGCCACCGTCGCAGTGACCGGATCGAGGGTGACAAGCAGCCGGTAATAAAGCGGCGCTCCGACGTGCTTGATGAGCTCGTCCGCATCCGTGTGCTCCGGCAGGTCCCCCCGCTCGACGGCGCGTTCGACGATGGGGCGGACCTGGGCGAATCGGCCGGCCCAGAACCCCTGCAGGAAGTCGCGCACCTCCGGGGACTCGGTTGCGCCGCCGAACAGGCCTCTCACCACGGCTGCCCCGTCATCGCTGCGCATCGTGGCGGCAATCATGCGGGCGAAGGCCCGGACGTCTTGGTCGAGGTCGCCCGTGTCGGGGACAGGGATGCGGGTCTCGGCCAACGTGCTGACCGCATCGAGCAGCAGGTTGGCCTTGGTGGCCCAGCGCCGGTAGACCGTGCTCTTGTGAACCCCGGCCCTCAGGGCGACATGCTCCAGGCTCATGCCGGCGTAGCCGCGCTCGGCGAGCTCTCGAAAGGTGGCGTGGAGCACGGCGGCCCGCACCTGGGCGGTGCGACCACCGGGCCGTCGGGTGGCCCCGTCCTTCACTCAGTCCATCCTCTCGGTCGCCGTGCCGACACCCGCAGATTCCACTTGCCTGGGGTGTCCGATCTGTGTCATCTTAACGCGACACAACGTCGCTACAAGAACGGCCGCAACAACAGGGGAGCACCTTTGCGATCATTGATCAGCACCGCCTTCATCTCGCTCGATGGCGTCGTGGAAGCGCCCGGCGGTGAGCCTGGCTACCGCAACTCAGGCTGGACCTTCAAGGACATCGAGTTCGAGTCTGAGGCCTACGACATCAAGGGCAGGGAGCAGTCCGAGGCGGCGGCCTTGCTGCTGGGCCGCGTGAGCTATGAGGCGTTCAGCCCGATCTGGCCTGGCATGCAGGAGTTTGCGGGATACAAGGCGATGCCCAAGTACGTCGTCTCCACCACCCTGCGCGTCGATGACCTGGCGTCGAACTGGGGTGAGACGACCATCCTGCGGTCCCTGGAGGACGTGGCGGCCCTCAAGGCCACCGAGGGCGGTCCGATCATCGTCCATGGCAGTGCGTCCCTCAACCAGAGCCTCGCCGACGCCGGACTGATCGACCGCTATCACCTCCTCGTCTACCCTCTGCTGCTCGGAGCGGGCAAGCGTCTCTTCAGCACCACGGACAAGGATGCCCAGAAGCTCCAGCTGGTCGAGTCCAAGGCGTACGCCAACGGAATTCAGCTCAACGTCTTCGACGTCGTGCGTTGAGCGCAGTGCTCGCAGATGCCGGCCCAACGGAGTCGCCCCACGGTCGCGCGGAGCGCGCACATGCCCGGAGCGGGTGTCCCTGTATCCACCACTTCCACAGCCTGACCGCCTGACTATGAGGAGCCCCAATGCCGTTCAGCTCGACCGGTCTTGCCTATGACCGCCGCCCGGCGGGGAACCCGGGCAGCCCACAGATTGTGCTCATTCACGCGGGCGTCGCCGACCGCCGGATGTGGGATCCCCAGTGGGAGGCCTTGACGGACTTCGACCTCACCCGAGTCGACCTCCGTGGCTTCGGGCAGAGCACCAGGCCCCCGATCGGGGGAGCGTTCAGCCACGCCGACGACGTCGTGGCCGTCATGAACGAGCTCGGCCTGGACCGTCCCCATGTCGTGGGCGCATCCTTCGGCGCCGGGGTCGCTGTGGAGGTCGCCCTGACCGAGCCGCAGCGGGTCGCGTCGCTGGTCCTGGCCCCGCCCGGAGGTGCTTTGCTGTCTGAGCTCACCGACGATCTGCGTGCATTCTTCGCCGCGGAACGGCAGGCCCTCGAGAGCGGCGACGTGTCTGCGGCAGCCGACGCGAACATCGACGCATGGGTGATCGGCAGCGGCCGGAGCCGCGACGAGGTTGATGGGCAACTGGTCGAGAAGGTGCGGCGTATGCAGCTGGACGCCTTCGCGGCGGCGTCCGAGCTGGGCGACGTCGAAGCCGACGAGTGTGACCCACCCGCGCTCCAGCGGCTCGAGGACGTCACCGTGCCCACCCTGATCATCTCCGGTAGCCATGACATGGACACCATTACCGCGGCAGCGAGGGACCTCGGCGCACGACTACCGACGGCCGAGTGCGAGGTCTGGCCGGATACGGCACACCTGCCGAGCCTGGAGCGCCCACGCGAATTCACGCGCCGCCTCACCGAGTGGCTCAGCAGCCTCGACAGCTGACGCCGTCGTCGTCGGCGTGCGCCGCCTCGGCACCCTCAAAGGAGTGCTGCTCGATCGTGCTCGTTGCCGGTGGGACCGAGATGCGGACGGTGACCCATCAGCCGCTCACTCGGCCCCCGGCCGGCGAGCTGAGCGGGATGCGGTCGCACGCGACTATCAGCCGGTCACCCAACGCCTGACTGCGCGCGGTGCACGAACGCTGCTCAGCGGCAACCTGCGCCTTGCTCTCTGGCGTCTCGGTGAGGATCGGCTCGTAGCCGAGCTCGTGGGAGGTCGTACGGCGCGGCTCGCACGTCGAGCCCGCTCGAAGCAGTCCGTGACGAGGTCGCTCGCCAAGGCGGGCACGAGCTTGTGGTCCCACTTGCAGAGATCCATCTACGTATTCGTCGCAGATGCACAACTCCGGGAAGAAGTGTCCGCTCATGTCCGTGACGGTGCGTGCCCGGGCGCCAATGGCAGCCACGCGTGGGGGAGCGTAGGTCCACTAATCCGACCCCGATGGCCGCCGAGATCGCGAGAGTTACAGCGCTCGGTAGAGACCGTTTTGCAGCGGGTTTGGCCGTGCCCCGAAGCCTGGGCCTGCCCGGGGCGCCTCCCGCGTCGACGGGGTGACCTCGACCCGGCGCTGCCCGGGGGCGTTGAGCTGGCCGTCCAGTGCCGGCCTAGGATGTGGCGGCGTCTGGCTCGACGTCGGTCTTGCGGATGAGCAGGTCGACGACCTGCTCGGGGATGTCGTGCTGGCGCGCCTGCTGCGACTCCTCGTGCTGCTTGACCTCGACCCGCGCCGCCTGCCATGCGGACCAGTGTCCGGACACGAGCGCCCAGAGGGAGAGGGCCGAGACGTAGACGACCGAGTTGAGCCAGCCGAAGATCATGGACACCGGGATCATCACGATCCAGAAGATGGCGAGCCACCCGTTGACCTTCCGCATGAAGACGGGATCTCCCTGCACGCTGGCCCAGAGCGACTTGATCGGGCCCATCCTGCTTCCTCCTCGGGCTGAAATGTCGGGAGGTGATTCCTACCGGTCCACGCTGTGAGCTCGCTGTGAGGTGCTTTCTCAGCTCTAACGCAGTCGCCGTCGGTTCCCGCTACACCGCAGCCTAAAGAGCTGCCAAGGCCACACCGGCCATCATGAGACCTCACGGGGATGCAATCCCGCGACCGCGGTAACCACCGCGCCGATAGTCCGGTGCCTGGCGCTCCCAGAGGTGTCCGCTTCCGCCGCGTTGCGCGATCAAGTCGATTCTCGGGCGGATTGCATGATCTTGTCGCAGGCAGTGATCAAACGCTCTCGCAGCACGTGGCCGCGTTCGGCAAACGCGCGCTGCTTGGCGACGTACACGGCCTTGCCTTCGGCGGTCTCGATCGGAACCGGCGCGTAGCCGAGCTCGCGCAGGTCGTACGGCGCGGCGCGCATGTCGAGCTCGCGGATCTCGCGGGCCAGCTCGAAGCAGTCCATGACGAGGTCGCTCGACACGGCAGGCACGAGCTTGTGGGCCCACTTGTAGAGATCCATCCCCGCGTGGAGACAACCCGGCTGTTCGTATGCCGCTTGGCTGGCTCGCGTCGGCGCCAGCGCGTTGCGCGGGGACGCGTCGGGCGTGAAGAACCGGTAGGCATCGAAGTGCGAGCAGGCGACCTGGTGCGACTCGACGACGGCGTCGGTGCCCTCCTGGCCGAGCCGGAGCGGCCAGTCCGAGTGGCGGACGTCGGACTGGTCGAGGCGGTAGACCATCGCCCACTCGTGGAGGCCGAAGCAGCCGAACCGTCCGGGCCGCGACGCCGTCCGGGACACGAGCTCGCGCACGAACCGGACGGTGTCACCGCGGGCTTCGAGGAACGCGTCGACGTCGACGCCGACACGGCCGGCGTCGACGCGGTAGAAGCGCCACTTGAGGTGGGGTGCGTCACCCTGGAGTGCCGTGCCGGCGCCGGGATGCCAGCGGCGCAGCTGGCCGGGCTTGAACGAGTAGTACGTGAAGAGGAAGTCCTCGACCGGATGCTTCCGGCCGTCCTGACGGCGACGGAGGTGCGCTGCCGTGGCGGCGTCGACCCGGGCCTCGTGTGCCTCGGTCCGCGCGCGCCACTCCGGCTCGGTCAGCACCTCCACGGCACGAGGGTAGGCGAGGTGGTCGTCCGGGAAGGACCCGGCGCCAGGGCGGTGGGCGGAGGCGCGGACCGGTTTCAGCGCTTGGCGCACGGATTTGCCTGGCGCACAAGCGAATCAGTGCCCCGACGTTCTTGACAGAGCATCGAACTCATGTTCGAATAGGAGCGAGCCGAGTCCACGCGAGTGAAGGGAGCCGAGATGCCGCCGTACCTCTGTGCGTCGTCGTATCCCTCTGTGCTCGAGGCGTCATGGGGCAGCCGCGTGTCGAGCCCGTCGGCGTGCGGCGATGCGAAGGTCGAGCGGTTCCGGGGGCTCGCCGATGCGGCGTCGGACGGGCTGGCGAGGATCCAGGAGCTCGAGGCGGCCAAGGCGCGCATCGAGTCACAGCTGCTCGAGGCCTACGGCTTCCTGCACACCGTGCAGGAGCAGCAGTTTGGTGCGGTCATGGCCAGCCGCGGTCACGGCAAGGTCGTTCCGGTCAGCGTCGACCAGGTCGTCGCCAAGGAGATCGCGCTCGCCACCGGCTTGGGCGAGGGCGAGGTCTCGCGTCGGCTGCACCTCGCCACTCGTCCACGACGGCACCGCCTCCTGCGCGCTGAGCTGGCCGCCGGTCGCACGTCCCTGTCCCGGGCCCTCGCGGTTGCCGAGGCGACCGCGTCGCTGCCCGACGCGGCAGCCGCCGACGTCGAGTCCGCCGTTCTCGCCCCCGCACGTGACGGCGGGCCGGTCTCGGCGGCCACCTTCCGCCAGCGGCTGCGTCGCTGCGTGCTCGCTGCCGACTCCCGAGGCGCCGACGAGCGCCGCGCGTCCGCACAGGCGTCCCGCACGGCATACGGCCGCCTGACGGAGGACGGCATGGGTGTTCTCACGCTCGTGATGACCGCCGAGCGGGTCGTCGGCATCCTCGACCGCGCCGACGCGGCGGCTCGGGCCCTTCGCGCGACGGGCGACCCACGCACGCTCGACCAGCTCCGCTCCGACTTCATCGGCGACACGCTTCTGTCCGGGCGGCCGGACGGAGGGCCGACGGGCCTTCAGGTCCCACCTGATGTCACACCCGGTGTGACATCAGGTGCCGAACCGGGCTGGCCCGGGATGCCCGCCGCGCGGGTGTGGATCGTCGTGCCCTTCGCGGTCGCCGCGGGGACCTCGGAGGCGCCATGCGAGCTCCCGGGCCACGGCTGGGTCACCGCGGCGCACGCCCGCCAGATCATGACGGCGCCGGGGTCCGTGTGGCAGCGGCTCGCCGTCGACGTCGACACCGGACGGGCGCTCGAGCTGTCCACCGAGTCCTACACGCCCACCGCAGCCATGGTCGCCGCGGTGCGTGCCCGAGACGGTGTATGCCGCGGCCCGGGCTGTGAGGTCCCGGCCGGCCGGTGCGACCTCGACCACGAGGTCCCGTGGCCGGCCGGGCCGACGACGCTCGCCAATCTCCATGCGAAACACCGCCGCTGCCACAACACCAAGACGTCGGGTCTCTTCCGGTCGAGACTCCTCGCCGACGGCGGCCTCGCCTGGACCACCCTCGCGGGCCGCGAGTACGTCACCTACCCCAAGGACTGGCTGGAAGCGCTGCGCGACGGAGCCGAGCCGGCCCGGCCCACGAGCGCGCCCGACGACTCGCCGCCCTTCTGAGGACACTGACGACGTAGAAGAGCAGGGAGGGCGGCGATCTGTTCAGGCTTGCCTCGGAGCGGATGGACGCCAAGCCTGTCTCGCCGCTGGGACATGGCTGTCCGAACAGTGTGCTCGGCGGCAGCCAAGGCCCCCGCGCCCGGGGCCCTGGTCAGGACCGCGGACCCTCTGCGACGAAGGCGTCGCCGAGCCCTTCGGCTTCGAGGATGAGCGCAGTGAGCCCGTGGCTCGTGTGTGTCTCGTGGTCCTCGCCGGCAGTCCAGATGACGACCTGGCCCACCGACGCCTCGACCCGCACGTCGTCGTGCCCAGAGACGACAGCGTCGCCGGCCAGCACGACGAGTGCCTGGTCGACGACAGCCGGGTGACGCCCGATCCGGCCGCCGGGCTCGAGCCTGGCCACGACGGCGTGAACTGCCGCGCCCGCGAGAGCGACGAAGAACCCGACGCTTCCGAACTGACCGACGGGGTGGGCTGGCAGGGTCGAGGCCTCGATGACACGCATGGCCCGATCCTGCCCTGTCCGCCTTGTCCGCTGTCGCGCCGAGGCTCGACGATGGTCGGGTGTCGACAGCGTCGCGGACGAGCGCACGACCTCTCGGGGCGGTCGCCGCCCTCGTCGGTGCGACCGCCGTGTGGGGCTCGACCTTCGTCGTCACGAAGCAGGCCCTCCCCGAGACCTCGCCCGCGTCCTTCCTGGTCTGGCGGTTCGGGATCGCCGCCCTCGTGCTCGTGGTCGCGGCACCACGCCGGCTCCGGGCCATGACCCGCCGGGAGCTGGGGCACGGCGCTGCCCTTGGCGCCTTCCTGGCGGCCGGCTTCCTGCTGCAGACCCACGGCCTGCTCGACACCGATGCGGGCGTGTCCGGCTTCCTCACCGGGGCCGCCGTCGTCCTCACGCCAGTCGTGGCTGCCGCCTTCTTCGGGGAAAGCGTCGGTCGGGCCGGGTGGGCTGCTGTCGTGCTGGCGACCGTGGGGATGGCGCTCCTCGTCCTGCGCAGCACGACGGTGAGCCTGGGTGCGGCCCTCACCGTGGCCGGGGCGGCCTGCTTCGCGCTGCACATCGCGTCGTTGAGCCGCTGGGCGACGGCGGCCAACGCCGTCGCACTCACCGCCACATCGGTCTGCATCGCCACCGCGCTGTGCGCGCTCTGGGCCATCGCGGGAGACGGTCTCGAGGTGCCTTCGTCGATGACGACGTGGTGGTCCGCCATCTACGTCGCGGTCGCAGCGACCTGTGTCGGGTTCGTGGTGCAGGCCTGGGCCCAGAGCCGGCTCACGGCGACCACGGCCGCGGTGGTGATGACCATGGAGCCCTTCTTCGCTGCAGTCTTCGCGGCGACGGCCGGCCACGAGGCTCTTGGTTCGGCGGGCGTCCTCGGCGGTGTCCTCGTCGTCGGGGCGATGTTCGTGGCCGAGCTCGGTCCGAGGGGCTGCTGTGACGCTCAGTCTCCCCGCATCGAGTGCTGCTGACGCGGTCCTTCCGGCGGGTCGTAGGCTGGGGCCCGTGCGCATCGCGAGGTACACGACCGGGGAGGACCCGGCATACGGCATCGTCCAGGGTGACCCGGGGAGCGAGGTCATCACGCCCCTCGCGGGGGACCCGCTCTACATCGGTCTCCAGCCGAGCGGGCAGCCGCCGGTCATGCTCGAGGACGTGCGTCTCCTCGCGCCGGTCATCCCGCGGTCCAAGGTCGTCGCGATCGGCAGGAACTATGCCGACCACGCGAAGGAGATGGGCGGCGAGGTCCCGGCCGAGCCGATGATGTTCTTCAAGCCCAACACCGCCGTTGTCGGGCCGTACGACCCGGTCGTCCTGCCGTCCGGCAGCAGCGAGATCTCCTACGAGGGCGAGCTCGCGGTCGTCATCAAGACGATCACCAAGGGCGTCAAGGCCGAGAACGCCGCCGAGTGCATCTACGGCTACACCATCGCCAACGACGTGACGGCCCGCGACTGGCAGCGCACCGACGGCCAGTGGGCCCGGGCCAAGGGCTTCGACACGAGCTGCCCGCTCGGACCGTGGATCGAGACCGAGCTCGACCCGGCCGACCTCCACATCGTGACCACCCTCGACGGCGACGTCCGTCAGGACGGCACGACCGCCGACATGATCCACGGCATCGGCGCGATCATCGAGCACGCCTCTGCTGCCTTCACGCTCCTGCCCGGAGACGTGATCCTGACGGGGACGCCGGCCGGCGTCGGGCTCGTCGAGGCCGGCCAGCAGGTCACCGTCGAGATCGAGGGCCTCGGGTCGCTGACCAACACCTTCGTCCGTCGCTGAGCGGACTCCCGCCGCCTCCGGCGCCCGTCGCTCGGCCCGTACGCGACCACTAGGCTTGGGCGCACTATGAGCGACACGACGAACGACACTGGTATGCCGCCGGGCTCGGTCCCGAACGAGAGCTCGGTCGAGGTCCGGCCGGCTCCCACCCCCCGGGTCTCCACCTCCGACGGGAAGGGTGCGGTGCGCCTCCGCGTCGCGCCGTCGCCCACCGGCGACCCCCATGTCGGGACGGCGTACATGTCCCTCTTCAACCTCGCCTTCGCCCGGCAGCAGGGCGGCCAGTTCGTCCTCCGCGTCGAGGACACCGACCGCGCCCGCTTCCGTGAGGACAGCGAGGCGCAGCTCTACGACATGCTCGGCTGGCTCGGCCTGCACTGGGACGAGGGGCCCGACATCGGCGGCCCCTATGCCCCCTACCGCCAGTCGGAGCGCCTCGACACCTACCGGCCCTACGTCGAGCGCCTCATCGAGTCCGGTCACGCCTACTACTGCTGGTGCTCGACCGAGCGCCTGGCGCAGATGCGCGACGTCCAGCAGAAGACGAAGCAGCCGACCGGCTACGACCGGCTGTGCCACGGCAAGACCCGTGAGGAGCGGGCCGCGCTGCCCGGTTTCTCCGAGACGCCGGTCGTCCGCATGCTCATCCCCGACGACGCCCCGCTCGTCTTCGAGGACGTCATCCGTGGCACGGTCTCGGCCCCCCGCCCGGACGACCAGGTGATCCTCAAGGCCGACGGTTTCCCGACATACCACATGGCCGTCGTCGTCGACGACCACGAGATGGGCATCACGCACGTCGTCCGCGGCGAGGAGTGGATCAGCTCGACGCCCAAGCACATCCTGCTCTACCGGTGGCTCGGGCTCGAGGCGCCGAAGTTCGCGCACATGCCGCTCCTGCGCAACACCGACAAGTCGAAGATCTCCAAGCGCAAGAACCCTGCCGCCCGCCTCACGTGGTTCCGCGAGCAGGGCTACCTTCCGGAGGCGCTCGTCAACTTCCTCGCGCTCCTGGCCTACCCCCCGCAGCAGGACGCCGAGGGCAACGACGTCGAGGTCTTCTCGTTCGACGATTTCAGCCGGACGTTCGACTGGTCGAAGGTCAACCCGATCGGGCCGATCTTCGACCTCAAGAAGCTCGACTGGCTCAACGGGGTCTACATCCGCTCGCTCGACGTGGGGGAGTTCGCCTCGCGCCTGCTGCCCTATCTCGAGGAGGCGGGGGTCCTCTTCGGCAACCCCTCGCTCGGGGAGCTCGGGCGCCTCAAGCTCGTCGCCGAGCTCATCCAGACGCGGATGGCGCACCTGACCGAGGCACCGGCTCTCGTCGGCCCGTTCTTCGTCGCCGACGACCAGCTCGAGATCGCCGACGACGCGCGCGCCCAGCTCAAGGAGGACTCGCCGCGGGTCCTCGACGCCGCCCTCCACGCGCTCGGCGACATCGACGACCACGGTCCCGGCGTCCTCGGCACCGGCAGTGCGTGGCACGCCCCGGTCATCGAGGCCGCGCTCCGCGAGGCCATCGTCGACGGCCTCGGCATCAAGCCGAAGTTCGCCTTCGGCCCCCTTCGCACCGCCGTCTCCGGCCAGCGGATCTCCCCGCCGCTCTTCGAGTCGATGGAGATCCTCGGCAAGACCTCGACGCTGGCCCGCCTCCGTGCCCTGCGCGACTCGCTCTGAGGCCTCGGCGATGGTGGAGGTCTGGCCCCTGCGCGGCCTGCGCCTGCAGGTGGGCGACCTCGACCTGCGTCCCGTGACCGAGGCCGACCTGCCGAGCCTCTGCGCCATCCTGCCGGCCGACCTCGAGATGGACCCGTCCGCAACGCGGTATGCCGCTCTCGACGACCCGTCCAACCGCCGGGCCATCCTCGTGCAGAGCTACTGGCGCTGCTTCGGCCTGTGGTCCCCGGACGACTGGGCGCTGCCCTTCGCCGTCCGGCTCGGTGGTGACCTGATCGGCATGCAGACCCTCGAGGGCCCCGACTACCGCGCCGAGCGGACCGTCGACTCGTCCTCGTGGCTCGTGCGGGACGCGCGCGGAAAGGGCTCGGGCAAGGACATGCGCCGCGCGATCCTCGAGCTCGCGTTCCGCCACCTGGGGGCCGAGGCGGCCGTCAGCTCGGCCGTCGTGGACAACGGGTCCTCGCTCGGGGTCTCCCGTGCGCTCGGCTACCGCGACACCCACACCTCGACCCTCCAGCACAGCGGGGAGACGCTCCAGCACGTCCGCGTCGAGCGGGCCGACTGGGTCGCCTCGGGCCGTGGCACCGACGTCGAGATCACGGGGGTCGACGCCGCCCTGCCGTTCTTCGGACTGGGGGACGGCGGGTGAGCGAGCCGACCCTCGCGAGCGCGCTCAGCGGCATACGGGCGCTCGTCCTCGATGTCGACGACACGATCGTCGACACCCGTGGGGCGACGGTCGCGGCGGGGACGGTCGCCGCGGCCACGGTCTGGCCGGCGAGCGACGCCGACCACGTGGCCATGGCTGAGCGGTACTACGAGGACCCCGAGCGGTGGTTCCCGCGCTACGCGTCGGGGGAGGTCGCCTTCGAGGCGATGCGCGCGGGTCGTCTCGACGAGGTGGCCCGCGCCTTCGACCTGACCGTGCCGGACGGGGCGCACGAGGCCTACGAGCTCGCCTACGCCCCGGCCTTCCGCCAGGCCCAGCGCCTCTTCGACGACGTCCCGCCGCTCCTCGACGCCGCACACCGGGCCGGGCTGCCGGTCGCCCTCCTGACGAACTCGGCCGCCGAGCCGACCCGGCTCAAGCTCGAGGCGCTCGACCTGCTCGACGCCTTCGCGGTCGTGGTGACGACCGACACGTTGGGGTTCGGCAAGCCCGACCCGCGCGTCTACCTCGAGACGTGCCGGCTCGTCGGGGCCGAGCCGGGGGAGACCGTGTGCATCGGCGACAGCCTCGAGTGGGACGTCCTCGGAGCCACGGCCGTCGGCCTGCGTGGGGTCTGGCTCGACCGGGCGCGGCTCGGCACCTCGCACCCCGTGGCGCGCGTCACGCGTCTCGACGAGGTCGCGGCGCTCCTGGGCTAGCCGATTTGGGAGACCGCCCCGGACATGGGTAGTATTTCCTCTCGGTTCACCGCACAGCCCGCCCCCGGGTCGGCTGGACGTGAAACCCCTTGGGGTATGGTGTAATTGGCAACACTACGGTTTCTGGTTCCGTCATTCTAGGTTCGAGTCCTGGTACCCCAGCTCTGGTTCAGCCCCGCGCGAGCGAGGTTGGGCCGATTCGGAGAAATCGCTCCTTCACGGTAAGGTTTCTCCTCGTGCCGAGGTGACTCGGTGAAGCGCGTGGCCCCGTTGTGTAGCGGCCTAGCACGCCGCCCTCTCAAGGCGGTAGCGCGGGTTCGAATCCCGTCGGGGCTACCACGTGGCAAGGCCCGGATCCCTCAGGATCCGGGCCTTGCTCCTTCCCCGGACGGTTCACGGGTTCGGCTCCTACGCTGCAGAGAGCAGGTATCTCGAGCTCGAGGGGCTGGCCACCATGACCGTTGTCGTGACCGGGAACGCGCCGGAGGGCGCTCGGCAGGGTCACGACGCCCCGGTCGACGCGGTCGGCCCACCACCACCCGGACACCACCGCTGGGCGCCGACCCTCGGCCACGCGAAGCGGGTCTTCGAGCCCTCCTTCTCCGGTACCGGGCTCACCTTCGCCTCGTGGTTCTTCGCCCTGTCGCTGACGCCGTCCCTCCTGCCGCGCTCCGGCTACGTCCAGGGCATCGCCTCGGGCGTCACGGTGATGGTCGGCTACGGCCTCGGGGCGAGCCTCCAGTGGGTCTGGGACTACCTCGAGATCCCCAAGCCAACGGGTCGGGTGCGCACCGTCATCGTGCGGATCCTCGTCGCTCTCGGCCTCTGGGCGGCGGTCTTCGGCGGGTGGCGCCTCGTCGGCTGGCAGAACGAGATCCGCGGCGTGTACGGGATGGAGCCGGTGAGCCCTACGGTCTGGCCCGTCATCATCGTCGTCACGTTCATCGTGGCCAACCTCGTGCTCGTCGTGGCGAGGAGCGTCCGACTGCTCTTCCAGACCGTCATCCGCTTCCTCGGGCGGTTGCTGCCGCGCCGTCTTGCCGTTGTCCTGGGGACCAGCGTGCTCCTGCTCGTCATGTGGCTGCTGTGGAGCGGCGTCCTCGTCAACGGCTTCTTCGCCGCCACCAACGCCTTGTTCGCCCCGCGTGACACGACCCTGACGCTGGGCGTCGCCCAGCCCGCGGCTCCGGAGCGGTCGGGCAGCCCGCAGTCGCTGACGAAGTGGGAGCAGCTCGGCCGCCAGGGACGCTCGTTCGTCGCGTCGGGCCCCACCGTCGCCGACCTCGACGCCGCCAACGGCGGCGGTGCCAAGGAGCCCATCCGGGTCTATGTCGGGCTCGCGTCGGCCGACACCGTCCAGCGACGGGCCGACCTGCTGCTCCAGGAGCTCAAGCGCACCGGGGCCTTCAACCGCAAGATCCTCGTCGTCGCGACGACGACGGGCACGGGGTTCCTCGACATGAACGGGGTCGACCCGATCGAGTACATCTGGAACGGCGACACGGCCATCGCCGGCGTGCAGTACTCCTACCTGCCCAGCTGGATCTCCCTCCTCGCCGACCAGGACGCCGTGAGGGAGACCTCGCGGACCGTCTTCGACACGGTCCACGGGTACTGGTCGACCCTCCCCGCGGCATCACGGCCCAGGCTCTACCTCTACGGGCTGTCGCTCGGCTCGCTCGGGGTCGAGAGCATCCTGTCGTCGATGAACGTCATCAACGAGCCGATCGACGGCGCCCTCATGGTCGGCCCCACCTTCGTCAACGAGCTGCACAGCCGCTTGATCGCCCAGCGCGAGCCGGGGACCGCGCCCTGGCTGCCGGTCTACGAGAAGGGCCGCACCGTGAGGTTCACGGCGGAGCAGGACGGTTTCGCGCAGACCCCGGGCCCGTGGGGGCCGACCCGGATCGTCTACCTCCAGCACGCGTCGGACCCGGTCGTCTTCTTCTCGCCCAGCCTTGCGTTCAGCCGGCCCGACTGGATCCTGGATGGTCAGCGCGGACCCGATGTGTCAGAGCGGATGGGGTGGTTCCCCGTCGTGACGATGTGGCAGGTTCTGCTCGACCTGCCCGGCGCGGGGAGCATCCCCATGGGCTACGGCCACCTCTACTCGGCCACGGCGAACCTCACGTCGTGGGTCCAGGTGTCCAACCCGCCCGGCTGGTCCGCCGCCAGGACCGCGCACCTCGCGAAGATCCTCGAGGCGCGGCCCTACCGGAACTGACCCCCCGTGCCGCCGAGCATCTCTGCGCTGAGCTGCTCCTGGGCCACGCGTCGGAGCGCGATGATGACGGGGTCGGTGAGCACGTTGCCGACGATGGCGTACCTCAGGGCGTCGGCCGACGAGGTGCCCGCGAGGGCCGCGTCGATGTCCTGCCCGGCGACCGTACGCATCGCGCCCGCCCAGGTCTCGAGGGTGTGGTCGCTGATCGGCCACCCGGCGGCCGATGCGGCGGTCAGGGCGAGGCCGAGCTGGCGGGCGGCAGGGGAGTCGGCGCAGGGCGGCGCGCCCAGGGCGGCGACCTGGCCGACGGCCGCTGGGGCGATCCCGTCGGCGGGCGAGCCGAGCCGTGGCTGGTCGTGGGCGCGGAGGACGTCGTGGGCGGTGCCGAGCAGTTCGTGGCGCGTCGCCGGAGGGTGCTCCAGGGCCGCCACCACCTCGCGCACCCGCTCGATCGAGAGGCGGCCCACGTCGATGAGCGTCCGGACGAGGCGCACCCGCTCGACATGGCTCGCGTCGTACGACGCGCGGGTGGCGCTCTCCGCCTCACCCGCGTGGAGCAGGCCCTCGCGGAGGTAGTACTTGAGCGTCGGGATGCCGACGCCCGTGGCGTCGGCCAGCTGCGAGATCCTCATCCATCCTCCTTGACATTGGATAGTAGCGCTATCCACTATTGGATAGTCCAACTATCCGATGGAGGCCTGCATGTCCCGCACGACTCAGCACGCCCATCACAGCCACGACTTCGACGGCGACCTCGCCGTCTTCCTCATCGGGATGAGGATCAACAAGCCGTGGCGACCCGACATCTGGGTCCCGACGCTGCGCGCGATGGGGCCGATGCTGGCCGAGCTCCACCGGGCCCGCGCTGCGGCCGAGGCGGGAGCGGGTGTGCACCCGGGCTTCCTCGACCACCGGACCCTTCTCGGGGCGGGCGGCCCGACCCTCGTCCAGTACTGGCGCAGCGTCGAGGACATCTACGCCTACGCCCACGATCCGGGGCGGGGCCACCGGCCGGCGTGGCTCGACTTCTACCGGCGCAGCCGGGAGGCCGCCGGGGTCGTCGGCATCTGGCACGAGACGTATGCCGTCCCGGCCGGGGCCCACGAAAGCCTCTACGTCTCGATGCCGGCCACCGGTCTCGGCGCAGCGTTCGGCACGACGTCGGACCGGTCCGGTCGGAGACACGCCCGCCTGGCGCGAGCGAGCTGAAGCGTCTCGTCAGCCCAGCTCGCGGAGCCCTGGGAGGATGTCCGCGGCGAACTGCTCGAGGAAGCGCGGCTGGTCGTGGCCCGGCGCGTGGAGGACGAGGTGGTTGAAGCCCCAGCCGACGTAGGGCTTGATCTGCGCGATGGCCTCCTCGGGGTCGCTCGTGACGATCCACCGCTTGGCGATCTCCTCGTCGGTGAGCTCGTCGGCGAGCCGCTCCATCTCCACCGGGTCCTCGACGCCGTGCTTGTGCTCCGCCGGTAGCGACAGCGGCGCCCAGAACCGCACGTTGTGCAGCGCTGCCGCGGGATCGCGGTCGTAGGAGAGCTTGATCTCGATCATCCGGTCGATGTCCCCGGGCCGGCGCCCCGCCTTGGCGAGGCCCTCCTCGACAGCGGGGACGAGCTGGTCCTCGTAGAGCTCGCGGCCCTTCCCGGAGGTGCAGATGAAGCCGTCACCCGAGCGCCCGGCATACCGCGCGACGAGGGGTCCCCCGGCGGCGACGTAGACCGGCACGGGGGTCTCCGGGCGGTCGTAGACCGTCGCGTCCTTCGTCCGGTAGTAGTCGCCCTCGAACGTCACCCGCTCCTCCGTCCAGAGCCGGCGCATCAAGGTCACCGCCTCGCGCAGGCGCGCGAACCGCTCCTTGAACTCGGGCCAGGGCGACTGTGCCGCGCCGACAGCGACCTCGTTGATGGCCTCGCCCGTGCCGATCCCGAGGATGATCCGGCCCGGGTTGAGGGCTCCGAGCGTGCCGAAGGCCTGCGCCACGATGGCGGGGTTGTAGCGGAAGGTGGGCGTCATGACCGACGTCCCGAGCTGGATCCGCTCCGTGCGCTCGGCGGCGGCGGCGAGCCAGGACATCGCGAAGGGCGCGTGGCCCTCGCCGTGGCGCCACGGCTGGAAGTGGTCGGAGATGAAGACGGAGTCGAGGCCGAGCGACTCGGCCTGCGCGGCATACGTGACGAGCTCTCGCGGACCGAACTGCTCGGCGGACGCCTTCCAACCAACCTTGAGCACGGTGACCTCCAGGCCTTGCGGGTGACGGGGAGTGGTCCCGCCAGCCTACGACGGTCGAGCGCCCACGGCCGGGCGGGCCGGGGGCGCTGGAGGGGGTTCACCAGTGGATGATGACGGCGTCGCCGATGCGCGACTCGTTGTAGAGCCGGACGATGCCGTCCCAGTCGCGGACGTTGACGCACCCGTGCGAGGCGCCGGAGTACCCGAGCCGGGCGAAGTTCGACGAGTAGTGCACGGCCTGGCCGCCACTGAAGAACATCGAGTACGGCATCGGCGTGTGGTAGAGGTTGGAGATCACGTCGACCTGCTTCTTGTAGACGTGGAAGACACCCTCGCGCGTCGGGAGCTCGTCGCTGCCGAAGCGGACCGCGAACTGGTACTGCGGCACCCCGTCGATGACCCAGGTGAGCATCCGCGTCGACTTGCTGATGCACATGACCCGGCCGGTCAGACAGCGCGTGTCGACGTCCCACCTCATCGGCCCCGAAGGCTTCGGTGTGGCCTTGACGTTGGCCAGCTCGTCGGCCGTCGGCGTGTGGGTCATGGCCAGGAGCCGGTTCCACGTCGTCTCGTCGACGACGCCCGTCGCGGCGAGGCCGCGCTTGGCCTGGAAGCCCTTCACGGCCTCCGTCGTGCGCGAGCCATAGTGGTCGCTGACGTCGCCGGAGAACCAGCCGATCTGGCGCAGCCGGGCCTGGAGCGAGCGGACCTTGCTGCCGTTGTCACCAGGCCGGAGCACGATGACCACGGGAGGTGCCGGCTTCGTCGGCTTCGCCGTCGGCTTGGGCGGCGACGTGGTCGTGGTCGGCTGGCGCGGGGTGGTCGGTGTGCTCGGTGTGCTCGAGCTGGGCGACGGCGTCGTCGAGCTGGGCGACGGCGCCGTCGAGCTCGATGCCTGGGTTCCGGTCGGCGGCACCCCGGCGTCCTGGCCGGGACCACAGGCCGCGATCGCCAGGACCACCGCCAGCGCGGTGGCCACCTGGGATGTGCGCCGCAGGTTGAGGCCGTGTCGGGCCATCGTGGACATCTCGATCCCCCTGTTCAAGCGTAGGACGTTGCACACAGGATGACGCCGCGGGCTACCTGAGAGGTTGGCCACGCCGACGGGTGGATCGTGATCGTGACCGATCCGTTGTCAACGACGGCCGTCAAGGACGGCTGTCAACGACGCCGCAGACGGCTCAGGCGTTCTGCTGCTGCTGTTGCTGCTGCTGCATCGCGTGGTGCCGACGGAGCACCTCGGTCAGCTTGTTGGCGCCGGCGACGACCGTCGCGGCGTGGAGGCGACCAGGCTGACGCGACAGGCGCTCGATCGGGCCCGAGATCGAGACCGCCGCCACGACGCGACCGGAGGGCCCGCGGACCGGTGCCGAGACCGAGGCCACGCCGGGCTCGCGCTCGGCGACGCTCTGCGCCCAGCCGCGCCGGCGGACCCCGGACAGGGCGGTGGCCGTGAAGGAGGCGCCCTGCAGGCCCCGGTGGAGGCGGTCTGGTTCCTCCCATGCGAGCAGGACCTGTGCCGCCGAGCCGGCGAGCATCGAGAGGGTGGCGCCGACCGGGATCGAGTCGCGCAGGCCGACCGGCCGCTCGGCCGCGGCGACGCAGATGCGCTGGTCGCCCTGGCGCCGGAAGAGCTGCGCGCTCTCGTTGGTGTGGTCGCGGAGCGCGCCGAGGACCGGGCCGGCGGCGGCGAGGAGGCGGTCCTCGCCGGCGGCCGACGCGAGCTCGCCGAGCCGTGGGCCGAGCACGAAGCGGCCCTGCATGTCGCGGGAGACGAGACGGTGGTGCTCGAGCGCGACGGCAAGGCGGTGCGCCGTCGGTCGCGCCAGCCCGGTCGCCCCGACGAGCTGGGCGAGGGTGGCGGGACCTGCCTCGAGGGCACCGAGAACCGTGGCTGCCTTGTCGAGCACGCCGACACCTGAAGAGTTGTCCATGCACTGATATTGACGTCTCAGGCACTGAGACGTCAATCCGTTGGACCCACAAAAGGTTCAGGCTGTTCCGTGCAGCGACGTCGCGACGACCCGTCCGGCGTGCGCTCACAGGGTTGGAACGTCGTCGCGGAGGGATGTCATGGCAGGGACGCTGGCCGAGAAGGTCTGGGAGTCGCACGTCGTACGGCGGGCCGAGGGTGAGCCCGATCTGCTCTACATCGACCTCCATCTCCTCCATGAGGTCACCAGCCCGCAGGCCTTCGACGGGCTGCGGCTCGCGGGCCGGGGCGTGCGCCGGCCCGACCTGACCCTCGCCACCGAGGACCACAACGTCCCGACGACCCCGGGCCCCATCACCGACCCGGTCTCGAAGGTCCAGGTCGAGACCCTGCGGCGCAACTGCGAGGAGTTCGGGGTCAAGCTCTACCCCATGGGTGACGCCGACCAGGGCATCGTCCACGTCGTCGGCCCGCAGCTCGGCCTCACGCAGCCCGGGATGACCGTCGTCTGCGGTGACAGCCACACCTCGACCCACGGGGCCTTCGGCGCCCTCGCCTTCGGCATCGGCACGTCCGAGGTCGAGCACGTCCTCGCGACCCAGACGCTCCCGCTCAAGCCGTTCCGCACCCTCGCCGTCAACGTCCGCGGGCAGCTCTCCGACGGCGTCACCGCCAAGGACATCGTCCTCGCCGTCATCGCCAAGATCGGCACCGGCGGGGGCCAGGGCTACGTCATCGAGTACCGCGGCGAGGCCATCGAGGCCCTGTCGATGGAGGCCCGCATGACGGTCTGCAACATGTCGATCGAGGCCGGGGCCCGCGCCGGGATGATCGCCCCCGACCAGACGACCTTCGACTACCTCGAGGGGCGTCCGCACGCGCCCAAGGGCGCCGACTGGGATGCCGCCGTCGCCGAGTGGACGGCCCTGCGCTCCGACGACGACGCCGTCTTCGACGCCGAGGTGGACCTCGACGCGTCCGAGCTGACCCCCTTCGTCACGTGGGGCACCAACCCGGGGCAGGGTCTTCCGCTCGGTGAGTCCGTGCCCGACCCGGAGGCGTTCGCCGACGAGAGCGACCGCCTCGCGGCCGCGAACGCGCTCGCCTACATGGGGCTCGAGCCGGGCACGCCGCTCCGGGACATCCGGGTCGACACGGTCTTCGTCGGGTCGTGCACCAACGGCCGCATCGAGGACCTCCGTGCCGCAGCGGCGGTCGTCAAGGGGCACCAGGTGGCCGACGGGGTCCGGATGCTCGTCGTGCCCGGCTCGGCGAAGGTCCGCCTCCAGGCCGAGGCCGAGGGCCTCGACCAGGTCTTCACCGAGGCGGGTGCCGAGTGGCGCCTCCCCGGCTGCTCGATGTGTCTGGGCATGAACCCCGACACCCTCTCCCCGGGCGAGCGGAGCGCCTCGACGTCCAACCGCAACTTCGAGGGTCGCCAGGGCAAGGGTGGGCGCACCCACCTCGTCAGCCCGCTCGTCGCCGCCGCCACGGCGGTTCGCGGCACCCTGTCGAGCCCGGCCGACCTGCCGGCGCTCGAGACGTCCACCGCCCGCGAGGAGGCCTGAACCATGGAGAAGTTCGAGACGCACACCGGAGTCGGTGTGCCGCTGCGCCGGAGCAACGTCGACACCGACCAGATCATCCCCGCCGAGTACCTCAAGCGCGTGACCCGAACCGGCTTCGAGGACGGCCTCTTCGCTGCCTGGCGCAAGGACGAGTCCTTCGTCCTCAACAACCCGTCGTATGCCGCTGGGTCGGTCCTCGTGGCCGGCCCGGACTTCGGCACGGGGTCGAGTCGCGAGCACGCGGTGTGGGCCCTGATGAACTACGGCTTCCGCGTCGTGATCAGCTCCCGCTTCGCGGACATCTTCCGTGGCAACAGCGGCAAGCAGGGCCTCCTCACGGCGATCGTCCGCCAGGACGACGTCGAGCTGATCTGGAAGTACCTCGAGAACCACCCCGGCGCCGAGATCACGGTCGACCTCGTCTCCCGGACGGTCCACGCGGGGGAGATCGTCGCGCCCTTCGAGATCGACGACTACACCCGGTGGCGCCTCCTCGAGGGTCTCGACGACATCGGCCTGACCCTGCGACACGAGGACGCGGTATCGAAGTTCGAGGAGACGAGGCCGACGCACAAGCCGGTCACGACCCTGGCCTGAGCCGCAGTCCGAGCGGCCACGGCTGGCCGTGTGAGATGGGCGAATCCTGTTGAGCGACAACGGGGTTCGCCCATTTCTATCCTCGGGGGCCGGTCCTCCCGGCAGCCCTTTCGGGGCTCCGGGACGGCCGCCGACCCTCCTCAATCCCCTTGCGACACAACGAGAACCCCGGGAACGGTGGTGGACCTCGCGTTCAAGTCGGCCTACCGTCATGAGGTAACCGGACTCGATCCGGACCCTCTCGTCGGGTCGCCTGACACCGACCGTCCTCTGAAGGGGAAGACGTGAACAAGGCAGAACTGATCGACGCCCTCGAGGTCAAGCTCGGGAGCAAGAGAGTGGCATCCGACGCGCTCGAGGCCTTCCTCGACGTCGTGATCCGCCAGGTGGCCAAGGGTGGGAAGGTCGGCATCACCGGCTTCGGCACCTTCGAACGGGCAGACCGGGCCGCCCGGACGGGTCGGAACCCCAAGACCGGTGACACGGTCAAGATCAAGAGGACCCGCGTCCCCAAGTTCCGGGCCGGCACCAACTTCAAGGAGATCGTCTCGGGGGCCAAGAAGCTCTCGAAGACGGAGTCGGCCGCTTCCCGGGCCTCGGCCGGGACGGCATCCGCCGCGAAGGCCGCGCCCGCCAGGCCGGCGGCCCGTGCGACGACGAAGACGGCGACCAAGGCAGCAACCCGCCCGGCGACCAAGGCGGCCACCCGCCCGGCAACCAAGGCAGCCACGAAGACGGCCACGAAGGCCGCCCCGGCGAAGGCGTCCGCGAAGAAGACCACGGCGAGGGCCTCGACGGCAAGGGCCACGACCGCTCGGACCACGACGAAGGCGGCTCCGGCCCGCGCCGCCGCGACGAAGACCGCTCCCGCACGGGCGACGACGAAGACGGCGACCAAGACCGCGAGCAAGACCGCCACGAAGGCCGCGACCACACGCAAGGCCGCGACCACGGCCGCTGCCAGGACCGCGACCAAGGCGGCCACGAAGACGACCACCGCGCGCAAGACGGCGACGGCGTCCACGGCGAAGGCTGCGGTGAAGTCGGCTCCGGCCAAGAAGACGACGACTCGGAAGGCCGCCGCCAAGGGCTGAACAGGCCCCTCGCGTCCGGGCTCAGGCCGGCACCCTGAGGCGCCCTCTCTGATGTGCAGCGAGGCGCCTCAGGCCGTGTATGCTGCCCGCGGCTGTCGGCACATCAGGGGTCGCCGACGCCGCGGGTGTGGGGGACCGGGGGAGGCCGACTGGCCGGCTCGTGCGACCGAGCGCCCGGGGCCTGCCGGGTGGTCGAGCGATCCTCACACGGCACACCACAAGCACCAAGGAACTCCGTGCCGCGCTCATCGTCACGCCGCCTGCCCTCCGTCTCCACCCGCAGGCAGGGCCTCACCGCGCTTCTCGCCACATCGGTCATCCTCGTCCTCGTGGCGGGACCCGCCATCGGGGAACCGGACCCCCGGGACGACCGGAAGATGGATCCGAAGGTCGGGGGGCGCGCAACGATCTCCTCGGTCCTCGACCCGATGGACCGCCCCGTGGGCCGCGTGGCCACGAGCGCGCCCACCGGCGGTCCGACCACGGACACGTCGAGGGCGGCCGCCGGCGCCATCATCGACGCCGACTGCTCCGTCGCGCCCAACCCGGTCGTCTGCGAGAACGCGCTTCCTGGTGCGCCCGCCTCCGAGTGGGACATCCCGACGAAGGACTCCGGCGGCGGGTCCATCGCGGGGTTCGCGACCCAGATGAGCGTCAACCACGGTGAGACGGTCGACTTCAAGATCCGCACGGATGCGGCAGCCTATACCGTCGAGATCTACCGGCTCGGCTACTACCAGGGCCTCGGCGCCCGGCACATCGCGTCGGTCGCACCGAGTGCCGCTCTCCCGCAGACGCAGCCGTCCTGCCTCACGGACCTGTCGACCAACCTCGTCGACTGCGGGACGTGGGCGGTG
>NZ_AWSA01000034.1 GCF_000576595.1 Intrasporangium oryzae NRRL B-24470 | reverse complement strand
CGGGCCGCCCGGGCCGGCCGGGCCGCCCGGGCCGGCCGGGGGCTCGGTGGGGTGCGCGGGGTCGTTCGTCATGGGATCACGCTCGGTCCGGCGCCTGTGGAAGGGCTGTGGGCGACGTATCGAGCGGCTACGACTGGCTCAGAACTCGCACAGAAATCACACAGGAAGGTGCTGGCGCTCGCACAGTCCCCACAGGTTCACTGGATGCATGAACAACCAGAGCACCTCCGCCGCCCCTCGACTCCAACGCCTCGACGGTTCACCCGTCCGCGTGCTCGTCGTCGACGACGAGGCCAACCTCACCGAGCTGCTGGGCATGGCCCTGCGCTACGAGGGCTGGGAGGTCCGCGCGGCCGGGACCGGCATGGAGGCGGTCCGCGCTGCGCGCGAGTTCGACCCCGATGCCGTCGTGCTCGACATGATGCTGCCCGACTTCGACGGGATGGAGGTGCTGCGTCGCATGCGCGCCGACAACCCCAACGTCCCCGTCCTCTTCCTCACCGCGAAGGACGCCGTCGAGGACCGCGTCTCCGGGCTCACCGCCGGTGGCGACGACTACGTGACCAAGCCGTTCTCCCTCGAGGAGGTCGTCGCCCGGGTGCGCGCCCTCATGCGCCGCACGACCGTCGCCGTCAACGCCTCCGACTCGGTGCTCGTCGTCGGCGACCTGACCCTCGACGAGGACAGCCACGAGGTCATGCGCGGAGGCGAGGAGATCCACCTGACCGCCACCGAGTTCGAGCTGCTGCGCTACCTCATGCGCAACCCACGGCGGGTCCTGTCCAAGGCCCAGATCCTCGACCGCGTCTGGAACTACGACTTCGGCGGCCAGGCCAACGTCGTCGAGCTCTACATCTCCTACCTGCGCAAGAAGATCGACGCGGGTCGCGACCCGATGATCCACACGATGCGAGGGGCCGGGTATGTCCTCAAGCCGGCCGTCTGAGGCAGGCCTGGCGCCCGACACCCCCGCAGCCTCGAACCCCGGCGCCGCCGGCCCCACGCGTGGATCCGCCCCGACGGGTGCGGCCGCGCCCGCAGGTGCGGCCGCGCCGCCGGGTGCCGCCGGGACCACGGGCCCTGCCCGTCTGGGCCTGCGCGAGCGGATCCGGCCGTGGTCGGCCTGGACGCTCCGGGCCAAGCTCGTCGCGTCGATGCTCGCTCTCTTCACGGTGATCAGCATCGCGACCGGCGCCTTCACGGTCGTCGCCCTCCAGCGCCAGCTGACCGGACAGGTCGACGAGCAGCTGCGGACGTCCATGGTCCGCCTCGTGGCCGACCCCAGGCCCCCGGACCTGACCGGCGATGACGGCGACGGCAACCGCCAGCGAGGCCCCGGCACCGAGGGTCTCACCGCCTTCCTCCCCTCTGCCGCCGACGTGACGGCCGGGGGGTTCGCGAGCGACCGCTACGGCGAGACCAGCTCGCTCACGACGACGCAGCTGCAGCGGCTCTCGAGTGCAGGCCTCGGTCCCGCGCCGCGCAACGTCGACCTCGGCGCGCAGCAGGGCCACTACCGCGTCATCGCCCAGCGGGTGAACCGGATCAGTGCGGACCCGACGGGCCGCGGCACCCTCGTCACTCCCGGCACGCTCGTCGTCGGCCTGCCCATCGGGCCGCTCGAGCGCACGGTCCAGCAGATGGTCGTCATCGCCGTCATGACGGTGGGCGCGGGGCTCGTCCTCGTCGCCGTCGGCGGCACGTGGCTCGTGCGCCGCAACCTCGAGCCGCTCCGTCGGGTCGCCGCGACCGCCACGCGGGTCTCCAAGCTGCCGCTCGACACGGGCAAGGTCGCGCTCACCGAGCGGGTCGATCCCGCCGACACCGACACGCGCACGGAGGTCGGCCAGGTCGGCGCGGCGTTCAACGACATGCTCGTCCACGTCGACGAGGCCCTCAACGCGCGCCACACGAGCGAGCAACGGGTGCGGCAGTTCGTCGCCGACGCCTCGCACGAGCTGCGGACGCCGCTCGCCTCGATCAAGGGGTATGCCGAGCTGTCGCGGCGCGAGCCCGCGGAGGTTCCCGAGACGGTGACGCACGCGATGGGCCGCATCGAGTCCGAGGCCAACCGCATGTCCTCGCTCGTCGAGGACCTGCTCCTCCTGGCCCGGCTCGACGCCGGACGTCCCCTCCAGGAGGCGCCTGTCGACATGTCGATGCTCGTCATCAACGCGGTCAGCGATGCCCACGCGGCCTCGCCCGGCCACCGTTGGGACCTCGACCTGCCGCCCGAGCCCGTCGAGGTCAAGGGCGATCCGGCGCGGCTGCACCAGGTCGTCGTGAACCTCCTCGCCAACGCCCGGACCCACACCCCCGACGGCACCCGCGTCACGACGTCCGTGCGCCCCGAGGGCGACTGGGTGCGCGTCGCGGTCCACGACAACGGCCCCGGCGTGCCGGAGCCGCTGCAGGCCAACGTCTTCGAGCGGTTCGCCCGGGGTGACGACGCTCGGAACCGCTCCGGTGGCAGCACCGGGCTGGGCCTGTCGATCGTCGCGGCCGTCACGAAGGCCCACGGTGGCCGAGTCGAGCTGCAGAGCGCGCCCGGCGACACGACCTTCTCGCTCCTGCTGCCCGCGGCCTGACCGGCGCGGGCGGGCTCAGCCCTGGACCATCCACTGCCTGCCGTCGATGAGCTCGCGTGTCGCGTCGAGGTGGCCGGCATGACAGGCCGTCTCGGTGATGACGTGGAGGATCACGTCTCGCAGGTCGTCGAGCCGCCACTCGCCGAAGAAGTCCGGCCACCAGGCCGGCTCGGCGTCGAGCGGCGTCCGCGCGAGGACCGCGTCGGCGAGTGCGACCTGCTCGGCATACCGCGCCACGACCGCCGAGGCCGGCACGTCGTCGGCGACGGTCCAGGAGCTCACGCCCGCGGCCGCGGCGACCTCGTCGATGACCTCCTGCTCCCCGGCGATGACGCCGCGGAACCAGAACTTCTCGACGTCGAGCGTGAGGTGCTGGACCAGCCCGGCGCACGACCAGCCCGACGGCAGCACCGGGCGGCGCATCTGCTCGTCGTCGAGCCCCTCCACGATGCCCAGCACGTGTCGGCGCTGGCCCCCGAGATGCGCCAGGAGCGCCGCGTGCTCGGCGCCCAGTGTCACCTGCGTCATGTCATCCTCCTCGTTCGTCGGGGCCGCCCCTGGGCGCGCCCACAGGTCTCGGTCAGTGCGCGATCTCCCAGATGTGACCGGCCGGGTCGCGGAAGCTCGCTGTGCGGATGCCCCACGGCCGGTCCATCGGCCCATTGAGCAGGACGATCCCGCGCTCGGCCAGCTGGGCGCACACCGCGTCGACGTCGTCGACCCCGACGGTGTAGACGGCGCGCGCTCCCGCGTCAGGTGCGCCGACCTGCGCGGGCTCGACGAGCTCGGGCGCCGAGGTGGCCCGGAGCAGGTTGACCAGCGTCGGGCCGAAGCCGAAGACCGCCGAGTTGTCGTCCTCGAAGACGGACTTCGCCTGGAAGACGTCCACGTAGAACTGCTTGGTCGTCTCCAGGTCCTCGGTGAAGAGGGTCATCGCGGCAATCCCACGCGCCCACGACCCAGTTGCCTCGGTCGATCCCGTCTCTGTCATGTGTGCTCCTCCTTGGTCGCGGAGCCCCGCGGACCCCTGTGTGGACAACGTACACATCGCCGCCGACAACGAACGGTCTGCGACCCGACGAACCACGCAGGAGGCGTATGCCGCTGAGCCCGCTGAGCGGCATACGCCTCGCCGCGCCGGGTCTGGAACCACTCATCACGGCGCCAAAGTCGGTCCACAGAAAGGGCACAGCGGGCGTCACGAGGGTTTGGACATGGACACGATGACCCTTCCCTCGACCGGTTCCGGCGACGCCGGGGCCGCGGCGCCGCCCGCGGGGCCGAACAACCCGACGTCCCCCTCGGCACCTGCGCGCATCGGCGGCGCGGGTCGGCTGCGCCGGCTGTGGCGCGGCCACGAGTCCGACCCGGCGTGGGCTCGCCCGGCGCTCCTCGGCCTCCTCCTCGCGACGCTCGTGCTCTACACGTGGAACCTCACGGCGAGCGGCTGGGCCAACTCGTTCTACTCGGCGGCGGTCCAGGCCGGGAGCGAGAGCTGGAAGGCGTTCTTCTTCGGCAGCAGCGACGCCGCCAACTCGATCACCGTCGACAAACCGCCCGCGTCGCTGTGGGTCATGGCGCTCTCGGTCCGGGTCCTCGGCCTCAGCTCGTTCGCGATCCTCCTCCCGCAGGCCCTCATGGGTGTCGCCACGGTCGGGGTCGTCTACGCGACGGTGCGCCGGCACTTCGGTGCCGCAGGGGCGCTCATCGCGGGTGCGGTCGTCGCGCTGACGCCGGTCGCGGCGCTGATGTTCACCTTCAACAACCCGGACGCCCTGCTGACGCTCCTCATGGCGCTCGGCGCGTGGGCGACGATGAAGGCCATCGAGTCGGCCTCCCCGAAGTGGATGATCATCGTCGGCGTCTTCATCGGGCTCGGCTTCCTCACCAAGACGCTCCAGGTCCTCCTCGTCGTGCCCTTCTTCGGGCTGGCCTACCTCATCGCCGCCCCGACGAGCCTGCGCAGGCGCATCGTCCACTCGCTCCTCGCCGTCGGCGCCATGGTCCTGTCGGCCGGCTGGTGGGTCGCCATCGTCGAGCTCATCCCGGCGTCGGCGCGCCCCTACATCGGCGGGAGCCAGACCAACTCCTTCCTCGAGCTGACCTTCGGCTACAACGGACTCGGCCGGCTCAACGGCAACGAGACCGGGTCGGTTGGGGGTGGCGGCGGGGCGGCCGGCCCGAGCTGGGGTGCGACCGGCCTGCTCCGGATGTTCTCCTCGAGCGTCGGCGACCAGATCTCGTGGCTCATCCCGAGCGCCCTCATCCTGCTCGCGGCCGGTCTCTGGCTCCGCGGGCGGCGCCCCCGGACCGACCTGCGCCGCGCCGCCTACCTCGTCTGGGGCGGCTGGCTCATCGTGACCATGCTCGTCTTCTCGCTCATGGCCGGGATCTTCCACGAGTACTACACCGTCGCCCTCGCCCCCGCCATCGGCGCCCTCGTCGGCATGGGTGCGGTCGAGGCGTGGGAGAAGCGTTCCTCGATGCTCGGGTCGGTGGCGCTTGCCGCCGCGACGGCCGCGGCCGCCGTCTGGGGCTTCGTGCTGCTGTCGCAGACGACCGCCTACGGCGACTGGCTCCGCGTCGGCGTCCTCGCCCTCGGCCTCGCTGCGGCGGTGCTCATCCTCGTCACGACGTGGCTGCACGGCCGGGCCGTCCCGTTCGTCGTCGCGGGCGCTCTCGTCGCCGCGCTCGCCGGCCCAGCGGCATACACGATCTCGACGACCGCCCAGGGCCACACCGGCTCGATCGTGACCGCCGGACCCGCCGGCGGCCGCAGCGGCTTCCCCGGAGGCGGCGGTGGCTTCCCCGGTGGCTTCCCCGGCGGCCGCGGTGGCTTCCCCGGCGGAACCACAGGGCCGGGCACCACGGGAGCCCCTGCCGGCGGCGGGATGGGTGGCCTGCTCGATGCCTCCACGCCGGGCACCGAGGTCGTCGCCGCGCTCTCGGAGAACGCGTCCAGCTACACCTGGGTCGCTGCGGCCGTCGGCTCCCAGACCGCGGCCGGCCTCCAGCTCGGCAGCCAGCTCCCCGTCATGGCGATCGGTGGGTTCAACGGGTCCGACCCGAGCCCGACGCTCGAGCAGTTCCAGCAGTACGTCGAGAACGGCCAGATCCACTACTTCGTGGCGAGCGGCCGCGGCGGCTTCGGCGGGATGGGCGGCCAGAACGGCGGCAGCAGCGCGTCCTCGGAGATCACGACGTGGGTCGAGGACACCTTCACCCCCGTCACGATCGACGGCTCGACGTTCTACGACCTGACCCAGCCGGTCCAGTGACCGCCACGTCCGCGACGGGGACGGTCCTGTCGCAGCAGGTCCTCCGCTTCGCGGCGATCGGCGCGGTCTCGACCGTCCTGCACCTCGGCCTCTTCGCGGTCCTGGTGCGGGGCGGGGTCGCGTCGCAGCTCGCCAACGGCATCGCCCTCGTCCTCGCGACGGTCGCCAACACGGCCGCCAACCGCGCGTGGACCTTCGGGGTCACCGGACGTGAGCGCATGGCGGTCCACCACGGCCAGGCGCTCATCATCTTCGGGATCACGTGGAGCGCGACGACGGCGGCGCTCGCCCTGCTCTCCGTGTGGTGGCCGGGGGCCGGGACGCTCGCCCAGACCGCGGTCGTCGCCGTCGCCAACGTCGTGTCGACCGCGGTCCGGTTCGTGGCCATGCGGCGTTGGATCTTCGCCGACCGGCCGCCGCTCCGCTGAGTGGCCGTGTGCCGTTCCGATCCCCTGATCGGCCGTATGCCGCCGGGCTCGGTGGGCAGGTCAGTCGCGGTCGTCGGGGGCGGCGCACCCCTCCCACCAGGGTGTCTGGTGCTCGGCCACGACGTCGTCGACCGCTCGGTCGGACAGGTCGATCCGGGCCCCGACCATCGGGCACACGAGCGACACCCCGCGCTCGGCGGCGTCGCGGCGGGCGCGCCGGATCGGCTCGGCCCACCAGTGCATGGCGAGGTTGAAGGTCGCCCAGTGGATGGGCAGCATCACCGACGAAGGGGCGCCGCCCAGGTCGAGGTGGGCGGTGATCGCCTGCTCGGGGTCGAGGTGGATGTCGGGCCAGTGGACGCTGTAGGCGCCGATCGGGATGAGCGTCAGGTCGAACGGCCCGAGGTCCGTGCCGATGTCGGCGTAGCGGTGCGTCGGTCCGGAGTCGCCGCCGAAGAAGATCGCGTGGGCGGGACCGCGGAGCGACCAGGCCGCCCAGAGCGTCTGGTTGCGGGCGAGGCCACGGCCCGAGAAGTGGCGCGCCTCGGAGCACGTGAGCGTGACACCGTCGATCTCTGTCTCCTCGCGCCAGTCGAGCGCCGTGATCCGCTCGGTCGGCACGCCCCACGACTCGAGGTGGAGGTCGACCCCGATCGGGACGACGTAGTGGGGCTGGTGGGTCCGCTCGAGCTCGACGATCGACGGCTCGTCGAGGTGGTCGTAGTGGTCGTGGCTGATGACGACGGCGTCGAGCGGCGGCAGGTCGGCGATCGAGCCCGGGGTCGGGTGCAGCCGGCGCGGCCCGACGAAGCTCGACGGCGAGACCCGGTCGCCGAAGACCGGGTCGAGCAGGAAGCGGCGGCCGTCGAGCTCGACGAGGCTCGTCGCGTGGCCGTACCAGGTCACGGCGAGCGCCGCGGCCTCGGCCGGCGGCTCGGCGCGCACGAGGGGAACGGTCCCGGCCGGACGACCCCGGCCGCGCTCGCGGATGGCGCTCATGAGCGGGCTGCCCGGACCTTCGGCCTCCGCGGCGACGATCCAGTGGGCGGGCTCGTGCGAGCGGAACTGGCCGTCGCGGTAGTTCGGCGAGGATGCGACGCGGGCCTGGATGCTGCGGGTCGAGGCCCCCATCCTGCGGTGGATCGGCACCCGAGGCACCTGCGCGACCGTCTCGGACGCCTTGGCCAGGGCGCCGGACAGGGCGCCGGACAGGGCTCCGGTCATGGAGGTGGTGATGCCGTCGGGGACTCGCGGGAAGAGTCGGGCCATCAGTCGTGGTCTCCTTCTGCCGCGCAGGCCTGCCACCACGGCTCCTGGTATCGGGCCGCGACCTCGTCGGCGGTCCCGGTCGTGAGGTCGACGCGCTCGCCGACGCGGGGACAGGCTACGGGCACCTCGGCCTCGGCCGCGGCCCGACGCACCCGGCGGATCGGCTCGGCCCACCAGTGCATCGAGAGGTTGAACGTGGCCCAGTGGACCGGGACGAGGAGCGACCTCCGGGCGGCGGTCTCGACGGTGCGCGTGGTCGTCGACCGTTCGCCCTCCTCGTAGGTCCCGCCCGGCGTGTCGACCCGCACGTCACCGTCGAGGACCTCGTCGGCGATCCCCGCGCGGTCGGCGACCCGTCCGAGGGCGTCGCTGCCGATCCGGTTGACGTCGCGGTGCGCGGCGACGGCCTGCTCGGGGTCCATGTGGATGTCGGGCCAGAACCGGTCGTAGGCGCCGATCGGCATGAGGGTCAGGTCGAAGGGGCCGAGGTCGGCGCCGATCGAGGCGAACCTCTTGGACGTGCCGGAGTCACCGGCGAAGTAGGCCGAGTGCACGGGCCCGTGCAGGGCCCAGCCGGCCCAGAGGGTCTGGCTGTCGACGATCCCGCGCCCCGAGTTGTGCCTGGCCTCGGTGCACGTGAGTCGTATGCCGCTCACCTCGGTCTCCTCGCGCCAGTCGAGGGCGGTGATCCGCTCGGCGGCGACGCCCCAGGCGATGAGGTGGAAGTCGACGCCGAGGGGCACGACGTAGCGGGGCCGGTGGGTGTGCTCGAGCATGACGATCGACGGCTCGTCGAGGTGGTCGTAGTGGTCGTGGGAGATGAGGACCGCGTCGATCGTCGGGATGTCCTCGATCTCGCCGGGCGTCGGGTGCATCCGTCGCGGCCCGGACCGCAGCGAGGGTGACACCCGCTCGCCGAAGACCGGGTCGATGAGGAAGCGGGCCCCGTCGAGCTCGACGACGGTGGTCGCGTGGCCGTACCACGTGACGGCGAGGTCACCGGGCTCCTTCGGTGGCTCGGCCCGGACGATGGGGATCTCCCCGACGGGACGCCCCCGGCCGTGGACGCGGATCGCGGCGAGGAGAGCGCTCGTCTGCGCCTTGAAGCGCGGTCGCAGCGACGGCTCCGCGGACTGGAAGCGGCCGTGGTTGAAGTTCGGGGAGTCCTTGACGTGGGGGACGATCGAGGAGGGCGAGGCGCCCATCCGGTGCGCCACCTTGAGGAAGTCGCGGGCTCGGGCCTTGGTGGAGACGACACCGATCGCCGTCGAGAGCGCCCGGACGGCGGGTCGGTCGGACGTCGCGAGGCTGCGCATCGGCACGCCCTTTCGGGAAGCGGGGGAGCGCCGTGGCCGGCGCAGGACGTTCGCAGGTCCATTCTGCGTCCGTCGTACCCGATCGGCGACCGCGCCGACGTGCGACACCCCGCTCAGCGGCATACGACGTCACCTGTGACGTCAGATGATGTCGCAAGGGTGTTGACGTGACACCACGATGGTGTCACCATGGTGCACATGGACATCACCGAGTACGTCGAAGCACTTCGCAGGGACCTCGCCCAGGCGGCCCGGGCCATGGGCCCCGACGCCGAGCAGGCCGCCGAGCGGCTGGGCTTCGCGATCGACTCCTCCGCGCGGCTCGCGCTGATGGAGGCGCTCTCGCAGGCCGCCGCCGAGATCACCAACGAGCTCGACGGCGCGTACGTCGAGGTCCGCCTCCAGGGCCGCGAGCCCGTCTTCGTCGTCGTCGGTGCGGGCCCCTCGGCCGCGGCGGACGACACCACCCGCATCCCCGCCGAGGGGGACACCGCGGCGATGCCGCTCGAGGACGAGGGCGAGGAGACGGCACGCATCACGCTGCGGATCCCCGAGGCCCTCAAGGGCCGCGCCGAGGAGCTCGCCGCCAAACGCGGCCAGTCGCTCAACACGTGGCTCGTCGGCGCGGTCCGCCTCGCGACGAGCCAGGGGGCCGGCACCCCCTTCGGGGCGCAGTTCGGCGCCCCGATGGGACCGGGCGCCCCCGGGCGCAGCCGCTCCAGGAAGCGCGTCCAGGGCTGGGTCAAATGAGCAGCCCCGACCCGACCACCGACCACAACACCATCGACCGCAAGGGGAAGACGATGCAGCACCACTTCGAGACGACCGGCCCGATCACGCTCAAGGTCGAGATCCCAGCCGGCGACGTCACGCTCCGGGCCACCGAGGCCCTCACGACCAGTGTCCGGCTCGTCCCCCGCGGCCGCGGCGGCGCCGACCTCGCCGAGCGCTTCACCGTCGAGGCGCACGGCAACGAGGTCGTCGTCATCGCACCGAAGCGCGAGGGGTTCCTCGGCTTCGGCAGCAAGGGATCGGTCGACGTCGAGATCGACCTGCCCGTCGGCAGTGCGGTCGACGCCCGGACGGGCTCCGGCCACGTCAGGGCCACCGGGCTGCTCGACGACGTCCGGGCGAGCACCGGGTCGGGCAAGCTGTCCTTCCACGAGCTCGGTGACGCCGAGCTCAGGTCCGGCTCGGGTGACGTCACCGTCCGGGCGGTTCGTGGCGGGCTCAGCGCCAAGACCGGTTCGGGAGACCTCGTCTTCGGCAGCCTGGGCGGTCGCTCCGACCTCGTCTCGGGCAGCGGTGACATCGAGATCCGCCGGGCCGAGGCGCCCGTCAAGGCCAAGACCGGCTCTGGCGACGTCCGGATCGAGGCCTCCGCCGCCGACATCGAGGTCATGACCGGCAGCGGGGACGTCCGCCTCGCGGGGGTCCACGGCGGTGAGGTGCGGGCTCGCACCGGCACGGGCGACGTGACGATCGGGGTCGCCGCCGGGGTCGCCGCCTACCTCGACCTCGACTCGGTCGCCGGTGACGTCGACGTCGACCTCGAGGAGACGTCCGGGCCCGGCGACGCCGAGGCCACGACGAGCCTCTTCGTCCACGCCGGCATCGGTGACATCCACGTCAAGCGGGCGGAGGTGAGCCTCGCATGAGCACCGCCGTCCACGGCTCAGGGCTCCGCGAGGCGCGACCGGCGCTGACGCCCCAGGAGGCCATCGCCCGCGACGTCATCCTCGAGCGGACCGCCACCCGCCACCACGCCCCCCGCCGCGTTCACCGTCACGTTCACGCGGCTCTCGTCCTGCGGCGTCTCGCGGAGCGGCTCGACCCGGGCCCGTCCGAGCGCCTGGCCCCGCCGCCCAGGTTCATCGCAGCAAGTCCGCCCGGGCGGAGCTGATCGGCTCGAGCGCGTAGGTTCGAGCCATGTACGTCCCCGCCTTCAACGCCATGCCGCAGAGCGAGGTGGACTCGTTCCTCGCCGCCCAGGCGGCGGCGCAGCTGATCACGGTGGGGCCAGACGGTCGTCCCGACGCGACCCTCGTGCCCATCGTCACCACCCGCCGGTCCGACCCCGACGCACCAGGGGACGGGCCGGCGGGTCTGCGCGTCCTCGCCCACCTCGCCCGCCAGAACGACCACTGGCAGCGCATCACCGACGGCGCACCCGTCCTGCTCGTCGTCGCCGGGCCCGACGCCTACATCTCCCCGGGGTGGTACGCGACGAAGCGCGAGCACGGTCGGGTCGTGCCGACCTGGAACTACACCGCGGTCCACCTGAGCGGCACGGTCACGGTCCACGACGATCCCGACTGGGTCCTCGACGTCGTCACCCGCCTCACCCACCGGCACGAGGCGCACCGGGCCGCGCCGTGGGCCGTGACCGACGCGCCGGCGAAGTACATCCGTGGCCGGCTCCGCGCCATCGTCGGCATCGAGGTCCTCGTCGACACGGTGGAGGGCAAGGCCAAGCTAGGCCAGAACCGCTCCGACGCGGACCGGGAGGGCGCGGTCGAGGGCCTGCTCGCCGAGCCGGGCGATGACGCGCATGCCGTCGGGCTCGCCATGCGCGACCACCGCCGGGGCTGAGGGGCCGACAGAACGTCGGCGACCCATCGGCGACCCATCGACGGCCCACCGGAGCGGCACAGAGGAGCCACAGGGCGCGGTTCGAGGCTCGAGACATGGACACGACACCGAACCCCACCACCCCCAGAACGACCACCGTCCCGTCGGCCCTCCGTCGCGGCGTCCGTGCCGCGGGCGCCGTGGTCGCGGTCGCCTTCGTCGGGGTCGCCGGCGTCGGGGCGGGCCAGGCGCGCGCGGCCGGGATCGAGAACGGCCTCGCCTACTCGGCCGGCTCGGGCGAACCGGCCGGGGTCTCCTCGACGGACCCGACGAACCTCCCCGCCGCGTCGACGCTCGCGGTCCGCTACGTCTCGCGCGACGGGCGGCTCACCGAGCTCTGACGAGCACGTATGCCGCTGGGTGCCGTGGCGCTCGCCGCCGACGCGAGCGTCGGGACCCTCACGTGCCGGGGTCGAGCCAGGTGTGCACGAGCGGCACGACCGAGGCGCCCTCGCCGCTCGCCGCCGCGACCCGCTTCATCGACCCGGCGCGGACGTCGCCGACGGCGAAGACCCCCGGGAGGGTCGTCGCCAGGCTCGCGGGCGGTAGCTCCTCGGTCCAGCGCTCGGACGGCACGTCTCGCCCCGTGAGCACGAAACCGCGCCTGTCGCGTGCCACCGCATCGGGCAGCCACTCGCAGTGCGGCTCGGCGCCGAGGAGGAGGAAGAGCCCCGATACCTCGCGGCGTGTCTCGGTGCCGGAACGGGTGTCGCGCACGGTGACCCACTCGAGGCGTCCCTCGCCGCCGCCGTCGACGACCTCGGAGCATGCCTGGACGGTGATGCGCGGGTTGTAGGCGATCTCGCCGATGAGGTACTGCGACATCGTCGCCTCGAGCCCGTTGCGCCGCACGAGGATGGTCACCGAGCGCGCGAACCGCGAGAGGTGGATCGCGGCCTGACCCGCGGAGTTGCCGCCGCCGACGACGATGACGTCGGCGCCCTCCATCTCGCGGGCGGCCGTCATCGCGCTGCCGTAGAAGACGCCGAGGCCGACGAGGTCCTCGATGCCCGGGACCCGCAGCTTGCGGTAGGTGACTCCGGTCGCGATGACGACGGCCCGGGCGCGGACGTCGCCGCCGTCGGTGCGCAGCAGGTGCGGCTCGCCCGGGGCGCCGGGCTCCAGCTCGGTCACCGACCACCCGGTGAAGAAGCGCGTCCCGAACCGGATCGCCTGGTTGCGCGCCCGCTGGGCGAGGCGCATGCCAGAGATCCCGCGGGGGAAGCCGAGGTAGTTGCGGATCATCGACGACGTCCCGGCCTGGCCGCCGACCGCCTCGGCCTCGAGGACGACGGTCGAGAGGCCCTCGGAGGAGGCGTAGACCGCGGCGGCGAGGCCCGCCGGCCCGGCGCCGACGATGGCGACGTCGTTGACCGTCGACTCGTCGATCTCGCTCGGCGGGCCGTAGACGCGGATCGCCACCTCCCGGACGGAGCGCGGCGAGAAGGCGACGCCGTCGAGCGACTGGACGACGGGGTAGACGGGGTCGCCGTCGAGCGAGGCGAGGACGAGCCGGCCCTCCTCGCTGTCCGGGGAGTAGGTCCGGTTGGGCAGGCCCATCCGGTCGAGGAAGTCGCGGATCGCGAGGGTCAGCGCGTCGGGGCCGGGGGAGACGATCCGCGCGCTGTCGACCTCCGGCGCGGCGACCGTCGAGCCCCAGTCGGAGAGGAGCTCGCAGACCGCGGTGTGGAACTCCTCGTCGCGCACGCCGCGCGGCATGAGCAGGTAGGCGTCGTACTTCCCCTTGGCGAGTCCAGCCCGCAGGGCGGGCGCGTCGGCGAGGAAGCGCGACCAGTGGGCTGCGACGAGGCGCCGCGCGGTGGGGACGACGGCCCGGAGCCGGCCGAAGGCCTCGAGGACGTGGGCGTCGGGCAGCTGCGACTCGGCGACGAACATCGCCACCTGGCCACCGTCGTCGACGATGCGCTGCGCGAGGGCCTCGGCCTCGGCCGTCGTCGCGGTCGCGTGGACGTCATAGTCGCGCAGGTAGCGGCCGAACTCGTCGACGAGCTCGGCGGCGTGGTCGGGCGACACGAGGATCAGCGCTGGCATCACCCGACCGATCGTAGGTGGCGCCGAGGGTGTCGGCACGTGCCTCTATCGTCGCTCCCATGACGGTCGTTGGATCCGACGGACTCGCCCGCCCCGGCTGGGCGGCGGTCGACCCGCTCCTCATGGCCTACTACGACACCGAGTGGGGCATGCCGGTCCGCGACGAGCAGGGGCTCTACGAGCGGATCTGCCTGGAGGGCTTCCAGGCGGGCCTGTCCTGGGCGACGATCCTGCGCAAGCGCCCGGCGTTCCGTGCCGCGTTCGCTGACTTCGACCCGGACATCGTGGCGGGCTTCGGTGACGACGACGTCGAGCGGCTCATGCTCGACCCGGGGATCGTGCGCAACCGGATGAAGATCCGCGCGACGATCGCCAACGCGCGGGCGACGGTCGCGCTGCGCGAGGAGGGCGGCCTCGTCGACTTCGTCTGGGGCTTCCAGCCGGCCGAGACCCCGCGCCCCGGCGACCACTCCGAGGTGCCGACGGTGTCCGACGAGTCCAAGGCCCTGTCGAAGGCCTTGCGCAAGAAGGGTTTCGCCTTCGTCGGACCGACGACGATGTACGCCCTCATGGAGGCCGTCGGGATCATCGACACCCATCTGGTGACGAGCCACCGCCGGGGCAGCTCGGGCGTCTGGCCGGCCTGAGCCGCCCTGCGCTACGGCCCCCGGACGTCGACCTCGTCGCCGACCGAGATCGTGCCCGAGGTGAGCAGGCGAAGGACGGTCCCGGCCCGGTCGTGCAGAGCTCGGGCCGCGCCCTCGCCGAGCTCGTCGTCGAGCAGCCGGCACGGGGCGGCGACCCGGACGACCTCGAGCTCGACGTCGCCGATCGTGACCCTCGAGCCCGGCCGCGTCGGGACCGGCCCTCCGGAGACGGTGATGTTGCGCCGGGTGAGGCCGGGCTCGACCGGCCGCCCGAGGTCGGCGGCCGCGGCCTCGAGCGCCTCGATCGACTGGAGCGTCACGTGGCGGTGCGCGCTTCCGTGGTAGCGGTCGCCGACGAGACCGACCCCGGCTTCGGCCTCGACGCGCGGCACCGATCGCGTCGGCAGCCGCCTACCGGGTGCGATGTGGATCGACACGACGGTCGGCTTCATCGGGGCGCCCTCGACGGGCTCCGGCTCACCGCTGGCTCGCCGCCCACGCGGCCGCCTGCCGGGCCGCGACGATGCGGTCGACGGCGTCGATGCTCGCCCGGCTCGACAGGTCGACACCGGCAGCCCTGGCCGCCGCCCTCATCTGCGGGGACGTGAGGTCGGGGGCGACGAAGGTCTCGGGGGTGATCGTCCGGTCGGCAGCGGCATACCTCTGGGCGTCCCTCGCGAGGCTGGGAGCGAGGCTCTCGGCGCGGGCCGTCGCCGCAGCCGGGCTGAGGGCGGTCGTCAGGCCGAAGGCTGGCTTCGTCACGGGGACGTAGCCGCTCGCCTGCCCCGTCCTGTTGGGGTGGTAGCTCTCCATGACGGGGTTGGACAGGCCGTTGATCCACTCGACGTCGTCGCACACGGCGTGCCCGATGAACCGCGACGTGGGGTTGGCGAACGTGAAGCCGGCGTTCGCGGCCGCGGTCTGGGTCTTCGAGTTGAGCAGGTCGGCGGTGGCGTTGAGCCGAGACTCCTCGGTCGGGGAGAACCACGTGAGGAGGTTGCAGTCCTCGCCGTTGAAGATGCGCGGGTAGCCGACGACGATGACCTTCGCAGCGGAGGCCCGGCTCCTGATGGCGCTGTAGAGCGTCGCGAGGCGCCCGGGCAGCGTGGTGGTGATGAAGCTCTGAGCCTTGTCGATCGCGCCGTAGCAGTCGCTCGCCCAGCTGGGCTGGGCGCACGTCGTCAGGACGTTGGCGAACCCGGCGTCGTTGCCGCCGACCGAGATCGTCACGTATGCCGTCGAGCTCGTGAGCGCGGACAGCTGGGTGTTCGTCACGTCGGCGACCGTCGCACCCGAGCAGGCGCGGAACGTGAGGGAGAGCCCGAGGGCCGACGCGTCGAGGACCGGGTAGGCGTAGACCGAGCGGTAACACGTCGTGCCGTCGCTGATGTAGGTCCGGGTGCCCACGCCGGAGGAGTAGGAGTCGCCGAGGGCGACGTAGCCCGTGCCGGCGGCCTGCGCGGGGGACCCGAGGGCGAGGGCGGCGGCGAGGGCCGTCAGGACAGCGCCCAGGGCGGCGACGAGACGGCGGGGGATCGCTGGCGTGTTCTTCACGGCGCACTCCTTCGTGGGTGAAGCGGGGCGGACGGCACTGCGACACACCTCCCATACCGGACAGTAGGGGCGATCGACCTCGTCCGTCCCGGAAACGGCTCGTTCGTGCGGCGCGGATGCTGCGACGCGCCCCGGCGGACGCCTAGGCTGGGCGCTCACGGGCCGGGGCGTCCCCGGCGTTTGTCGCGTCGTGGCTGCAGGAGGACATCGTGGCGTTCCCGGAGAACGTGCTGGCCCGGGGTGAGCAGGTCGAGCGGAGCATCCACCCGCACTGGCTGACCGTCCTCGTCCCCGGCTTCGTCGGCCTCCTGCTCCTCGCGGGCGGGATCGCCGTCGCGGCGGTGACCCCCGACGACACGACCGGCAACCGGATCCAGTGGGTCGTCGTCGGGCTGCTCGTCCTCATCGCGATCCCCTTCGTGCTCGTCCCGTTCCTGCGCTGGCGCACGACCCACTACGTCATCACCTCGCACCGGGTCATGGTCCGCAAGGGGATCCTCACCAAGGTCGGCAAGGACATCACCCTGTCCAAGATCACCGACGTCTCCTTCGAGCAGAGCCTGCTCGACCGGATCATCAACGCCGGCTCGCTCCGCATCGAGTCGGCCGGCGACAGCCCCGACGAGACCCTCGACAACATCCCCAACAGCAACGACGTCCAGCAGCTCATCAACCGGCTCATCGACGAGGACGACACGCGGCGACGGCAGGTGGCGAACGGCCGCGCGGCGGCCGGTCGGCCGGGTTACGTCGTGCGCGAGGCTCGGCCCGCGCCGGACGAGTCCGAAGAGCTGGACGGGGTGGACCCGGGGGACGACTGAGGCCGGGCCCGCGGTAAACCCGGTGCGGCGCCTCCCGGGGCGCGGCTACCGTCGAGGGCATGTTCCGTGTGGCCATCCGCGGCAGGTTCAAGGGCCTGACCGACTTCCAGCGCGCCGAGCTCCTCGCCGACACCGACATCGCGTCGATCGGGTTCACCGAGACCGGCACGTTCACCTGCGACCGCAGCGCGTCGTCGTTCGGCTTCCGGGTCCAGGTCGACGCCGAGGACGGCGACGGTGAGGAGGAGGCCACCCTGCGGGCCCTCGACGCGCTCGACGCGCACGGCTACCCCTACGAGATCCTCCGCGTCAGCGTGACCGACCTCCGGACCGTCAAGGTCCGGCCCGGCTTGTACCGCTGACTCCCAGCCACGACCTGAGGCGCTGTGGCAGGGTCGGGGGCATGACCTCGACGACGAGCGTGACCGATGCCTACCGCGCCGCCCGAGACCAGCTGCTCGACCTGCGGGGCGAGCACGCGAGGGCGGTCTCCGAGTTCCGGTTCCCCGACCTGGGTGACCGGTTCAACTGGGCCATCGACTGGTTCGACGCGATCGCCCGGGGCAACGACCGGGTCGCCCTGACGATCGTCCAGGAGGACGAGTCGGCCGCCTCGGTCACCTTCGACGAGATGGCCCGCCGGTCCGACCAGGTCGCCGCCTGGCTCGCCGGTCGCGGGGTCGGTCGCGGCGACGCCGTCATCCTCATGCTCGGCAACCAGGTCGAGCTCTGGGAGACGATGCTCGGGGTCATGAAGCTCGGCGCCGTCATCATGCCGACGACGACCGCCGTCGGGCCCGGCGACCTCGTCGACCGGATGGAGCGCGGCGGCGCCCGGGCTGTGGTCACCAACGCGGTCGAGACCCACAAGTTCGACGACGTCCCGGGCGACTACGTGCGCATCGCCGTCCCGCCGGCGACGCCCGGGGGCACGGAGGTGCCGGTCGGCTGGGAGGACTACTCAGCGGCATACGACGTGGTCGCCGGGCCCGCCGAGCACCCGGGGACGGGGCCCGACGACCGGCTGCTGCTCTACTTCACGTCGGGCACCACGTCGAAGCCCAAGCTCGTCGAGCACACCCAACGCTCCTACCCGGTCGGTCACCTCTCGACGATGTACTGGCTTGGTCTGTGTCCGGGCGACGTCCACCTCAACATCTCGAGCCCGGGCTGGGCCAAGCACGCGTGGTCGTGCTTCTTCGCGCCCTGGATCGCCGAGGCGACGATCTTCGTCTACAACTACACGCGCTTCGACCCGGCCGCCCTGCTCCGCGTCCTGCGCACTCACGAGGTGACGTCGCTCTGCGCGCCCCCGACCGTGTGGCGGATGCTCATCAACGCCGACCTGTCCGGCGGCCCGGGCGCCCTGCGTGAGGTCATCGGCGCCGGCGAGCCGCTCAACCCCGAGGTCATCGCCCGGGTCGAGCAGGCCTGGGGGCTCACCCTGCGCGACGGCTACGGCCAGACCGAGATGACCGCCGCCGTCGGCAACACGCCCGGTTCGCCGGTCAAGCCGGGCTCGATGGGGCGTCCGCTGCCCGGCTGCCCCGTCGTCCTCGTCGACCCGCTGACCAACGAGCCCGTCACCGAGCCCGGGCCCGACGGCGTGCGCGAAGGCGAGATCTGCCTCGACCTGGCGGCCGCGCCGGTGCCCCTCATGACCGGCTACCAGGGCGACCCGCAGCGCAACGCCGACGCGATGTCCGGCGGTTTCTACCACACGGGCGACGTCGCCTCGATGGACGCAGACGGGTACATCACGTACGTCGGGCGGACCGACGACGTCTTCAAGGCGAGTGACTACAAGATCAGCCCGTTCGAGCTCGAGTCCGTCCTCATCGAGCACCCGGCCGTCGCCGAGGCGGCCGTCGTGCCCTCGCCCGACCCGGTCCGTCTCGCGGTGCCCAAGGCCTACATCGCCCTCGCTCCCGGCCACGAGCCCGGCGAGGACGTCGCCCGGTCGATCCTCGCCCACGCCCGGGCCCGGCTCGCCGCGTGGCAGCGGGTCCGGCGCATCGAGTTCTACGAGCTGCCCAAGACGATCTCGGGCAAGATCCGCCGGGTCGAGCTGCGCGGCCGTGAGACCGAGCTCGAGGCCACCCACGCCGCCCAGCCGGCCCTCGAGTGGCGCGACGACCAGTTCCCCGAGCTGCGGGGTTGAGCGTCAGGGCGTCGTCGAGCCGGTCGTCGGGGTCGCCGCTGCCGGGTTCGGGATCGTCCGGATGGACGTGTCCTCGAGCCGGCTGCACGTGCGCTTGTCCTTCGCCCCCTGCTGGGCCCCGGGCTGCTGCGCGGCGGGGGGTGTCGTCGCGGCCTCGGGGTCGATCGTCGTGCCGTTGATGACCTGGACGCTGTCGTAGGCCGGCCGCCCCTCGAGGAGGTTGCGGTAGCTGTAGCGGGTCAGCTGGGTCAGGGTGCAGGCGGAGCCGAACGTGACCACGTCGAAGGCGTACGGCTGGCCGGTCAGCTCGGCGTCGGGCCCCTCCGCGTAGTGCGCCACGACGCCGCCGCCGGTGAAGGTCCCGACCTGGATCCGGTGGCCGTCGAGCAAGGCCGTGTGGATGTGCCCGTTGACGAGGATGCGGCCCCGGTCCACGGCCTTCGCGGCATACGGCTCGTGCGTGACGACGAGGTCGCTCTCCGGCTGGTCGGCCATCGCCGTGTTGTACGCGTCGACAGCAGGCGCCTCCTTGGCCGTGGGGTCCGTGTTGTCGTCGCCGAAGTAGCGCGGGTCGTTGAACCCCGTCAGGCGCAGCCCGTGGAAGGACAGCTCGCGCAGGGCGCCGTCGGGCTGCTGGAGCAGGACGACGTTGGGGATGCGTGCCAGCCGGGCGATGAGCGACTGGTCGGTCGGCGAGGACCGGTCGTGGTTGCCGCTGACGAAGATGTACGGGACCCCGAGCGAGGCGATCCCCCGGAGCATCCCGGCGGCCTCCGCCTCCTGGACCCGGCCGAAGTTGACGAGGTCGCCCGCGTCGATGACGGCGTCGACCTGCTCCTGGGCGATGATCGTGCGCATCAGGGCGTACGAGTTGGCCCCGTGGATGTCGGACACGAGCAGGAACCGCGCGGCGACCGGCTGGTTGAGCTCGGCCGGGACGAACTTCTCCTGCAGCGCCTGCGACACGGCGAGAAGGTTGCGCAGGTAGGGCGTCGCCTCCGTGGCGCGGGCCTCGACGCCGGAGAGGAGGCCCGCGTTGCGCTGGACCGTGCCGAGGACGCCCGTCGTGCTGTACGACGCGAACCGGCTCGGCTGGTACGTCAGGGCCGTGCTCACCCCGGTGCCGATACACGTCACGACAAGGGCGCTCGCGACGAGGACGAGGTGGGGCAGCTCGGGGCGTCGCCTCCGGGCATAGTGGACCGCCAGGGAGAGGCCCGCCGCGACGACGAGCGCGCCGAGCGCGAAGCGCCACCCCACCCCGATCGCCGCGGACCGGATCGCGTCGGACAGCTCCGCGTCGGAGGGCTGCAGGGCCCGGACCGACACGTTCGGCCCGGTGAAGAGGCTCGTGATCTCCTCACGGACCGACACCGCGACGTCGAGGCCGGGAGCGACGACGGGCGAGGTGAACGACAGGTCGACGTCTCCCATGATGGTCGGCGCATGGAGGACCGGCGTGTGCCGCGGCAGGGGGTCGAGCCGGAGGACGGCCTGGTAGTGCGACGTCTCGGTGACCGTCGGAGCGAGGTTGGTCGCGGCGACGCCACCGAGGTAGCACGCGACGACGACCGCCAGCCAGCGGCCGAGCAGGGCCGCTCGGCGCCGGAGGACGGGATGGGGCCCGCGCAGGGTCAGTCGCATCACGATCAGACTAGGTGGCCCGCGGGCGGCGTCGGCACGCGACCCGGTCCGGAACGCGCCCGGCCCAGTCCGTGTCCCGGACACCGGACATGCCCTTGCCGTTCACCTTCGAGTGGTCCCATCGGGTCGACCGAGCTCTCGACGGAGCTCGGACCCAGCTCTCGACCGACGTCTCGGACCCGAGCCCGACGAGCACCAGACCGACGGAGGTGGCGCATGCGGCCCGCGCTGCGATGGACGATCGTCGCTGCCCTGACCCTCGCGCTCGTCGTCCTCGTGGCCTGGGGCGAGTCGCTCCTCGGGGCGGACTCGGGCGCCGTCGTCATGGTCCTCACCTTCGCCGCGGGGTTCGCGTGGCTGTGGTTCGTCGTCGCGCCGTGGGCCGCCAGGGGCCGAGCCAAGCGGGGCCCGTGAACCCTACGCTGGCGTGGTGAGCCTCGAGTACCGGCCCCGGCGGATCATCCTCGTGCGTCACGGCGAGTCGGAAGGCAACGTCGACGACACCGTCTACGAGCGGATCCCGGACCACCGGGTGGGCCTCACGCCCCGCGGGTACGAGCAGGCCCGCCGGACCGGGGAGGCCCTCCGCGGCATCCTCGCGGGCGAGTCGGTCGACGTCTACGCCTCGCCCTACCTGCGGGCACGGGAGACCCTCGAGGCGCTCGCCCTGCCCGTCGCCCCCGGCGACGTCCGCGTCGAGCCGCGCCTGCGCGAGCAGGACTGGGCCAACTTCCAGGACCCGGCCGACATCGCCGAGCAGCGGGCCGCGCGCGACCGCTACGGCCACTTCTTCTACCGGTTCAAGGACGGTGAGTCCGGGTCCGACGTCTACGACCGGGTCTCGACGTTCCTCGAGTCGATGTTCCGCAACTTCGACTCGCCCGCGGCCCCGCGCAACGTCGTCATCGTCACGCACGGCCTGACCATGCGCCTCTTCTGCATGCGGTGGTTCCACTGGAGCGTCGAGTACTTCGAGTCGCTCGACAACCCCGACAACGCCGAGCCTGTCGTCCTGCTCCGCCAGCCCGACCATCGTTATCGGCTCGAGCGGCCGTTCACCCAGTGGAACCCCGACGTCGTCCCGTCGGAACGGGAACGCTCGAGCTGGCTCTGAGCCCCACCCCGCTCCCGGGTCGATGTATCTCCGCGCCTCAGGGCACGCGGTGATACATCGACCCGGAGGGTGGTGCGGCGGGGTGGTCAGAGGTACTGGCCGGTCGGCCCGGGACGCTCGCCACCGTCGAGCTCGGTCGGGTTGCCGTAGCTCGTGCCGGGCGCCGGAAGTGCGCGCATCTGCTGGAGCTGCTGCTGGGCGGCCATCTGCTGGGCGACGAGGGCCGTCTGGATGCCGTGGAAGAGGCCCTCGAGCCAGCCGACGAGCTGGGCCTGGGCGATCCGCAGCTCGGGGTCGCTCGGCGACTCGTCGCTGAAGGGCAGGGTGATCCGGTCGAGCTCCTCGACGAGCTCGGGTGCGAGACCGGCCTTGAGCTCCTCGATGGAGCGGTGGTGGATGTCGGCGAGCCGCCGGCGGCCGGCCTCGTCGAGCGGCGCGTTGCGGACCTCGTCGAGCAGCTGCTTGATCATCGACCCGATCCGCATGACCTTGGCCGGCTCCTCGACGAGGTCGGCGGGGTTGGTCCGCTCGTGCTCGTGCTGGTGTTCGTGCCCGGCCGGCTGCCCCTCGGTGCGCCCTGCAGGGGCGTCCTGGTCGGACGCGCCTCCGACCCCCATGCCGTCAGGGGTGACGATGACGACCCGGCTCTCGTCGCGCTCGGCCCGTGCGGCCGGAGCGTCGGAGGTGCGGTCGGGGCGGTCGGTCGCGTCGCTCATGCGGTCCATCCTGCCCCACCATCCTCCGAAGGGAGGGCGGACCCGATCCCCAGGGTCCAACGGCTGGCCCTGAGCCCGAGCGCCCCTGCGGCGGGACCGGTGGATCACGTTGCCCGGCGCACGACGACCGGGGCGCGACGGATCGAGACCCAGGCGAGTGCCCCTGCGACGACCGGCACGACGAGGACGGGGAGCACGATCTGCAGCCACGGCACCGGGATCGTCGCGGGCAGGCTCCGCGTGCCGTCGTCGGCGAACGTCGTCAGCACGACCCGCGCCACGCCGAGCCCCGGCGCGAGCCCGACGAGCACGCCGAGCACCGCTCCCAGCAGGCCGAGGTAGAGGGCCTGGGACCCGGCCAGCGCCCGTCGGGTGCGGCGGGTCGCGCCGACTGCTGCGAGTGTTCTGAGCAGGGGGGCGTTCTCCGCCTGGCTGAGGGCGGTCGCGATGAGCGTCGCGACGAGGATGACGAGGCCGATCACGCCGAAGAGGACGAGGAGGGCGAGGCCGTCGTCGCGCTGGTAACCGCGCTCGACGACGAAGGTTGCCTCGCCCTGGCGCGCACGGACGGCGTCGTTGACGCGGGCCTCGAGATCCGGGCTGATGCCGCCGTCAGCCCGCGCGAGGAGAACCGTCGGCGACACGGGCAGGCCGAGTCGCCGGGCTGTGTCGGTCGTGACGAGGGCCGCCGGTCCACCGGAGTACGACACGACGAGACGGGTCCACTGCTCCTTCGACAGGTGGACGACGGGCAGGCGCACGGTCTCGATGTCACGGGCCCGTGGCGGCAGCCAGGCACCCGAGTCGTCGACGGCGAGGCGCCAGCGCGCGAAGGTGGCGACGCCGCCCGACTCGTCGAGCGAAAGGGGCCGGACGGCGTCGACGTCGCGGACCGGGTGCCCATCGGGGGACGGCAGGGGCAGGCCGGCGACCTCGGTCGGGTCGACGACCGCCACGGCGCCGCTCGCGAGGGCCCCCTGCTGAGCCGGCGTGAGGTCGGCGTATGCCGTGAGGTCCCCGAGGTCGGCGCCCTGCAGGCTCGAGCCGGGGACGTCACGGCCGAACGACGCGACGGTGGCGCACGCGCTGCTCGGGCTCTGGGGGACGTTGCCCCCGACGAGCTGCGGGGCGATCTGCGCGGCGCTGCAGCCCGGGCGCTGAGCCGCGAGCACGAGTCGCCCCTTCTCGGTGCTGTAGTCCACGAGGTCGTCCAGGACGAGGGGGTGCAGGTTCGGAGCGCCCGCCCGGACCGTCTCGGCCAGGTCGCCGAGCCGTTGGGCTGGCGCCTGCACGAGGGCCTCTCCCTGTCGGACCAGGTCGACGTGGTCGCGGGCCGCGCGGGTCGTTTCGGCCTCGAGCGCGATGCAGACGACGACGAGGACCGAGGCGCCGGCCATGATCGCGGCGACCGTCGGCGTCGCCCGGCCTCGCTGCCGCCCTGCCTCACGAGCCGCTATTCGAAGCGGCAGGGGCAGGCGGTGGGCCGACCGTGCGACGAGGGCGAGGGCGAGCGGGACGAGGAGGAGGGCACCGATGACGACGGCCACCGAGCCGCCCACGAAGCTCGCGATGGCCGAGTGCGGCTCGCCGAAGGACGCCCACGTCACGAGGGCGGCTCCCGCGACGACGAGCACCGCCCCGGCGACCGGGACCCGGCGCCGCAGACGGGGGGAGACGCTCTGCCCGCGCAGCACCGAGACGACGTCGAGCCGGCCGAGACCGCGGGTCGGGATGACGGCTGCGACGACCGAGCTGAGCACGGCCGTCGCTGCCACGAGGGCGACCGCCGCCCAGGGCACCTGGGTCGGGCCGAAGAGAAGGTCCGGCCTGACGTGACGCGTGACGAGGACGGCCGCCAGCCCACTAGCGACGCCGAGACCCGCGCCGACGAGTGCGGACAGTACGCCGAGGACGAGGGCCTGGCCGAGGACGGTGCGTCGCAGCTGCCGGGTCGTCGCCCCGTTGGACGCCGCGAGCGCGAGGGTGTGGCGCTGACGGGCGGCGCTGACCGCGAAGGCAGGACCGGCGAGGAGCGTCGTGAGGAGGACGAGCCCCAGGGACGACAGACTCACGACCAGGACCGTGGTGCTGCCGCCCACTGCGTGGTCCGCGTGCCGGGTCACCGTCTCCGGGTGCTCGGCGACGTAGCGGCTGAAGACGCCGATGCCGTAGGTGTTGAGGCGCTCGACGTCGCTCCACGTGATCGGTTCGGCACGCTGGACGAGCCACTGGCGCGCGGCGTAGTCCGAGGTCACCGGCGTCGTGACGAGGTCGGCGGGTTGGAGGTAGGCGGCGCCCTGGGACTCGAAGCCGAGGCCTACTCCGACGATGGTGACGGCCCGCTCAGGCTGCTCGCCGTTCGAACCGAGGGCGCGCAGGCCGAGGGTGCCGGCGCTCGGCAGCCCGTGCTCGATGCCCTGCGGCGTGACGAGGGCTTCGCCCGGACCGCTCGGCCAGCGTCCGGACTGCAGGGTGACCCGAGGCGCCAGGACGGAGGGGTCGGCGAGGTCGGCCCCGACGACGAGCCCCGACAGGAAGTGCTCGCCCGAGCGGATGGTCGCCGGCACGGAGGAGATCTCGGTCAGCCGGGCCCCCAGCAGCTCGGCGAGGGCGTGCAGCTCGCTCCCAGGGGTGAGGCCAGGGACCGGACGGGCCGGAGGCGGGGTGCCGTCGCCCGGCCAGCCCTGCTGGCTCATCGGGTCGATGAGCTGCCGTTGCTGGACGGGCTGGGGCTCGAGGACGAACCCCTGGCTCTGCCCGAGCTGGAGGGGCAGGCGCTCCGAGTCGTCGAGGTCGTCGGTGAACCACAGCGTCGTCGCCGCGGTGAGGAGCAGGACGGGCAGCCCGACCATGACCACGATGAGCAGGCTCCGGCCGCGATGACGGCGGACGTCGCGGCGGGCCATCCGGAGAGACACGCGCCAGCCGGCGCGCCACTGCTCGAGACGGGAGCCGGGCTCCCGCGAAGGTGTCGTCTCCATGTCAGGGAGCCTGCACCAGAAGGGAGTCGGCGTTGTCGGGTGCGCCCGTCTCGTCGACGATGACCCCGTCCCGGAGGAAGACGACACGGTCCGCCCAGGCCGCGTGCCGGGCCTCGTGTGTGACGAGCAGACCGGCGGCGCCCGCGTCGCACCGCTGGCGCAGCAGCTTGAGCACCCCTTCGCCGGTGTGCGAGTCGAGGGCGCCGGTCGGCTCGTCGGCGAGGACGAGCGAGCGCTCACCGACGAGGGCCCGGGCGATGGCGACGCGTTGCTGCTGGCCACCCGACATCTGGTCGGGGTAGCGGTCGGCGAGCTCGCGCAGGCGAAGCCGGTCGAGGGCGTCGAGGGCCTGTGACCGGGCCCGCCGCACGGTCCATCCGTCGAGCTCGAGGGGGAGCCCGATGTTCTCGGCCGCGGTGAGGCTCGGGATGAGGTTGAGGTCCTGGAACACGAAGCCGATCGACCGGCGGCGCAGGGCGGCCAGCCCCTTCGGGTCGAGCGAGGCGACGTCGACCCCCTCGACGGCGACCCGGCCGCTCGTGGCGCGGTCGAGGCCCCCGGCGAGGTTGAGCAGGCTCGACTTGCCCGAGCCGGACGGACCCATGACGGCGACGAGCTCGCCGCGGGCGACCGTGAGCGAGGCGTGGCTCAGCGCCACGACTTCGGTCTCGCCGGAGCCGTGAACCCGTGAGACGTCGTCGAGGACCAGAACGGGTGCGGAGGTGGCGGTCATGCCCGGGCCCCCTTGGGGGTGCTCCTCGCCTCGGAGTCGGCCGTCTCGGCGTCGGTGCCCTCGCGGGGGGTCGCGGACCGGCGGAGGGAGCTGAGCGGCATACGACTCAGGGTGGACTCGACGTGGTCGAGCCAGCGGACCTCGGCCTCGGCGGCGAAGAGGAGGTTCTCGAGGATGAGCAGCCAGGCGAGGTCGTGGGCGTCGGGCTCGTCGCCGGCGCGGCTCTTGAGCCGGGTCAGGTCGCGCAGGTGCCGGAGGGTCGCGGTCCGCTGCGTCTGGACGACGCGCTGGACGTCGACCCCCGGCGAGGTGACGGCAAGCGCGAGCTTGATGACGAGCTCGTCGCGCGGGGTCGCGTCGCGGTCGACGGGGGTGAGCCACCACGACGCGATCGCGTCGCGGCCGGCCGGGGTGAGCCGGTAGGCGATCCGGCCCTCGTCGTCGGCGCCGCCGACGGGCTCGACGAGCCCGTCGCGCTCGAGCCGGGCGATGGTCGTGTAGACCTGCCCGACGTTGAGCGGCCACGTTCCTCCGGTGCGTGCCTCGAACTCGCTGCGCAGGCGGGCGCCGTACATCGGCTCCTCCGCCAGCAGAGCGAGCAGGCCCTGTTTCACGGACATCCGATCCCCCTGGATACTCGGTATTCCTGCTGTCAGGAACAGGTATACCCGGTATGCCGGCCGGCCGGCAAGAGGTCAGCGCCCTGGCGCGCGCTGCCGGCCTTGGTCCGGACGCGACGTGGCGCGTCGACCACGGGTCGACGCGCCACGGTCCTGTCCGTCAGCGCCGGGCGCTTCAGCGCATGCCGGCCGTGGCGAACCACGGGTGGTGGAGGTCGTGGTAGCTCACGTCCTCCATCATCATGGTCATCTCGTCCATCTGGCCGCGCATCTCCTCAGGCACCTCCTGCTGCTCGCGCTCGCGGGCCTCGGCCTCGGTGCGGAAGGCGACGGTCTGGGTGAAGAACCCGTTCTCGTCGATGGCGACCGTGCCGCCGATGATGTCCGGCCGCGCCTTGTGCAGCATGTCCATGGGCTGGCTCATGAAGTCGTGGAACTTCGCCGGGTCACGCAGCCGGCCCTGGATGACCTGGACGAACTGGGCGTCGTCGGAGCCGCCCTCGAACATGAGGGTGACGTCGTCGCAGTCGTGGAAGGTCACCTCGCCGTCGAAGCACTGCTCCGTGTCGGCCCACCACCGTCCCTGCTCGGGACGCTGCGAGTTGCGCTCGGCCGACTCGTGCGAGTCGAAGCGGACGACGCCGATGAACTCGTTGTCGTCGGTCAGTCCGTACGTCCCGCCGAGGAACCCCTCAGCCCCGGGCTCGAGCTGCTCCCGCCACATGTCCATCTGGCTGTGGAGCCGATCCGCGTCGTTGCACCTGCCCTGGATGACCTGGATGAACACCTCTCAACCTCCGCCCATCTCCGGGGGCCGCTTCCCAGCGAAGTGGTCCATCTCGCGACGGTACGCCGGTCGCGGGTCGCCGTCACCGGGCGAGTCGGACACGCGCCTTTCCTCCCTCCCTGACCTCCGGCAGGACGTATGCCGCTCAGCGGGTTTCGCTCCATCGCTCGGACCGCGGCGACCACGGGTCGGACCGCGCGGCGACACGGCGGCGCCGGTCAGGTCGTCAGGAGGATCTTGCCGATGTGGGTGGACGCCTCCATCTCGCGGTGCGCCGCGCTGGCCTCGGCGAGCGGGTAGAGCGAGTGGATCACCGGCCGAACGTCGCCTGACTCGATGAGCGGCCAGACGTGCTCGCGGACCGCAGCGACGATCGCCGCCTTCTCGGTGGCCGGCCGAGCGCGCAGGGAGGTCGCGATGACGGCGGCCCGCTTCGCGAGGAGCGTGCCGAGGTCGAGCTCGGCGCGGCGCCCGCCCATGAGGCCGATCGTGACGAGCCGTCCGGCCGTCGCGAGGGCGTCGACGTTGCGGGCGAGGTACGTGGCGCCCATGTTGTCGAGGATGACGTCGGCGCCGTGCCCGTTGGACTGGGCCCGGACCTGCTCGACGAAGTCCTCCTCGGTGTAGTTGACGAGGATCTCGGCGCCGAGCTCGCGGCAGACGTCGAGCTTGGCCTGGCTGCCGGCGGTGACCGCGACGTGCGCGCCGACGGCCTTGCCGAGCTGGATCGCCATCGTGCCGATGCCCGAGCTGCCGCCGTGGACGAGGAGGTACTGGCCGGGCTGGATGTTGGCGGTCATGAAGACGTTGGACCAGACCGTGCACGCGACCTCCGGCAGGCCGGCCGCGTCCTCGAGCGAGACGCCCCACGGGATCGGCAGCAGCTGGGTCGCCGGGGCGACGGCCTGCTCTGCGTAGCCGCCTCCGTCGAGCAGGGCGCACACCTCGTCGCCGACCTTCCAGCCGTCGACGCCGTCGCCGAGGGCGGCGATCCGGCCGCTCACCTCGAGGCCCGGCAGCTCGCTCGCGCCGGTTGGCGGCGGGTAGAAGCCCATGCGCTGCATGAGGTCGGCGCGGTTGACGCCGGCGGCGACGACGTCGATGAGGACCTGGCCCGGCCCAGCCACCGGGGCGGGGACGTCGGCGAGGACGAGGGCGTCGGCATCGCCGGGCTCCGGGATCGTGATGGCGCGCATGGCTCCCACCCTAGGCGGGCGCCGGGCCCACCCCCGATTCGATGTATCACCGCGGCCCAGGGCGCGCGGCAATACATCGAATCGGGAGGTGGTGGGGGCCGGGTCAGCGGGTCGGGCTCAGGCGGCGGGCGATGTCGGCGGCCGTCGCCCGGGTCCGCTCGACGAGCTCGGCGACGTGCTCGGGTGACGCGTCCTCGGAGCGTAACGTCACGGCGATCGCGGCGAGGGGGCGCCCGGCCCGGTCGGAGACCGGCACGGCGATCGAGGAGAGCTCGGGGGTGATCGTGCCGTCCTCGCGGGCGTGCCCGTCGGCCCGGGTCCGGGCGAGGATGCTGCGCAGCTCGGCGAGCGACCTGGGCCCCGTGCCGTGGCGCTGCACGAACGCGGAGCGGTCGGGGTAGAGCGCGCGCACCTGGGTCGCGGGCAGGGCCGAGAGCATGGCCACCCCGCTCGCCGTCAGGTGCGCCGGGAGGCGGACGCCGACATCGGTGACGAGAGTCGGCTGGCCGGCCGCCCGCTCCTCGAGGAGGTAGATGACGTCGCGGCCGTCGAGCGTCGCGAAGTGCGCGTTGCGCCCGCACTGGTCGACGAGCCGGCGCATCGGGGCCCGCGCGATCCGGGCGAGCGGCGCCTGCCGCTGGTAGGCCGACCCGAGCTCGTAGGCCGCGGACCCGAGGCCGAAACGCCGCTCCTCGACGTAGTGGGTCACGTAACCGCGGCCGTGGAGGACCTTGAGCAGGTGGTAGACCGACGAGCGCGGCAGGCCGAGGTCACGCGCGATGGACGCCGCCGGAACGGGTTCGGCGCGCCGGGACAGGTGCTCGAGCACGTCGAGGGCGTGGGCGGCAGCCGGCGCGTTCGACATGGTCCTGTCCTTCCGGCGGCGTCCGGTGGGACGCCTTCGTCTGTCTCGATGGTAGGGGTGCGGAGCGCGTGCCGACAGGCCCGCTCGAATGTCTCGCATCTGAGACGTTACTCCTCTCCACGGGGTTCGCGCAGGGGGTCGGAGGGCTTTCCATTGAGTCATGACCCGATCCACCGTCACCGTCGGCCGCGGCCCCCTCTCCATCGAGGACGTCGTCGCCGTCGCCCGCCACGACGCACCCGTCGTCCTGTCCGCCGACGCCGAGGCCGAGATCGCCCGCAGTCGCAAGGTCGTCGAGGACCTCGCCGACGACACGGTCCCGCACTACGGCGTCTCCACCGGGTTCGGTGCCCTCGCGACGCGCCACATCCCGACCGACCTGCGCGCCCAGCTCCAGCGCTCGCTCGTGCGCTCCCACGCCGCGGGCAGCGGCCCCGAGGTGGAGCGCGAGGTCGTCCGGGCCCTCATGCTCCTGCGCCTCTCGACCCTCGCGACCGGCCGCACCGGCGTGCGCCTCGAGACGGCCCGGGCGTATGCCGCCGTGCTGAGTGCCGGGATCACCCCGGTCGTGCACGAGTACGGCTCGCTCGGCTGCTCCGGCGACCTCGCCCCGCTCTCGCACTGCGCTCTCGCGGTCATGGGCGAGGGGCCGGTCCGCCTCGCCGACGGCACCCTCACCGACGCGGCGACAGCCCTGCGCGACAACGGGATCGAGCCGGTCGCCCTGCGCGAGAAGGAGGGCCTCGCCCTCATCAACGGCACGGACGGCATGCTCGGCATGCTCGCCCTCGCCATCACCGACCTGCGCGCCCTGCTCAAGGTCGCCGACGTCACCGCGGCGATGAGCGTCGAGGGCCTGCTCGGCTCCGACAGTGTGTTCGCGCCCGACCTGCACGCGCTGCGCCCCCAGCCCGGCCAGGCCGCCTCGGCCGCCAACATCACGGCCGTCATGGCCGGCTCGCCGATCCGGGCCTCGCACCTGACCGACGACTGCACCCGGGTCCAGGACGCCTACTCGCTCCGGTGCGCCCCGCAGGTCGCCGGCGGTGCCCGCGACACAGTCGACCACGCCGCGCGCGTCGCCGGCTGGGAGCTCGCGTCCGCCGTAGACAACCCGGTCGTCACGCCCGACGGTCGGGTCGAGTCCAACGGCAACTTCCACGGTGCTCCGGTCGCCTACGTCCTCGACTTCCTCGCGATCGTCGCCGCCGACGTCGCCTCGATGGCCGAGCGCCGGACCGACCGGTTCCTCGACACGGCCCGCAACCACGGCCTGCCCGCGTTCCTCGCCGACGACCCCGGTGTCGACAGCGGCCACATGATCGCCCAGTACACCCAGGCCGCGATCGTCTCCGAGATGAAGCGCCTCGCCGTCCCGGCCAGCGTCGACTCGATCCCGAGCTCGGCGATGCAGGAGGACCACGTCTCGATGGGCTGGTCCGGGGCGCGCAAGCTCCGCCGGTCCGTCGACGGCCTCACCCGCGTCCTCGCCATCGAGCTGCTGACGGCGGCCCGCGGCATCGAGCTGCGGGCCCCGCTCGAGCCGGCACCGGCGACGGCCGCGGTCATCGCCGCCCTGCGCGAGACCGTGCCCGGCGCCGGGACCGACCGGTTCCTCGCCCCCGAGATCGAGCACGCCGTCGAGCTGGTCCGGTCCGGCCGGGCGCTCGCGGCAGCCGAATCCGTCACCGGCCCCCTCAACTGATCAACCCCCAACCCACCCACCACCACCCCGATTCGATGTATCAGCGCGGGCCAGGGCGCGCGGCAATACATCGAACCGGGGGTGGAGGGGGAGGGCGGGAGGAGCGGGGCGAGGTGGCACGAGAAGCCCGCCCAGCGGCATACGAACTCAATCGCTCGAAGGAGAGTGACATGGAAGGTGCACGTCCCGTCCGCGCCCCGCGCGGCACCCAGCTCACCGCACAGTCCTGGGCCACCGAGGCCCCGCTGCGCATGCTCATGAACAACCTCGACCCCGAGAACGCCGAGCGACCCGACGACCTCGTCGTCTACGGCGGCACCGGGCGGGCGGCCCGCGACTGGAAGTCGTTCGACGCGATGGTCCGCACCCTGACGACGCTCAAGCAGGACGAGACGATGCTCGTGCAGAGCGGCCGCCCCGTGGGCGTCTTCCAGACGCACGAGTGGGCCCCCCGCGTCCTCATCGCCAACTCCAACCTCGTCGGCGACTGGGCGACGTGGCCGGAGTTCCGCCGCCTCGAGCACCTCGGCCTGACGATGTACGGCCAGATGACGGCCGGCTCGTGGATCTACATCGGCACCCAGGGCATCGTCCAGGGCACCTACGAGACGTTCGCCGCCGTCGCCGAGAAGCGTTTCAACGGCACGCTGGCCGGGACGCTCACCCTGACGGGCGGCTGCGGCGGCATGGGCGGCGCCCAGCCGCTCGCCGTGACGATGAACGACGGTGCCTGCCTCATCGTCGACGTCGACCCGGCCCGCCTCCATCGCCGCGTCGAGCACCGCTACCTCGACGAGGTCGCCGACAACCTCGACGACGCCATCGACAAGGCCGTCCGGGCCAAGGAGGAGCGCCGCGGCTGGTCCGTCGGCGTCGTCGGCAACGCCGCCGAGGTCTTCCCCGAGCTGCTCCGCCGCGGGGTCCCGATCGACATCGTCACCGACCAGACCTCGGCCCACGACCCGCTGTCCTACCTTCCGATCGGCGTAGCGCTCGAGGACTGGCACGAGCTGGCCGAGAAGAAGCCCGAGGAGTTCACCGACCGGGCCCGCGAGTCGATGGCCCGGCACGTCCAGGCCATGGTCGAGTTCCAGGACGGCGGCGCCGAGGTCTTCGACTACGGCAACTCGATCCGCGACGAGGCCCGTCTCGGTGGCTACGAGCGGGCGTTCGAGTTCCCCGGGTTCGTGCCGGCCTACATCCGTCCGCTCTTCTGCGAGGGGAAGGGCCCGTTCCGCTGGGCCGCGCTCTCGGGCGACCCGAAGGACATCGCCGCGACCGACCGGGCCGTGCTCGACCTCTTCCCCGACAACGACCGCCTCCACAAGTGGATCCGTGGCGCCCAGGACCGGATCGCCTTCCAGGGCCTTCCCGCCCGCATCTGCTGGCTCGGCTACGGCGAGCGCGACAAGGCCGGCCTGAAGTTCAACGACATGGTCGCCTCGGGGGAGATCTCCGCGCCGATCGTCATCGGCCGCGACCACCTCGACTCGGGCTCCGTGGCCTCGCCGTACCGCGAGACCGAGGCCATGGCCGACGGCTCCGACGCGATCGCCGACTGGCCGCTGCTCAACGCTCTTGTCAACACCGCCTCCGGCGCGTCGTGGGTGTCGATCCACCACGGCGGCGGCGTCGGCATCGGCCGCAGCCTCCACGCCGGGCAGGTCTCGCTCGCCGACGGCACGCCCCTCGCGGCCCAGAAGCTCGCCCGCGTGCTCACGAACGACCCGGGCATGGGTGTCATCCGGCACGTCGACGCCGGCTACGACATCGCCGACCGGGTCGCGCACGAGCGGGGCGTCCGGATCCCGATGCAGGAGTCCTGAGCCCGTATGCCGTCCCGCCGGTTCGATGTGTTCCGCGGTCACCGGCGACCGCGGAACACATCGAACCGGCGGGTGCGGTCAGGGGGCCGGGCGGGTCTCCTCGTCGGAGATGTCGGCCACGGTCGCGTCGAAGAGGCGGATGACGTCGTCACCGGCCACCGTCAGGCCGACGCCGTGCGCGCCGCCGCCGATCGAGATGCGGCGTCCGACGAGATGGCTGTCGGCGATGACGGGCAGGGCGGTGCGCGAGCCGAACGGGGTGATCGTGCCTCGTTCGTACCCGGTCACGGCCAGGGCCGCCTCGGCGTCGGGCATCGAGATCCGGTTGGTCCCGAGCAGGGCGCGCACCTTGGCCCACGAGAAGGTCCGGTCGCCGGGGACGAGCACGAACACGTGGTCGTCCTCGGTGCGGCGCACGACGAGGGTCTTGATGAGGTCGCGCGGCTCGATGCCGCGGATCGCTGCGGCCTCGGCGAGGCTCCCGACCCGGCCGTGCCGGGTCACGGTGTGCTCGATGCCGGCGGCCCGGACGGCCTCGATCGCGGGGGTCGTCGGCTCGTCACGGGCCTCGTGGGCCGGCTCGGCGGCGTCCTCGGCGGCACCCTCGGCAAACCGTTCGGGGTCGTTGCGCTTGTCGGTCATGCAAGCAGCCTAGTTTTGGAGAGTGGTGACGTCAGTGGGACGCAGCTTCGACCGGATGTGGTCGGACCTCGAGCCGATCGGGCGGTCCGGGCAGACGGGCGGTTACCGGCGTCACGCGTGGACCCGCACCGACCACGACCTGCGTGAGTGGTTCGTCGGCGAGTGCGCGGCACGTGACCTCGAGGTGGTCGAGGACCGGGCCGGCAACCAGTGGGCCTGGTGGGGCGACCCCGACACGACGCCCGGTGTGGTCATCGGCTCGCACCTCGACTCGGTGCCCGACGGCGGCGCCTTCGACGGCCCGCTCGGCGTCGTCAGCGCCCTCGCGACGGTCGACGCGCTCCGAGCCGCGGGCGTCACGCCGCACGTGCCCCTCGGCGTCGTGAACTTCGTCGACGAGGAGGGCGCCCGGTTCGGCGTCGCCTGTGCCGGCTCGAGGATCATCACCGGCGTGCTCACGGCCGACCGGGCCCGCTCGCTCACCGACGCCGACGGCGTGTCGATGGCGCAGGCGTGGCGCTCCGCCGGCCGCGACCCGGCGACGATGGGCCCCGACCCCGAGACGCTCTCCCGCGTCGGCTGCTTCGTCGAGCTCCACGTGGAGCAGGGCAAGGCGCTCGCGCTCGCCCCCGACGGCTCCGACGACCTCACCGACCCGGCCCGGGCCGTCGCGATCGGCACCGACATCTGGCCGCACGGCCGCTGGCGCATCGACATCCCCGGTGAGGCCAACCACGCCGGCACGACCCGTCTCGAGGACCGCCACGACGCCATGCTCGGGCTCGCGTCTGTCGTCCAGTCGGCGAGGTCGTATGCCGCCGGGCTCGGTTGCGTCGCCACCGTGGGCAAGGTGCTCGTCGAGCCGGGCGGCGTCAACGCCATCCCGAGCCACGTGACCGCCTGGCTCGATGCCCGTGGCGCCGACGAGGACGCCGTCCGCGCCACGGTGGCAGGCGTCAGCGCCGACGCGGCCGCGCTCGGTGCGGGCACGACGGAGGAGTCGTGGACCCCGACGACACGGTTCGACCCGTCGCTCGTGAGCCGGCTGAGCGGCATACTGCCGGGGGCCCCGCTCCTCGGGACGGGCGCCGGGCACGATGCCGGGATCCTCGCCACGCACGGGGTCCCGTCCGCCATGCTCTTCGTGCGCAACCCGACCGGCGTGTCCCACTCGCCGGCCGAGTCGGCCCGCGCGGAGGACTGCCACGCGGGCGTCGACGCCCTGACCGCTGTCGTCACCGAGCTGTGCAACGGAAGGACCACGACCCCGATGAGTGATGGACGATGACCGCGTACTGGTGTGAGAGTGCCTGGCTGACCGGCGGCTTCGCCCGCCGCGTGCGGCTCGTCACGTCCGAGGGGCTGCTCAAGGAGGTCCTCGTCGGGGCCGACCCCGAGCCGGAGGACGTGCGCCTCGCCGGCGTCACGCTTCCCGGCATGGCCAACGCCCACAGCCACGCGTTCCATCGCGCACTGCGCGGACGCGTCAACGGCGGGGGCGGCAACTTCTGGAGCTGGCGCGAGCAGATGTATGCCGTCGCCGCCGAGCTCAACCCCGACACGTACTTCGCGCTGGCGCGGGCCGTCTTCTCCGAGATGGTCCTCGCCGGGATCACGGTCGTCGGGGAGTTCCACTACGTCCACCACCGTCCGGGCGGCAAGCGGTTCGGCGACCCCAACGCGATGGGTCTCGCCCTGCGGCACGCCGCGGACGAGGCCGGCATCCGGCTCACCCTCCTCGACACGTGCTACCTCGAGGGCGGGCTCAACGGCGGCGGCCACATCGAGCTCCACCCCGGCCAGCTCCGCTTCAGCGACGGCAGCGTCGACGCCTGGGCCGAGCGGATGGCGGCCCGTCCCCACGAGACCGACCGGGTGCGCCTCGGCGCAGCGATCCACTCGGTGCGGGCCGTCCGGCGCGAGGACGTGCCCAAGGTCGTCCTCGCCGCCGGCGACATGCCGCTCCACGTCCACCTCTCCGAGCAGCACGGCGAGAACCTCGCCTGCCAGATGTACTACGGGTGCACGCCGACCGAGCTGCTCGACGAGGCGGGTGCCCTGGGCGCCAACCTGACGAGCGTCCACGCGACCCACCTGACCGACCGCGACATCGAGCTGCTCGGCGGCACCGGCACCGGCGCCTGCTTCTGCCCGACGACCGAGCGCGACCTCGCCGACGGCATCGGTCCGGCGCGGGCCCTGCACGACGCCGGCTCACCTCTGTCGATCGGCTCCGACCAGCACGTCGTCATCGACCCCTTCGAGGAGCTGCGCGGCGTCGAGATGCACGAGCGGCTCATCACCAACGAGCGCGACCGCTTCAGCGCCCACGACCTGCTCCTCACAGCCTCCTTCAACGGCTACCGGGCCCTCGGCTGGTCCGACGGCGGCCACCTGTCGAAGGGCGCCCTCGCCGACTTCGTCACGATCCGCACCGACACGGTCAACACGGCCGGCTCGGCGCCCGACCAGATCATCTACTCGTGCGTTGCCTCGGACGTCTCCCACGTCGTCGTCGGCGGACAGCTCGTCGTGACCGACGGCCACCACCGGATCGGTGACGTCGGCCGTCTCCTCGCCAGCTCGATCGAGCGCGTCCTGCCCATGGCGACGTCATGACCTCACCGACCGCGACGCCGGGACGTAGCCGGAGGCGTCATGACGGGAGCCTCCTGATCACCGGCATCAGCGAGCTGACGACCAACGACCCGGTCCGCTCCCACGCCCACCGCGAGGCGGGCGACCGCCTCCTCGGGATCGTCCGAGACGCAGCGGTCGTCGTGACCGACGGGACGATCGAGTGGGTCGGCGCGGCGGCCGAGGCCCCGGACGCCGACCGGGTCCTCGACCTGGGCGGCCGTGCCGTCATCCCCGGCTTCGTCGACTCCCACACGCACCTCGTCTTCGCCGGGGACCGGTCGGCCGAGTTCGCCGCCCGGATGACCGGGACGCCCTACGACGGTGGCGGCATCGCGGTCTCCGTCGCGGCCACCCGCGCGGCGAGCGACGACGAGCTGCGCGCCCTCGTCGCCGGACGGATCGCGGAGATGCGCGCCCTGGGGACGACGACCGTCGAGATCAAGACCGGGTACGGCCTGACCGTCGAGGACGAGCTCCGGGCCCTGCGCATCGCCCGGGAGTTCACGCCCCACACGACCTTCCTCGGCGCCCACGTCGTGCCGCCGGAGTATGCCGCCGACCGCGCGGGCTACGTCGACCTCGTCACCGGCCCGATGCTCGACGCGGTCGTGGCGGGCGGCGGAGCCGACCTCGCGGCCTACCTCGACGTCTTCTGCGAGCCGCACTCCGGCCACGCGTTCGATGGCGACGAGGCGCGGGCCATCCTCGAGGCCGGACGCCGCGCGGGCCTGCAGCTGCGGGTCCACGGCAACCAGCTGGGCCCGGGCCCCGGGGTGCGCCTGGCCTGCGAGCTCGGTGCCGCGAGCGTCGACCACTGCACCTTCCTGCTCGATGCCGACGTCGAGGCGCTCGCCGCGGCGCGCGGGACGACGGTCGCGACCCTCCTGCCCGGCGTCGAGTTCTCGACGCGGTCGCCCTACCCGCACGCACGACAGCTCATCGACGCGGGCGTCGACGTGGCGCTCGCCTCCGACTGCAACCCGGGCACGTGCTACTCGTCGTCGATGCCCTTCGTCATCGCGCTCGCGGTCGGCGAGATGCACCTGACCCCGGCCGAGGCGCTCCACGCGGCCACGGCCGTCGCGGCGCGCTCGCTCGGGCTCGACCGCCGCGTCGCGCCCGGCCGGCCGGCCGAGCTCGCCGTCATCGACGGCCCGAGCCACCTGCACCTGTCCTACCGTGCCGGCATGCCGATCGTGCGAGCGCTCGACCTCGGCGCGCCCTGACCGGATGCAGGACGACCGGGCCGGGTGGCCGTATGCCGCCCGGCCCGGTCGCCTCGCCCGGTGTGGTCGCGTGCCCTGCCCGTCTCAGACGGGCCGGACGTGGGCGTCCTCTCCGGTGAGGTCCTCGATGTCCTGCTCGGCCACGTGGAGGAGCTGGTCCGCGAGGTGGCGCAGGGCCCGAGCGACGGCGACCTCGTCGCCGATCTCCGGCACGGCGTTGTCCTCGGCCGACCGGTGGCTCGTGCCCCGTGCGCTCAGGTGCTCCGGCGCGTCGGCGAGCAGGACGACGGTCGCACTCGTGTCGTCGCCCGACTCGAAGATCGTGACGCGGATGTTCCACTCCCGGGTGTGTCCGGGTGCCGTCGCGTGGGTCGTGGCCGGCGGCGGCGTGGCCGGTGTGCCTGCCGTGACCGGGACGCCGGTCGGCACCGGTGCGGCCGCGGGCGGTGCTGGTGCCTCGTGCTCGGCCGTCCCGATCTTGAGGATCGCGCCCGGACCCGGGTAGATGAGGCCGGTGTGGCCGTCAGACCACCGGACGAAGAACGGGGGTCCTCCGTCGGCTCCTCGGACCTCGAGAACCTCGCCGTCCCTCGTCGGCTGGTCGATGTGTTCCGCCGCCAGGATGATGCGGTCTCCGACTTGCGCTCGCATGGTGCGCCTCCATGATGTGTGGTGCGGTGTCCCGGCCGGTTGGCCACCGGGCGTGTGCGGCGATCCCGCGACCCCTTCAGGACACCACCGGCCCCCGTCGCGCGGGAGGGTCCAAGGTCCCGGTGGAGGGCGGGCCGCCGACGTGTGTCTCATCCCGATTCGGTGGAAAGCCCCGATCGGCGGCCATCCCTGCCTACATTGGGGGTATGGAGCCCGGCTCGAGCTCGATCTCACCCGCGGGTTCCGCGGCATGGGTCGACGCGGGCGCGCTCGAGCCGCCGATCGACTTCTCCGCCCTCGACCGCGAAGTGCTCGACCCGACGCGCGCCGACGTCCGGGCCCTCTTCGAGGCGGTCGTGCCGTTCAGCGCCGACCTCGACGTCTCGGAGGTCCTCATCCGGATCGTCCGGGCCGCCTGCGGGCTCGTCGGAGCCCGCTACGGCGCGCTCGGGGTGCTCGGGCCCGACGGACAGCTGTCGGCCTTCTACACCCACGGCGTCCCCAAGGAGGTGCGCGAGCGCATCGGGCCGCTGCCGAGCGGGCAGGGGATCCTCGGCCTGCTCATCCGCGACCCGAAGCCCAGCCGCCTGCACGACCTCACCGCGCACCCCGAGTCGCGGGGATTCCCGCCGAACCACCCGGTCATGCGGACCTTCCTCGGGACGCCGGTCCTGATCCGCAACAAGGTCTTCGGCAACCTCTACCTCACCGAGAAGCTCGACGGCAACGACTTCACCGAGGAGGACGAGGCGCTCGTCGTGGCTCTGTCGGCCGCAGCCGGCGTCGCCATCGACAATGCCCGCCTCTACGACCGGAGCCGGGCCCGGCAGCGCTGGTCCGAGGCGACGAGCCGGCTCGTGCAGTCGCTCCTCGAGTCCGAGGGGTGGGACTCCTCCCTCGACCTCATGGCCCTGCGCGTCCGGGAGAGCAGCGGTGCGCGGGTCGTCGGCGTGGCCCTGCTCGACGCGGCGAACCGGCTCGAGGTCCGCACGGTGAGCCGCGCGGGCGAACGGGGGCAGCCGCACGACCCGGTCGGGGCCCTGCTCGAAGGCAGCCGGTGGCGTGACATCCTCACGTCTGCCCAGCCGGTGCTCCACGTGCCCGGCGGGAGGACCGACCCGCGGGCACTGCCCGCCGTGGAGGCCCGGGTGCTGCTCGGCCTCGATGAGCACTCTCCCGTCGCCATCGTGCCGCTCGGCGTGGGATCCCACGCCGTCGGGCTGCTGATCTGCGGGTGGCAGCCGGGTGAGGGCCTGACTGCACAGGACGCCCTGCCGGCACAGGCCTCGTTCGCGCTCCAGGCAGGGGTCGCCCTGACCGCCGCGCGCGCTCACGAGGACCGTGCGCGCGTCGCCCTCCTCGAGGAGCGCGACCGGATCGCGCGCGACATGCACGACAACGTCGTCCAGCGGCTCTTCGCGACCGGGCTCTCGCTCCAGTCTGCGGCGCCTCTCGCCCAGCACCCGGTGGTCCGCAGCCGCCTCAACCAGGCCGTGACCGACCTCGACAGCGCGATCCGGGAGATCCGCCACGCGATCTTCGAGCTGCACGACGTCGACCCCGGTCCGGGCCTGCTCGCGACGCTCGACACCGTGGCGCGGTCCTACGCCCCGAGCCTCGGCTTCACGCCCGAGGTCGTCGTGGAGGGCACGCTCAAACCGGCGTCGGGCCCGGCGGCCGATGCCCTCCGGGCCGACGCGGTCGCGGTCGTGCGTGAGGCCTTCGCCAACGTCGCCCGACATGCCAGGGCCTCGCGAGCGAGCGCGATCGTCTCGCTCGGCACCGGGGTCGACATCGTCGTCACCGATGACGGCATCGGAATGCCGCCCGACGCGGCCCGGAGCGGACTGCTCAACCTGAGGACGCGCGCGCGCGACCGCGGCGGGACGCTCGAGCTCTCCCGCGCCGAGGGGGGCGGGACGGTGCTGCACTGGCACGTGCCCCGCATCGAGGCCCCAGGGCCGGACCCTCGATGACCATCAGGGTGTTCCTGCTCGACGACCACGAGATCGTCCGGCGCGGGCTGCGCGAGCTCATCGAGACGACCGACGACATGGTCGTCGTCGGCGAGTCCGGCTCCGCGCTCGAGGCGACGCGCCGCATCCCGGCCCTTCGACCCGACGTCGCCGTCCTCGACGCCCGGCTCCCCGACGGCTCCGGGATCGACGTGTGCCGTGACGTCCGCTCGGTCGACCCCTCGATCCGCGGGCTCATCCTCACCTCCTACGACGACGAGCGCGCGCTCGTCGCGTCCGTCCTCGCAGGAGCCTCGGGCTACCTGCTCAAGGACCTGACCGGCGAGGGGATCGTCGCGGCCGTGCGCCGGGTCGCGGCCGGCGACGACCTCAGCGACCACCCGCACGCACGCGCCCTCCGAGCCCAGTGGTCCTCGCCGGACGACGCCGACCCGCGCCTGCGCTCCCTCTCGCCGACCGAGCGGCGCATCCTCGACCTCGTGGCGGACGGCATGACCAACCGGGCCATCGGCGAGCAGCTCGGCCTGGCCGAGAAGACGGTGAAGAACTACGTCTCGTCCGTCCTCGCCAAGATGGGGATGGAGCGGCGCACCCAGGCCGCCGTGTATGCCGCGACCCACCGCCCGGACCCGCCACCGGCGTGGCCCGAGGCCTCGCCCGAGCCCTGAAACGGCCCTCACCCAACGCACGCGGGCCGGCCCGCCCGAGCCGGCCCGGCGGCATACGACGTCGACGCGCTGTCAGTCGAGCAGGACCCGCTCGCCCAGGCGGGGGACGACGACGGGGTAGTCGGCCTCGGCCCGCAGCCGGGCCGCGAGCGCCTCGGCCGCGTCGGGCTCCCCGTGGACGACGTAGACGCTCTCCGGGGGTTCGGGGAGCTCGTCCAGCCAGGCGACGAGCTCGTCGGCGTCGGCATGGACGGAGAACGAGTCGTCGCTGACGATCTCCGCCCGGACGCGGACGTAGCGACCCGAGATCTTGATCTCGCGCTCGCCGTCCTGCAGCGCCCGCCCGCGCGTCCCCGCTGCCTGGTAGCCGGTGAGGACGACGGTGTTGCGGGCCTGGGGGAGGAGGTGCTTGAGGTGGTGCACGACGCGGCCGCCCGTCGCCATCCCCGAGGCCGACACGATGATCGAGGGACGCCCGGGGTTGTTGAGCCGCATCGACTCCTCCGCCGTGTGCGCCGTGCGCAGGTCGCCGATCCGGGTGATCCGCTCGATGGCCCCGACCTGGATCTCCTGCTCGTGGACGGGGTCGCGGTAGACGTCGAGGGTCGCGAGGGCCATCGGGCTGTCGACGTACACGGGCACGTCGGGGATCTCGCCCCGCTCCTGCAGGTCGGCGAGGGCGAGCAGGACGATCTCCGTCCGGTCCACGGCGAACGCCGGGATGACGACGGACCCGCCCCGCTTGATCGTCCGGCGGATCGCGTCGGCCATGAGGGAGTGGTCGCCCGGCTCGTCGGGGTGCTGGCGGTCACCGTAGGTCGACTCGATGACGACCGTCCGGGCGGCGGGCGGCCGGTCCCGGCTGAGCAGGAGCGGGTGGCGCGAGCGGCCGAGGTCGCCGGAGATGAGGGCGCTCGCCTCGCCGATGCGCACGAGCGTGCTCGCCGAGCCGAGGATGTGGCCCGCGCGGGCGAAGCGCACCGACGCCTCCCCGACGGCGATCTCCTCGCCGTAGGCGCAGGCCCTGAACAGGGCGATGGCGCGCTCGGCGTCCTCAGCCGTGTAGAGCGGCAGCGGCGGGTCGTGGCGCGACCACCCGCCGCTCCGGGCGCTGACCGCCTCCTCCTCCTGGAGGTGGGCGCTGTCGCGCAGGACGATGGCGGCGAGCTGGGCGGTGCCCGAGGTGGCGAAGACCGGTCCGGTGAAGCCCCCGCGGACGAGCGCGGGCAGATAGCCGCAGTGGTCGAGGTGGGCGTGGGAGAGCGCGACCGCGTCGATCGTGCCTGGCTCGAGGGGCGGCGGCTCCCAGTTGAGCCGCCGCCACCGTCGCTCGCCCTGGTAGAGGCCCGCGTCGACGAGGAGCCGGGCCCCACCGCCGTCCACGAGGAACTTGCTGCCCGTCACCGTTCCCGTGCCGCCGAGGAAGGTGAGGACGGGCGCCCGTCCCGAGGTCGTCAGCTGCGCCATGACTGCCTCCTCTGGTTCGTCCGCGTTGGAGGGCTCGGGACCGCTCCTGTCGCTGCGCTCCGGCCGTATGCCGCTGGGCTCAGCGGGTGTCCGAGGTCGCCCCCGTGCCGGCGAGGAGGACGGCCTGGCGCCCGGCCTCGAGCCGGACGACCGGGACCCGTGGCGGCGAGCACGACAGGTAGTCGACGCCGACGCGGGCGAAGAACTCGACGGAGTCGGGGTCGCCGGCGTGCTCGCCGCAGACCCCGATCCCGAGACCCGGCCTGGCCGCGCGGCCGGCCTCGGTCGCCATCCGGACGAGCGCCCCGACCCCGGTCTCGTCGATCGTCTCGAAGGGGTTGGTCTTGAGGATGCCCGCCTCGCGGTAGGGCGCGAGGAAGTTGGCCTCGGCGTCGTCGCGCGAGATGCCCCAGGTCGTCTGGGTGAGGTCGTTCGTGCCGAAGGAGAAGAAGTCGGCGTGGGCGGCCAGGTCGGCGGCGGTGAGCGCGGCACGAGGAAGCTCGATCATGACGCCGACCGGTATCGCGAGGGCGATGCCCTGCTCCTCCGCGACCTCATCGACGATCCGTTCGATGCGCGCGCGGGCGGCGACGAGCTCGGCGACGTCGGCGACGAGCGGCACCATCAGCTCGGGCAGGACGGACTTGCCGCGGGCGCGCAGGCGCGCCGTGGCGAGCGCGAGGGCACGGACCTGGGTGTCGACGATCTGCGGCAGCACCGTGAGGAGACGGACGCCCCGCAGGCCGAGCATCGGGTTCGTCTCGTGCCACCGCTGGACGGCGGCCAGCCGGCGCTGCGTCTCGGGATCGGGCTCTCCCCGCTCGACCTCGAGGGCGGCGCGGACCGACACATCGACGAGGTCGGGGAGGAACTCGTGCAGGGGCGGGTCGAGCAGGCGCACGACGACGGGCAGGCCGTCCATGACCTCGAGCAGCTCGCTCAGCTCACGCAGGGCGAGGGCCTCGATCTCCGCGAGGGCGCCGGCCCGGTCGTCGTCGAGGACGAGCCTCTCGACGAGCTCGCGGCGCGGGCCGAGGAGCATGTGCTCGGTCCGGCAGAGGCCGATGCCCTGGGCGCCGTACCTTCGTGCCGTGCGGGCCTCCTCGGGGATCTCGGCGTTGGCATGGACCTCGATCGTGCGGCGGGTGTCGGCGTGGGCGAGCAGGCGCAGGACGGCGCTGACCGCCGGGTCGGTGCTCCACGTGGAGCCGTCGAGGATCGCCGTGGCGACCGCGCTCGGCTCGATCTCGCGCCGGCCCTCGAAGATCTCGCCGGAGCTCCCGTCGACCGAGATCACGGTGCCCTCGGGCAGGGTGATGTCCGGCCCGAAGGAGGCGGTGCGCGCGACGGGGTCGACGAAGAGACCCTCGACGCCGGTGACGCAGGTGCGGCCCAGGCCGCGGGCCACGACCGCGGCGTGCGAGGTCAGTCCGCCCCGGGAGGTGATGACGGCGTTGGCGGCGACCATCCCGCCGAAGTCGTCGGGGCTCGTCTCCGGCCGGGCGAGGACGACGGTGCGCCCCATCGCGGCCCACTCCATCGCCGTGGCCGCGTCGAAGACGAGCTGGCCCACGGCCGCGCCGGGGCTCGCACCGAGACCGTGGGCGAGCCGTGGCACGCTCTCGTCGACGGTGAACGTCGGGTGGAGCAGGGTCTGCAGCTGCGCGCCGTGCACCCGGGTCAGGGCCTCGTCGAGGTCGATGACACCCTCGTCGACGAGGGCCGCCGCGATCCGGAAGGCTGCCTCGGGGCTGCGCTTGCCGAGCCGGGTCTGGAGGATCCAGAGCCGCCCCCGCTCGACGGTGAACTCCACGTCGCAGAGGTCGCGGTAGTGCGTCTCCAGGGTGCGCAGGTGGCCGCGCAGCTCCTCGAGCAGCGCTGGCTCGCGCCGCCCGAGCTCGGCGAGGTCCATCGGGCTGCGGACCCCGCTCACGACGTCCTCGCCCTGAGCGACGGGAAGGTAGTCGCCGAAGGCGCCGGTCGCCCCGGTCACCGGGTCCCGCGTGAAGCAGACCCCGCTGCCCGAGCGGTCGTCACGGTTGCCGAAGACCATCTGGACGATGTTGACGGCGGTCCCGAGGTCGTCGGCGATGCCCTCGTGCCGGCGGTAGAGGCGGGCCCGCTCGCCGTTCCACGAGGCGAAGACGGCCCGGACGGCCTCGCGGAGCTGGACCCGGGGATCCTGCGGGACGTCGGTGTCGGTGTGCTCCCGGATCGTCTGCCGGAAGGAGGACGTGAGGCGCTTGAGGGCGTAGGCGTCGAGCTCGGCATCGGTCGCGACCCCGAGCGAGGCCCGCATCGCCGTGAGCTGCTCGTCGAAGAGGGAGCCGTCGATGCCGAGGACCGTGCGCCCGTACATCTGGGCGAGCCGGCGGTAGCTGTCCCACGCGAAGTGCGCCTCGCCGTGGACCGTGAGCGCGCTCGCGACCTCGTCGGTCATCCCGACGTTGAGGACGGTCTCCATCATCCCGGGCATGGAGAAGCGGGCGCCGGACCGCACCGACACGAGGAGGGGCCGGGCGGGGTCCCCGAACCGCAGCCCCGACCGCTCCTCGAGAGCGGACAGGGCCCGGTCCACCTGGTCCCAGAGGCCGACGGGGTCCCCGCCCTCGGTGAGGAAGGCACGGCACGCCTCGGTCGTGATGATGAATCCGGCCGGCACCGGAAGCCCGAGCCTGGTCATCTCGGCGAGCCCCGCGCCCTTCCCGCCGAGCAGGTCGGCCATGGACCGGTCGCCCTCGTGCAGCTCGAGGACGAGTGGCGCGGCCCCCGAGCCGTCGCCGCTCGCCGTACCGGGCGTAGCGCCGGTCCCGGGCATCGTGCCGGGCATCGTCCCGGGCATCGGCCCGGTCGCAGTCCCCGACGGAGTGCTCGGCGTGGTCGGCGTGGTGGTCGGGGTGCTGGTCATGACTCCTCCGGTTGTTCTGGCGCGCCGCCGGCACGGCTGTGCCGACGTGGCTCGCCTGTCTGAATGGTCGGGTGCGGGCGGCCCGGTCGCGTAGGGCCGAAGGTCCCGCCCCCGGCCGCGGCGCCGCGCGTAGCGTGGCCAGAGGGGAGGCCCGCCCGACCCCACCGGCCGAGGAGGTGACCGATGGAGCCCGACGCACCCGTGAACCGCCCGGAGGAACGCGTCGTCGGGCTGACGGATGCGCAGGTGAGCGACCGGCTGGCCCGCGACGGCCCCAACGTCCTGCCCGCATCCCGGCCACCGTCGCCGCTCGTCCAGCTCCTCCGCCAGATGGTCCACTTCTTCGCGGTGATCCTGTGGATCGCGGCGGGCCTGGCCTACGTCGCGGGGATGCCGCAGCTCGCGGTGGCGATCGCCGTCGTCGTCGTGCTCAACGGGGTCTTCGCGTTCGCGCAGGAGTACCGCGCCGAGCGCGCCGGGGCCCGGCTCGCGGACCTCCTGCCACCCCGGGCCCGGGTCGTGCGCGACGGCCAGGTGCACGAGGTGGGTGGGGACGAGCTCGTCGTCGACGACACGGTCCTGCTCGAGGCCGGCGACCGGGTGAGCGCGGACCTCCGGCTGGACCGCGCGGTCGCCGTCGCGGTCGACGAGTCGATGCTGACGGGCGAGAGCGTCACGACCCGGCCCGAGAGCGGTGGGGTCATCCGGGCCGGGACGTTCGTCGTCGAGGGCGTCGGCAGGGGGACCGTCATCGCCACCGGGGGCCGCACGCGGCTCGCCGAGATCGCCGCGCTCACCCGGGCCGCCCGCAGGCCGCCGAGCCCGCTCTCGCGGCAGCTCCATCACATCGTCACCGTCGTCGCGGTGCTGGCCGTGGGTACGGGCGTGGTCGCGTTCGGGGTCTCGCTCCTGCTCGGGGTCTCGCCCGCGTTCGGGTTCCTCTTCGCCGTGGGGGTGACCGTCGCGCTCGTCCCGGAGGGGCTGCTGCCGACCGTGACGCTGTCGCTGGCGCGGTCGGCCCAGCGGATGGCCTCGCGCCACGCGCTCGTGCGCCGGCTCGAGTCGGTCGAGACGCTCGGCTCGACGACGTTCATCTGCACGGACAAGACCGGGACGCTGACGCGCAACGAGATGAACGTCGTCGAGGTCTGGACACCGGTCGGCACGGCCCGGATCACCGGCGAGGGCTACGCGCCGGCCGCCGAGTGCGCCGGCGACCGCGAGACGATCGAGGCCGTGCGCCTCGCCGCCGCCTCGGCCGTCGAGTGCGTCCACGGACGCGCGGTCGAGCGCGACGGGGGCTGGCGGGCGCGCGGAGACCCGATGGAGGCGGCGATCCACGTCCTCGCGGTCCGCGTCGGCGCGGGTTCGTCGGCGGACGTGCGGATCGACCGCGCCTACCCCTTCGACCCGGCGCTCCGACGATCGGCGGCCTCGGCCGGCGGCTGGCTCCACGTGCTCGGGGCGCCGGACTCGGTCCTCCGCGCCTGCGACGGCACCGGCGAGGCCGAGGCGCAGCTGGAGCGGCTCAGCGCGACGGGCCTGCGGGTCCTCGCCGTCGCCCGGCGCCGCCTCCTCGCCAGCGAGCAGGCCGAGGCCCTCGGCTCCGACGACAGGGCGACCCGCCAGGACCTCCTCGAGCACGGCCTCGAGCTACTGGGCCTCGTCGCGCTCGAGGACCCGCCGCGGGCCGGTGTCGCCGACTCCGTGGCGACCTGCCGGCGCGCGGGGATCAGCGTCATGATGATCACCGGCGACCACCCGGGCACGGCGGCCGCCATCGCCCGTGAGGTCGGGCTGCTCACACCCGGCGCGGTCGTGGTGACCGGCGCCGACCTTCCGCCCGACGAGGACGCCCTCGGTGAGCTCGTCGACGTCGACGGGACCGTCGTCGCGCGGGCCACCCCCGAGGACAAGCTGCGGATCGCAGGCGCCCTCCAGGCTCGCGGCCACGTCGTCGCGATGACCGGGGACGGGGTCAACGACGGTCCGGCGCTGCGCAAGGCCGACATCGGTGTCGCGATGGGGGCCTCCGGGACGGACGTCGCCCGCGAGGCGGCCGACGTGGTCCTCCTCGACGACCGGTTCGAGACGATCGTCGCCGCGATCGAGCTGGGCCGGGCCACCTGGTCCAACGTGCGCCGCTTCCTCACCTACCACCTGACGGACAACGTCGCCGAGCTCACGCCCTTCCTCGCCTGGTCCCTCTCCGCGGGCAAGATCCCGCTCGCCCTCTCGGTGCTCCAGATCCTCGCCCTCGACATCGGCACCGACCTGCTGCCGGCCCTCGCCCTCGGCGCCGAGCCGGCCAGCCCGCGGGTCATGTCCGAGCCCCTTCGCACCGGGCCACTGCTCGACGGCCGGGTCGTGCGCCGCGCCTTCCTCGTGCTCGGCCCCGCCGAGTCGGTCATCGAGATGGCGGCCTTCCTCGGGGTCCTCGTCCACGGCGGCTGGGCCTTCGGTCAGGTCCCGGGCGCGCCGCTCCTTGCTCTCGCCTCGGGCGCCGCCTTCAGCGCGGTCGTCCTGGGACAGCTCGCGAATGCGTTCGCCTGCCGCAGCGCGTCCCGCCCGGTGGGCGCCTGGTCCCTCCGGGGCAACCGCCTGCTCCTCGGCGCCGTGGCGACCGAGGTCGCCTTCCTCCTCGTCATCCTCGTCTGGCCGGCCCTCGCCGACCTCCTCGGGGGCTCGATGCCCTCACCGCTCGGCTGGGCCCTCGCCCTCGGTGCCATCCCGGCCGTCCTTGCCGTCGACGCTCTGCACAAGGCCGTCCGGGCGCGCACGAGCGGGCGCGCACGTGGGCCAGCGACGCCGGCCGAGCGGCATACGGACGTGCCGACGGCACTCAGGAGCTGAGGTGCTTCACGGCTCGCGAGGCCTTGGCCCGGGCGCGCCTCAGCTTGCGGTAGGAGTGCACGTCGGTGAGCGTGATGTCGCCCCGTGCGATCCCTCGCGGCAGGTGGCCCGTCGACTGGCGGTAGTACTCCGCGGCCTTGCGCTCGGCCGCGACGCGGGCGCCGACGACGAGCATCGACGAGAGCGCGGCATAGGCGACGACGTCGCGGGTCCGCTCACGCTCGAAGTCGCCCTTGACGGGGACGGGTCGGCCCGTCATGACCTTCCAGCCCTTCGACGCGGCCATCGTGGCGAGCTTGGTCGCGGCCAGGGTCGAACCGATGCTCAACAGCCTCCAGGTCGCGTTTCCCACGTGTCCTCCGCCCTTCCGTCCAGCGATCGGCCGACCCCCTGACTCTGTCACGCCCGACGGGGTAAAGTCACCACGTCACAACTGAACACGCCTTACCCAATCATCACGACAGGGGAGCGCCCTAGCGCTGAGAGTGTGGCCCGCGAGGCCGCAGACCCTCGAACCTGCTCCGGTTAGCACCGGCGAAGGAAGTCGGTAATTCTCAGGTCACCCATCGGCACGCGTCATCGCGTCTGCCGCCGGGTGACCTCCCCGAGGTATCCACCCATCGGAGACCCGGGAGTCACACCATGTCCAACACCACGTCACACGGCACGTCCAGCGACCTGTCCGCGCGCACCCGCGCGCCGAGGCGCACCATCACCGCGACCCCGCCGCTCCTGCGCTGGCGGACGATCGACCTGCTCACCTGCGCCTTCCTCGGCGTCGCCTTCGGCGTCGCGTACTGGGCCTGGGGCCTGGTCTATGCGGCGCCCTCGAACGCCGTCTCGGCAGTGTTCCCGCCGCTCGGGGCCCTGCTCAACTGGCCCTGGCTCGTCGCCGGCATCGTCGGCATGCTCATCATCCGGCGGCCCGGGGCGGCCGTCTTCACCGAGGTCCTCGCCGCGGTCGTCTCGGCCCTCATCGGCACCCAGTGGGGCTGGACGACGCTCGTCTCGGGCCTGGTGCAGGGCCTCGGCGTCGAGCTCGGCTTCGCCCTCTTCGGGTATGCCGTGTACCGCTGGGCGCCGCTGCTCATCGGCGGCTTCCTCGGCGGGGCGTTCGAGGCGGTCTACGAGTGGTACTCGTACTGGACCGACTGGGGCTGGGGCTACAAGATCGCCTACCTCTTCCTCCTCGGCGGCTCGGTGGCGGTCTTCGGCTCGCTCCTCGCCCTCGGACTGACGTCGGCGCTCGCCCAGGCCGGGGCCCTCGGGGCCTTCCCCCCGGGCCAGGAGGCCCGCGAGCGGCAGGCCGTTGCCTGACCGGCCCCGGGTCGAGGTGGTTCCCCAGGCGGGTTCGCCTGGGGGGCACCTCCCCCCGCGCCCGGCCCGAGGGGCCCGGATCGAGGTCGAGGGCCTCACGTGGCGCCCCTACGGCAGGGTCCGGCCCGTCCTCGACGGTCTCGACCTGACCATCGGCCCGGGCGAGCGCGTCCTCCTCGCCGGGCCGAGCGGGTCCGGCAAGTCGACCCTGCTCCGCGCCCTCGCCGGGCTGCTCCTCACCGCCGACTCGGGCGAGCTCTCCGGCTCGGTCCGGGTCGACGGTGCGGACCCCCAGCACTCGCCGGGCTCGGTCGGCCTCGTCCTGCAGGACCCGGGAGCGGGAGTCGTCGCCTCGACGGTCGGCCGGGACGTCGCGTTCGGCCTCGAGAACGTCGCCGTCCCGCGCTCGCAGATGCCCGAGCGGGTCGTCGCGGCCCTCGACGAGGTCGGCCTCGCGATCCCGCCCACCAGTGCACCCTCGACCCTGAGCGGCGGCGAGTCGCAGCGGCTCGCCCTCGCCGGCGCCCTCGTCATGGAGCCCGGCGTGCTGCTCCTCGACGAGCCGACCGCGATGCTCGACGCCGACACCGCGGCCACCGTGCGGGGCGTGGTCGACGCGGTGGCTCGCCGTCGCGACCTCACCCTCGTCGTCGTCGAGCACCGGCTCGACGGGTGGCTCGACCTCGTCGACCGGCTCGTCGTCCTCGACGCGGCCGGGGGTGTCGTCGCAGACGGTGCGCCCGCCGAGATCCTCGCGACGCACGGGGAATCCCTTGCCGCCCAAGGCATCTGGGTGCCCGGCGCCCCGGACCCGACCCCGCTGGACCTCGACCTGCCGCCCGCCCCCGGCGGCACCGCGTCCCTCGTGCCCGTGGGGGTCAGGGCGGTCTCGGCGCGCGGCGTCAGCGTCCGGCACCGCAGCCGTCGGCTCGGGAGCGAGTCCCGGACGACGACCGCCGTGACCGGAGCCGACCTCGACCTCTGCGCAGGCGAGACGGTCGCCCTCGTCGGTCCGAGCGGCGCGGGCAAGTCGTCGCTCATGACCGCGGTCGGCGGGCTCGTCGCGCCGGCTGAGGGATCCGTCGAGCTGGCCCCCGCCCTCACGCCCACGGACGCCGGCGCACCCGCCGCGTGGCCCTCCCGCGACCTCGCCCGGGCCGTCGCCTGGGTGCCGCAGCGAGCCGCGACGACGATCGCCGGGCGCACCGTG
>NZ_AWSA01000033.1 GCF_000576595.1 Intrasporangium oryzae NRRL B-24470 | reverse complement strand
CGGCACCACCTTAGATCGGAGGGCGACGGCCGGACCCCCGCGGCGCCGTCTCGACGCCCGCGCGCCGTCCGTGCGCCCGTCCGTGCGCCCGTCCGTGCGCCCGTCCGTGCGCCCGTCCGTGCGCGTGACGGCGTGGTGATTCGGCGACGTCGGACCTGCGGGCTAGAGTCCACGAACGTGGGTCTCACTCGTGGTTGCTCGAAGACGGGGTGCGCGCGCCCGGCGGTCGCGACACTCACCTACGCGTATGCCGACCGGGCCGTCGTGCTCGGCCCCCTGGCCACGTACGCCGAGCCGCACACCTACGACCTGTGCCGCGAGCACGCCGAGCGCCTGACCGCCCCGCGCGGCTGGGACGTCGTTCGCCTCGGTGGTGAGTACCCCGAGCCGACCCTCGCGGGCGACGACCTCCTGGCCCTGGCCGACGCCGTGCGCGAGGCCGGCCGGCCCCGGCCGACCCGACCCTCCGACGACCGGGAGGACCCCCCGCGCGGGCAGCCCGTCGCCGAGGTCGAGTCCGGCGCGGGCCAGGCCGCCCGCCGTGGACACCTGCGCATCCTCAGGGACACGTGACGGCTAGGGTCGTCCCGTGCCAAAGCTCTCCGACTTCGTCAAGGCCTACGACGTGCGGGGTCTCGTCCCCGAGCAGTTGTCGCCCGCCGTCGCCCGTGCCATCGGCGCGGCCTTCGCCGAGATCATCGCCCTGCCCGACGGTCACGACGGCGTCGTCATCGGCCATGACATGCGCCCGAGCTCGCCCGAGCTGTCCGCGGCCTTCGCCGACGGGGTGACCTCCCGCGGTGTCGACGTCACCCTCATCGGGCTGTGCTCGACCGACGGCCTCTACTACGCGAGCGGGGCCCTCGACCTGCCGGGGGCGATGTTCACCGCAAGCCACAACCCGGCGAGCTACAACGGCATCAAGCTGTGCCGTTCCGCGGCCCGACCGGTCGGTCAGGACACGGGACTGGCCGAGATCCGCGACCTCGCCCAGTGGCTGCTCGACGGGGGCAGCGGCCTCTACGCGCCGACGCGGGGCCCCGGGGCGCTCCACGTGCGTGACCTCCTCGGCGACTACGCCCGGTTCCTGCGCGAGCTCGTCGACCTCTCCGGCTGCCGGCCGCTCAAGGTCGTCGTCGACGCCGGCAACGGCATGGGGGGCCACACGGTCCCGGCGGTCCTCGGCACCGCCGCCGGGCTCCCGGAGCTCCCGCTCGAGATCGTCCCGCTCTACTTCGAGCTCGACGGCAGCTTCCCCAACCACGAGGCCAACCCGCTCGACCCGGCCAACCTCGTCGACCTGCAGGCCGCCGTCGTGGAGCACGGCGCCGACCTCGGCCTCGCCTTCGACGGCGATGCCGACCGCTGCTTCGTCGTCGACGCCGCGGGCGAGCCCGTCTCGCCGAGCGCCATCACGGGGCTCGTCGCGGCGCGCGAGATCGCCCGTGCGCGGGCGGGGGGAGACACCGACGTCGCCATCGTCCACAACGTCATCTCGAGCGCCGCGGTCGCCGAGGTCGTCCGCGAGCTCGACGCGACGCCGGTGCGGACGCGCGTGGGCCACTCGTTCATCAAGGCCGAGATGGCCCGGGTCGATGCGGTGTTCGGCGGTGAGCACTCGGCCCACTACTACTTCCGCGACTTCTGGTTCGCCGACACCGGGATGCTCGCCGCGATGCACGTCCTCGCGGCCCTCGGCGAGCAGGCCGGCACCCTCGCCTCGCTCACGGCGCAGTACGAGCGGTATGCCGCGTCGGGCGAGATCAACTCGACCGTGACCGACCGGGCGGGCATCGTCGACCGCATCCGCGCCTGGGCCCAGGTGCGCGGCGCCGACACCGACGAGCTGGACGGCCTGACGATCACGAGCCCGGAGGGGTCCTCGGCCTGGTGGTTCAACGTCCGCGCGTCCAACACCGAACCCCTGCTCCGACTCAATGTGGAGGCATCCCACCGTGAGACGATGGAGCGCGTCCGCGACGAGATCCTCGACCTGATCCGGTCCGACGCAGACGCGGACCAGGAGACCGGTCCCGACCATGGGCCGGACGCCGGCCACGACGGAGGAGCAGCACAGTGAGCCAGACCCCTCAGACCATCGAGCCGTGGCTGCGTGAGATCCTCCGCTGCCCGCAGTGCAAGGGCGTGCTCGCCGACGCGCACGGCCCCTCCGGGGCCGAGCTCCAGTGCGCTGCCTGCTCGCTGGGCTACCCCATCGAGAGCGGTGTCCCTGTTCTGCTCGTCGACCTCGCCCGCCGACTCGACGCCTGACCCGACGACGACCGTGTTCGACGAGGCGCGGCTCGACGACCAGGACACCCTCGAGCGTCTCGACCGCAGCGGCACGCTCCGGGCCCTCGCCGGTGCCGGCGCCCAGGTTCGGCGGGCGGTCCACGCGGCCGACGAGGCCGGGCTCTCGCGGCTCGAAGGGCTCGAGCCGCGCGGGGTCGTCGTCGCTGCCGCCGGCGGCTCCACGGCCGTCGCCGACCTGCTCGACGCCGCGACGCGCGGAGCAGCGGCGATCCCCGTCCAGGGCTGCTCCTCCGGACCACTGCCCGGCTGGGTCGGTGCCCTCGACCTCGTGGTCGCCGTGTCTCAGTCCGGTCGGGCTTCCGGCACGCTGGGCCTCGCGGCCGAGGCCGCCCGTCGGGGTGCCACTCTGCTGACGGTCGGCGCGCCCGACTCGCCCTTGGCCGAGGTGTCGGCGCGGGCTCGCGGCATCCACGTGCCGATCACCGTCCCGGGGGCGTCGTCACGGACGTCGATGTGGGCACAGGCGACCCCGGTCCTCCTCGCCGCCGACGTGCTCCGCCTCGCTCCGGTCAGCCATGCGATCCTGGCGTCGCTCGCAGACGTCCTCGACGATCGTGCGCAGGAGGCCAGGCCTTCCTCGGAGTCCTTCGTCAACCCGGCCAAGGTGCTCGCCGTCGAGGTCGCCGAGTCGGTGCCGATCGTCCTCGGCTCCGGCTGGTTCGGCGGGGTCGCCGCACGTCGGGCCGCCGCGATGTTCGGGCGAACGGGCCGGGTCCCCGTCGCGTCAGGCGTGCTACCCGATGCGGCGAGCCAGATCGTCGCGTGCTTCGACGGCACGCTCGCCGCGGGAGAGGCCGCCGGTCAGGCCGGCGACGACATCTTCATCGACCCGTTCCTCGACGGGCCGATGCGGGCGCCGCTCCGGCTCATCATGCTGCGCGGCGCGTCCGCGCCGACCGGTGGTGCCGGTGCCGGGCGAAGCGACGAAGCCGGCGACGAGCCGCAGCCCCAGGTGCCGGCGTCGCCCGACGACCTCGACCGGTCGCTCGTGGACATGATCGTCTCGGTCGCCGAGGACGCGGGGGTCCGGGTCTCCCTCGTCGACGCCGTCGCACCCGAGCCCCTCCTGCGGCTCGCCTCCCATGTGGCGCTCACCGACTTCGCCGCGACCTACCTCGCGCTCGGCCAGGGCTTCGACCCGGCCACCTCTCCGCACGTGCGCCTCCTGCGCAAGGCCCGGCACGCCTGAGGCGACCCCGGGCCGGGCGCCCCGCGCTGGGAGCGGCAGGGCCGCCCGGTCCGGCCCGACCGGCGCGTCATAGGCTGCCCCGTGTGACGGAGCACTACGACCTCGCCATCATCGGGACCGGGTCGGGCAACTCGCTCGTGACCCCCGACTTCGACGACCGGCGAGTGGCCGTCATCGAGTCCGGCACCTTCGGCGGTACCTGCCTCAACGTCGGTTGCATCCCGACGAAGATGTTCGTCTACGCCGCCGAGGTCGCCGACGGGATCCGCTCGGCCGCGCGCTACGGCGTCGACGCCACCGTCGACGGTGTCCGATGGGCCGACATCCGCGACCGCATCTTCGGGCGCATCGACCCCATCGCCGAGAGCGGGAAACGGTGGCGGGTCGACGGCCCCAACACGACCGCCTACCTCGGACGGGCCCGGTTCACCGGCGACCGGCGGCTCACGGTCGACCTCAACGACGGCGGCACCGCGCTGCTGGCCGCGGACCAGGTCGTCGTCGCGACGGGCGCCCACCCGATGGTTCCCGACGTCGTCACCGAGTCCGGCGTCCCGTTCCACACCTCCGACACGATCATGCGGATCGACGAGGTCCCCGAGCGCCTCCTCATCATCGGTGGCGGCTTCATCGCCGTCGAGATGGCGCACGTGTTCTCCTCGCTGGGGTCCAGGGTGACGATCCTCGCCCGGGGTGACCTGCTCCTTCGCCACCTCGACACGGAGATCGCGCGCCGGTTCACCGACGTCGCCCGGGGGCGCTGGGACGTGCGGACCATGGCGACGGCCCGCTCGCTGACCGAGCAGGACGGGACGATCCGCGCCGACCTCCTCGGCGGCGGGTCGGCCGAGGGCGACCTCCTGCTCGTGGCGACCGGTCGCCACCCCAACACCGCCGGCATCGGGCTCGAGCTCGCGGGCGTCGACCTCCACCCCGACGGGCGCATCGTCGTCGACGAGCACGGACGGACGACCGCTTCCGGGGTCTGGTCGCTGGGCGATGTGAGCTCGCCCTACCAGCTCAAGCACGTCGCCAACGCCGAGGCGCGCGTCGTCGCGCACAACCTCGTCCATCCCGACGACCTGCGCTCCTTCCCCCACGAGCACGTGCCCTCGGGTGTCTTCAGCCACCCGCAGGTCGCCACCATCGGACTGACCGAGCAGCAGTGCGTGGCCCGGGGGCTGCGGCACGTCACGAAGGTCCAGGCCTACGGCGACACGGCCTACGGGTGGGCCATGGAGGACACGACGAGCGTGTGCAAGGTCATCGCCGACCCCGCGACCGGACTGCTTCTCGGGGCGCACGTCCTCGGGCCCGACGCGACGACCCTCATCCAGCCGCTCATCCAGGCCATCTCGATCGGGACGCCGGCCCACACGGTGGCTCGTGGGCAGTACTGGATCCACCCGGCGCTCGCCGAGGTCGTCGAGAACGCCTTGCTGGGCCTCGATCTCGACCAGCCCTGACGGTTCCGGGGTCGCCCGCCGGCCCGGACGCTGGGAGAAACCTGAGCCCCGGCCACCTACGATGTGGACCATGGCAGGTGGACTGGTCGCGCTCCTCGATGACATCGCAGCTCTCGTCAAGCTCGCGGCCGCCTCCGTCGACGACGTCGGCGCCGCCGCCGCACGAGCCAGCGTCAAGGCGACCGGCGTCGTCGTCGACGACACGGCCGTCACGCCGCGCTACGTCCAGGGCCTCGAGCCCGAGCGCGAGCTGCCGATCATCAAGCGGATCGCCTTCGGGTCGCTGCGCAACAAGCTGCTCATCATCCTCCCGGTGGCCATGCTGCTCAGCCAGTTCCTCCCGTGGCTGCTGACCCCGATCCTCATGGTCGGCGGCGCCTACCTGTGCTACGAGGGGGCCGAGAAGATCTGGGAGGCGGTCTCCGGCCATGGCGCGGACGAGGAGCCGGCGGCCGTCGACGGCTCGCAGGAGGATGCCGTCGTGTCCGGGGCCATCCGCACCGACTTCATCCTCTCGGCCGAGATCATGGTCATCGCCCTCAACGAGGTCGAGAACGAGCCGTTCCTCTCGCGCGGCATCATCCTCGTCTTCGTCGCCCTCGTGATCACCGCGCTCGTCTACGGCGTCGTCGGGCTCATCGTCAAGATGGACGACATCGGCCTTCGGCTCGCGCAGCGCGACTCGGGTCTCTCGCAGCGGGTCGGCCGCGGCCTGGTCAAGGGTATGCCGGTCCTGCTCGAGGTCCTGTCCGTCGTCGGCATCGCAGCGATGCTCTGGGTGGGTGGCCACATCCTCCTCGTCGGCATCGACGAGCTCGGCTGGCACGCGCCCTATGACCTCGTGCACCACCTCGAGGAGGCCGTGCACGGGGTCGCGGGCGTCGGTGGCGTCCTCGGCTGGCTCGTCAACACCCTCGCTTCCGCACTCCTCGGCCTCGTCGTCGGTGCGGTCATCGTTGCGGTCATGCACGTGCTCCCGCGCCGGAAGGCCGCCGCGCACTGAGCCGAGTGCCCCGAACCGGTAGACTGGTCCACCGCCGGCGTGGGTGATGACCCGCCACATGAGCCCAGAGGGGCGCGCCGGGTCTGCACACCGACAATCCGAGGAAGAGATCCCGCATGTCCTTTGACTTCAAGGTGGCCGACCTGAGCCTCGCCGAGGCCGGCCGACACCAGCTCCGACTCGCCGAGCACGAGATGCCCGGCCTCATGGCGATCCGCGAGGAGTTCCGCGCGGCCCAGCCGCTCAAGGGCGCCCGCATCGCCGGCTCGCTCCACATGACCGTCCAGACGGCCGTCCTCATCGAGACGCTGACGGCGCTCGGCGCCGAGGTCCGCTGGGCCTCCTGCAACATCTACTCGACCCAGAACGAGGCGGCCGCCGCGGTCGTCGTCGGCCCGAACGGCACGCCGGAGGACCCACAGGGCGTCCCGGTCTTCGCCTGGAAGGGCGAGACGCTGGAGGAGTACTGGTGGTGCACCGACCAGATCCTCACCTGGCCGGGTGGCGAGGGCCCCAACATGATCCTCGACGACGGCGGCGACGCGACGATGCTCGTGCACAAGGGCGTCGAGTGGGAGAAGGCCGGTCAGGTCCCGCCCACGACCGACGAGGACTCCGAGGAGTTCGGCGTCTTCAAGGAGCTCGTGCGCCGGACGACGGCTGCCGACCCGCAGAAGTGGACGACCGTCTCGGCCGGCATCAAGGGCGTCACCGAGGAGACGACGACCGGCGTCCACCGCCTCTACCAGCTCGCCGAGGCCGGTGAGCTGCTCTTCCCGGCCATCAACGTCAACGACGCGGTCACCAAGAGCAAGTTCGACAACACGTACGGCTGCCGCCACTCGCTCATCGACGGGCTCAACCGGGCCACCGATGTCCTCATCGGCGGCAAGGTCGCGGTCGTCGCGGGCTACGGCGACGTGGGCAAGGGCTGCGCCGAGTCGCTCCGCGGGCAGGGCGCCCGCGTCATCGTCACCGAGATCGACCCGATCTGCGCCCTCCAGGCCGCGATGGAGGGCTTCCAGGTCGCCCGCATGGAGGACGTCGTCGAGACGGCCGACATCTTCATCACGACCACGGGCTGCAAGGACGTCATCACGGCCGAGCACATGACGCAGATGAAGAACAAGGCGATCGTCGCCAACATCGGCCACTTCGACAACGAGATCGACATGGCCGGCCTCGGCCGCGTCCCCGGCGTCACGAAGACCGAGATCAAGCCGCAGGTCCACGAGTGGACCTTCACGTCGGGCAGCAGCATCATCGTCCTGTCCGAGGGCCGCCTGATGAACCTCGGCAACGCGACCGGCCACCCGAGCTTCGTCATGAGCAACAGCTTCAGCAACCAGACGATCGCCCAGATCGAGCTGTTCACGAAGCCGGGCGAGTACGCCAACGAGGTCTACACCCTGCCCAAGGTCCTCGACGAGAAGGTCGCCCGCCTCCACCTCGAGGCGCTCGGCGTCCGGCTCACCGAGCTGACGAAGGGTCAGGCCGAGTACCTCGGCGTCGACGTCGCCGGCCCCTACAAGCCGGACCACTACCGCTACTGACAGCGGAGCCGCCGTTCGCGTCCCCGCACCGGCACGACGTATGCCGCCCTCCCGCGCTCGGGAGGGCGGCATACGTCCGTCTGGGGCCGTGACGGACCGGCGGGGGATCGGTCGGGCGCTCGTGGCAGGATGGCAGGACGACTGGTGAAGGCGGACCCGAAGGGCCGCCCGACGAGACCGACGACGCTGACCGACGACCTGGGGACACCATGAAAACGCTGAGGATGGGCGCGATCGCGCTCGCGCTCGCCGCCGCGCTCGCCGGGTGCAGCAAGGCCGACCCGGCCGCCGACCCCTCAGGGGCCGGTTCCGGCCTCACCTCGAGCACGGCCCCCGCCGACGGTGGGTCGAGCAGCGCGGCCACTCCGACGGGCGGCTCGTCGGGTGCAGCGACCGGTACCCCGACCGCAGCGGCTCCAGCGGACCAGTCGACCCCCGAGGCCGCCATGACCGCGTGGCTCAACGCGATGGTGGGCGGGGACGGCCAAGGGGTCTGTTCCGTCATGGCGACGCGGGGCAAGGCCTTCTCGAGCATCCCCGGCGCCTCGGCGTCGTGCATCAAGACCATCACGCCGCTGCTCGACCAGCTCAAGGAGCTCAAGTCGGCCTTCGAGGGGCTGACGATCTCCGGTGCGACGGTCAGCGGCGCGAATGCCACCTTCGAGAGCGTAACGACCGAGCCGGCCGTCGCGGCCGAGGTCGTGTCGAGCTTCAAGGCCGTCAAGATCGGCGGTAAGTGGTACATCACGCAGTGAGGGGGTGACCCTGCGCGACCCTCCGAGACTCCCCGCGTGCGCTCGACGAACGGGCCCATGGCCTGCGTGTGTGATGATTTGGCGAAGACGTGGTGGTCCGTGCGGATCGCGGGCCGCGGAGGGAGTGTGTGGTGAAGGGTCGGGTTCTGGTCGTCGACGACGACCTCGCGCTCGCAGAGATGCTCGGGATCGTGCTGCGCAACGAGGGGCTCGACGTGACTCACGTCGCCGACGGCGCCGAGGCGGTGGGCGCGTTCCGTGAGTCGAGGCCCGACCTCGTGCTCCTCGACGTCATGCTCCCCGGGCTCGACGGGATGGAGGTGTGCCGTCGGATCCGAGCCGAGAGCGGCGTGCCGATCGTCATGCTGACGGCACGCACCGACACCGTCGACGTCGTCGTCGGGCTCGAGTCCGGTGCCGACGACTACGTCGTCAAGCCCTTCAAGCCCCAGGAGCTCATCGCCCGCGTCCGCGCCCGGCTGCGCCGCGGCGATGAGCCCGCCCCCGAGAAGCTCACGATCGGCGACCTCGAGATCGACGTCGCCGGCCACTCCGTCAAGCGGGACGGCCGGGCCCTCTCCCTCACGCCGCTCGAGTTCGACCTGCTCGTCGCGCTCGCCCGCAAGCCGTGGCAGGTCTTCACCCGCGAGGTCCTCCTCGAGCAGGTCTGGGGCTACCGCCACGCGGGTGACACCCGTCTCGTCAACGTCCACGTCCAGCGCCTGCGCTCCAAGATCGAGCACGACCCCGAGCACCCCGAGATCGTTGTGACCGTCCGAGGCGTCGGCTACAAGGCCGGTCCGTCCTGACATGAGCGGTCCGCTCGTCGACGACGCGCGCCGCGGCCTCGCCTCCCGGGCCGGGGTGACGCTGGCTCGGTGGTGGCGGCGCGTCCTGCATCTCTGGCGCTCCTCCCTCGGCTTCCGCGTCGTCGTCGTCACGATGCTCCTCGGCATCCTCGTCCTCACGGCCGTTGGGACCTACCGCTACGGCTCGATCGCCCAGGGTCTCGTCGACGGCCGCCAGCGCATCGCCGCTGACGACAGCCTCCGTGACGCGACGGATGCGCAGAAGCAGTTCGACTTCACGGACAAGACCACCTCGCAGGCCGACCTGACGCAGACCGCGACCGACCTCGTCAACAAGTACCGCCGTGACGCGGGCAACGAGGTCCGCTACGTCGTGCTCACCCGGCTCGACACCAACACGGCTCCCGTCGTCATCGGCCCGATCGAGAGCGGCGTCGTCGGCGTCCGGTTCATCCCCGACGAGCTGCGCGCGCAGGTGGCCGCGGCGCCCGACCGACAGCACATCCAGGTCGCGACGATCAGCGAGAACGCCGACGAGATCTCGGCCGTCATCGTCGGGCAGAAGGTGACGCTTCCCGTTGCCGGGGACTACGGCCTCTACTTCATCTACCCGATGCACCGCGAGCGCGAGATCATCAGCCTCATCGGCCGGACATTCCTCTTCGGCGGGGCCGTGCTGATCCTTCTCGTCGGGGCCATCGCCTTCGTCGTGACGCGACTCGTCGCCGACCCCGTCAGGCGCGCCGCCCTTGTCGCCGAGCGCTTCGCCGAGGGCAATCTCAACGAGCGGATGCGCTCCAAGGGCGAGGACGATCTCGCGCGACTCGGGCACTCGTTCAACGCGATGGCCGCCTCGATCCAGCAGCAGATCGCCCAGCTCGAGAACCTGTCTCGAGTCCAGCAGCGCTTCGTCTCCGACGTGTCGCACGAGCTGCGCACCCCGCTCACGACGATCCGCATGGCCGGCGACCTCATCCACGACTCGCGCGCCGAGTTCGAGCCGACCGTCGCGCGCTCGGCCGAGCTGCTCCACAACGAGCTCGACCGCTTCGAGGCGCTGCTCACAGACCTCCTCGAGATCTCGCGCTTCGATGCGGGTGCCGCGGTGCTCGAGATCGAGGCGACGGACCTGCGCGCGTGCGTCGACCGTGCCGTCGACGCCCACCGCACCCTCGCCGCCCGCAAGGGCACCCAGCTGGTGGTCACCGAGCCCCCCGGACCGGTCATCGCCGAGATGGACTCGCGCCGGATCGAGCGGATCCTTCGCAACCTCGTCTCGAATGCGATCGAGCACGGCGAGGGGCATCCGGTCGAGGTGACCCTCGGCTCCAACGACTCCGCGGTGGCGGTCACGGTGCGCGACCACGGCGTCGGGTTGCGCCCCGGTGAGGCCGCGCTGGTCTTCACGCGGTTCTGGCGGGCCGACCCCGCCCGTGCCCGGACGACCGGCGGGACCGGGCTGGGCCTCGCCATCTCCCTCGAGGACGCGCGCCTCCATGCCGGGCGCCTCGAGGCCTGGGGTGCGCCGGGGGAGGGCTCGTGCTTCCGGCTCACGCTGCCCCGTACTGCTGACACCGCAATCGTCTCCTCGCCGCTGCCGCTCAGCCCCCTGCTGGCGGAGGCCGAGCGAGCCAAGGCTGAAGGAGCGGAGGCCGTGGCCGGCCTCGACCGGACGCCGAGTCCCGTGCTGGCGGCGGTCGACGAGGCGGCCGGAACGAGGACCCCGAGCGCGCCGGGGATCACGAGCGCGCCGGGGATCACGAGCGCGCCGGGGATCACGAGCGCGCCGAGCGCCGACGGCGGCGCCGGAGTCGCCCAGACGCCGGGGCCAGCCATCGGCTCCGCCACGGTCGATCCGCACCGGGCTCCGGCCGGCTGGACGGAGCGTGGCGGATGAGGTGGCGCGCAGCCGTCGTCGCGGCACTCGCGGCACTGACGCTGGGGGCCTGCCAGGGGCTCCCCGGCTCCGGACCCGTCGTCGAGGGTCGCCGCCTCGGCGAGCCGATCAACGAGCCCGCGCCGCTCGTCGGCGCCCAGGGGCCCGTCGACGGTGCGAGCGAGGAGGCGATCGTCCGGGGCTTCATCCGCGCTGGGGAGGACAGCGACGAGACGCGGCAGGCCGGCAAGTCCTTCCTCGCTCCCCAGTCGGTCGACCTCTGGCAGTGGACGCTCCACGACGTCGTCGTCTATGACGGCGACGGCAACGTCACCTTGCGCCGGCTCGGCCCGGAATCGATCGAGGTGACGGCCGTCGCCGTCGCGACGGTGTCACCCGACGGCCGCTATCGCGAGCTCCCCGCCGGGACGAAGGTCCGGACGACCTTCGGGCTGACCAAGGTGGGCGGGCAATGGCGCATCGAGCTGCCGGCGAGCGGGTTCGGTCTCTGGCTCGACACCAACGCCTTCGACCGGCTCTACACCAACCGGTTCATCTACTACGTCACCCCGGCCGGCCGGACGCTCGTGCCCGACTCGCGGTGGTTCCCCAACGGCTCGCGGTTCGCGACGACACTCGCCCGGGCGCAGCTCGGTCCCGTCCCCGACTACCTCGCGGGGGCCGTCGTCACCGGGGTGCCGAGCAACACCAAGCTCGCGGTCAACGCGGTCCCGATCGACGGTGGGACGGCGCAGGTCAACCTCAGCGCGCGGGCTCGCGATGCCGACCCCGACGACCGGACGGCGATGTGGGCCCAGCTGACCGCCACGCTCTCCCAGCTGCCGTCCGTCACCTCCGTGGCCCTGGCCGCCGAGGGTACGAGCCTCGACCTGCCGGGCGGAGACTCGTCGGCCTCCTCGGCGAGCGCCCTCGGCTTCGACGTGGAGCCGTCGAGGGTGTTCGCCTACGCACTGCGCCGGCGCGGTGACACCCTGACCGCGATGGATCCCCGGGAACTGCCCGACAGCTCCGGACCGAAGCGCCAGACGATCGGCGCCGCGCAGCAGCCGTTCGCGACGCGGATCCCCCAGGGCTGGGTCAGGCTGGCCCTCTCGACCGACTCGACCGTCATCGCGGCGGTGGGCGGCGACTTCAAGGAGCTGTCGCTCTGGAGGGGCACGGCCCCGATCGTGCTCGTCCCGTCCTTCGCGACGTCGCTGACGCGCCCGACGTTCGACAGCTCGGGCTACCTGTGGGTCGGCGGGGCCGACTCGTCCGGCGCCCACCATGTCTTCGTCCTCGACACCGGCCAGGGTGCCGTGCGCCGGGTCCCGAAGGCGCTCGCGACCCCGTGGCTCAAGGACCGCAGGATCGTGAGCCTCGCGCTCGCTCCCGACGGGGCCCGCATCCTCATGGTGACGACGAACCGGCAGGGGGGTGACGTCCAGCTCGGGCTCAGCGGGATCGTCCGCGCCCCAAACGGTGAGCCCATCGCCCTCGCGGCCCCACTCCGGCAGGCCGACCCGCTGACCTTCATCAGTGATGTGCTCTGGCTCAGCGGCACGACGTATGCCGTCCTCGGCCGCGTCGACCCGGCGGAGGCCGTCCGCCCGTGGGTGGGCACGATCGGCGGGGGGCTCGACGGCATACGCCGGCGGGGCAACTCCGACCCGGAGGACAGCCGTCTCGCCTCGGTCGCCGACGCGTCCTCGTTGACGACGATCGACGGGGCTCGCGGGCTCGTCGTGCTGACCTCCGGCGGGAGGGTGCTCGTCCGGGCGGGCGCGACGTGGCGGAAGACCGACGAGGCGACGGACCTGCTGGTCCCGGGGCGCTGAGGGCGGCGACGCCGAGGCCGGCACCGGGCCGTAGGACCGCGGTCGTCCACATCCCTCGCCGCGCTTCTCCCTCGTCCACACGGGAGGCACCGGTGGCTCCCCGCTCGACCCGGCGTCCGGTGGGCTGCACGGATGGTCCTGAGTCACCTGCTCGACCTCGTTCTCCCGCTCGAGTGCGCCGCCTGCCGACGCCCGGGCACGCGCTGGTGCCCCCGGTGCGCGCGCGCCCTGGACGCATTGGCTCTTGCCGGACCCGAGCGCCCCGGCGCGGTCCGGGTCCGGCCCGACCCTGTGCCGACCGGGCTGCCGCCCGTCCACGCGTGGGGCGCGTACTCCGTCCCGCTGAGCACGGCCATCAGGGTGTGGAAGGACGGCGGGAGGCGTGATCTCGATGTCCTGCTGGCCGGGCGGCTCGCAGTGTCGATCGCGGCGTCCCTGTCGGCCGCGGAGCGTCTCCGCGGGTGGTCCAGCGGCCCGGTCCTCGTGGTTCCGGCCCCGTCGTCACGGGCGTCCCAGAGGCTCCGGGGCGACATCCCGCTCGAGGGGGTTGCGCGCCTCGTCGCGGCCGGGGGCGCACCCCACCGGAGCCGGCCCCTTCGCGTCGTCCCTGCCCTCGTCCACACTCGTCGGGTCGACGACCAGTCTGGGCTCGGCATGCTGGGCCGGCGCGCCAACGTCGACGGAGCGATGACGGTGAAGTCCCTGTGCCACAACGTGGTCCGGGGGCGACGCTGCATCCTCGTCGACGACGTCATGACAACCGGGAGCACGATGGCCGAGGCCTCCCGGGCCCTGCGCGAGGCCGGGGCGGCAGACGTCCTCGGGGCGACGGTCGCGGCCACCCGACGTCGTCCGGTGGACCATCGCACGGGTGGCGAGAGGGGCCGAGTGTGACGTTTCCGTCGGTTCGCGGGATGCCTTCCCACGACCCAGTCGGCCCAGTAGTGTCGAAGTATGAACCCCCCGCCCAGAGGGGATCCGGCGACCTCAGGTTCGCCGGCCCGCGGGGCGAGATCGAGCGGAAGGGGTGGTGCCCACGCGACAAGCGGGCCTCTCCCGGGCCCGAACCCCATTCGGCACTGTGTGCACCTCACACCCTGCGCGATCTAGGAGGAACTGTGGAGATCGTCGTCACTGGACGCCATGTCCAGATACCCGACCGATTCCGAGAGCAGCTCGACGAGCGACTGGCCAAGGTGCCGTCTCTCGCGCCCAAGGTCCACCGCGTCGACGTCGTCGTCACGCACGAGAAGGTGGCCAAGGGCTCCGAGCGAGTCGAGATCACCTGCCACGCCAAGGGCCCGGTCATCCGGGCCGAGGCCAGCCAGGACGACAAGTTCGCCGCGCTCGACGCGGCCGTCGACAAGCTCATGGACCGTCTCCGGCGGGTGCACGACAAGCGGCGCGTCAGCCGCGGACGACGACTCCCAGAGTCGGTGGCCCAGGCGACGGCCCGGGTCGACGCCTCGAGCAACGGCTCGGTCGTCGAGCCGGCCGAGCCGCCGGCCGAGACGAGCGACCTCGACCGCTTCGGCGCCGTCGGCAACTCGCCGATCGAGGTGCGCGAGAAGGTCCACTCGGCCGCGCCGATGACTCTCGAGGAGGCCATCAACCAGATGGAGCTCGTCGGCCACGACTTCTTCCTCTTCCACGACTCCGAGACCGACCGGCCGAGCGTCGTCTACCGGCGCCGGGGCTGGAGCTACGGGGTGCTCCACCTCGAGACCGAAACCGACATCGCCGCCACGGGCTGATCCCCCTGTAGGTCCGAGACGGCGAGATCGCCGGGGCGTCCCCGCTGAGGGGACGCCCCGGCGTGGTTCTCGGGCGGTGCGCCGGTCACTGTCACCGATCTTTGCCAAGATGGGCCGGTGACCGAGCACCCCATCGACGTGATCCGCGTCCTCATCGTCGACGACCACGCGCTCTACCGGCGGGGGCTGCAGACCGTGCTCGCCACGGAGGAGGGCATCGAGGTCGTCGGGGAGGCGGCCGACGGGGTCGAGGCGGTCGACCAGGCCGAGGAGACCCTCCCCGACGTCATCGTCATGGACGTCGGCATGCCCAAGCGGGGCGGCATCGAGGCGTGCCGCGTCATCAAGCAGCAGGTCCCGTCGGTGCGGATCCTCATGCTGACGAGCTCCGACGACGAGAACAACCTCTTCGAGGCCGTCCGGGCCGGCGCCAACGGCTACCTGCTCAAGGACGTCCCCCCCGAGGAGGTGGCGGCCGGCATCCGCGCGCTCTACCACGGGCAGGCGCTCATCTCACCACTCATGGCGTCCAAGCTCCTCACGGAGTTCACGCTCATCAGCGAGCGCGCGAGCGCACCCTCCCCGCCCACCCCGGGCCTCGAGCTGCCTCGCCTGACCCAGCGTGAGCTCGACATCCTCAAGCTGGTCGCGCGGGGGAGGCTCAACCGCGAGATCGCGACGGAGCTGTTCATCTCCGAGAACACCGTGCGCAACCACATCCGCAACATCCTCGACAAGCTGCAGATGCACTCGCGGATGGAGGCGGCGATGTATGCCGTCCGCCAGCGGCTCATCGAGCCAGGCGAATGACGGCGTCCGTGCGCGGCCTGACCCGGGGTCAGGCCAGGCGGGTGGCGATCGCGGCCCAGGGCTTCCTCGACCCGCGGCCCGAGCCGTTCGGGGCGACGATGCGCCACGTGCAGCGCGTCATCGACCGCGTCGGGGTCGTGCAGATCGACAGCGTCAACGTCGTGGCGCGAAGCCAGTACCTCCCCTTCTTCTCCCGGCTCGGGCCCTACGACACCGCCCTGCTCGACCGGGCGCGCGACCGGGCGCCGCGCCGCCTCGTCGAGTACTGGGCCCACGAGGCGAGCCTCATCCCGCCCTCGACGTGGCCGCTGCTCGACCACCGGATGCGTCAGGCGGAGACGAAGGCATGGGGTGGGATGCGCCGCGTCCTGGCCGAGAAGCCCGAGCTCGTCGAGTCGGTCTTCGCCGAGGTCGTCGCCCGGGGCCCGCTCACGGCGCGGCAGGTCGAGACCGCGCTCGCCCACGACGTCCCCCGGATGAAGGACCACTGGGGCTGGAACTGGTCCGAGGTCAAGGACTGCCTCGAGTACCTCTTCTGGGCCGGGCGGATCAGCTCGGCGGGGCGGACCTCCCAGTTCGAGAGGCGGTATGCCGCTCTCGAGGTCACGCCGCCGCCTGCCTTCCGCGACGCCTGGGTCAACCGCCCCGGGCCCGAGCACGACCCGGACCGCTACCTCGAGCTCGTCCGGATCGCCGCCCGGGCCCACGGGGTCGGCACGGAGCGCTGTCTCGCCGACTACTTCCGGATCGGCCGCGCGCACGCCCGTCCGGCCATCGAGCGACTCGTCGCCGACGGCGAGCTCATTCCCGTCTCGGTGCCCGGTTGGCAGCCGGCCTGGCTGCACGCCGAGGCCCGCATCCCTCGTCGGGTCCATGCCGAGGCGCTGCTCAGCCCGTTCGACTCGCTCGTCTGGCAGCGCGACCGGATCCACGCGCTCTGGGACTTCCACTACCGGATCGAGATCTACACGCCGGCCCATCGGAGGGTCCACGGCTACTACGTCCTGCCTTTCCTCCATGGCGAGGCCCTCGTCGCGCGGTGCGACCTCAAGGCCGACCGCGCCGCCGGGGTGCTTCGATGCCACCGTGTGACGTGGCAGCCGGGGGCGCCGATGGAGGCGCGTGCCGCGCTCCACCGCAACCTCGACTCCATGGCCGACTGGCTGGGGCTCGACGGTGTCCTCGTGTCCGCCCAGGCAGAGACGGGTGACGGCGGCGGGGGAGCGGATCGATCAGGAACGGAGAAGCCCGCATCTGCGGCCCGCGGTTAGCGTGACAGCCACCGACATGACCACCCGAGGAGCGATATGCCCCAGCCCCGGTCCCGCGCCCAGAGTCGATGTGACACCGAGCAGCGGCTCGCCCACGACGTCGACCTCTGGGTGAGCACGGCCTCGCCGGACGGAGCGTGGCGACCGCTTCGCCGCACGCACGGGCTTCGACCCGTGCGACCTCGGCACGACGTACCGTTGGTTCCTCGTCTCCCCGCGCCGCATCCAGGCCTGGCGCGAGGAGAACGAGCTCGACGACCGCGAGCTGATGCGCGGCGGCCGCTGGTTGGCCTGAGCCGGCCGGCCCGAGAGATGGAGGCACGATGAGCACCGCCACGAAGACGGCCGCATCGACGGCCGTGCAGCGCCCGGCCGACGGCCACGATCTCATCCGGGTCGTCGGCGCGCGGGTCAACAACCTCAAGGACGTCAGCGTCGAGCTGCCCAAGCGGCGGCTCACCGTGTTCACGGGGGTCTCCGGCTCGGGCAAGAGCTCGCTCGTCTTCGCGACGATCGCGGCCGAGTCGCAGCGACTCATCAACGAGACCTACAGCGCGTTCGTCCAGGGCTTCATGCCCTCGCTCGCGCGGCCCGACGTGGACCTGCTCGAGGGGCTGACGACGGCGATCATCGTCGACCAGGAGCGGATGGGCGCCAACCCGCGCTCGACCGTCGGGACGGCGACCGACGCGAACGCGATGCTCCGGATCCTCTTCAGCCGCCTCGGCACGCCGCACATCGGGCCGCCCACGGCGTTCGCCTTCAACGTGCCGACCCGGGTCGCGAGCGGGGTCATGAAGACCGACCGGGGCAGCCACACGGAGACCTCGGTGGTGCGCGAGGCCGTCTACCAAGGCGGTATGTGCCCGCGGTGCGAGGGGATGGGGTCGGTCAACGACTTCGACCTCACCGCGATCTACGACGAGAGCAAGTCGCTGTCGGAGGGGGCGCTGCTCGTCCCCGGCTACAGCATGGACGGGTGGTACGGCCGCATCTTCGCCGGTGCAGGTCTGCCGATGGACAAGCCGATCGGGAAGTTCACCGACAAGCAGCGGGAGAAGCTGCTCCACGGCCAGCCGGAGCGGATCAAGGTCGAGGGCGTCAACCTCACCTACGAGGGCGTGCTCAGCAAGATCCAGAAGTCGATGCTGTCCAAGGACCTCGACGCGATGCAGCCGCACGTGCGCCGGTTCGTCGAGCGGGCGGTCACCTTCACGACGTGCCCCGACTGCGACGGCACCCGCCTGTCCAAGGAGGCGCTGTCGTCGAGGATCCGGGGCAAGAACATCGCCGACCTGTGCTCCATGCAGATCACGGACCTCGCCGAGTGGCTGCGGGGGATGGAGGAGCCGTCGGTCGCGCCACTGCTCAAGGGCCTGCAGCACCTGCTCGACTCCTTCGCCGAGATCGGCCTCGGCTACCTGTCGCTGGAGCGGCCGGCGGGCACCCTCTCGGGCGGCGAGGCGCAGCGCACGAAGATGATCCGCCACCTCGGCTCGTCCCTGACCGACGTCACCTATGTCTTCGACGAGCCGAGCATCGGCCTGCACCCCCACGACATCCAGCGGATGAACGCGCTGCTGGCCCAGCTCCGCGACAAGGGCAACACCGTCCTCGTCGTCGAGCACAAGCCGGAGATGATCTCCATCGCGGACCACGTCGTCGACCTCGGGCCTGGCGCCGGCAGCGGCGGCGGTCGGGTCGTCTACGAGGGCACCGTGGAGGGGCTGCGCGCCAGCGACACGGTCACCGGGCACCACCTCGACGACCGGATCATCCTCAAGGAGACCGTGCGCGAGGCGAAGGGCGCTCTGGAGATCCGCGGCGCCTCCACCCACAACCTGCGCGACGTCGACGTCGACCTCCCGCTCGGGGTCCTCTGTGTCGTCACCGGCGTCGCCGGCTCGGGCAAGAGCTCGCTCGTCCACGGCTCCGTCGAAGGGCGCGACGGCGTCGTCGTCGTCGACCAGGGGGCCATCCGGGGCTCGCGCCGGAGCAACCCGGCCACCTACACCGGCCTGCTCGAGCCCATCCGCAAGGCGTTCGCCAAGGCCAACGGCGTCAAGCCCGCCCTCTTCAGCTCCAACTCCGAGGGCGCCTGCCCGGCATGCAACGGCGCCGGCGTCATCTACACCGAGCTCGGCGTCATGGCGACCGTCGAGTCGACGTGTGAGGAGTGCGAGGGCCGGCGCTTCCAGGCGGCGGTGCTCGGCTATGAGCTCGGTGGCCGCAACATCGCCGACGTGCTCGACCTGTCGGTGGACGAGGCGCTCGGCTTCTTCGCCGACGGCGAGGCCCGCACGCCGGCGGCGCACAAGATCCTCGAGCGCCTGGCCGACGTCGGCCTCGGTTACCTCACGCTCGGCCAGCCGCTCACGACCCTCTCCGGCGGCGAGCGGCAGCGGCTCAAGCTCGCGACCCACCTCGGCGAGCAGGGCGGCGTCTACGTCCTCGACGAGCCGACGACGGGCCTGCACCTGGCCGACGTCGACCAGCTGCTCGGCCTGCTCGACCGGCTCGTCGACTCGGGCAAGTCGGTGGTCGTCATCGAGCACCACCAGGCGGTCATGGCCCACGCAGACTGGATCATCGACCTCGGACCGGGCGCCGGCCATGACGGCGGCCGCGTTGTCTTCGAGGGAACGCCTGCCGATCTCGTCGCCGCCCGCTCGACCCTGACCGGGGAGCACCTGGCCGCCTACGTCGGGGCCTGACGACGCGCTATCCGTCCCGGCCGACCTCGGCGCCGACCTCCGCGCCGGCGTCCCGGACGGCGTCCCGGTCGGCGTCCCCGTCGGCGGCGCGGGCGCCGTCCAGCAGGCTCACGCCCTCGTTGGGGACGAACGAGACGAGCAGGGTGTGCCTCCGGGCTCCTTCCGGGTGTGAGCGCGTCGAGCGGGTCCGGTCGAAGTCGGCGAGCAGCTCCTCGAGGCGGTCCCGGATCATCTCGACCTCGTCCCGCGTGAGCCAGAAGTCGCGGCGCCCGAGGCCGATGTAGCTGCCCCAGGGGTCCGGCGGCTGGCCCTGGTGTGCCTCGAGCCGGTCGATCAGGTCGGTGATCTCGAGCCCGACGATCGACTGGGTCGCGATCGTCCCGACCTCGTCGCCGGGTGCCGGGTTGAGTCCGATCGAGTCGGCGCCGATCCGCCACGGCCGCTCCCGCCCGTCGCCGGTCGCCTCGGCGCGCTCGGCCAGCCCGTACTTCTCGAGCTGGCGCAGGTGGTGGCTGACGGCCGACGGAGACATCCCGACGAGCGTGGCGGCCTCGGTGGCGGTGATGACCTCGCCGGCGGCGAGCAGGCGTATGAGCCGCTGTCGCGCCGGGTGGGCGAGAGCCTTCAGGGCGCGTGGGTCGGTGATGGTGACCTGCCTGCGCGCTCCCTGCTCCGTCGCCATGACGCTCATCGTAGGCGCGGAAAGGGGCTTGACGGCCGCATTTGTGAAGCATTACCTTCACAGTTATGAAGCAAACCCTTCACGAATCCACGTCTCCTTCGCTCTGGGCGGTCCGCGACCTCCGCATCGCCCTTCCGGCCCGGGCCCTGTCCGTCATGGGCGACACGATCACCGTGGCCGTCCTCGCGCTCGCGGTATCGGAGAGTGGGGATGCCAGTCGCCTCACCGCTCTCTTCATGGCCTTCGGCGCGCCGATCCTGCTGCTGGCGGGCGTCGCCGGGCGCCTGGCCGACCGCTACGACTCGCGCCGGGTCCTCGTCGCCGGTGGGCTGCTCCAGGCGGCCGCCTCGCTCGGCCTCGTGGTCGGACCCGACCTCGGCTCGACCTCCGGCTTCGCTGTGACGCTCGCCCTCGTCGCGGTCCTTCAAGCGGGCCAGGCGGTCACCGGCCCCGCCTGGTCGGCCTTGGTGCCCCGCATCGTCGGCGACGAGCTCGTCGGCCGCGCGATCGGGCTGCAGATGGCGCTGTCCGGCGTGGGAGGCCTCATCGGCATGGCCGTCGGCGGGCTGCTCTTCGACGCGGTCGGCTATCACGGGGCGCTCCTCGTCGACACGGCGACGTTCGTCGTCCTCGTCGCCGCGGGCTGGGCGGTCCGCGCGAGGCGTATGCCGCTGTCCCCGGCCCCGCACCAGACCCCCTCGGCGGGGGGCGGGCTCGCCTACGTGCGCCGGGATGCGGTGCTGCGCCTGCTCCTGCCGGCGCTGCTGGTCGTCGTGCTGGCCGGTGAGGGTGTCAACGTCGTCGAGCCACTCCTCGTCACCCACGTGCTCGGTGGCAGTGGGACCGCCTTCGGCTGGGCCGGCGCGGCGTTCGCCGCCGGGACCATCGCCGGCTCGCTCCTCGGCGGGCGCTTCGACGCCGATGCGCGCCGGCTCACGGGTGCCTCGGTCGCCATCCTCGTGATGGGGCTCGGCGTCGCCGCCACCGGCCGGATCGGCAGCCTGTGGATGCTCTTCCCCCTCGGCGCCCTCCTCGGCTGCGCGAACGGTGTCGTCAACGCCCTCGTCTCGGTCCTCGCCCTGGGCCGGACGCTCGAGTCCTGGCGCGGACGGGTCATGGCGGTCCTCAACGGCGCGGCGCGGGGTGCCTCGATACTCGCCCTCGCCCTCGGCGGGGCCCTCGGTACACAGCTCGGCCCGCGCGGCACCTTCATCACGCTGGGCCTGCTCCTGCTCGCCGTTGCGCCCGCCGTCCTCGTGGCCCGCCGTGGCCTCGCGAGTGCGCCGGGCGGCATACCGGAGGGGCCCGTCCCGAGCCCGGCGGGCGCAGGGGAACTCCACGTGGCCGGTGGCGCGTTGGTCGAGGAGCCACAGGGACGGCTAGCCTAGGCGGGTCCCGTGACGAAGCACGGGCGACGGCGCCCACCCTCGGGCGGGTCCACACGAATTCGGGAGTGAGATCACAGATGGTCATCGAGAAGCTGCTTCGCGCTGGCGAGGGCCGGACCCTGAAGAAGCTCCAGGGCATCGCCAAGCAGGTGAACGCCCTCGAGGCCGACTTCGAGAAGCTCACCGACGAGGAGCTGCGCGAGGAGACCCCCAACTTCCGCGCGCGCCTCGAGGCCGGTGAGAGTCTCGACGACCTGCTCCCCGAGGCGTTCGCCGCCGTCCGGGAGGCGAGCAAGCGCACCCTGGGCAAGCGCCACTTCGACGTCCAGCTCATGGGTGGCGCCGCTCTCCACCAGGGCAACGTCGCCGAGATGAAGACCGGTGAGGGCAAGACGCTCGTCGCGACCCTCCCGTCCTACCTCAACGCGCTGTCCGGCAAGGGCGTGCACGTCATCACGGTCAACGACTTCCTCGCCGAGTACCAGTCCGAGCTCATGGGCCGCGTCCACCGCGCCCTCGGCATGGAGACCGGCTGCATCCTCGCCTCGATGACCCCCGAGCAGCGCCGCGCGGAGTACGCCAAGGACATCACCTACGGCACCAACAACGAGTTCGGCTTCGACTACCTGCGCGACAACATGGCGTGGGAGCCGTCCGAGCTCGTCCAGCGCGGCCACAACTTCTGCATCGTCGACGAGGTCGACTCCATCCTCATCGACGAGGCCCGCACGCCGCTCATCATCTCCGGCCCGGCCGACCTCGCGACGAAGTGGTACGTCGAGTTCGCGCGGATCGTCCAGCGCCTGAGCCGTGGCGAGGACGGCCGCGGCGACTACGAGGTCGACGAGAAGAAGCGGACCGTCGGCGTCCTCGAGTCGGGCATCGCCCGGGTCGAGGACCTCCTCGGCATCGACAACCTCTACGACACGGTCAACACCCCCCTCATCGGCTACCTCAACAACGCCATCAAGGCGAAGGAGCTGTTCAAGAAGGACAAGGACTACGTCGTCATGAACGGCGAGATCCTCATCGTCGACGAGCACACCGGCCGCATGCTCCCCGGCCGCCGGTACAACGAGGGCATGCACCAGGCGATCGAGGCGAAGGAGGGTGTGGAGATCAAGAACGAGAACCAGACCCTCGCGACGATCACCCTGCAGAACTACTTCCGCATGTACGACAAGCTCTCCGGCATGACCGGTACGGCCATGACCGAGGCCGCGGAGCTCAACTCGATCTACAAGCTCGGCGTCGTCCCGATCCCGACCAACCGGCCGATGATCCGCAAGGACCAGCCGGACCTCGTCTACCGGACCGAGGTCGCCAAGTTCGACGCCGTCGTCGACGACATCGTCGAGAGGCACGCGCTCGGACAACCCGTGCTCGTCGGCACCGTGTCCGTCGAGAAGAGCGAGTACCTCTCGCAGCAGCTGAAGAAGCGCGGCATCAAGCACGAGGTCCTCAACGCCAAGCAGCACGAGCGCGAGGCCGCCATCGTCGCCGAGGCCGGCCGCAAGGGCGCCGTCACGGTCGCCACCAACATGGCCGGTCGAGGCACCGACATCATGCTGGGCGGCAACTCCGAGTTCCGCGCCGTCACCGAGCTGAAGCGTCGCGGCCTCGACCCCGAGGAGACCCCGGAGGAGTACGAAGCCGCGTGGGACGAGGCCCTCGCCAAGGCGGAGGAGGCCGTCGCGGCCGAGCACGAGGAGGTCACCGCGCTCGGCGGCCTCTACGTCCTCGGTACCGAGCGCCACGAGTCGCGCCGTATCGACAACCAGCTCCGCGGTCGCTCCGGCCGCCAGGGCGACCCCGGCGAGTCGCGCTTCTACCTCTCGCTCCACGACGACCTCATGCGCCTGTTCAACGCCGGCCTCGTCGACCGCTTCATGCAGACCGCCGGCATGGAGGACAACGTGCCGATCGAGAGCAAGATGGTCACGAACTCGATCCAGAAGGCCCAGGGCGCGGTCGAGGCCCAGAACTACGAGATCCGCAAGAACGTCCTCAAGTACGACGACGTCATGAACCGCCAGCGTCAGGTCATCTACGACGAGCGGCGCGCCGTCCTCATGGGCGAGGACCTCCACGAGCAGCTGCGCATGTTCGTCAACGACGTGGTCGGTGGCTACGTCGACGCCGCCACGGCCGAGGGCTTCGCCGGGGACTGGGACCTCGAGCGCCTCTGGGACGCCCTGCGCCAGGTCTTCCCCGTCTCCGTGACGATCGAGCAGGTCGAGGAGCTCGCCGGCGGCCGCCAGTCGATCACCGCCGACCTGCTCCGTGAGCAGCTCATGTCCGACGCCCACCACGCCTACGACCAGCGCGAGGCCACCCTGGGTGACGAGACGATGCGTGAGGTCGAGCGGCGCGTCGTCCTGTCGGTCCTCGACCGCAAGTGGCGCGAGCACCTCTACGAGATGGACTACCTCCAGGAGGGCATCGGCCTGCGGGCCATGGCCCAGCGCGACCCTCTCATCGAGTACCAGCGCGAGGGCTACCAGCTCTTCGAGGCGATGATGGACGCGATCAAGGAGGAGTCGGTCGCCAACCTCTTCTCCGTCCAGGTCGAGGTCACTCCGCCGCCGGCCCAGGTCGGCGCGGCGCCGATGGCGGTCTCCGAGCTCGTCGGAGCACTTGCTGCCGACGATGTCACCGGGGCCGCGGCTGCTCCGGCCGGGGGTTCGAGTGCGTTCGGCGACGGCGGGGTCCGGGTCTCGGGCGTCGACCTGCCGGCCGACGGGCAGCGCCCCTCGGCCCTGCGCTACACCGCCCCGGGCGAGGACGGTCGCGCCGTCGAGACGGGCGGCCAGCAGACCTTCGAGCGCCGGGCCGACCGACGCGGCAAGAAGGTCAAGCGCAAGCGCCGCTGACGAGTCTGCCGATCCGATGCCGGCCGGGCGACCACCCACGCGTGGTCGCCCGGCCGTCGCCGTCTGCGGCCGGACTCAGCCGATCGTCAGCGCCGTGACGAGCCAACGCCCGTCGAGGCCCTCGAGCCGGAGGGCGAGTGCGCGCACCCGGCCGTGCGAGACGACGACGGCGCACGCCTCCACGATCCCGTCGGCGGGCTCGCACAGCCGGACCCGGCGCACGACGGCCGGCCGCCGCGGGCCCTGGCGCTGTCGTCGCGCGGCCACCATCGCCTGACGGGCGAGGACCGAGTAGAGGCTCGGCGCGGTGTGCCGGATCAGCTGCGGAGCGGGCCGCTGGCCGGAGACGACCTCGACGATGGCCTGCGAGAGCCGGGCGACGAAGGGCGTCGGGTCGGGCAGCAGGCTCGTCCGGGTCGGCCGACGGTCGAAGTCCTCGTCCCCGGGAGGGAAGAAGTCGAGAGCCAGCGCCTCCTGAGCGTAGGGGGCGGGACCGAGCCAGGCGTCGTCCGCCGAGATGATCTGCGGGGCCGTCTGGGGGATCGGGCGCACGGTGAAGCCCTCGTGCCGGACGTCGCCCGTATGCCGTCGGGTGGCCTTGCGCGGGTTCGTCGTCGTGCCCGCCGTCCGTCGTTCGCCGCTCATCGCGGGAGGACCTCGGGTGCGACGAGCTGCGTCCCCGGCTCGATGGAGTCGGGGTCGTCTCCCACGACCCCGGCGTTCGCGGCATACCACCGCGGCCACTCGCGGGCGACCTGGGCATCGGTCGCCTCGGGTCCGAGGTGTCGGGCCGCGATGGCCCACAGGGTGTCGCCGCGCCGGACGGTGATTTGCTCGACTGTTGCCGTCTGCAGCCGCGGAGCCGGGGCGAGGAGAGTCGCTCGCTCCGGGTCGAGGACCGGTGCGGGACGCGTCGGGCGCCATCCTGGCCCCGGTAGGGCGTCCGGCGATGCGGTGGTCGTCGGGTCCCGGGTGGGTGGCACGGGCGGCGGCGTCGTCGTGGTCGCGGGGGCCAACCGGGCGCCGGCGCCGGGGAAGCCGACCGTCCCGACCGGTACGGCGCTCTCCTCCGTCGTGGGGTGATACCCGGGGTCGGGCAGGGTCGGGGACGTGGCGCTGGGGGCTGCGACGGGCAGCGGGCCCGCGACCGCACCTGCGGGTAGAGCCAGCGTGCCGACCGAGGCGCCGAGGGCCATCCCGAGCGCTTGCTTGACGAGTCGAGGGGTGATGCGCGCGGCGACGGCCGCGGAGGCGCTGCCGACGAACCCGGGCACCCGGCCCAGGGCGACGAGCGCCGTGCCGACGGCCAGCCAGAGGGCGCAGGCCATCCCGACCCAGGCGAGGAGCGCGAGGACGATGTCATCGGCCCGGGCGGCGCCGGACGGCCACCCGGTCACAGCGACCTGCGCGAAGACACGGGCCACGACGAGGCACAGTCCGCAGCTCACGAGCGCCCGCAGGACGGCTCCGCCGGGCCGCGCCCAGGCCGTCGCGGCCGGGGCGCCCATCGGAGGAGCGGTCGTGGTCGGCGCGGTAGGCGAGGAGAGCTTCATGAGAGCATTTAACGCAGTTTGCTTGCGTTTGGTCAATGAATACCTCACTTGGTCTCACTCGGGTCGTACCATCGCTACGCTGGGCGGGTCCTCCACCAGGACGGAGGGGTGAGCGCGCAAACGGCAGGGAGACGCGAATGCGGTGGGAGCGGCTGTTCGACGACCTCGAGGCGCAGCTGACGCGCGACGAGTCACGCGGTCAGGAGGCCGAGATCGCGGACCGGACGCGCCGGGAGCGCGCATCCGTCGATCTGCACTCCCGCCTGCTCGGGAGCCTCGGCACGCGCCGGGTGTCGGTCCGTGTCCCGGGACGCGTGCTGGTCGGCGAGCTCGTCGACGTCGGCCCCGACTGGCTCCTCCTCGAGACCCGGCCGGACCGGCCGGAGCTCGTGGCCCTCGGCTCCGTCCGCGCGGTGTCGGGCCTGGGCACCGGCACCCACGCGCCGTCCGTGGTGGCCAAGCGGTTCGCCCTCGGTGCAGCGCTGCGGGCGGTCAGCAGAGACCGGGCCACGGTCGAGGTCCTCGACCTCGACGGGCGCCTGACCACGGGGACGATCGATGTCGTCGCCGCCGATCACCTCGAGCTGGCGGAGCACGCGTCCGACGCGCCACGCCGCGCCGAGAACGTCGTGGGGATGCAGCTCATCCCGTTCGCGGCGCTCGTGACCGTGCGTCGCCTCTGACGGATCCCGTCAGTCGTCGATCGAGCCGCCGAACGGGTGGGCCCGGACGAACGACTTCGTCTCGGCGTACATCCGCTGGATGTAGTTCTCGAGCTCGGTGGTCTCGACGCGCCACTGCCCACGGCCGCCGATCTTGATCGCGGGGAGCTCGCCGGAGCGCACGAGCGCATAGGCCTGCGCAGAGGAGATGTTGAGGATCTCGGACACCTCGGCCAGCTGCAGGAAGCGCTGCTGCGTCACCATGACTCCTTCGAACGGTCGCCGCATCGCGGCTCGGTCATTCCTTACCCGGAGGGACCGCATCTTTGTCGTCGCCGCCGTCCAGATGGATGGACACGGTGTGGACAACTCCATCCTAGGTACATCTCCCGCCGGTCTCGGCCGCTTTTCCACAGGCTGGGTCTTGGTGAGGCGGTCCGCGTCCAAGTGCGGCAGGATGAGCCCGCGCGGCCTCCGACGGGCTCGGGTGTCGCCGCTTCAGAGATGACTCACAGCGACCACACAGGGGGAGATGCTCGGTGACCGAGCTGGCCAGGCCTGCCGCGAAACGCCTGCAACGACCGTCCTGGAGGGACAGCCGACTCGTCGTCGGCATCCTCCTCGTGCTGCTCTCCGCCACGCTCGGTGCCAAGGCGGTGGCGAGCGCCGACGACCGCACTCCGGTCTACGTGGCAGCCGATGACCTCGTCGCGGGTGACCGGGTCACGGCGTCGTCCTTCACCCGGGTCGACGTCCGGCTCGGGGAGGGGGTCGTGGCCTACCTGCCCGCCGACGCGCCCGCACCGGAGGGCAGCTACCTCCTGCGCGACGTCAGAGCGGGCGAGCTCGTCCCCCGCTCCGCGGTCGGCGCGCCCGACGCCGTCCGGGTGCAGCGGGTCACCGTGCGCTCCGACACCGGGTCGACGGCAGGGCTCGTCCGGGGCAGCCGGGTCGACGTCTACGTCACCCCCAAGACCGGCTCGGGTCTGGACGACGCCGACCCGGTGACCCGCAAGCTGCTTGCGGGAGCCGCCGTGGCGGCGGTGCAGACCAGGGGCGGCAGCCTCGGCGGCACCGCGACGACCTCCGTCCAGGTGTACGTCCCCGCGGGGAAGGTCCAGGCCCTCGTCGAGGCCGTCGACGCGGAGGCCAAGGTGACGCTCGTCCCGGTGCCCGGCACCGCGACGGACGGTGCCTCGTGACGGAGGTGGTCACGGGGCTCAGTCCCCAGTGGGAGTCCTTGGTCGCGACCGCGCTCGAACGGGTGCGGGGAGTGACGATCGCCCGCCGGTGCGCCGACGTCGCCGAGCTGGTCTCCGTCGCCGAGGCCGGGATCGGGCAGGTCGCCGTCGTGTCCCACGACCTGCGGGGGCTCGACCTCAGCGTCGTGCGCCGGGTCCGGGAGCAGGGGCTGCGCGTCGTGGGGCTCGTCCCGCCCGACGACGAGGCCGCCGAGCGCCGGCTTCGCCAGCTCGCCGTCGCGCTCGTCCTGCCGATGGACGCCGATCCCGACCGGATCGGCGCCGCCCTCGACGACGAGAGCACCGGCGGGTGGCCCGACGGTCTCGACGAGGCCACGACGGCACTGCCCGGGAGCGTGGCTGACCCCGGGTCGTCCGTCGGGCCCCGGTCGCCCGACGAGCCCGGCTGGCTTCCCGCCGGCGCCGACCGCGCTCCGGTCCACGGCGACGACGCGCCGCGGTCGCGGGTCGTCGCGGTGTGGGGCCCCACCGGGGCGCCCGGGCGCACCACCGTCGCGACCAACCTCGCCGTCGAGGTGGCCTCACGCGGGACCGAGGTCGTCCTGGTCGACGCCGACACCTACGGCGGCTCCGTGGCCCAGGTCCTCGGACTGCTCGACGAGGCGCCTGGGATCGCGGCCGCGTGCCGGGCCGCCGACCACGGCGGCCTCGACCTCCCGTCCCTGTCGCGGATCGCGCCGTATGCCGCGTCGCACCTTCGCGTCGTCACCGGCCTGCCCCGGGCCGACCGGTGGCCCGAGGTGCGGGGCGCGGCCCTCGAACGCGTCATCGAGCTCGCACGAGTCCTCGCACCCGTGGTCGTCGTCGACTGCGGCTTCTGCCTCGAGGACGACGAGGAGCTGAGCTATGACACCGCGGCTCCGCGCCGCAACGAGGCGACGCTCACGGCGCTCGCGACGGCCGACGTCGTCGTCGCCGTCGGCGGTGCCGATCCCGTCGCGCTCCAGCGGTTCGTCCGCGGCCTGCAGGAGCTCGGCACCGTCCCGTCGCCCGAGCCGGTCGTCGTCGTCAACCGCGTCCGGAGCGCGGCCGTCGGCTCGCGGCCCGAGGAGCGGATCGCCGACTCCCTGCTGCGTTTCGCGGGGCTCGAGGCGGTGCGCTTCCTGCCCGACGACCCCTCGACCACCGACGCGGCGCTCCTGGCCGGCCGGTCGGTCGTCGAGCAGGCGCCGGACTCGGCGCTCCGTCGGGCCGTCACCGACCTCGCAGACGCGGTCGTGCCCTGGACGCGGAGTCGCGCCGGGGTGCGACGGCGGCGCTGGCGGCGGACCGCGGGGGTGCCGGCTGCAGGATGACGCCTCGGCTCGTCCTCAGGGCGCGAAGAGGATCGTCAACCCGCTCACGGTGTAGAAGACCATGACGACCATGAGCGGGATCTGGCCGATCACGGCGGAGCGACGGTCGAGCACGGTGACCGCGCGCTCATGGGCGGCGACGACGCCGAGCAGGTGCCCGACGACGATGCTGACCGCCTGGATCGTCGCGACGAGGGTCGGCTGGATGAGCGCGTCGTCGGGGGTGAGCCCGGCGGTGCCGAGCAGGTCGGCGCCCGTGCCGAGCGGGTCGGTCATGAGGGTCCAGGCGAGCTGCCCCTGGTAGACCCAGAGGGACCAGTAGTGCGCGACGAGATACCCGGCCGCGATGGGGATGAGCGAGGGCGCGATGTCGCTGACGAAGTCGAACGAGTCCCTGACGGGCCGGTCCGCGAGCCGCATCGAGACGAGCGCCGCGAGCCACAGCGTGACCGCGACCGCGGCGAAGAAGCCGACGAGCGTCACCGTCTTGAGCAGGGTCGCCGGGAGCGGCGAGGTCTGCACGAACGTCGCCCACGAGAGGTTGGCCGAGAAGCCGTCGTATGCCGTGCTGCCCAGCATGACGGCGACGGTGGCCACGAGCCCCCGCTGGCCACGGAGGGTGTTGACACCGTGGAGCGGGGTGCGCAGCCCCCAGCGGCCGTCGTCGCGCCGGCCCAGGGGTGAGAGCAGGCCGAGCAGCCGCGACCACACCTCGAACGGGTCAGCCTCGTCGAACCACACGCGGCCGAAGAGGGCCGAGCCGAGGAGGGAGATCGCGACGAAGGCACCGACGAGGAGCCGGAGGAACGGCAGGCTCGTGTTGTCCTCGGCGATGAGCTCGACCCAGGTGAAGGCGCCCAGGCCGAGGGCGGCGGGCCAGAGGCCGGCCCGGTACTGCAGGGCCACGAGGTCGGGCGAGACCCGTGCCAGGCGGAGCAGCCCGGCATGGAGGGCCCGGAGCGGGTTGACGACACGCCAGATCGGGCCGAAGAGCATCGATCCGAAGGCCAGCCCGACCCAGAACCACACGTAGATGACACTCGGGACGGGGTTCCTCGCCGAGTCCGGACCGGCCACGAGGGCCACGAGGGTCCAGAGGACGATGACGGCCGTGACCGCCCGAGCCAGACCGCGGAGCCAGCGGGAGTCGAGGGCCCGGGCGAGCGCGTCGGGCAGGAGGATGCCGTCGCTCGGACGCAGCCGCGGCTCGCGCCACAGGAAGCCGATCGCGAGGAACGAGATGAGCAGGGCGGCGAGCGCTCCGATGACCAGTGCGGTGAAGGGGAGCGGCAGGTCGCTGCGGCTGCCCACACCGTGCGCGGGGACGAGGGCGTGGACGCTGTGGGGCGCCAGCAGCACCGTCGTCAGGCTCGTCGGGTCGGTCATCGGCTCAGCGGACCGCGACGGTCAGCAGCGTCAGGGCGGGGTCGTGTGTCTCGACCTCGTAGAGGCCGGCCGTGGTGCCGGTCAGCCGCACGGTCGTCGGGGTCCCGGCCTTGAGCGGGGCCTCGACCTCGAAGCCGTGGACGTGCAGCTCGTCGTCGTGGTCGCTCGTCACGACGAGCTCGAGCGTCTGGCCGATCCCGAGCTCGACCTGCGCGGGTGCCGGGGTCACGGTCGTGCCCGAGATCGTCACCTCGAGACGCCGGCTCGCTGCGGTCGTGCCCGCGCCACCCGTGGAGCTCACGGCGCCACCCGCGCCGGGCCCCGACGGGGTATCTCCGGCCCCGCACGCGGCGGCACCGGACAGCGCGAGGAGGCATGCGGCATACGGCAGGACTCGGAGGAGGCGCATGGCTGCGATCCTAGGGGGAGCGTTCTGGCAGAGTGTGAGCATGTCCGACCGGCTCACCTCCCTCGACGCGTCGTTCCTCTACCTCGAGGAGTCGACGACGGCGATGCACATCGGGTCGGTCATGGTCTTCGAGCCGCTCGACAGCGGCTTCGACTACGACCAGCTCGTCACCATCATCGAGAACCGCCTGAGCGCCATCCCACGGTTCCGGCAGAAGGTTCGCGACGTCCCCGGGCGCATCGGCAACCCGGTCTGGGTCGACGACGAGGGCTTCGACATGAGCTACCACGTCCGGCGCGCCGCCCTGCCGCGGCCGGGGAGCGACCGCCAGCTCCAGGACTTCGTCGCCAGGGTCCAGCCGCGCCGGCTCGACCGGACGCGGCCGCTCTGGGAGGTCTATCTCGTCGAGGGTCTCCAGGGCGGCCGCTTCGCCATCGTGACCAAGACCCACCAGGCGCTCATCGACGGCGTCAACGCCCTCGACATCGCCCACGTCATCGTCGACTCGGTCCCCGAGCCGGCCCCCGACGAGAGCTCGCCCGACCTCCCGGTCCGCTGGGAGCCGAGCCGTGCGCCGTCGTCGGTCGAGCTCGTCACCGAGGCCCTCGTCGATGCCGTCCGGCGTCCCACCCAGGTCGTCGACCTCGTGCGGGGCGGCGTCAACGACGCGGTCAACGTCGGCGTCCGCGCCCTCGAGTCGGCCGGGGCCTTCCTGTCGACCGTGGCGCGCACGGCGGCGCGCCCGGCTCCATCCTCGCCGCTCAACGCCGAGATCGGCTCGGCCCGTCGCTGGGTCATGGTCGCGACCGACCTCGACGACTACCGCATCGTGCGCAAGCGTCTCGCCCGGGGCGCCTACGCCGAGGACGTGACGATCAACGACGTCGTCCTCGCGACGATCGCCGGCGGGTTCCGAACCTGGCTCCTCGGCCGGGGCGAGCCGGTCAGCAGCGGCACGGTCGTGCGCGCGATGGTCCCGGTGAGCATCTATGGCGACGACCCGTCCGGGATGTACGCCAACCAGGTCATGGCGTGCGTCGTCAACCTTCCCGTCGGGGAGCCCGGGGCGTCGATGCGCCTGCACCAGATCGCGTTCGCGATGCGCCAGCAGATGGAGGGCGGGCAGGCGGTCGGGGCGACGTCTCTGGCCAACCTCGCCGGGTTCGCGCCGCCGACCCTCCACGCGCTCGGCGCCCGGCTCGGGTCGGCGATGTCGAGGCGGCTCTACAACGTCATGATCACCAACGTCCCCGGACCGCAGACCCCCCTCTACGCCGGTGACGCCGAGATGGTCTCGACGTATCCCGTGACGCCGCTCGCCAAGGGGCAGGCGCTCTCGATCGGGATCACGTCGTACAACGGGGGCGTCTACTACGGCCTCAACGCCGACCGCGACGCGATGCCGGACGTCGGGGACCTCGGCCAGTCGATCGTCGAGTCGCTCGCCGAGCTGTCGAGCGGGAGGGAGTCCTGATGCCGGTCGTCCGCGTCTACGTGCCGCTCGGTCGTCCTGACCTCGAGGAGCTGGGCACCGCGGGTGCCCTCCCGGCCGGGCCGGGCACGCCCCGGGTCGCGTATGCCGTGACCCGGGGTCTCGAGGCCAGCGCGCCCGGCCTCGACGTCGAGGACCTCGAGTACGCCGCCTTCAGCGACGCCGTGGCTGCGGCCGGGGCGCTTCGCTCGGCACCCGGCGACCGCCGGGTCGTCGCGGCGGCCGACGCCGACGCGAGCTGGGTCGCACCGCGCGACGGCCGGACCGTCTCGATGGTCGCCCTGACGGTCCCCCTGCCGCTCGCGCGGGTCGCCTCCTTCCACATCGACGACGCGGTGTCGGCCGGGGCCGTCGACGACGAGGCGGACGAGCTGCTCTGGTACGACGTCACCGAGCTCGACGACGTGCGCGCGTTCTTCGGCTGAGGTCCGGCAGTGGCAGCGGAGGAGCTGGTGGCTCTCTACGACGACGCGGGGCGGGAGTGCGGCGCGGTTCAGCGTTCGGTCATGCGCGCCCAGAACCTGCGCCACGCAGCCTCCTCGATCGTCGTGCGCGACTCCGGCGGGCGGGTCTACCTGCACCGGCGGACCTCGACCAAGGACGTCTACCCGGGCCTGCTCGACTTCACCGCCGGCGGTGTCGTGCTGGCGGGGGAGGAGCCCGACGTCGGTGCGGTCCGCGAGCTCGCGGAGGAGCTCGGCATCGAGGGTGTCCCGCTCGTGTCCTTCGGTGTCGCCGACTACGCGGACGACGCGACGCGCTACCGCGCCTTCCGGTTCTGCGCGACGTGGGACGGCCTGATCCGCTGGCAGCCGGAGGAGGTCGCATGGGGCGACTGGGTGACCCTCGACGAGCTGGTCCGCCGCATCGACGACGACCCGGAGACCCTCATGCCCGACAGCGTCGCGGTGTGGCGCGACACGGTGCGGGCCTGGCAGGCGGGCGCCACGGGAGCGGAGATCCCCCCGGCTCCTGACGAAGGGTGATCGTGACCTCTTGTCACGACCGAACGATCGTGCTTTTCTAGTGTCATGAACAAGGGCGAGCAGACGAAGTCCGCGATCCTCGACGAGGCGGCCGAGCTGGCATCCCTCGTCGGGCTGGGCGGCCTGACGATCGGGACGCTCGCCGCGGCGACGAAGCTGTCCAAGAGCGGCCTCTACGCCCACTTCGACTCCAAGGAGGCCCTCCAGGTCGAGGTCCTCCGGCGCGCCCGTGACCGTTTCGGCGACGTCGTCCTGCGCCCCGCCATCAAGGCCCCCCGGGGCGAGCCCCGTCTCCGCGCGTTCTTCGACCACTGGATCGCGTGGCAGTCCGAGGGCTACGGCGGGGGGTGCATCTTCGTCAACGCGGCGAGCGAGTTCGACGACCAGGAGGGGGCCGTCCGTGACGAGCTCCTCCGGGCCGAGCGCGACAAGCTCGAGTCCATCAGCCTCGTCGTCGGGACCGCGATCACGGAGGGGCACTTCCGCCCCGACGTCGACCCCGCACAGTTCGCCTACGAGCTCGAGGGGATCATCCTCGCGCACCACCACGCGAAGCGCCTCATGCGCGACGACGCGGCCGCCGAGCGTGCTCGCCGGGCCTTCGAGCGGCTCCTCGCGGACTGCCGTGTGGTCGGCGCCCCGGCCCTTGCTCCGGCCGTCGGTGCGCTCACGTCCACCCCGTCATCCAGCGCCGCCGCCGCGGCTCCCACCGCCTGACGCCCGGCCGGGCTCGGCACCACCAGGAGAGGTCACGTCAATGGTTCAGTTCTCGGTCCAGAAAAGCACGATCGTTCGGTCGTTTACGCGACTCGGCTTCGGAAGCCTCGAGCGCCTCGCGCCGTCCGTCGGGGCGCGCCTGGCCGAACGAGTCTGGTTCCGCCTCCCCGGCCGGGCTCCCGCCACCACGGGACTCGGCGACAGGCTGCCCACGATCAGGGAGCTCCTCGGCGCGCCCTTCGCGGTCACGCTGCGCGGGCGGACCATCCGCGGCTGGGTCTGGGGTGAGGGCCCGGTGGTCTACCTCGTCCACGGCCGCGCCGGCAGTGCCGAGCAGCTCGTCCCGCTCGTCGCACCGTTGCTCGACCGCGGCCTCAGGGTGGTGGCGTTCGACGCCCTCAGCCACGGCGCGTCCGACCCGGGCGTCAACGGGCCGACCTCGAGCGATGCCGCCGAGCTGGGGAGGTCGCTCGACGCCGTCGCCGCGCGTTTCGGGCCGGCCCGGGCCGTCGTGGCGCACTCGCTCGGCGCGCTCGGTGCGGTCCTCGCCCTGCGGGACGGCTGGGTCGCCGCCGAGCGACTGGTCCTGGTGGCGCCCGTCGTGAGCGTGCCCGACCTGCTCGCCCGCTTCCGGACGGAGCTCGGCTTCGGCGCCCGCACCGAGCGCCGGCTCGCCGAGCGCTCCCTGAGGCGGACCGGGTATGCCGTCGACGACCTCGTGCTGCCCGCTCTCCTCGACCCCCACGAGCGACCCGCCCTCCTGGTCGTGCACGACCTGCTCGACCGCGACCTCGAGCACGCGGCCTCGGCCGCCCTCGTCGCCGCCTGGCCGGGCGCCGAGCTCTACTCGACCGCCGGTCTCGGCCACCGCAGGGTTCTCGCCGACCGCGCCGTCGGGGGCGCCATCGCGCGGTTCGTCGACCGGCTCCCCGTCGAGGCGAGCCTGCACGGGGGCGAGGCCCCCGCTCCCTGGCCCGTCCCGAGCCGCGACGGGGTCAGCAACGTGGCGTGACCGTCCACCCTGTGGTCCGGGGGGGACGGCCGCCCGTGCTCCCTTGTTACGGTGCCCGAATGGACTTCACCGCTGACGAGTACGCCCGCCGCGACGCAGACCGTCTGCGGGAGGTCCTCTCCGGCCCCCCGGTCACGTGGGTCTTCCTCGGCGACAGCATCACCCAGGCGGTCACCCACACCCGCGGCCGTCGCGGCTACGTCGAGCACTTCGCCGAGCGCGTCCGTGGCGAGCTCGGCCGGCTCAGCGACGCCGTCATCAACTCGGGTGTCTCGGGAAGCCGCGCCGAGGACCTGCTCCCCGAGTTCCACTGGCGTGCAGGTCGTTTCGCGCCCGACGTGGTGTTCGTCATGTTCGGCACCAACGACGTGCTCGACGGTCCCGACGGGGTCCGGGGCTACCGCTACCGCCTCGACCAGATCGTGCAGCGCAGCCGCGACGTCGGGGCGACGGTCGTCCTGCAGACGCCGCCGGGAGTCGTCGCCGAGGGTGGCCGCTCGCCCGAGGCGCTCGAGGCCTACGTCGACCAGGTCCGCTCCGTCGCCGCAGACCTCGGGGTCGTGCTCGTCGACCACGCCGCGCACTGGGCCGAGTCCGCCGAAGACGGCGCCCCGGCCGCTGGGTGGCTCGACGACCCGTTCCACCCGAGCGCCACGGGGCACCTCGAGCTGGCCCGCACCCTCTTCCGCACCCTCGGCATCGACGACGACGCGAGCGCCGTCTGCTCGCTCGCCGTCGAGGAGCCGGTGCGCGCCGACGCCTGAGCCCGCGTCTCGTCGACGTTCCGAAACGCGCCGGACCCGGCCCCACCGGGGTCGGGCCCGGGACGAGTCAGGGTCGGATCAGGGCTCTCTCAGGGGAGTCCTCCGTGGCGGTGAGGGGGCTTGGCGCACCAGACTCGAGTCATGAACGAACCGACCTCCCCGAACCCGTACTCCGATGCCGTCGCCGTCTCCGGTGAGGAGCGCTCGATGGCCGTCATCGCCCACGTCTCGACGCTGGCCGCGGCGGTCCTCTCCGCCGGCTGGCTCTCGATCGTCGGCCCGCTCGTCGTCTGGGCGCTCTACAAGGACAAGAGCGCCTTCGTGCGGCAGGCGGCTGCGGGCGCCTTCAACTTCAACCTCGTCATCTGGGTCATGACCATCGTCGGCTGGCTCTTCTTCATCACCCTCATCGGCATCCCGATCGCGATCATCCTCTGGGCCGTCGCCTTCGTCGCGAGCCTGTGGTTCCACATCACGGCGGCCGTCCGGGCCAACCGTGGCGAGAGCTACCGGTACCCGTGGGGGATCACGGTCCTGCGCTGACCGCTCGGTGGACGTGGAACGATGGGGTGACGTCACCTGCGCCCGCGAACCGGGCGCAGGTCCCCGGGTGGCCGGCCGACCGCCGGCGCACCCGGGACGTCACCGCCACCCCCAACCATGCCCAACCAGGCCCACCGAACCAAGGAGACGCGGATGGATGCAGTGACCCACGTGCCCGCACCGGCCAACGAGCCGGTGCTCGACTACGCCCCGGGATCCCCCGAGCGCGCGGCGCTGGAGGTCGCTCTGGCCGAGCTCGGGAGCACCGAGCGCGAGCTGCCGCACACCATCGACGGCGAGCGCGTCATGGGCTCGGGCGAGGCGATCGCGGTCCGCCAGCCGCACGCGCACGCGAAGGTCCTCGGAACCCTGCGCAACGCGACCACCGACGACGCCCGCCGCGCGGTCGACGCCGCCAAGGCGGCCGCGCCCGGCTGGCGTGAGCTCTCCTTCGACGACCGCGCCGCCATCCTGCTCAAGGCCGCCGAGCTCCTGTCCGGACCGTGGCGGGCCCGGCTCAACGCCGCGACGATGCTCGGACAGAGCAAGACGGCATACCAGGCGGAGATCGACGCCGCGTGCGAGCTCATCGACTTCTGGCGCCTCAACGTCCACTTCGCCCGCACGATCCTCGAGGAGCAGCCGCCCCTCAACGCCAAGGGCATCTGGAACCGCTCCGACTACCGCTCGCTCGAGGGGTTCGTCTACGCGATCACCCCGTTCAACTTCACGGCGATCGCCGGCAACCTGCCGACCGCGCCGGCGCTCATGGGCAACACCGTCGTGTGGAAGCCCGCCGTCACCCAGCAACTCGCGGCTCAGCTGACGATGGAGCTGCTCGAGGAGGCGGGGATGCCCCCGGGCGTCATCAACCTCGTGACGGGCCACGGCGCCGAGGTGTCCAAGGTGGCGCTCCACGACGAGGACCTCGCCGGCATCCACTTCACCGGCTCGACCCCCGTCTTCAAGCACCTCTGGGCGGAGGTCGGCGCCAACCTCGACCGCTACCGCACCTACCCGCGCCTCGTCGGCGAGACCGGCGGCAAGGACTTCATCCTCGCCCACCCGAGCGCCGACCCGGCCGTCCTGCGCACCGCGATGGTCCGGGGCGCCTTCGAGTTCCAGGGCCAGAAGTGCTCGGCCGCCTCGCGCGCCTATGTGCCCGCCTCCGTGTGGAAGCGGATCAAGGGCGACCTCGTCGACATCACCACCTCGCTTCGCCAGGGCGACGTCACCGACCTCTCGAACTTCATGGGTGCCGTCATCGACGACCGCGCCTTCGCCAAGCACAAGGACGCCATCGACCGCGCCCACGCGACGAGCTCGATCGAGGTCCTGGCCGGCGGGACCTACGACGACTCCGAGGGGTACTTCGTGCGGCCGACCGTCCTCGAGGTCGACGACGCGACCGACGAGTCGTTCAAGACGGAGTACTTCGGCCCGATCCTGTCCGTCCACGTCTTCCCCGACGCCGACTACGACACCGTCCTCGACCAGATGGAGGGCTTCGCGCCGTACGCCCTGACGGGCTCGATCATCGCCCAGGACCGCCGGGCCATCGCCGACGCGACGAAGCGGCTGCGCTTCGCCGCGGGCAACTTCTACATCAACGACAAGCCGACCGGTGCCGTCGTCGGCCAGCAGCCCTTCGGCGGCGGCCGCGCGTCCGGCACCAACGACAAGGCGGGCGCCGCGCAGAACCTCCTGCGGTGGACGAGCGTCCGCTCGATCAAGGAGACGTTCGTCCCGCCGACGAACCACACCTACCCGCACATGGGCTGATCCGGGGACGGCCGGCCCCCAAGGGGGCTCACGTATGCCGCTGGGCCGGGACCGCGCGTCGGCGCGGACCCGGCACAGCGGCATACGGCCGGAAAGGAGTCCGTGGGTCAGGCGTGCTCGGCGAGCCAGCCACGCCCGGTCCGGCCCTCGCTGTGGATCGCGTCGACGACCGCCGGGGCCGAAGCCTTCTCGACCTTGCCGCCGAGGAGCGGGATCGAGGCCTTGAGGTCGCCGTCGATCTGCATCCGGGTTCCGCCGCCGTTGGGAACGAGCGCGACCTTGGCCCGCATGACGACCGGCGCCCCGGACACCTGGACCGTGAGGTCCCCGACACGCGAGGTGTCTGCCGCGGCCGGGCCCCAGGCGTAGGTCTCGGTGACCGCGAGCTTGCTGCCGACGATCGACTTGGCGAAGTCGGGCAGGTCGTGGGTGGGCAGCTCCCGGTGGGTCACGATCCGGGCGCCCGACCCCTCAGTGGTGATCGTCGTGTCGTGGCTGACGGCGCCCGCGTCGAGGCACTTGCGCTCCTGGAAACCCTCGTCGGTGAGCATCGCGAAGACGGTGTCGGGGGAGGCGTCGTAGTGGATCGTCTCGGAGATCTTCATGGCGACACGGTATTCCACGGTCGAGGTCCATGCGCCGGGCCCGGACCGGTCGCGGGCGCCCGACGGTCGTCAGGCACGACGCCCCGCGCGTGCCCGGTCGGACACCCGCGCGAGGGCCGCCTGTGAGGCGTCGAGCTCGCGGCCGAGCCGCGCGAGCTCACGAGCCCGCCCGGCGGTGACCCGGTTGAGCAGCTCCTGCAGGTGCTCGCGCGCCCTCAGCCGCTCGGCCGGGTCGGCGCGGCTCGGGCCGGGTGGCTCCACGACGAGGTGCCCCTCGACGCGCAGCCCCGCGCGCTCGGCGTCGTCGGCGAGGGACCGGAGCCTCGCGCCGTCCTCGACCGACCCCGCGGTCCAGGCCTGGAGCAGGCCCCCGATGCGGTCGAGCTCTGTCGCAGCGAGCGTGAGCAGGTCGCGCTCGTGGTCGCTCGGGTCGGCGTGAGCCCCTTCCCCGTTCGGGGCGCTCCCGGCCATCCGGCTCGCCCGCGCCGTCGCGGACTCGAGCTCGTCGACGAGGTCGGCGAGCCGGAGCGCCTGGCTGCGGAGGGCCCCGCCGAGCGCGGAGACGCTGCCGGGGTCGCCCGGAAGGCGAGCGCCGGTGGTCATCCCGCCGTCCAGTCGCGCGCCGCGGTCACGTCGTGTCCGAGCGGTGCGGGGTGTGGTGCCGATTCGGGGGAGGGGCCCGGACCTGGACGCCGTCCGAGGTCGAGGAGTCGCTCCTCGACGGCCTCCGAGAGTGCACGAAGGGTGTCCGCGGCCTGCTCCACCCACGCGTCGAGGGCGCGCTGGGTCGGGAGGTCGCCGAGGTCGGGCAGGTGGGTCAGCAGCTGGTCGGACAGCTCCCGGGACGTCGACCTGGCGCGCGCCAGGGCCCGCAGCGTCGGCGCGGCGGACGGCGGCGCGCCCGGGGCCCCCTCGGTCATGCCCTCACTCTAGGCAACGGCGGGAGAGGCGCCCGAGGTTCTCCACCGGGGCCGCCCGTTCTCGGCGGTTCTCGGCGGTTCTCGAGGGCTCTCGACGGGGCCGGTTCGGAGCATCGGCCCGGCAGGGCTAGGCTCGCATGATGAGATGCGTGCACAACGTCGTGTCGCGCACTGGTCACACGTGAGGAAATCGACAACCGCATGTCCGCGTCACTCGAACAGTCTCGAATCGACGTCCTGAAGGCGGCCACGGCCGCTGCCACCCCGGCTCCCCGGAAGGGTCGAGCCTCGTCGGCGGCGAAGGCGGGTGAGCTCGAGCAGTTCCTCGGTGCCTACTACCGCCTCGTCGCGACCGAGGACCTCATCGCGCGCGATCCCGAGGAGCTCGCCGCGATCGCGCTCGGCCACCGGGCCTTCGCCATGGACCGTCCGTCCGGCACGGTGAACGTCCGCGTCGTCAACCCGACGACCGAGGAGGTGGGGTGGAGCTCCCCGCACACCGTCGTGCAGGTCGTCGTCGACGACATGCCCTTCCTCGTCGACTCCGTCGTCGCGGCGCTCGGCGGCTTCGACCGTGGGGTCCACCTCATCGTCCACCCACAGGTGACCGTGAGTCGCAGCATCACCGGCGAGCTCGCCGAGGTCCTCACCGACGGCTCGACGACGGTCTCGAGCGGATCCCTCGAGATCGTCCGCGAGTCCTGGATGCACCTCGAGATCGACCGGCTGCCCGACGCCGCGCTGCCCGAGGTCGAGCAGCGGCTGCGCCACGTCCTCGACAACGTCCGTGACGCGGTCGAGGACTGGCCCAAGATGCGCGCCCACGCCCTGACGATCGCGAGCGACCTCAAGGCGGCCACCCCGCCCGGGACCGACCCGCACCACGCTCGTGAGGCGAGCCGCTTCCTCGAGTGGCTCGCGCACAACAACTTCACCTTCCTCGGCTACCGCGAGTACTCCCTGACGCACGAGGACGGCAAGGACGTCTCCCGCCAGGTCCCGGGCACCGGGCTCGGTGTGCTGCGCTACGACCGCCCGCAGGCCGGCAGCGGCCTCATCCTCACGCCGGCAGCGAGCAAGGCCGCCCGCGACTCGTCGATCCTCATCATCACCAAGGCCAACTCCCGCGCCACGGTGCACCGCGACGTCTACCTCGACTACATCTCGATCAAGAAGTTCGACGCGCGGGGCGAGTGCGTCGGAGAGCAGCGCTTCCTCGGCCTCTACGCCTCGGCCGCCTATAACGACACGATCCACGACATCCCGCTGCTCGACGTCCGGGCCCAGCAGGTGCTCAAGCTGACGGGCCTCAGCCCCGAGAGCCACTCGGGCAAGGACATCCTCCAGATCCTCGAGACCTACCCCCGCGACGAGCTCTTCCAGACGAGCCCCGAGCAGCTGGCCGAGATCGCGACGAGCGTGCTGCACCTGCAGGAGCGTCGCAAGACCAAGCTCTTCCTTCGCCGCGACGAGTTCGGGCGCTTCATGTCCTGCCTCGTCTACCTCCCGCGCGACCGCTACAACACGACCGTGCGCCTGCGGATCGAGGCGATCCTCCTGCAGGCCTTCGGCGGCGAGACGATCGACAACACGACGCGCGTCAGCGAGTCGACCCTCGCCCGCCTCCACTTCGTCGTCCGTATGCCGTCCGGCACCGACATCCCCGAGATCGACGAGGCGGCCCTCGAGCAGCGGGTCATCGACGCGACGCGGACGTGGGACGAGGACCTCTCGGAGGCCCTGACCCGGGCCCGCGGGATCGAGGGTGCGGCCCGGGCCATGGCGGCCTACTCGAAGGCCCTGCCCGAGGCGTACAAGGAGGACTTCGACGTGGCCACGGCCGTCGACGACCTCGCGCGGATCGACCGCCTCGGTGACCTCGACGGCGCGACGGGCCTCAACCTCTACCACGACGCCGCCTCGACGGCGCCGGAGGAGCGCCGCTTCAAGCTCTACCGTCGCAGCGGCCTCTCGCTGACGCAGGTCCTCCCGCTCTTCACGCACCTCGGGGTCGAGGTCAGCGACGAGCGCCCCTACGAGGTGCCTGCCGCGGGCGGCCGGACCGTGCACATCTTCGACTTCGGCCTGCGAGCCGACCCGGCCGCCTGGGGGACCGGCGCGGCGGCCGACGACGTCCGCACCCGCTTCGAGGACGCCTTCCGCGCGGTGTGGGAGGGGCGCGCCGAGTCCGACGGCTTCAACGCCCTCGTCCTCGGGGCGGGCCTGACCTGGCGTCAGGTCGTCATCCTGCGCACCGTCGCGAAGTACCTCCGCCAGACGGGCTCCACGTTCTCGCAGGACTACGTCGAGTCGGCCCTCGTGGCCCACACCGGCATCGCGCGCAGCCTCGTCGAGCTCTTCGAGGCTCGGTTCGACCCCGACGCCTTCCCCGGCACCGAGGCCGGCTTCGACCAGCGCGCGGCCCGCCAGAAGGCCATCGTCACGCACATCCGCCAGGCGCTCGACGACGTGGCGAGCCTCGACCACGACCGCATCGTCCGCGCCCTGCTCGGCGTCATCCTCGCCAGCCTGCGGACCAACTTCTACCAGCCCGACGTGGACGGCGAGCCGAAGTCCTACGTCTCGCTCAAGCTCAACCCCAAGAAGATCCCGGACCTGCCGGCCCCACGCCCGATGTTCGAGATCTGGGTCTACAGCCCGCGCGTCGAGGGCGTCCACCTGCGTTTCGGCAAGGTCGCCCGGGGTGGTCTGCGCTGGTCTGACCGGCGCGAGGACTTCCGCACCGAGATCCTCGGCCTCGTCAAGGCGCAGATGGTCAAGAACGCCGTCATCGTGCCGACCGGCAGCAAGGGCGGCTTCTACGCCAAGCAGCTGCCCGACCCGCTCGTCGACCGCGCGGCCTGGCTCGAGGAGGGCATCGCCTCCTACCGCCTCTTCATCTCGGGCCTGCTCGACCTGACCGACAACCTCGTCGCCGGCCGGGCCGTCGCTCCGAACCGCGTCGTGCGTCACGACGAGGACGACACCTACCTCGTCGTCGCCGCCGACAAGGGCACGGCGAAGTTCTCCGACATCGCCAACGGCATCTCCGCCGACTACGGCTTCTGGCTCGACGATGCGTTCGCCTCGGGCGGGTCCGCGGGCTACGACCACAAGGGCATGGGCATCACCGCGCGTGGCGCCTGGGAGTCCGTCAAGCGTCACTTCCGCGAGCTCGGCGTCGACACGCAGAGCCAGGAGTTCACCGTCGTCGGCGTCGGCGACATGAGTGGCGACGTCTTCGGCAACGGGATGCTCCTGTCGGAGCACATCCGCCTCGTCGCGGCCTTCGACCACCGCCACATCTTCATCGACCCCAACCCCGACGCGGCGACGTCCTACGCCGAGCGGCGCCGGATGTTCGACCTGCCGGGCTCGTCGTGGGCCGACTACGACGCGAGCCTCATCTCCGCGGGCGGGGGCGTCTTCGACCGGGCTGCCAAGTCGGTCCCGGTCAGCGCCGCGATGATCGCCGCGCTCGGGCTCCGAGCCGGGACGAAGAGCATGACCCCCGCAGAGCTGATGAAGGCGATCCTCCTCGCCCCCGTCGACCTGCTCTGGAACGGCGGCATCGGCACCTACGTCAAGGCGGCCGGGGAGACCAACTCCGAGATCGGCGACCGGGCCAACGACGCGATCCGCGTCAACGGCTCCGACCTGCGCTGCAAGGTCGTCGGAGAGGGCGGCAACCTCGGCATGAGCCAGCTCGGCCGCATCGAGGCCGCGCTCGCCGGGGTCCGGGTCAACACCGACGCCATCGACAACAGCGCCGGGGTCGACACCTCCGACCACGAGGTCAACATCAAGATCCTCCTCACCGAGCTGACCCGGTCGGGCGAGCTGACGATGCGTCGTCGCAACTCGCTCCTCGCCTCGATGACCGACGAGGTCGCCGAGCACGTGCTGCGCGACAACTACGAGCAGAACGTCCTCCTCGGCAACGCCAGGGCCCAGCAGCACGCGATGCTGACGGTCCACGAACGGCTCATCCAGTTCCTCGAGCAGAACGGCGACCTCGACCGGGCGCTCGAGTTCCTGCCGAGCGACGCCGAGATCGCGCGGCGCCAGAAGGACGGCCTCGGCCTCACCTCGCCGGAGTTCTCCGTCCTCGTCGCCTACGCGAAGCTCTACCTCAAGAACCAGCTCATCGCGACGTCGCTGCCGGACGACCCGTGGTTCGCCGCGACCCTCGCCGAGTACTTCCCCAAGCCGCTTCGCAGCAAGTACGCCGCGCAGATCGCGGCCCACCCGCTGCGCCGGGAGATCATCACCAACGCGGTCGCGAACTCGATGGTCAACCGCGGCGGCATCACCTTCGCCTACCGGGCAGGCGAGGAGACGGGCGCGACCCCGGAGCAGGTGGCCCGGGCCTACGTCGTGTGCCGTGAGGTGTTCGACCTCGCCGGCTTCGTGCGCCGGGTCGAGGAGACCGACAACGTCGTGACCACCGCGGCACAGACGGCCCTCTACCTCGAGTTCCGTCGCCTGCTCGACCGCTCGGTGCGCTGGTTCCTCACCTCCCGCCCCGCCGAGCTCGACATCGCGGGCGAGGTCGCCCGTTTCCGCCCCGGCATCAAGACGTATGCCGCTCGCATGCCCGAGCTGCTCCAGGGCAGCGAGCGCCAGCGCCTCGTGCGCCGGGCCCGTGAGCTCGAGGGCAAGGGCATCCCGGAGGACCTCGCGCTCTCGGCTGCGGCCCTGCTCGACGCCTACTCGCTCCTCGACTGCATCGAGATCGCCGAGGACACCGGTGAGTCGCTCGAGGAGGTCGTGGGGGTCTACTACCTCACCTCGGAGACGTTCTCCATCGACGCGATGCTCTCCCGGGTGACCAAGCTCCCACGCGACGACCGGTGGGACGCCCTCGCCCGCGGGGCCCTGCGTGACGACCTCTACGCGGTGCTCGAGAGCCTGTGCCGGTCCGTGCTCGAGGTGAGCCGGCGCGGCGACGACGCACGCGCCCGACTCGACCAGTGGGCCGGGCTCAACGCCGACGCCCTCAGCCGGGCCCGGGCCGCCCTCGGTGGGATCGAGCGGATGCACCACGCCGGGATCGCGGCCCTCTCGGTCGCGCTCCGGACGCTCCGGACGGTGACCCGCCCGTCGACCGCGAGCGCCCCGCCGGCGGTCTCTGCAACCCAGGCGGTGGCGGCTGCGATCGCGGCGACCGCCGAGCCGACCGAGGTGGCCACCGAGGCTGCCGAGAAGGCCACCGAAGAGGCGGCGGAGGAGCCGGCGGCGTCGAGCACGGCAGGGAAACCCGTCGCGCGGAAGACGGCAGCGCGGAAGGTGGCGCCGCGCAAGGCGACCGCGAAGAAGGTCGTCGCGTCGGATGCGGCGCCCAAGCGGACCGCGACGACGTCCACGGCCACGCAGCCGAAGGCCACGGTCACCAAGGCCGAGACCACGAAGGCCACGAAGGCGACCACGAAGAAGGCCGCCAAGCAGGCTGTGAAGAAGACGGCGAAGAAGGCCACCGGGCAGGCGGCCGCCGCGCGCGGATGACCGACCGTCGACGGACCCGGCCCCGGGGGTGACCCACCCCGCGGGGTCGGGTCCGTCGACGTCAGCCGGCCCAGCGGCATACGGACGGGGAGACCGCCCTGCAGCTCGCGACAGAGGGCGCATAGGCTCGGTCTGTGGCGACCCTGAGTGAGCTCCTGCGCGGGCGGACCAGCCTCCCCGACCACGACGTCGAGTGGCTGCACCTGCTCGTCGGCGACTGGCAGCTCATCGCCGACCTCTCCTTCGCCGACCTCGTCCTCTGGGTGCGCTCGACCAGCGACCGGTGGGAGGCCGTCGCCCACGTCCGTCCCACGACCGGTCAGCTCGTCTTCGTCGACGACCAGGTCGGCCGCGTCGCCGAGGACCGACGAACCCGCGACCTCCTCGACGAGGCGGCCGCCGAGCAGCGCATCCTGCGCGTGCGTCAGGTGCAGATCGAGCACGACCACCAGCCCGACCAGTCCGTGCGTGAGGAGTACATCCCCGTCGTGCGCGGCGGGCATGTCGTCGCCGTCATGACGCGGCACACCAACCTCTGGACGACGCGCACGCCCAGCCGTCTCGAGCTGACCTACCTCGCGACGGCCGACGCGCTCTGCCGGATGGTCACGGGCGGTGAGTTCCCGCACAGCAGCGCCCCGACCGGCCTGAGGCGCGGCGCCCCGCGCGTCGGCGACGGGGTGATCCGCCTCGACGTCGACGGGATCGTCACCTACGCCAGCCCGAATGCCGTGTCCGCACTCCACCGCCTCGGCCACCTCGGCGAGGTGGTCGGCGCGAGCCTCGCCCAGGTCGTGACCGACAACGTCCGCGAGACCTACCCCGTCGACGAAGGGCTGCCGCTCGTCGTCACCGGTCGCCAGCCGTGGCGCACCGAGGTCGTCGCCGGCGGGACCACCGTCTCGATGCGCGCGATCCCGCTCACCGAGGCCGGCCAGCGGTTCGGGGCGATCGTCCTGCTCCGCGACGTCGGGGAGCTGCGTCGCCGCGAGCGAGAGCTCATGACGAAGGACGCGACGATCCGCGAGATCCACCACCGCGTCAAGAACAACCTCCAGTCGGTGGCCGCCCTGCTCCGCCTCCAAGCCCGCCGCGTGCCCGAAGGAGAGGCCAAGGACGCCCTGCGCGAGGCCGAGCGCCGCGTCGGCACGATCGCCATGGTCCACGACCAGCTGAGCCAGGGCTTCGACGAGACCGTCGACTTCGATGCGATCGCGCAGCGGGGCCTCAACGCCGTCGTGGAGGTGGCGGCGAACGGCGCCCCCGTGCGCACCATCACCGAGGGGTCCTTCGGTCGGCTCCGCGCCGAGGACGCGACGGCGCTCGCGATGGTCATGAGCGAGCTCGTCCAGAACTCCATCGAGCACGGGCTCGGGGACACCGGGGGAGAGGTGCGGATCTCGGTCAAGCGGCAGAGCGACGAGCGCGGGCAACCCATGGTCGTCGTCTGCATCGAGGACAACGGCAAGGGGATCGACCCGGCCAGGCGACCCGGGTCCGGCCTCGGGACCCAGATCGTCCAGTCCCTCGTCGCCGACCTCCAGGGACGCATCATGTGGGAGGGCGTCACGCCGCACGGGACGCGCGCGACCTTCACCGCGAGTCTGCGGCCCGTCACCTAGGCGCAACGGATGGCCGGGCATCTGCGCCGGCGGTCCGGACCGGTGGATGTGACCGCCCGGACATGCGAAAGCCCGGCGACCCCAACCGGGTCACCGGGCCTGCGATCGTGGGCTCAGCCGGCGCGGCGCGCGCGGGCGTTGCGACGCTTGAGGGCCCGGCGCTCGTCCTCGGAGAGGCCGCCCCACACGCCGGCGTCCTGGCCGGTCTCGAGGGCCCACTTGAGGCACGTGTCGATCACCGGGCAGGTCCGGCACACGGCCTTGGCCTCTTCGATCTGGAGAATGGCGGGTCCGGTGTTCCCAATGGGGAAGAACAGCTCCGGGTCAGCATCCAGACAGGCAGCGCGGTCGCGCCAATCCATGTGGATCGTGCTCCTTCATCAAGTTGGTGGCACCACCGAGAGGTTCGGGGGTGGTGCGCGTTCTCGGGCGCCAGCGTCGTTGTCGGAGCCGTTTAAGTGCGTGGTTTCGGGGTGTTCCACGGGGCAACACCCCCCTGACCAACGGAAACGCGCACGAAGTGGTTCCGCACGCGTCCGAAGTCAGGATCCAGTGTGGCGGGCGCCCTGTGATGCTTCAAGAGGTGATGCCTCAGCAGCGATCGCGTCGCGCGTCGATGGCGCACGAGCCGGGGAGCAGGTCACACGAGGATCTATCTTATCCGCAGATGCCATTCGTTTCCAGACCCAAACCTCACCTGCCGCTGTGCTCCGGGACACGTCGCTCGTGCACCGTGGCTGCATGGGTAGGCTGCTCCGGTGACCGACAGCGCCGAACCACCCGCCGTCGAGGCGCGCACGCGTGCCCCCAGGGCGGCTGCGATCCTCAGCCTCGTCGAGGCCCTGGTGCTCCTGGGCTTCGTCGTGTTCTACGTCGTCGAGATGGCGGGGGGCGCGACGTCCGACCTGAGCCGCGCGGCGACGTCCGGCGCGCTCATTCTCGTGTTCGCCGTGTTCCTTCTGGCGATCGCGCGCGGGTGGTGGCGGCGTTCCGACTGGGTGCGCACCCCGACCCTGCTCTGGAACGCCCTCCTGCTCCCCGTGGCCTGGTCGCTCCACGAGTCGGACCGGACGGAGCTCGCCATCGCGGTCGCGGTGCTCGCCGTTGCCAGCATCGCCGCCGCCCTGGCCGCGCCGCCGCGAGAGCCCGTGGACGCGGCCGAGCACATCGACGACACTCCCCGCTAGGACCTCCGGTCGACGGGGCGGCGGCTCAGCCCGAGGGGCGGGGACTCAGCCGATCGAGAGCCAGTCGTTCCAGCCGTTGTGCAGCACGAGCCAGGCGATGAGGCCGTAGCCCGCCTGCCCGGGGTGGGCCCGGTCGGGGCTGGCGGCTAGGTCGGCCATCCACTGGTCGTGCGTGACGAGCGGACGGAAGCAGTCGACGTAGGTGATCCCGCGTCGAGAGCAGACGTCTGCCTGTGCCTCGGCGAGCGCCTCGATCCGTCGGTTGAGCTCAGGGTCGAGGGTGGGGGGCAGGCCGACGACGAACGCGCCGATCCCGTGCGTGGTGGCCTCGTCGAGGACGTTGGCGAGGTTGAGCCTCGACCGGGCCATCGTCATCCCGCTGAGGACGTCGTTGGTGCCGACGGAGAGCACGAGGCGCCGCTCGGAGCGGGCCTTCCAGCGCGGGTGGCACTCGGCCGCCCAGCGGGCGACGACGTCTCCGGAGGTGTCCCCGCGCACCCCGAGGTTGTAGGCCGTGAGGTCGAGGTCGGGGTGCTGGGTGCGGGCGACGACCCGGCCGACCCAGCCGAGGCCCTTGGGGTCGCCGTAGCCGGCCGTCATCGAGGCCCCGACGAAGACCATGCCCACGTCACGCACTCCCTCGGCCACCGTGAACCCGGTCGTCGGGGCGAACGCGGGCTCGTCGCCGCGCCCCGGGGCGGCGACGCCCGGGTGCTCCGTCGTCGTCTCCGCGGCGGCATCAGCCGAGGCCGCGGCGCGGCGGAGGGGACCCGTGTCGGGGGGGTCGACGAACTGGGTGTGGGAGGAAGGGTAGGCGGGTCCGACCCCGTACGGCGCGCGGTCGAGGTCAGGGGTGCGGTCGTTCACGGTGCTCAGTCCTCGTCGTCGTCGAGGCGTGCCAGCCACGTCGCGAATCGTTCGATGGGCACCTCGAACTCAGGGTTGACGTCCACGAAGGTGCGCAGCTGCTCGGCGAGCCACTCGAGGCTCACCTCCTCGGCGCCCCGGCGGCTGGCCAGCTCCTCGATGCCCCGGTCGGTGAAGTACACCCTTGGAGGCTATCGCGTCCGGCAGCGGGACCCGCGCAGGCGGGCCCGCTGTCCGGCCGTCGGGCAGCGCTCAGGGTGGTCGACCACGGGGGTCGACCGCCCTGAGGAGGTGTGCGTGCTCGGGACGTCAGCGGTTGAAGGCGTGGTCCATGAGCTCGGCCTGCTCGACGGCGTGCTTCTTCGTCGAGCCCGTCGCCGGGGAGGCGGAGGCCTTGCGGGCCACGACGCGCCACGGGCGGTTCTCCCCGACTGCGGTGAGGTCCTCGTGCAGCCACTGGGCCATGAGCGGCCAGGCACCCTGGTTGCGCGGCTCGTCCTGGACCCACATGAGCTCGGCGCCGGGGTAGCGGCCGACGGCCTCGGCGATCTCCGCGACCGGGATCGGGTAGAGCTGCTCGACCCGGATGATCGCCGTCGCGGTGTCACCGCGCTTCTCACGCTCGGCATCGAGCTCGTGGACGACCTTGCCCGAGGCGAGGATGACGCGGGTGACGTCCTTCGTGACACCCGGGTGGTCGTGCAGCACCGGCTCGAACCCGCCTTGGGTGAACGCCTCGAGCGGGCTCGCGGCGGCCTTGGAGCGCAGCATCGACTTCGGCGTGAAGACGATGAGCGGGCGCCGCGGCCGGGCGTAGGCCTGCTTGCGCAGCAGGTGGAAGTACGAGGCCGCCGTCGAGGGGTAGGCGACCGTCATGTTGTTCTCGGCGCAGAGCTGCAGGTAGCGCTCGATCCGGGCCGAGCTGTGGTCCGGGCCCTGGCCCTCGAAGCCGTGCGGGAGGAGGAGCACGACGGAGGAGTGCTGGCCCCACTTCTGCTCGGAGCTCGAGATGAACTCGTCGACGATCGTCTGCGCACCGTTGGCGAAGTCGCCGAACTGCGCCTCCCACAGCACGAGGGCGTCGGGCCGCTCCACGGAGTAGCCGTACTCGAAGCCCATCGCCGCGAACTCGGACAGGAGCGAGTCGTAGACCCAGAAGCGGGCTTGGCCCTCGCCGAGGTAGAGCAGCGGGGTCCACTCCTCCGCGGTGTGCTTGTCGATGAGGACCGCGTGGCGCTGGACGAACGTGCCGCGCCGGCTGTCCTGCCCGGCGAGACGGACCGGCGTGCCCTCCTTGAGGAGGGTGCCGAAGGCGAGCAGCTCGGCCATCGGCCAGTCGATCCCGCCCTCGCGCGTCATCTGGACGCGGCGGTCCATCAGCTGGGCGAGCTTTGGGTGGACCGTGAAGCCGGCGGGCGGGTTCCCGAAGGCGTCACCGATGTGCTGGATCTCGCTCGCGGGGACGCCCGTGGCGGTCGCGGACCGCTTGGGGGCGGAGTCGTCCTGGACCTGCGCCGTCGGCTTCTCGAGGCCCGCGTTGTCCGGCGCGTCCGTCGCTCCCTCCGACTGGGCCGACGGGTGTGCTCCGCGGGTCGCCTCACGCGTCTCGACGAAGACCCGCTCGAGCTGCTGCTGGTAGTCGCGCAGGGCGAGCTCGGCGTCCTCGACGCTGATGTCGCCGCGACCGATGAGCGACTCGGTGTAGAGCTTGCGGACCGAGCGCTTGGCCTCGATGAGGTTGTACATGAGCGGCTGCGTCATCGACGGGTCGTCACCCTCGTTGTGGCCACGGCGGCGGTAGCACACCATGTCGACGACGACGTCCTTGTTGAACTGCTGGCGGAACTCGTAGGCGAGCTCGGCCACGCGGACGCAGGCCTCCGGGTCGTCGCCGTTGACGTGGAAGATCGGCGCCTGGATCATCCGTGCGACGTCGGTCGAGTAGACCGAGGACCGCGACGAGCTCGGCGACGTCGTGAAGCCGACCTGGTTGTTGATGACGACGTGGATCGTGCCGCCCGTGCGGTAGCCACGCAGCTGCGAGAGGTTGAGGGTCTCGGCGACCACGCCCTGCCCGGCGAACGCGGCGTCGCCGTGGAGGAGCACCGGCAGGACGGTGAAGTCGCGGCCCGCGAGGTTGAGGCGGTCCTGCTTGGCGCGCACGATGCCCTCGAGGACCGGGTTGACCGCTTCGAGGTGCGAGGGGTTGGCCGCGAGGTAGACCTTCGTCTTCGCGCCGTCCTCGGCGACGAACTCGCCCTCGGTGCCGAGGTGGTACTTCACGTCGCCCGAGCCCTGGACCGACTGGGGGTCCTGCTTGCCCTCGAACTCGCGGAAGATCTGGCCGTAGGACTTGCCGGCGATGTTGGCGAGCACGTTGAGGCGCCCGCGGTGCGGCATACCGATGCAGACCTCGTCGAGGCCCTCGCCGGCGGCGCGGCAGAGGATGCGGTCGAGCAGGGCGATGACGGACTCGCCGCCCTCGAGGGAGAAGCGCTTCTGGCCCACGAACTTCGTCTGGAGGAAGGTCTCGAAGGCCTCGGCGGCGTTGAGGCGGCGCATGATCCGCAGCTGCTCGTCACGGGAGGTCTTGGCGTAGGGACGCTCGACCTTGTCCTGGATCCACTTGCGCTGCTCGGGGTCCTGGATGTGCATGTACTCGATGCCGACGGTCCGGCAGTAGGAGTCGCGCAGGATGCCGAGGATCTTGCGCAGCTTGAGGAACGGCGCTCCGCCGAAGCCGCCCGTGGCGAACGTCCGGTCGAGGTCCCACAGGGTCAGGCCGTGGGTCGTGACGTCGAGGTCGTGGTGACGGCGCTGCTTGTACTCGAGCGGGTCGGTGTCGGCCATGAGGTGGCCGCGGACGCGGTAGGCGTGGATGAGCTCCTGGACGCGGGCGACCTTGTTGATGTCGTCGTCGTGCGAGGAGTCGATGTCCTGGATCCAGCGGACCGGCTCGTAGGGGATGCGCAGCGACTCGAAGATCTCGTCGTAGAAGTGGTTCTTGCCGAGGAGCAGCTCGTGGATGATCCGCAGGTAGTCGCCGCTCTGGGCGCCCTGGATGATCCGGTGGTCGTACGTCGAGGTCAGCGTGAGGATCTTGCTGACGGCGTTGCGGTTGAGCGTCTCGTTGCTCGCACCCTGCCACTCGGCCGGGTAGTCGAGCGCGCCGACGCCGATGATGGCGCCCTGGCCCTTCATGAGGCGGGGCACGGAGTGGACGGTACCGATGCCGCCGGGGTTGGTGAGCGAGATCGTCGTGCCCTGGAAGTCCTCGACGGTCAGCTTGTTGCTGCGCGCCTTGCGGACGATGTCCTCGTAGGCGGTCCAGAAGTGGATGAAGTCCATCTCCTCGGCCGACTTGACCGAGGGGACGACGAGCGTGCGGGTGCCGTCGTCCTTCTGGAGGTCGATGGCGAGGCCGAAGTTGACGTGGGCCGGCTGCACGAGGGCGGGCTTGCCGTCCTTCTCGGTGTAGCCGTTGTTCATCTCGGGCATGGTCGCGAGAGCCTTGACCATGGCGTAGCCGATGATGTGCGTGAACGAGACCTTGCCGCCGCGCGAGCGGGCCAGGTGGTTGTTGATGACGACGCGGTTGTCGATGAGCAGCTTGGCAGGGACCGCGCGCACGCTCGTCGCGGTCGGTACGGTCAACGACACCTCCATGTTGGAGACGACGCGCGCGGGAGCGCCACGGAGCGGCGTCACGACGTCCTCGTTGACCGGTCCCGTCGCCTTGACCGCGGGGATGTCACGCGGGGTCGGGACCTCGGCCTCCTTCGCGGCCTCCTTCGTGGGGGCGGCCGGTGCCGGAGCAGCCGGAGCCGGGGCGGCCGTCGCAGCAGGGGTGCCGGTGGCGGGTGCCGCGCCGTTGGCGGCCGGCGTGGCG
>NZ_AWSA01000032.1 GCF_000576595.1 Intrasporangium oryzae NRRL B-24470 | reverse complement strand
GCCTCGAAGGTGCTGGCCTGTCCGGAGACGGTGACGGGCGCACCGGCGTTCAGCACCTGCCTCGGGTAGGGCTGGTCGATCCAGAGCGGCGCGAGGATCGTGGCCGCCTGTATTGGATCGGTTGCGCGGTTGTACGACCCCGCCGTGGTCAGGGTGCCGGCGAGCGCAGTGGACCCGTCGGCGAGGACGAACCGCACCGGCGGCAGGCCGCTCGCCCCGGCGGCTGCCTGGACGGTCCAGACGAGCTGCTGGACGGCCAGGGTCGCGTCCGGCGTGCTGAGTGCCGTGGCGCCGTGCGTGAGGGTGACGAGGATCAGGTCAGGTCGGACGGCGACGTCCACGACCGCCGCTCCTTCCCACAGCGCGCGATATCCGGCGTCGAGCGTGGCGGCGGAGTTCTCGAGCGACAACTTGGCCGCGGCGAGGGCCCGCTGGGCGGGATCGGCCGAAGCGGTGGTCGAGGGAACGAGCTCCCGGACGAGGCCGAGCCTCGACCCCGTGCCGTCCAGCACCCCGACGCGGTAGACCGGCAGGGCGGCCCGCGCCGCCACCGGACGGCTCGGGGGCGCCGACGACTGGCCCTGAGTCGTCGGCGAAGGGGTGGCGGACGAGGAGAGGGTGGGAACGTTCGACGCCTCGCCGGCGGCCGGTGTCGTCACTGCGGGTGACGCCGTGGTGCTTCCGGAGACCGAGCTCCCGTCGGCCGGTCGGTTCGCGGCCCAGAGCCCGCCGGCGACGAGGGCCGCCGCCGCAGCAGCAGCCGAGGGCGCGAGCCAGCGGCGAACCAAGGGCGCCACCTTCGTCACCGTCGCCGCCGGCGGGGCATCGGCACGGGCCACCCCAAGGATGGCGTCGAGACGGTCCGTGGGGTCGATGGACTGGGCCTCGGCGAGGAGTGCGGCTCGCAGCTGCGTCTCGACGGGGCCCGTCGGGAAGAGGTCCACGTGCGCGTCGTGCGCGCCGGACTGGTGGCGGTCGTCGTTGTTCATGGCTGCTCCGGACTGGTGGTGGCGGCTGGAGTCGTTCCGGGCCGTGGTCGCGACCGGGCCCTGGCGTCGTCAGGACGCTGACCGGTCTGCCCAGCCGGGTGCCCGTCAGGACCGCCGTCGGGCGCTGCCATGGCGGCGCGGAGCGTGTTCAGCCCACGGTGGACGTGGGACTTGACCGAGCCCGGCGAGATGCCGAGCGCATGGGCGATCTGGGCCTCCGAGAGGTCCCCGTAGTAGCGGAGGACGAGAACCTCGCGCTGCCGGCCGGGGAGGGCGTCGAGGGCCCCGATCATCATCCGCCGTTCCACCGACCGCAGCGCCGGGGCCTCGGCGCTCTCGTGACTGGCGCGCCCGAGGGCCCGGGCCGAGGCGGCTTCGTGTGTGTGGTGACGATCGACGACGACCCTGTGGCGTAGGACCGACCGGCATCCGTTGACGACCGCCGTCTGGAGGTAGCCCAGGACGCGACCGGACTCGCGGATGGAGGCCCAGTTGCGGTGGGTCGCGACGTAGGCGTCCTGGACGACGTCCTCGGCGGCGAGCTGGTCGTGAAGGAGGAGCCAGGCGAGGCGGACGAGGCGGTCCCAGTGGGCCGCGTAGAGCGTCGCGATCACCTGGTCCGCCTCGGCCGGCAGTGTGGTCATGACAGAAGGACGCCCGAGAGCTTCCGTGGGTTGACAGCTCGCGGTGAGTTTCCGCTACAGGCCCAGCTGCGCGGGACGGAGGCCGCTTGGCGGGGGAGCGGGGGACGCGTGCTCCCACGACCATCTGGGCACGCGCGGGTCACGAGGCGAACGGGACATGCGCAGGCGCACGACCGAGGTCGATCGAGCGCGCGGCCGGAATGCGCGGTGCGCGCAGCCCGGCCGGTGACATCGTCGCCGTGGGTCGTCATCGTTGGGCCCGGTCGTCGGGGAGTAGTACGTCCTCGTCTCGGACGGGGAGCGTCTCTCGGGACGATTCACGGCTAAGTGACATAATGTCGATTATCGGCGTTAATGATCATCGAGTGGCCGCCCTCACGAGGCCTCTGGGTCGACCGTCGGTGTCGGTCCGTGATCGAGACCGGCAAGCCAGGTCCGCAGCAGTTCTTCGAGGGCGCTCCGCTGGGTCGGTGTCAGGCCGACGAGCAGCTGCTCGTCGCCGGCCATGACGTCGGCGAAGATGCCGTCGAGTCGCGCCAGCCCTTCGGGCGTCAGCTGCACATGGACCGTCCGGCGGTCCGGCTCCTCGCGGACGCGTTCGACGAACCCGAGCGTCTCCATCGCCTGGACGCGCTGGGTCGTCGCGCCGGGCGTCACACGGCAGCGACGCGACAGCTCGCCGGCCGTCAGGCGGTATGGCGGGCCGCTGCGGCGCAGCGTGCCGAGCACGTCGAGATGACTCTGCTCGAGCCCGTGGGCCGCAAGGACCCGTGCCCGGTTGTCGACGACGATCGCCCCGAGCCGCCACACGGGAGTGATGATCCCGATCGACGACACGTCGACGTCAGGGCGCTCGCGAGCCCAGGCCTCGATGATCTGCCCGACCTCGTCCCCCACGCGCTCCGCCATACCAACACTTTAGCGCTAAAGCAGGCCCGCTCCCAGAGGTCCCGGTGGGAGGATTTCGCACATCGGAAGGAGTCCGCGTGGATCTCTCGACCTTCTATGCCGTCGTGTCGGCGACCTGCTTCACCCTGGTGGGGCTGTGGTGGAGTGCGATCGACCGCCGCCGAGACCTGCTCGTGGCCACCGGCGACCGCCGGGCCGTCGGTGGGGTCTACCTGACCTTCTTCGTGCCCGGCCTGATGGGCCTGTTCGCCCAGATCGACCCCGGCAGCGCCGGGGTCTGGCGAACAACGTTCGCCATCGCAGCCGTCCTCGGCGTCTGGTCGACCCTGCGCGTGATCCAGATCGACCGCAGCTCCGTTGCCCGGGGGCCGTTCCAGCGCAACCGCTGGCTGGTGGCCGTGCTGTATGCCGTCATCTTCGTCGTCGGTGCCGCGCCCGGGCTTGTCGAGTCGCTGGGTCTCACGGCCTTGCGCGCCGCCGGCATCTCTATCGTGTGTCTCGTTGCGCTCGGCCATGGGCTCGCCTGGGAGTTGCTCACGACGGTCGAGCCGCGCGACCAACCCCTCCCCTCCCCTGCCGGCGGCTCCGAAGGGCCAACGCTTTAGCGCTCAAATGCCTGGTTGACCTCGCCCGCCATCGTCACCGCACCGAGCCGCCGGTCCCCGGGTGACGCAGTGCACGGACGCAGGGCCGTCGGATGCTCAGGCGACCCAGATCTTGCGCACGGTCTTCTCGACGGTCCAGACGGTGCGCATGCCAGCGGTGAGCCGGACGACCGCTCCTGTCGCCAGGTCGATCGGAGCGTGGCCACTCCCCTCCCCCGGCGTCTCCACGAAGTCGATACGCCCGTGTCCGGTGATGACGACGAAGACCTCGTCCGCCTCGGTGTCCGACATTGCGCCCGGCGTCATCTCCCAGACCCCCACGGCGAGCTCACCGACCCGGCCGAGCTCGACGAGCCCGGTCGACGGCTCCCCCGCGACGACCTGCTCGCCGGGCACGCGCTCGTGCCGCAGGACGAGGCTCGCCGCGTCGACGAGGTCTCCTGGCCCCAGCAGGCCGAGGTCGGGGTCAGCCACCATGCACCGTTCCTTTCCGAGAGGGCGCCGGCCTAGGGCGTGGAGCCGGGACCTGCACCGGCCCGCGTCAGAGAACGGACACGCGCGGGACTCATTCCGCCCGGTTCCGTTCCCCTCACGCCACTCGTGTGCAACAGTTCGCCCCATGGCCGATGTCGCTGTGCACCAAGCCCGCCCGGAGACCAAGGAGCAGCGCGCCTGGTACTGGTACGACTGGGCCAACTCCGCCTACGTGACGACCACAGCGACGGTGCTCATGAGCCCCTACCTCACGTCGGTCGCCGAGAAGGCCGCCTGCCCGAATCTCGCCGACGGGGCGGACTGCACGACGAACCTCTCCGTCTTCGGCATCCCCGTCGCGCCGGGGTCCCTGTGGTTCTACACCGTGACCTTCGCGACCGTCCTGTCGGCTGTCGTCCTCATCTTCGTCGGAGCTGTCGCCGACCGGAGCCCGCACCCGACGCGGATGCTGGCCGGCTTCGCCTGGGCGGGCGCGCTGGCCGCGAGCCTCATGTTCCTCGTCGCGGGCACGAACTGGCAGCTCGGTGCGTCCCTCGTAGTCGTCGCGGGCCTCTGCCTCGGCGCGTCGCTCGTCGTCTACGACTCGATCCTGTGCCGGATCGCCAACGAGAACGAACGCGACCGGGTGTCCTCGAAGGGCTGGGCGTTCGGCTACCTCGGCGGCGGCATCCTGCTCGCGCTCAACTTCGTCCTCGACATCTTCCATGAGGACCTGGGGCTCGACCGGGCCATGTCCACCCGGATCAGCATCCTCTCGGCGGGTCTGTGGTGGGCCGGGTTCACGCTCATCCCGTATCTCGGCCTGCGCCACCTGACCGGCACCGTGGGGACACCCGTGGACCGCCAGGCCGGCGTCGTCGGCGGCAGCATCGAACAGCTCGTGAGCACCCTGCGGGACCTCGCCCGCTACCCGCAGACGCGCCTGTTCCTGCTGGCCTACCTCTTCTTCAACGACGGCATCCAGACCGTGATCGGCAGCTCGAGCGTCTACGGCAACAAGGAGCTCGGCTTCCCCGAGACGACCGTCCTCGGCGTCTTCCTCTTCGTCCAGTTCGTCGCCTACTTCGGGGCCCGGCTGTTCGGGAGGGTGGCCGGAGTCATCGGCGCGTGGCGCACCGTGCTCTACGGCATCGGGCTCTGGACACTCGTGGTGGTCATCGCGTTCGTTGTCCCGTCGAAGTCCCTCGCGATCTTCCTCGGTCTCGCCCTGCTCATCGGCCTCGTCCTGGGCGGCACCCAGGCCCTGTCGCGGTCGCTCTACAGCCAGCTCATCCCCCGCGGCCGCGAGGCCGAGTACTTCAGCCTCTACCAGGCGATGGAGCGTGGGACGAGCTGGTTCGGGACGTTGATCTTCGGGCTCGTCTACCAGTTCAGCCACAGCTACCGGTGGGCCATCATCGCGCTGATGATCTTCTTCCTCGTCGGCGGTGTCCTCCTCTCGCGGGTCCGGATGCGCGAGGGCATCGAACAGGCGGGCAACCCCGTCCCGCTCGTCGTCTGAGTGGCCTTCGTCACACCTGGGGGCGCCTGCAGGCGAATCGGGCTGGAATGATATGGGGACGGGAACAAGGCAACGATCTCGCTCGTTCAAGCGTCTGTGAGGGTGAGGCGCCGGGTGGTGCCGACCAGAACCACGATTCTTGGAGGGGTTCACCATGGCCGATCGAGCACTGCGCGGTTCCAACCTCGGCTCCCGGAGCATGGAGTCGGATGAGAACGTCGTCCCGAGCGAGCGTCAGATCACCGTCTACGTCTGCGCCAACGGGCACCGTACCGAGCTGCCCTTCTCCGTCGAGGCGGACATTCCTCCGACGTGGGAGTGCCGCTGCGGACTGGACGCCAAGCTTCAGGGCGACGGTCCCGAGCCCGAGGCGAAGCCGGTCAAGCACCAGCGCACGCACTGGGACATGCTCCTCGAGCGTCGCTCCATCCCCGAGCTGGAGGAGCTTCTCGAGGAGCGGCTGACGCTGCTGCGTGAGTCCCGCGGCGAGAAGCCGCGGCCCCGCAAGTCAGCCTGACCCCTCGCGTCCCGGCCAGGGACACCCTGAGAGCAGCGAAGAACACCGAAGAACACCGAAGAGCCCGTCCCGTTCGTGGGGGCGGGCTCTTCGTCACGTCGAGACGTATGCCCCGCTCACCACCCGGGCGCGAACGCGCCACTCGCGGCCCTCCGGCGTCCCGTCGTGCCGACCTCGGTCCGCGGCCGTCGTGGTCCCCGGCCGTCGTGGTCAACGGTCCTCGTCGTCCTGCCCATCGACCCCATCGACGACATGCCCCTCGATGACCTCGCCCTCGACGACCTCGCTGCTCGCAGCGGACCTGCGGGGTCCCTCCGGCGGGAGCTCCGGGCCACCGGTGACGCTCAGGCCCTCGGCGTAGTAGTCGACCCGCGCCACGACGTGGCTGCTGATGGCGCCGGCGAGGAGTGTCCGCGCGACGGGACGGGTGAAGGGCAGTACGAGGACAAGCCCGGCGACGTCGGTGATGAACCCCGGCAGGAGGAGCAACAGGCCGCCGACGAGGACGATGATGCCGTCGGCGAGCTCGCGGGCCGGCATACGTCCCTCCGCCAGCGCCTGCCCGAGCGCCCGCCAGGCCCGCCTGCCCTCGCGGGCGATGAGCCAGGCGCCGAGGGCGGACGTCGCGACGAGGAGCCCGAACGTCCACCAGCCGCCGATCCACGAGCTCACCAGGCCGATGACCAGGATCTCGAGCAGCACGAGCAGGACGACGCCCGCCCCGGCCAGTCGGGTCGGCCTGAAACGACGAGGGCGCGCGGGAACGGTCACGGCCGCTCCTCCACCGGTGCGGGCCGCCCACGCAGTCGGCGCGCGGCCTGCTTCACCTGGTTGGTGCGGTGCTCGATCCCCCACTTCGTGACGTTGGTCAGGGCCTCGCGGACGATGCTGCCGCCCATCTTGGAGACGCCCACCTCACGCTCGACGAAGGTGATCGGGACCTCGACGACGGTCAGGCCTCCCCGCACGGCGCGCAGGGTCAGGTCGATCTGGAAGCAGTAGCCCTGGGACTCGACGCCCTCGAGATCCATCGCTCGGAGGGCCGACGCCCGGTAGGCGCGGAAGCCGGCCGTCGCGTCGTTGACCTTCATGCCGAGCAGGACCTTGGTGTAGACGTTGGCGCCGACCGAGAGGACCTTGCGCCGCAGTGGCCAGTTGCGGACCTGGCCCCCACGCACCCATCGGGCGCCGATCGCGACGTCGGCGCCGGCGAGGGCCCGGAGCAGGTCGGGCAGCTGCTCGGGCTGGTGGGAGCCGTCGGCGTCCATCTCGACCGCCGCGTCGTAGCCCTCGCCGAGCGCGAACTCGAACCCGGCGAGGTAGGCCTTGCCGAGCCCCTCCTTGCCGCGTCGGTGGAGGACGTGGACGTGGGCGTCGTCGGCGGCGAGCGCGCCGGCGACCTCGCCGGTGCCGTCGGGAGAGTTGTCGTCGAGCACGATGACATCGGCATCCGGAACGCTCGCACGGACCCGCGCGACGATGCCGGGCAGGTTGTCGCGCTCGTTGTACGTCGGGATGAGCACGGCCACCCGGGTGACCGGCTCACGCTTCGTCGTCGTCATCCTCGTCCTTCGTCTCGGCGACCTCGGGGTGGCGACGCGAGACGAACGTCGTGCCCCAGAGCACCAGCAGGGCCATGGCGGCGGCCCATTCGGGGGCCTCCCCAAGTCGGGTCGCCACGGTGGTGGCGTCCCGCAATGGTAGAGCCCCGCGGACCACCGCCTGCGTGAACAACGACGTGACGTCGTGGGCGGTTCCGTCCGGGGTGATGAGCGCGCTCTGGCCGACGGTCGAGACGTGGACGACGGAGCGCCCGAGCTCGATCGCGCGCAGGCGGCTGATGGCGAGCTGCTGCGGAGACTCGGCGGTGAACCCGAAGGTCGCGTTGTTGGTCTGCACGACGAGGACGTTGGCGCCGGCGCGGACCGTCTCGCGCATGATGTCGTCGTAGGCGACCTCGAAGCAGATGGCGATCCCCGCGCGGATCGTGCGGCCGTCGGCGGCCTTGACCTCGAAGACGCCAGGGCCGGTCCCGGCCGCGAAGTCGCGTCGGACGAGGTCGACCTGGCTGCTCAGCCGGCGCCAGAAGGCGCGGTTGGGGATGTACTCGGCGAACGGCACGGGGTGCTGCTTGACGTAGCGGTCGGTGTTGCCCTTCCCGGGCTCGAAGAGCAGGGCGACGTTGGAGAGCTGACCGGGAGGCTCCTCGAGCAGGCCGCCGACGATGAGCGGCCGGTCGAGTGCGTCGACGGTCTCGAGGATGAGCGACTTCGCGTCGGCGTTGCGCAGCGGGTCGATGTCGCTGGCGTTCTCGGGCCAGACGACGAGGTCGGGCCGCGGCGACCGTCCCGCGGTGATGTCCTCGTCGGCCTTGAGCGTCGCCGCGACGTGGTTGTCGAGGACGGCCCGACGCTGGGCGTTGAACTCGAGGCCGGCCCGCGGGACGTTGCCCTGGACACCGAGGAACTGCGCGGTCGGGCCGTCGGTCGGGACCGGCACGGCGAGTCCGGCAACCGCCAGCCCGAGCGCGAGCCCAGCGGGCACGACCACCGGGCGCAGCGGCATACGGGCGGCGCTGGCACGACCGGCGAGGAGGCGGCTCGCCGCGAGCGCGACGAGCCCGCCCGTGAGCGCGATGACGAAGCCGACGAAGGGAGCGCCGCCGAGGGAGGCCAGCCGGCCGAAGGGCGCATCGGCCTGCCCGAAGGCGAGCTTGAGCCAGGGGAAGCCGCCGTACGGCGCCCGGGCGCGAAAGCCCTCGGTGACGACCCAGACGATCGCGAACGCGAACGGGCGCACCCGGCCCTCGCGGCTGAGCCAGCCGTAGACCGCCCCGAGGAGGCCGATGAAGAGGGCCTCGAGCGTCGCGAGGGCGAGCCACGGGAGCGCGCCCACGTAGATGCCGGACCAGTGCAGGCTCGGGACGAAGAAGGCGAGTCCCGCGACGAGCCCAAGCCCGAAGCCCCGCCGCCCTCCGGCCCCGGTGAGCGCCCAGGCGAGCAGGGCGAGCGCGACAGGCGCGGCGGCCCAGATGTCGAACGTGGGGAAGGCGAGGCAGAGCAGTCCGCCACCGAGGAGGGCCACGAGGAGTCGACGCACGGGGATCACCGTATGCCGCCGGGCTGGGCGCGCCTGCAGCCGCCCACGTCCCGGGCGGGTTGCGGCTCGTGCCCGGGGAGCGGAGTCGGTGCGGGAGGTGGTCAGGGGACGACGACGACGCCGCGTGCCGTCGTCGCGACAACCGGCGGGTCGAGCACGTCGGCCGCCGACTCGCCCCGGCTCGGGTTGCCGCGGGCGACGACGCGGACCTCGAAGTCCATCTCGCGGCTGCGCCGGCCCACTCGGACGAGCTCTGCGGAGATCTCGATGACGTCGCCCGCTCGGACCGGCGCCCGGAACTGGACGTCGGAGTAGGAGGCGAAGAGGCCTTCGTCGCCATCGGTCGCGATGCACATCTCGGTCGCCACGTCGCCGAAGGCCGCGAGGGAGTAGGCGCCGTCGACGAGGTTGCCGGCGTAGTGCGCGTGGCTGTAGGGCACGTAGCGGCGGTGGGTGACGCGCAGCCCCACCGCGGCCCGGGTCGCACCTCCGGTCGTCGAGTCGGTCATGCCTTCCTGCCCTTCCTCACGGTGATCTCGTGCACGAGGTAGCTCGCGACCTCGCCGGGGGTCGTTCCACGCCCGAAGATCCGGTCGACGCCGAGCTGCGCTGCCGAGTCCTCCTCGAACCGCGGGCCACCCACGATGAGGATCGGGACGTGGCCCGCCGGGTAGGCCTCGCGGAAGGCGGCCGACATCTGGGTCGTGTTGTGGATGTGGGCGTCCTTCTGGGTCACGACCTGGCTCACGAGGACGGCGTCGGCCTTCTCGGCCCGGGCCCGGGCGACGAGCTCGGGGACGAGGACCTGGGCGCCGAGGTTGACCACCTTGATCTCGCGGTAGTACTCGAGGCCCTTCTCGCCGGCGAAGCCCTTGATGTTGAGGATCGCGTCGATGCCCACGGTGTGGGCGTCGGTGCCGATGCAGGCGCCGACGACGACGAGCTTGCGGCGCAGGGTGCGTCGGATCGCGAGGTTGGCGTCCTTGGCGCTGAGGAGTGGGTACTCCCGCTCGACGACCCGCACCTCGTCGAGGTTGACCAGGTGGGTCGAGCTGCCGTAGACGACGAAGAAGGTGAAGTCGGGACCCATCGCCTTCGCGTGGACGAGCAGGGCGGGGTCGAGGCCCATCTTGCGGGCGAGCTGGAGGGCCGCACCCTCCGCCTTCTTGTCGTGCGGGATCGGCAGGGTGAAGGACAGCTGGACCATGCCGTCACCGGTCGTGTCGCCGTAGGGCCGGATGATCGAGCCGCTCATCGCCTCGCCGCCTTCGCCGGGACGCCCGCGTCGAGGGCGGTGATGGCCGGGTTGTCGTAGCCGTCGGCCCGTCGGACGACGCCGTCAAGCCCCTTCCCCCGGTCTGCGGGCCGTTTCATCAGGCCGAACGTGCCGTCGGCGATCGCCGCGAGCAGCGGCGCGTCCCCGGCCGAGTCGGTGTCGGCGACGATCCGCTCGAGGAGCTCGACCGCCTCGGAGAGGACCTGCCGCGCGCGGTTCTGGATGAAGCCGTCGCGGGGCGGGTGGAAGTCCTCGGTGAGGCCGCTGGCGGCGTTCATGACGTAGCGGACGTTCTGGAGCGCGAGGTCGCGGTCGGAGAGGAACGGCGTGACGACGGCCTCGGTCATCATCCCGACGAGGAGGATCCCCTGGCCGGTCATGGCGCCGGCGAGGTTGAAGAAGCCGTCGAGCAGGTATCCACGGAAGATGTCTCCCGTCATGTGCTTCGTGGGCGGCATCCACTTGAGCGGCGCGTCCGGGAAGAGCTGTCGGGCGAGCAGGGCGTGGGCGAGCTCGAGCCGGAACGAGTCGGGGATCTCGGGGTTGATCTCGAAGGCGTGGCCCAGCCCGAGCTGCCAGTCCTCGAGGCCCGCCTCCTTGGCGAACCGCTCGTTGAGCAGCTGGCTCACGGTGACCGTGTGCGCCGCCTCGACGGCGTCGGCCGTGGTCAGGTAGTTGTCCTCGCCCGTGTTGATGATGATCCCGGCGCGGGCATGGATCTGCCGGGAGAAGCGCTGGTCGACGAACGTGCGGATCGGGTTGATGTCGCGAAAGAGGATGCCGTACATCGAGTCGTTGAGCATCATGTCGAGGCGCTCCATGCCGGCGAGGGCTGCGATCTCCGGCATGCACAGGCCCGACGCGTAGTTCGTCAGGCGCACGTAGCGCCCGAGCTCCTTGCTCACGTCGTCGAGGGCCGCGCGCATGAGGCGGAAGTTCTCCTGCGTCGCATAGGTGCCGGCGAAGCCCTCCCGCGTCGCCCCCTCGGGGATGTAGTCGAGCAGCGACTGGCCCGTCGAGCGGATGACGGCGATGACGTCGGCGCCCTCGCGGGCCGCGGCCTGGGCCTGCGGGATGTCTTCGTAGATGTCTCCGGTCGCGACGATGAGGTAGATCCACGGCGTGCTCGCCGGGTCTCCGTGCCGTCTGACGAGCCGTTCACGCGTGCGCCGGGCTGCATCGATCCTGCCCAGGCCGGCGCCGACTCCCTTCGCGGCCGCACGGCGCGCCGCCGCGGCCTCCCTTCCCGCCGGGAGCCGGAAGGAGACGTTGCCGCTCGCCGCCATCTGGGCGAGCGTGGTGAGGTCGGGCGCCTCACCGCGAAGGAGGGCGTCGTAGACGGGCGTCGTGACCCCGTGCTCGAGTCCGACCTCGTCCCGCACCGCGGTGACGAGGTGGTTCACCCACGGGATCCGCTCGTGGTCCGCCCCCGCGAGGCCCGCGAGGCGCAGCGTCGCCCGCTCGACGGACACCGTCGTGTGGCTCTGCGCGATCGTGACGACGGGCGCAGCCGCCTTGCGCGCCAGGGATCGTGCGCGACGGACGACGGCGGGGTCGAGGTCGAGGACGGGCGCGGGTCGGGTCGGGCTCATGCCGGCGATCCTTCCGTCTCGGTGCCTGCTTCGTGGGCCAGACGCGCCTCGAAGAGCGACCGGACGGCCGGCACGTCCCGCACCAGGCCCAGCGCGGTCTCGGCGTGGCCCGGGACGTAGCCGTTGCCGACGAGCATCCGGACGTCGGCCGCGAGGCCCTCGGCTCCGAGGGCCGCGGCGGCGAAGTTGGTCGCCATGCTGAAGAAGATGATGGTGCCGCCCTGGGCCGTCGAGAGGATCGCCGGCTGCTCACACCCCGGGACGTCGACGCAGACCACGGTCACGTCGGCAGGTCCGCCGGCCGCCTCGACCGCCCGGCTGAGGCCGAGCGGCGAGCGGGCGTCGGCGAGCGCGACCACATCGGCGAGCCCGGTCGGCTCCAGCAGCTCACGCTCACGCTCGGTGGGGACGACCCCGATGAGGCGACCCGCACCCGCTCGACGGGCCGCCGCCAGCGAGAGGGACCCCGACTTCCCGGCCCCGCCGAGGACGAGCACGGTCGGCGTGACGCCTCGAGCGGCATACTCCTTGACGACCCGCTCGACGAGCGCGGGCGCGCCGCAGACGTCCATCACCATGAGCGCGAGGCGCGGGTCGAGGTCGTCGGGCAGGCGGGCCGCGATGCTCCGGCCGAAGAGAATCGCGTGGCCTCGCGCCGGCACCTGCTCGGAGAGGCCGTCCCAGTGGGAGAGCCCGTCGGTGATGGCGAGCGGCGTGAGCGAGAGGGAGACGAGCGTCGCGACGTGGTCGCCGACGACGAGGCCCAGGGGGCTCTCGGGCCCCACCTCCTCGACGACCCCGATGAGCATCCCGCCCGAGCCGGTCACGGGGTTCTGCATCTTGCCGCGCTCGGCGACGATCGCGAGGACCTCGCTGCGGACGGCCTCGCCGTCCACCGCCCCGTCGACCGTGTGCTTGTCGGCGAGCTGGCGGTAGCTCGCGGCGTCGAGGTTGAGTGTCTCCACCGCGACCCGCACCTCGTCGGGCCAGAGGGCAGGGTCCGGGTCGAGCCGGCGGGCGGCCTGCGGGAGGGTGACCGCGTCACCCACTGGCTCGAGCACCCGGTGCAGCCCGACGGGGGACGACATCGTGTCGCGCGGGGTGTGCCGGGAGGGAGAGGCGGCGGTCGACACGTTCACAAGTCCTTCTGTCCTCATCAGGTCAAGCCGAAGAATCTCCGTCAGCATACGGGTGTCACCGGGACATCCTTGCGGATTCTGGGCGGATAACCCTTGGATCGCCGGTCTGGCGCGGCTACTGTTCCGAGCATGATCACGGTTGAGCAGCCCTACGTCTACCGTCAGCGCGAGCTCGTCGAACCCGACTGGACACGCCTGCCCGGGTGGCGAGACGTGAGCCAGACCGACTGGGAGAGCGCCCAGTGGCAGCGCGCCCACTGCATCAAGTCCGTCGCGCAGCTGCGTGCCCTCATGGGCGACCTCCTCGACGACCGGTTCTACGCCGACCTCGAGCGCGACCAGGCCGAGCGCGCGACGATGTCGATGCTCGTGCCTCCGCAGATGCTCAACACGATGGTCCCCTCGACCGACTCCCGCATGCCGGCGGCGGGCGCCGCGTTCACCGCGGCCTTCTACGCCGACCCGGTCCGGCGCTACATGCTGCCCGTCTTCTCCGACCGGCGCACCGACTGGCCCTCGCACCCGCACGCGAGCCGCGACTCGCTCCACGAGCACGACATGTGGGTCGCCGAGGGCCTCACCCACCGCTACCCGACGAAGGTCCTCGCCGAGCTGCTCCCGACGTGCCCGCAGTACTGCGGCCACTGCACGCGCATGGACCTCGTCGGCAACTCGACCCCGCAGGTCGCCAAGCTCAAGTTCGGCCTCAAGCCGGTCGACCGGCACGCGGCGATGCTCGACTACCTGGCCTCGACCCCGACCGTGCGCGATGTCGTCGTCTCCGGCGGAGACGTCGCCAACATGCCCTGGAAGAACCTCGAGGGCTTCCTCGACCGTCTCCTCGAGATCGAGTCGGTGCGTGACATCCGGCTCGCCACCAAGGCCCTCATGGGGCTCCCCCAGCACTGGTATGCCGACGACGTCGTCGAGGGAGTCGGGCGCATCGCCACCAAGGCCCGCGCCCGGGGCGTCTCCCTGGCGATCCACACCCACGTCAACAGCGCCCAGTCGGTGACGCCGGGCGTCGCCCGGGCAGCTCGCGTGATGCTCGAGGCCGGCGTCCGCGATGTGCGCAACCAGGGCGTGCTCATGCGCGGGGTCAACGACAGCACCGAAGCACTGCTCGACCTCTGCTTCGCGCTCGCCGACGGCGCCTCCGTCACCCCGTACTACTTCTACATGTGCGACATGATCCCGTTCGCCGAGCACTGGCGGCTCTCCCTCGCCGAGGCCCAGCACCTCCAGCACTCGATCATGGGCTACCTGCCCGGCTTCGCGACGCCCCGCATCGTCTGTGACGTCCCCTTCGTCGGGAAGCGGTGGGTGCACCAGCAGGACGAGTACGACACCGAGCGCGGCATCTCCTACTGGCGCAAGAACTACCGCACCTCGATCGAGGGACAGGACACCGAAGCCCTCTCGCGGGAGTACGTCTACTACGACCCGATCTACACGCTGCCCGAAGCCGGACAGCAGTGGTGGCGTGCGGCCATCGACCACGACAGGGTCGTCGAGATCGCCGCCGAGAAGGCGGCTGCGAGCCGCTTGGCTGCGGAGTCGCAGCTCGTCTGACCCGGCCCCGAGCAGGGGCCGACCCGGGGAGGGTCGCGTCGGGGGCGGTGGCCGAAGGGCTCGCCGCCCCCGACGCTAGACTTCCCGGATGGCCCCCCGGACCTCGACCACCCGTGCGCGCGTGCCGCGTGCCGAGCGCGAGGCGCAGATGCTCGAGGTGGCCGAGCGGGTCTTCGCCGAGCGCGGCTTCCAGGCCACGACGATGGACGAGGTCGCCGAGCGCGTCGGGGTGACCAAGCCGCTCATCTACGACTACTTCGGGTCGAAGGAGGGGCTGCTCGCCGCCACGATCGAGCGAGCCCGCGGGCAGCTGCTCGGCGTCCTCATCGACGCGTGGGTCCTCGACCCGGAGGCCCCGGTGCGGGCCCGCGTCGGTGGGGTCGTCCTCGCGTTCTTCCGGTTCATGGAAGACCACGAACGAGCCTTCGCCCTCCTGCGCAACGAGGGAGCGCTCATCGGCGCGGCCTCCGAGTCGGTCGAGCGGATCCGGCAGCAGACGGCCAAGGCGTTCGCCGAGGGCCTGCGCACCCTGACGCCCTTCGACCTGCTCCCGGCCGCGAGACTCGACGCCATGGCCGAGATCGTCATCGGGGGGTGCGAGCGTCTCGCCGTGTGGCGGGCGACGCACCCGGGCACGACGTCAGAGGAGGCCACCGAGCTCGTCCTCAGCACCATCTGGGACGGCCTCTCGACCACGTCCGCCGGACTCTGATGGGACGCAGCCGACCCGGTGACGGTCCGTCGACCCCGGCCACCGTCGCCCTCGACCGTGCGGGAGTCCCCTACGTCCGCCACGCCTACGCGCACGACCCGGCCGCGTCGAGCTACGGCCTCGAGGCGGCCGCGGCCCTCGGTGTCCAACCCGCACGCGTGTTCAAGACGCTCCTCGTCGACACCGGTCGGGGCCTCGCCGTCGGGATCGTCGCGGTCGACGGGCAGCTCGACCTCAAGGCCATGGCGGCCGCCCTCTCGGTCAAGAGCGTCACAATGGCGCAGCGGGCCGACGCCGAGCGCAGCAGCGGCTATGTCCTCGGTGGCATCTCCCCGGTCGGGCAGCGCCGCTCGCTGCCCACGGTGCTCGACGACACGGCATACGGCTTCCCCACGATCTACGTGTCCGGTGGCCGGCGCGGGTTCGACATCGAGCTGTCGCCGGTCGACCTCGAGACCCAGACCCGTGCGACGCGCGCCCGCATCGGTCGGCCGTCGTGACGGCTCCCGCCCTTCGCGACACGACGGCGACCCGGTTACGGCTCGTCCTCGTCCTCGCGTCCCTGACGATGGTCGGTCCCTTCACCATCGACGCCATCTTCCCGGCGTTCGCGGCGATGACGCGCGAGCTCGCGGTCGACAAGGTTGCCATGCAGCAGTCGATCAGCGTCTACCTCGTGACCTTCGCCGTGGCGAGCCTCTTCCACGGTCCGATCTCCGACGCCGTCGGCCGGCGTCCCGTCATCCTCGCCGGCTGCGGGCTCTATGCCGTGACGAGCGTGCTCTGCGCCGTAGCGCCGAGCATGCCGCTCCTGCTCGGCGCCCGGGCCCTGCAGGGACTCGTCGCCGGGGCCGGCATGATCGTGGGCCGCACGGTCGTACGTGACCTCTACGACGGCCCGGCGGCGCAGCGGTTCATGAGCCACATCTCGATGGTCTTCGCGGTCGCGCCCGCGGTCGCGCCGATCGTCGGGGGCTGGATCCTCGGCTGGGGCTCCTGGCGGACGATCTTCGCGGTCCTCGCCGGCTACGGCGTGCTGCTCCTGGCCCTCGTGGGCCGGCTCCTGCCGGAGACCCACCCCCCGGCGGACCGGCTGCCGTTCCATCCGAAGCCGTTGCTCCGCTCGCTCGGGTCGGTCGCCATCGACGGCGGGGTCCTGCGCCTGTCGGCGGCGATCGCGCTCAACTTCGGCGCGCTCTTCCTCTACATCTCCTCGGCGCCGGCGATCGTCGTCGACCACCTGGGGCTCGGGGCGCAGGACTTCGGGGTCCTCTTCGTCCCCCTCGTGCTCACGATGATGCTCGGATCCTTCCTCACGGGGCGGCTCGTCGGCCATGTCAGGCAGGGCGTCTTCGTCCTGTCGGGGTTCCTGGTCTCGCTGGGCGGGTCCACCTTCGCGGTCATCTACCAGTCGACCTCGGACGCTCCCGCCGCACTCTGGACGGTGCTCCCTGCGGCTGCGGCCTCGCTCGGCGTGGCGCTCGTCTTCCCGATCCTCACGATCAGCCTGCTCGACCTGCGCCCGCGCGAGCGGGGTGCGGTCTCGTCGTTCCAGTCCTTCACGAGCACGTGCCTCAACGCCGTCATCGCCGGAGCCGTCTCCCCCCTCGTCAGCGGTTCCCTGACCACGCTCGCCCTCGTCGCGGGGGTGTTCACCCTCGGGGCGCTCACGCTCTGGGCGTGGCACCGCCGCACCCACGCACCCTGCGAGGCTCCCGCCGAGACACTGGTCGAGGAGCCGACGGAGATGCTCTGACGTCGCGTCGTATGCCGCTGGGCCGCTCGGTGCGCCCGCCCGCTCCGCGGCGGGTCAGGCTTCGTCACTGCTCTCCGGCGTGGCGTCGGCGCGGTGCGACGAGGCGCTGCGTCCCTCCCACGGTGTCGACAGGACGACCGTCGTGCGCGTCGAGACGTTGGCGGCCGAACGGATCCGGGCCAGCAGGTCCTCGAGGTCGGCCGGCTTCGAGACGCGCACCTTGAGGATGTAGCTCTCGACACCCGCCACGGAATGGCAGTCCTCGATCTCCCGGATGTGCGCGAGCCGATGGGGCACGTCGTCGGGGTCGCTCGGGTCGAACGGCGTCACGGAGATGAGTGCAGTGAGCGGCAGCCCGAGCGCGTCCGGGGACACGGTCGCGCTGTAGCCGGTGATGACCCCCCGCTCCTCGAGCCGTCGGACGCGCTGGTGCACGGCCGATGTCGAGAGCCCCGTGGCCCGGCCGAGGTCGGTGTAGCTCATGCGCCCGTCGGCGAGCAGCAGCCCGACGAGGCGGCGGTCGAGATCTTCCATGCGGGAAGGGTAGTCCAGCCGCGTCCGCGCCACCTGCGCGTCCATCCCTCGCCCCTCCCTCCCCTCCCTGACCGATGGAGGGTGCGCCGCTACCCTGACCGCATGGACGCCCCGGCCTCGAAGCTGCTGCTGCTCGACTCCGCCTCGCTCTACTTCAGGGCCTACTTCGGGGTCCCCGAGGTCGTCGGCCCGAGCGGGACCCCCACCAACGCCGTGCGCGGCCTGCTCGACATGATCGCCACCCTCGTCGAGCGGGGCCGGCCGACGCATCTCGCGGCCTGCTGGGACAACGACTGGCGGCCGGCCTTCCGCGTCGCCGCGATCCCCTCCTACAAGGCCCACCGCCTGGCTGCCGACGGCGGTGAAGAGGTGCCCGAGGCGCTCGCGGTCCAGGTCCCCCTCATCGAGGCGGCGCTCGCCGCGCTCGGACTCGCGCGCGTCGGGGTCGACGGCTACGAGGCGGACGACGTCATCGGGACCCTGGCGGGCTCCCACCGTGGCGCGATGCCGGTCGACATCGTGACGGGCGACCGCGACCTGTTCCAGCTCGTCGACGACGAGCACGCGATCCGGGTCCTCTACACCGCCCGGGGCGGGGTCCGCTCCCCCGACGTCGTCGACCAGGCGTTCATTGCCGGCAAGTACGGCGTGACGACCGGTCGGGCGTATGCCGACATGGCCGTACTCCGCGGCGACACGAGCGACGGTCTGCCCGGGGTGGCCGGGATCGGGGAGAAGACGGCCGCCAAGCTCATCACGTCATACGGCACGCTCGAAGCCCTCCGGGCGGCGATCGACGGGGGCGACCCGGCCCTCAAGGGAGCCCAGCGTGCTCGCCTCGAGGCCGCCAAGGACTACCTCGACGCAGCACCGCAGGTCGTGGCCGTGGCAGCCGACGCGCCCGTGCCTACCCTGGACCTCACCCTCCCGACCCGGGTGGCCGACCCCAGCCTCATGTCCCGGCTCGCTGTGGAGCACGGGCTGACGTCGTCCTTCGACCGGGTCCTCACGGCGCTCCGGATCGGCTGACCTCACCCGTTCCGCTCTGGCAGGCGCGCTGGGAGGCGTGAGCCGGGCGCCCGACGCGCTGCCTTCGCCGAAGGGCGCATACTTAAGGGTGATGTCTTCCCGATCCGCGCACCAGCGCCGCCACCTGTCCAGCAGCCCCTTCAACGCCGAGCCGACTCCTCAGGAGATCGAGCACTTCACGGCCGGGGACCGCGTCACACACGACCGCTACGGCGTGGGCACGGTCCTCGAGGACAGCGGTGCGACCGTGACGGTGTCCTTCGGCTCCGAGCGGGTCCGCATCGCCAGCCCGTTCACCAAGCTGACCAAGCTCTGACGGCACGCCCCTGCCGGGCCGGGATATGACGAGGGCCGACACCCGCTGGGTGTCGGCCCTCGTGCGTGGCGCGGGTGAGCTCACCCGCGAGCGTTCAGATCGCGCGGACGCGCATCGCCTGCGGGCCCTTCGGACCCTGCTCGACGTCGAACTCGACGGCCTGGTTCTCGTCGAGGCTGCGGTAGCCGTTGCCCTGGATCTCCGAGTAGTGGACGAAGACGTCCGGACCCTCGGTCGGGGCAATGAAGCCGAAGCCCTTCTCCGCGTTGAACCACTTGACGGTTCCCTGTGCCATGTTCTGCTCCTTCGATGGGGTGGGTAGGACCCTCGTCTGGGGGTCCGGGGCCGACTGAGACGCGACCACTCCAGAACCCTGAAGAAACAGCTGCGCTCGCATGTCGTTTGCGTGTGCGAGCGTGGAAACACCAACACCAAAGACGTCGACCCGTTATGCGAGCGTAACGGAACCGTGGCGTAATCACGCAATCGAGGGGCCGTGTCCGTCCGGCTCCCCGACGGGCCGCCGGGGAGCCGGACGGCGTCAGTCGAGGCGGTCGGCCGCGACGACACCTCGGAGCACCAGGTCGCTCGCCTTTCGCGCCGTGCGCTGGAGCTCCGGTCCGGCCGCGTCGGTGAGCTGCCCGAGGAGGTCGATGACCTGCTTGCACCGCCGCACGAAGTCCCCCGCGGCGAGGTCGGTTCCTCGGAGCACTTCCTCGAGGCGCTGGCCGCTCGCCCAGCGGTGGACGGCCCACGCGAGGCCCGGGTCCGGCATACCGGTGCGGGGCAGGGCCAGCGCTCCTTCGGCATCCTCGAGGTCGCTCCAGATCCGGACCATCGTGTCGTAGGCCTCGCGGACGTCGTCGTTGGGCCATCGCGGCGCGAGGCCGCCCTCCTCGCGACGTGGCTCGTGGATGAGGGTCGAGACGACGGCGGCGAGGGACGGCGCGTCGAGCCGGCGCCACACCTGCTCGCGGAGGCACTCCGCCGCGAGCAGGTCCTTCTCGGTGTAGAGCTGCCGCAGACGGTCCCCCTCGTGCGTGACGGTCTGGCCGGCGTGGGCGAGGTAGCCCATCTCGACGAGCAGCTCGCAGATCCGGTCGAAGGTCTTGGCGACCGAGTTGGTCCGGCCCTCGATCTTGCGCTGGAGCCCATCCGTCTCGCGTCGGAGGCGCCACCACCGCTCGGCCCAGCGGGCGTGGTGCTCGCGGTCGGGGCACTGGTGGCATGGGTGGGCCCGCATCCGCCGGCGGAGCTCGTCGATGCGGTCGTTGGCCGCGTCCTCGACGAGCGGACGCCGACGCGGAGGCGGATCGTGCGGCATAGAGGCGCGCAGGGTCGCCGCGAGGTCGCGACGAGCCTTGGGGTTCCTGACGTTGAAGGCCTTCGGGACGCGCATCGTCCCGAGCGGCTCGATCGGAGTCGGGACATCGTGGAGGGTGAGCCGGCGCAGGTGGTGGTCCTCGGTGACGACCGCGGGCGAGGCCGCCTCGCCCTTGCCGCCGCGGTTGGGCATGACCACGACGGCGAGACCGCTGTGGCGGCCGCTCGGGATCCGCACGATGTCGCCGATCTTGAGGTTCTCGAGAGAGATCGCCGCGGCCGCGCGCAGCGACGCCGACCTCACCTTGGCACCCTCCTTCTCGATCGTCTGGATCTCGTTGCGCAGCGCGGAGTACTCGGTGAAGTCGCCCAGGTGACAGTGCATCGACTCCGCATAGCCCTCGAGGGCCTCCTCGTTGCGCCGCACGGTGCGCACGAAACCGACCACGGCTCGGTCGGCCTGGAACTGCGCGAACGACGTCTCGAGGATCTCCCGGGCGGTCTCCCGGCCGAACTGGCGCACGAGGTTGACGGCCATGTTGTAGGTCGGCCGGAAGCTCGAACGGAGCGGGTAGGTGCGCGTCGAGGCGAGGCCGGCCACGGCTGCGGGATCGAGGCCACGCTTCCACACCACGACGGCATGGCCCTCGATGTCGATGCCGCGGCGCCCCGCGCGACCGGTCAGCTGCGTGTACTCAGCCGGCGAGATGTCGACGTGGCTCTCGCCGTTGAACTTGACGAGCTTCTCGAGCACGACCGTCCGCGCCGGCATGTTGATCCCGAGCGCGAGGGTCTCGGTGGCGAAGACGGCCCTGATCCGGCCCGCGGTGAAGAGCTCCTCGACGATCTCGCGGAAGGTGGGCAGCATGCCCGCATGGTGCGCGGCGAACCCGCGGGCGATCCCGTCGGCGAAGTCCCAGTAGCCGAGTACCGAGAGGTCCTCGTCGGCGAGCCCCTGGATGCGCTCTTCGACGAGACGGCGGTTGCTCTCACCCTCGGCCTCCGAGACGAGGCGCATCCCGCTCGCGAGCAGCTGCCCGACGGCGGCGTCGCAGCCTGCTCGGCTGAAGATGAAGGTGATGGCCGGCAGGAGCCCCTCCCGCTCGAGCCGTTCGATGACCTCGGCCCGGGTCGCACCGCCTCCGGGACGGCCCCCGACGGCGAAGGCTCGACCCCCGTCGCCGCCGCCCGGACCGCGACCGCTGGCGCCGCCCGAGCCGCCGCGGCGACCCCGACCGCCCCAGTCGTCGCGCCCGCGCCCCCGGTTGCCGGAGCCACGGCCCCGTCCGCCACGACCGGAGCCGCTCGACCAGTGGGCGTCCCAGGCGCCGCGTCCTTCCTGCCCGCGGATCGCGTGGACCAGGTCGGGGTTGACGCTGACCTCATGGGTTGCGGGACCCGCGGCCCCGCTCTCCTCGACGAAGAGGTCGAAGAGGGTCTGCCCCACCATCATGTGCTGCCAGAGCGGCACCGGCCGGTGCTCCGAGACGATGACCTCGGTGTCGCCACGCACCTCACCCAGCCAGGCACCGAACTCCTCGGCGTTGCTGACGGTCGCCGACAGCGAGACGACGCTGACGTCGGGGGGAAGGTGGATGATGACCTCCTCCCAGACGGCACCGCGGAAGCGGTCGGCGAGGTAGTGGACCTCGTCCATGACGACCCAGCCGAGGCCGCTCAGAGTGCTCGACCCGGCATACATCATGTTGCGCAGCACCTCGGTCGTCATGACGACGATCGGCGCCTCCCCGTTGATCGACGCGTCGCCCGTCAGCAGGCCCACGCGCTCGACGCCGTGCCGGCGCACCAGGTCGGTGTACTTCTGGTTGGACAGCGCCTTGATCGGCGTGGTGTAGAAGGCCTTGCGCCCGGTGGCGAGGGCGAGGTGGACGGCGAACTCGCCGACGACGGTCTTGCCCGCTCCGGTCGGAGCCGCGACGAGGACACCGCGGCCCTCCTCGACGGCTCGGCACGCCTCCACCTGGAAGTCGTCGAGCGGGAAGTCGTATGCCGTCGCGAACTCCTGCAGGTGCGGCCAGGTGGGGATCACGGGGTCACCTCCGGGACGACGACCGACAAGGCCCTCGGGACGACCTCGACGGCGAGCGGCAGGGCACCGAACGGCTCCCCGTCGGCCTGGGAACGAATACCGGTCGCCTCGAGACGCACCGTCCGGGCACGCCGGATCTCGACCGCAGGATGGTTCACGTGCGTGCCGGAGTACACCGACGGGAAGACGCGCAGGAACGCCGGGATCGAGATCTCGCGCAAGATGAGGACGTCGAAGAGGCCGTCGGTCACGTCGGCGTCGGGGCACACCCGCATCCCACCGCCGAAGGAGGTCGTGTTGGCGACCGCGACGAGCATCGCCTTGGTCTCGATGCGCTCGCCGTCGAGCTCGATGACGTACGGGATCGGTCGGAAGACCGGCAGCTCTCTCAGGAGCGCGAGGTTGTAGCGCATCTGGCCGCGAGGCCATCTCATCCGTGACGCCCGGTCGTTGACGATGGCGTCGAAGCCGGCGCCGAGGACCCCGCCGAACCAGGCACCGTCACCGGCAGGGGTGCACATCCGGCCCAGGTCGATCCGCCGGGTGGCGTCGAGGCCCACCAGCCGGACCGCGGCGACGGGGTCGCCCACGGGAAGTCCGAGGTTGCGCGCGAAGTCGTTGCCGGTGCCTGCCGCGACGACGGCAAGGTGCGTGTCGGTGCCGGCGCAGAGGTTGACGCCGAGGTGGACAAGGCCGTCGCCACCCACGACGACGACCGTGTCGACGCCGTCCGCGACGGCCGCCTCGGCCTGGGCCCGAGCCTGGGCATACGTCGTGCCGGAGACGTCGAGCACCTCGTGTCCCGCCTCGGTGAGCAGCCGGAGGGTCTCGGCTCCCCGAGCGCGCCCGGCGCCCTTGCCTGCGGTGGGGTTGACGACCAGGGCTACGCGGTGGGGCACACCCGAACGCTACAGGGAGCGCGCTGTCAGAGAGACGACGGCCGGTCGTCCGGGATGTCGAGCCAGTCGGGCTGGTGCTCCTGCTTGCGACGGTCGAACAGGAAGGCGAGCCCGACGGACGCGAAGTAGAGCGCGATCATCGGCGTCGCGAGGAAGAGCATGGTGTAGGCGTCCGGCGTGGGCGTCATGACCGCCGCGAAGACGAAGATGATCATGACGGCCGGTCGCCAGCCCTTGAGCATCGCCTGCGCCGGGATGACCCCGACCAGGTTGAGGGCGACGAGGAACACCGGCAGGAGGAAGGCGCAGCCGAAGGCGAGGATGAACTTGAGGACGAAGTTGAGGTACTGGGACCCGTCCTGGAGGTTGTAGGCGCCCGGCGGGGTGAAGCTGAGGAGCACGGTCACGGCCTTGGGAACCATGACGAAGGCGAACCCGCAGCCGGCCACGAACAGCGGCACCGCCGCGACGATGAAGAGGCGGGCGACCGTGCGCTCCCGCTTCGTCAGTCCGGGAACGATGAAGCGCCAGATCTGGAACAGCCAGACGGGTGAGGCGAGGATGAGCCCGACGAAGAGCGAGACGGTCAGCTGGAGGGAGAACGCGTCGGTCATCCCGGCGAAGTTGATGTTGACGACCCCGTCGCGGACCGCCTGGAGGTCCTTGAGCGGCTTCGTGAGGGCGCCGATGACCTTGTCGTAGTTGACCCAGCCGACGATGCCCGCGATGAGGATCGCCGCCGCGCTGATGGTGATGCGGTTGCGCAGCTCCCGAAGATGGTCGGCCAGGGCCATGCGACCCTCGGGGTTGCGTTTGCGCAGCAGGGATGGCATCGAGTTCCGCCGTCGGTCAGTTCGGTTGGGGTCGGGTCAGGGTCGGTGACGCCGGGCGTTCAGAGCGCGGAGTCGCGACGAAGGCGCTCGGCCTCGGCGCGGGCCTCGGCAGCCTTGGCCTCGGCCTCGGCGGCACGGGCCTCGGCCTCGAGCCGGGCCTGCTCGCTGTCGACGACGTCGCCCTGGACCGTGGCCTTCGAGGCGCTGCTCGCCGGCTTGCCGTCCTTCTTCATCTCGTCGACCTCGGACTTGAAGATGCGTGCCGAGCGCCCGAGGCTGCGGGCCATGTCGGGGAGCTTCTTCCAACCGAACAGGGCGATGACGACGATCGCGATGATGAGCAGCTCGGGGGCACCCAGACTGGGCATGTGTGTTCTCCTCGTGGAATGCCGACCCGGTCATCGGGCCGTGCGGTGCAGCGACGGTGCTGCAGGGACAGCATACGTGGGCCCGGTGAGTGTCACCTATGGGTCGGTCAGGTGCTCACTGGTCGAGACGCGCCGTCTCACCAGCCGGCGCCGGTCCGGTCCCCGAGGTCACGGCGGGGTCTGGCCGTAGGCGGCGAGAGCGGCCGTCGCCTCACGGGCCACGGCTTCCGCGAGCTCCGGCGGCTCGACGACCCGGGCCTGCCCACCGAGCCGGAGCATGAGCCGGCGCACGAGGGCGGGGTCGGCGACCTTGAGGGTGACCCGCACCGACCCGTCGCTCCCCCGGACCACCCCTTCGTTGGGGTAGTAGTCGGCGATCCACGCGGCCGCGCTGCTCGCCTCGATGACGACGGTCAGGTCGTTGGCGCCCGGCACGAACACGTCATCGAGGTCGCGGGGCCGCGCCTGCGGTGGCGGGGTCCCGTCGACGTCGAGGATCGTCGCCGACTCGATCCGGTCGAGCCGGAAGAGCCGGACGTCGTTGGCACGGTGGCACCAGCCCTCGACGTACCACTGGCCGTCGAGGTTGAGGATCCGCATGATGTCGACGTCGCGCTCGGTCGTCTCGTCGCGGGTTGCGACGTAGTACGTGAGGTGGACCCTGCGGCGCCGGCCGAAGGCCTCCTTGAGCGTGGCCATCGCCGGATGCTGGCTGCCGTCGTCGAGGTCGAGGGCGATCCGTCCCGTCGACTGCGCGGCGAGCGACGCCGTGGCCGCCCGGATCTTGGCGAGGGTCCGCTCGGCGATCTCCGAGCGGACGAGCGTCGACCCGAGGGCCTGCAGCCCCGCGGTCAGGGTGACGGCCTCGTCGCGGGTGAGGCGCATCGGCGTCGCGATGTCGTCGGCGTTGTCGAGGTAGATGTGGCCGCTGTCCCACTGGGCGTCGATCAGCTCGGCGTGGCCGTAGCCGGGGGTACCGCACACGAAGAGCAGCTCGAGGTCCTCGACGATCTGGGCCTCGGACACCCCGAACTCGTCGGCCGCCTCGGCGATCGGGACGCCGCGGTGCTGGAGGAGCCACGGCACGAGGTCGAGCAGGCGCCCGAGTCGCTGGGTCGCGGTCTCCGCCGGCCGCCTGGCCCGGCCGGCCCGACTGCTCTGAGTGCTCATCTCGTCCCTCCCCCGTTGGCGGCCGCCGCTCCCCGCAGCGCCGCGACGACACCGTCGACGAGCTCGGGCGGCGAGACGGCCACGGCGTGCGTCCCGAGCGCCACGACGTCACGTTCGGTGATGCCGCGGCGGTAGGGCACCTGCACCTCGGCCCACCGGCCGTCGAGCTCGCGCGTCGCGGTCGCGTGGACCCGCAGCGTGTGGCCCCGCCCGTGCCGCAGTCGGATGACGGCGATGCCCTCGGGGTCGGGCTCCTGGGCCTCGAGCGCGACCTCCGGGACGTGGCCTGTCGGCACGGCGTAGCTGCCGGCCCGGCCCTTCCTGCGCACCGCACCCTCGAAGCGGCTGAGGCGGAAGGCACGCTCGTCCTGGCGGTCGAGGTCGAACCCGGTGACGTACCAGCGTCCGTGCCAGTTCGTCAGGGCCCACGGCTGGATGTGTCGGGTGCTCAGTGCGCCGTCGGTGCGGCGGTAGTCGAAGGTGATCGGCTGGAGGGCGGCGACCGCGGCGTGCACGGCCTCGAACGCCGGCTCGCGCGTGCGGATCCGCGGCTCGACGCCCGCGGCGATCGACTCGTCGATCTCGACGCCGGACATGCGCAGCTTGCGCAGCCCCGCCGACGCGGCACCGGAGATGCTCGCCGTCGACCAGGCGCGGGCGGCGAGGGCGAGCGCGGCGACCTCGTCCGGCTCGAAGGAGATGGCCGGGAGGGCGGTCTCGCTGGCGTCGATGCGGTAGCCGACCTCGTCGTCGAAAAGCACGTCGATGACGGTCGTCGTGATGGGGATGCCCATCTCGCGCAGCTCGTCCTTGTCGCGCTCGAACATCCGGTCGAACGCCTCGTCGGAGCTCGCGGCGGCGTAGGCCGGCAGGGACTCGCGCAGCTTCTGCTTGGACACGGGTCGCCGTGCCGACTTCAGCGCGAGGATGAGGTTGAGCAGCCGCTCGGTCTTCTCCGCTGACGGAGACACTGGGCTCATCGACGACCTTCCTCGATCTGCCGGGCGGGGTGGCAGTCCGACGCTACCCGACGTCGGCGCCCGGACGCCTCGCGCGGCGGGATCGTGCCACGGAGCGCCGGACACGATCGCCGCTGGATAGGGTCGACGCCATGATCCAGTGGCGTACGGGAGTCGTCGACGAGGTGCGCGGGCGCTGGTCGGGTGTCGTCGAGTACGCCGCTCGGCTCCCCACCGGTGAGCAGGTCCGTGCCCTCGGCTACGTCGACATCGTCGGCGAGCTGGCGCCGGGAACGCGCGTCCTGCTCAACACGACGGCGCTCGAGCGGGGCCTCGGGACCGGTGGCCTCGCCATCGTGGTCGCGGCCCCCGACCACCTGCCGCCCGCGCGCGACGTCGCGTCGTTCCACGGCCACGTCGTCAAGGCGCGCTACACCCCGAGCCAGACGATGGTCCTCGGCGTCGACGAGCAGGACAGCGAGCACCACGCCGTGCTGGCCGACGCCGACGACCTGTCGGGGATGCCGGTCGTCGTGGCCGACCTCCACTCGGCGCTACCCGCGGTGATCGCGGGTGCGCGGGCGATCCGTCCCGGGACGCGGATCGCGTACGTCATGACGGACGGGGGCGCCCTGCCGATCCAGTTCTCGCGGACGGTCGCCGGGCTGCGTGACGCCGGCTGGCTCGAGGCATCGATCACGGTGGGCCAGTCGTTCGGTGGAGACCTCGAGGCGGTCAACGTCCACACCGGTCTGCTCGCGGCGCGCCACGTCGTCGGCGCCGACCTCGTGGTCGTGAGCCAGGGACCGGGCAACCTCGGCACCGGCACCCGGTGGGGTTTCTCGGGCACGTCGGCGGGTGAGGCCGTCAACGCGGCCTGGACCCTCGGCGGCCGGCCGGTGTGCTCCCTGCGCGTGTCGGAGGCCGACCCCCGCGAGAGGCACCGCGGCGTCTCCCACCACAGCCTGACGGCATACGGCCGGGTGGCTCTGGTCCCTGCTGACGTCCCCGTGCCGACGCTGGACGGCCCGTTCGGTGAGCGGGTCCGCGAGCAGGCCCGCCGCCTGTGCGAGGCCGGCGGAGACCGGCTCACGCTCCACGAGGTCGCCTGTGACGGCCTCGACGAGGCGCTGCGCGCCTCCCCGGTCGGGCTCTCGACAATGGGCCGGGGATACGACGACGACCGCGCCAGCTTCCTGGGCGCGGCCGTCGCCGGACGGTATGCCGCCGGGTTGCTTGCTCGCTGAACCGAACTCAGATCCCGGCCCGGGTCACCGGACGCGGGCCTCCCCGGCGGCTCAGCGCGCCGCCGTACTCAGCGGACGTCGTCGAGGTCGACGACGAAGATGAGCGTCTCGCCCGGAGCGATCGCCGCTCCGGCCCCCCGGTCGCCGTAGGCGAGGTGCGACGGGATGGTCAGCTTGCGGCGGCCACCGACCTTCATGCCCTGGATGCCGCGGTCCCAGCCCTGGATGACCATGCCGACGCCGAGGCGGAAGTCGAGCGGGGTGCCCCGGTTCCACGATGAGTCGAACTCCTCGCCGGTCGAGTGCGCCACGCCGACGTAGTGGGCGCTCACCGTGTCGCCTGCGGCCGCCTCGCGGCCGTCACCGACGATGATGTCCTCGATGACGAGGTCCGCAGGCGCCTCACCCTCGGGGAAGTCGATCTCGGGCTTGGTGCGGCTGGGGTCGAGTGCCATGGGTCATGGTCCCTTCGTCGATGGTCGGTGTGGCGGCCCCAGTCTGTCAGGCGCGCCGGACTGCGCGTCTGACAGACCGGGACCGAGGGCCGTGAGCCGACGTTCGTCGGCTCACGGCCCTCAATGGGTGTCCGTCAGTGGCCGCCGTCAGTTGGCGTCGAGGATGTCGACGACGAAGACGAGCGTGTCGGTGCCCGAGATCTTCGGCGGGCTGCCCTGGGCGCCGTAGCCGTCCTTGGGCGGGATGACGAGCAGGACCCGGCTGCCGACCTTCTTGCCGACGAGGGTGTTGTCCCAGCCGGGGATGACCTGCTTGACCCCGATCGGGAAGTCGGCGGCCGAACCGCGCTGCCAGGAGGAGTCGAAGAGGCTGCCGTCCTTCCAGAGGACACCGTGGTACTGCGCGGTGATGGTCTGGCCGGCCTTGACCGTCGGGCCGGTGCCCTCGATGAGGGTGACCTGCTTGGTCTCCGTGGGCGCCGCGGTCTTGGGAACCGTGACCGTCGGGGCCTTGGTCGGCCCGTCCTTGAACTCGACCTGCGGCAGGTCGGCCGGGACCGGCTTCTGCGTGCCGTCGATCTGGGTCATCGTCGTGTGGACGTCGGCGATGTCGGCGACGACGACGATCGTGTCCTTGCCGGTGATGCCGAGCTGCTGGTTGCCCGCCTCGCCGAAGGCGTCCTTCGGGGGGATGCTGAAGACGACGCGCGAGCCCTTCTGGACCCCGACGAGACCGGAGACGAAGCCCGGGATGAGGTCGGGGCGGCCGAGGCGGTAGCCCTCGGCGGTGCGGCCCTGGCCGTAGCCGTCGTCGAGCATCTTGCCGGACGTGCCGTTGAAGATCTGGGCCCGGATGCGGACCGTGTCCTTCGTCGTGGCGGCAGCTCCCGTGCCCGGGGTGAGGACGTTGCGCTCCACGGCGGCCGTGCTCACCGGCTTCGTGGCGAACGTGACCTTGGGCGCGGTGGTGAAGTCGACCGGACCGGCCGCGGTGACGCCCTTGAGAGCCGCGGAGGCGGCCACGGCGGGCTGCGCGGTGGCGGTCGTGGATGCCGGGGACGGCGCGGCCGTGGTCGCCGAACCCGACGGGTTCGAGGCCGAGCCGCAGGCGGTCAGGACGGTGAGGCCGAGCGCGAGGGCGCCGGCCAGGACGGGTCGGTTGAGACGCACAGGGTTGACTTTCGGTCGGTGGGCAGGCGGCGCCTGCGGGGCAGGGCCCCGTCTGGAGCCGCCGCCACTCTAACGCGCCTGTCTGTGCCGGGACCGATGCCGTCACAGCCCAGCCACAGGCTGGTGACAGGTGCGTGACCCGTCGGCCGCCAGAGGTGGTCAGAGCGGCCGATGGGCCGACGGGGTCCGCTCGATGCTCTCCATGAGCCGTTCAACCCGTTCGTCGACGGCCCGGAACGGGTCCTTGCAGAGGACGGTGCGCTGGGCCTGGTCGTTGAGCTTGAGATGGACCCAGTCGACCGTGAAGTCGCGGCTGTGGGCCTGCGCCGCGCGGATGAAGTCGCCGCGCAGCTTGGCGCGCGTCGTCTGGGGCGGCCGGACCTTCGCCTCGAAGATCTCGACGTCGCTCGCCACGCGCGCGGCCCTGCCGTGTCGCTGGAGCAGGTAGAAAAGCCCGCGCCTGCGGTTGATGTCGTGGTAGGCGAGGTCGAGCTGGAGGATCCGCGCGTCGGACAGCGCGAGCCCGTGCTTGGCACGGTAGCGCTCGATGAGCCGATGCTTGATGACCCAGTCGATCTCGGTGTCGATCGCGTCGAGGTCGCCGGAGGCGATCGCGTCGAGGGTTCGTCCCCACAGGTCGAGGACGTGCTTGGTGTCGGGGCTGCCCATGCCCTCGCGGTCGACGAACTCGAGCGCCTTGTCGAAGTACTCGCGCTGCATGTCGATCGCGGTGACCTCGCGCCCGTTGGCGAGGCGCACGGTTGCCCGCCCCGTCAGGTCGTGGCTCATCGTCCGGATCGCGCGGATGGGGTTCTCCATGGTGAGGTCGCGCATGACGACCCCGGCCTCGATCATCCGCAGGACGAGGTCGGCGCTGCCGACCTTGAGCAGGTTGGTCGTCTCGGACATGTTGGAGTCACCGACGATGACGTGCAGGCGGCGGTACTTCTCGGCGTCGGCGTGGGGCTCGTCACGGGTGTTGATGATCGGGCGCGAGCGCGTCGTGGCGGAGGAGACCCCCTCCCAGATGTGGTCGGCGCGTTGGCTCACGGCGAACGTCGCCCCGTGGGCCGTGGCGACGACCTTGCCCGCGCCGCACATGATCTGCCGGCTGATGAGGAACGGGATGAACATGTCGGAGACCCGCTGGAAGTCCCCGCCGCGCCCGTAGAGGTAGTTCTCGTGGCAGCCGTAGGAGTTGCCTGCCGAGTCGGTGTTGTTCTTGAAGACGAAGATCTCGCCCTCGACGCCGTCGTCGCTCAGCCGGCCCTGAGCGTCCTCGACGAGGCCCTCGAGGATCCGCTCCCCCGCCTTGTCCTGCACCACGAGCTCGCGCACGGAGTCGCACTCGGCCGTGGCGTACTCGGGGTGCGAGCCGACGTCGAGGTAGAGGCGGGCGCCGTTGCCGAGGAAGACGTTGCTCGACCGGCCCCACGCGACGACCCGCCGGAACAGGTAGCGCGCCACCTCGTCGGGCGTGAGCCGTCGCTGCCCCTGCGTGGTGCAGGTGACGCCGTACTCGTTCTCGATCCCGAAGATCCGCCGCTCCATGGAGCAACTGTAGGCGGCTTCCCTTTCGCCGCCGGCGAACGAGCGTTCCCAGCGGCGCCCCGCGCGTGTTGTGCTGGGCCACATGTCCTCGATCCTCGTCCTCGGTGGTACCTCCTGGCTCGGTGGCATCGTCGCGGAGACGGCGCTGCGGGAGGGGCACGACGTCACCTGTCTCGCCCGCGGCACGTCGGGCGAGGTCCCTGCGGGGGCGCGGCTCGTCGTGGCCGACCGTGACGATCCCGACGCGTATGCCGCCCTCCCGGGCCGAGCGGCATACGACCTCGTCGTCGACGTGGCCCGCCAACCCGGCCACGTGCGCGGCGCTGTGCGTGCGCTGGCGGAGCGCGCGACGGGATGGGTCCTCGTCAGCTCGTGCTCGGTCTACGCCCGCCACGACGAGCCGGGAGCCGACGAGCGCGCAGCCCTGCTGCCCGCGCTCGCCGCCGACGTGGCCGCACCCGAGGAGTACGGCGAGGGCAAGGTCGCGTGCGAGGAGGCGGTGACGAGCGCGCGCGGAGGCGCTGCCCTCGTCGCCCGCTCCGGCCTCATCGTGGGTCGCGGCGACCCGAGCGAACGGTTCGGCTACTGGCCGGGCCGGTTCGCGCTCGCGGCGAAGGACGGCGGTCCGGTCCTCGTGCCCGCACGGGTCGACGCCCCCGTCCAGTGGGTCGACGTCGTGGACCTCGCCGCATGGATCGTCCGGGCCGGCCTCGCAGGCACGACCGGGACGGTCAACGCGACCGGGCGGCCGACGACGCTGGGCGCGGTCCTCGATGCCGCTGCGGAGGCGGCCGGCTTCGACGGTGAGCGGGTCTACCTCGACGACGAGGCGCTCGCGGAGGCGGGCGTCGAGGAGTTCATGGGTGCGCGGTCCCTGCCGCTCTGGATCGGGGACCCCGCCTGGCGGGCCTTCCTCGACCGCAGCGCCGAGGCCGCGCTCGCCGCGGGTCTCGCGCCACGGGCGCTCGGGTCGACGATGGCCGACGCCCTCGCCTGGGAGCGGCAGCTCGGCCTGTCACGCGCCCGGACCCGCGCCGGCCTCGACCGCGACGACGAGCTCGCGATCATCGCGCGCCGGGCGTGAGCGACACGTAGTCGTTGCGGGTGAGCGGGCGCGTGAGCAGCTCGCCGCTCGGGTCGGGGACCGCGAGGACGCGGTTGCCCTGGACCAGCTGGATCCCGGTGGCGAGCGTGTCTGCGGTGACGGTGAAGACGATCTGCCCGAGGGCCGCGGCCTGTTCGCGCACGGAGAGCCGGTCGAACCCCTGCGGCACGCCGATGAGGGCCACCCCCGACTCCGTCAGACGCCCCGCATCGTCGTGGTCGAGTCCGGCAGCGCCGTGCGCAGTCCCTGGGCCACCTCGTCGCGTGAGAGCGGGAGGGCGAGCGCGGACAGGGCCGGCTCGATGCCCTTGCCGGCGGGGACGACCCGCTCGACCCGGACGAGCCGGTCGCCGCGGAGCAGGTGGGCCCGCATCGTGAGTGGGACGCCGCTGGCCGCGATCGCCGCGGTGGCGCGCCTCGTCACGTGCGGCACCTCGACCGGGACCGGCTGGTCCTGCGGGCCGACCGTGCAGGCGGACACGGGCAGGTGAGGGAGAGCGCCAGGAGGACGCGCGGCAGGTGACGGCGCAGCCGTGGCGTTCGGGGTGCGCCCGGTGTGCCTCGTGTGCCTCGTGTGCCTCGTGTGCCTCGTGTGCCCGGGGTGCTCTGGTGGGCCCCGGGCAGTCGCTCAGCCATCGGTGATCGGGAGCTCGACGACGAACCGGGCCCCGCCGCCCGGCCGGTCCTCGACGGCGACCGTGCCCCCGTGGAGCGCGACGTGCCGCTGGACGATGGCGAGCCCCAGCCCGAGTCCGGCCGTCCCCCCCGGACTCGGGGCGCCGCTTGTCGGCCGGCATCGTGATGGTGGCCGCGTCGGGCGCGATCTCGGTGACGGCACGTCCGGCTGCCTCGTCCGCAGCCCGGCGCACGAGGTTCGCGAGGTCGACCTCCTCGAGGACAAGGCCCTGGCCGGCATCGTGGCTCGCCATCTCGACCAGGTCGACGACGAGGGTGCGGAACCGCTCGAGCTCGTCAGCGAGCAGGGCGACGGGCTCGCGGACGGACTCGGGCAGGGACGCCTCGCGGTTCTTGATGACCTGCATCGAGTTGAGCATCGTCGTCAGGGGGGTGCGCAGCTCGTGACTGACATCGACGGCGAAGCGCGAGTCGGCCTCGACCCGGTGCTCGAGCTCGCCGACGGCCCGGTTGAAGGACGCGGCGAGCGGTGCGAGGTCGGGGTCCCGGGTCGCCGGCAGGCGAGCGTCGAGCCGGCCCCCTGCCACGGCGGACGCGACGGCGTTGAGCTCGGTCAGGGGCCGCAGCGCGACGCGGGTCGCCCTCCGACCGAAGGCCGCGCCGACGATTGCCGTCGCGACGGCGCCCACCGCGAGGGAGGTCGACACCGTGCGCAGGGTCTGGTCGAGCTCCCTGAGGGAGAAGACCTCGAAGAATCCCGCCCGGGCCGGGGTCAGGGGCATCCCGACCGCGAGGAAGAGCTGGCCGTCGATCTCGAGCCGTTGCGTCGACTCCTGCCCCTCCGTGACGGACGAGACGAGAAGGGTCGGCAGGCTCGCCGGGGAGACGCGCGACGACGTGGCGTACCACCGACCGTCCACCAGGCAGCGAGGTCGTCGAGTCGTTCGTCGGCAGGCCGTTGAGCACCGCGGTGACCGATCCCGTCCCACCCGCCAGACCGTCCTCGACCAGAATCCGGTCGACCTCGCCCTCGGAGACGGCGGCTGCCTCGCGCTGGCCCACGACGTACTGCGAGACGACGGCCCAGACGATGACCGACAGGAGGGCCGACAGCATGAGCGACATCAGCCCGAAGGCGATGGTCACCCGCGCGCGGAGGCCCGGCACTCAGATCGCCAGCCGATAACCCAACCCGCGTGCCGTGACGACGTACCGCGGGTTGGCGGGGTCGGCCTCGACCCGCGTGCGCAGCCTGCGGATGTGCACGTCGACGATGCGACTGTCGCCGAAGTACCCGTAGCCCCACACCCGGTCGAGAAGGTGCTCGCGGCTGCAGATCCGGCCCTCGGAGACCGCCAGCTCGACGAGGAGGCGGAACTCGGTCCGCGACAGGGAGATCGGCTCACCGGCACGGGTGACCACGCCGTCGTCGACGCCGATGATGAGGTCGTCGGCCACCACGCGTCGCGGTCGGTGGTCGACCGCCGCCCCGTCGACATCATGCCGAACATCCTCGCGCCGGTGATCGTCTACGCGTCCCTGCTCATCCCGGTCGTCATCGTGGTCGTGGCGACGCTGTCCTACCTCGGCCTCGGCCTGGCCCCTCCGACCGCCGACTGGGGCGGGATGATCAGCGACGCGCAGAACTACTACACGACCGCGTGGTGGTTCATGTTCTTCCTGGGCGTGGCCCTGCTCCTGACCACCCTCGCGTTCAACCTGTTCGGGGACGGCGTGCGTGACGCCTTCGACCCGCGCAGTGACCGACTCTTCGAATGAACGGAGTGACGCCGTGCTGCGCTTCGCCGTATCGCACTCGGCCTGCTGATCATGTGGCTCATCACCATGGCGGTGTTCGCCTGTTCTTCATCGCCCCGAACGACGTCGCCAGAACCCTTGCGGGGCGGCAGGCCACCCCGGAGACCGTCGCCCGCATCTCGCAGCGGCTCGGGCTCGACCGACCCATCTGGGAGCAGTACCTCGACTTCATCGGCAAGGCCGTGCGCCGCGACCCCGGCTACGACTACTACCACCAGGTCCCCGTCACGGAGATCATGGCCCAGGCGCTCCCGATCACGCTCAGCCTCGTCGTCGGCGCAGCGATCATCTGGCTCGTCCTCGGCGTCTTCAACGGGGTCGTGTCCGCGATCCGCCCCCGGTCCTTCATCGACCGCTCCTGACGGTGTTCGCCCTCTTCTTCTACTCGATGCCGACGTTCTTCCTCGGCCTGATCCTCCTCTACTTCCTCTACTTCCGGCTGACGGTCGCCGGGTACCCGATCTTCCCCGCCGGCGGTTACGCCCCGCCGTCGGACGGGTTCGGGCCCTGGTTCAAGCACCTCGTCCTTCCGTGGTTCACCCTCGCCCTGGTCTCGGCGGCCACGTACACGCGGCTCACTCGCGCGTCGATGCTCGAGGTCCTCGCGGAGGACTATGTCCGTACGGCGCGCGCCAAAGGGATCCGGGAGGGGCGGGTCATCACCCGCCACGCGCTCCACTCGGCGTTGACGCCCGTCGTGACCCAGTTCGGCATCGACGTGGGCGCCCTGCTCGGCGGAGCCGTCGTCACCGAGACCGTCTTCAGCCTGCCCGGGCTGGGCAAGACCATCATCGACGCGATCAACCAGCAGGACCTCCCGGTCATCATCGGCCCCGTCCTCTTCGCGTCGCTCGCGGTCGTCGTGTCGAACATCATCGTCGACATGGTCTATGCCGTCCTCGCCCCTCGCGTACGCCTACACTGACCCGGAGTCTCGAGATGCGAGGGTAGGCCCCGCGGCCGGTGGCGTCGTTTGCCACAATGTCCGCGACGCGCGACCAGCCGATCGCGACCGCCCACCCCCGTTCCACCCCCTCTCTGGAGCCTGCACATGATCGACAGACCCAATTTCAAGTTCTCCCGGCGTGGATACGAGACCGAAGAGGTCGACGCCTTCATCGAGTCGCAGAACCGGACCCTTCAGGCGGCCAAGAAGGACGCTGCCGAGCGCAGCGTCGAGCTGACCAAGCTCAACGCCGCCCTGAGCGACCTGCGCGGCCAGCTGAGCCAGCAGGCGCGGGTCATGGCCGACCTCAAGAAGCAGAGCGCCACGGCGACGCCGGCCCAGACCTTCGCCGACATCGGTGAGCGCATCGGCCAGATCCTCACGCTCGCCGACGCGGAGGCCGCCGAGATGCGCGCCCGGGCCGCCGACGAGGCCGACGCGATCCGTGAGCGCGCGACGCAGGCCGCAGCCGAGCTCAAGGCGACGACCGGCGCCTACGCCGACCAGGCCAAGGCCCGCGCCGACGAGGAGTCCGCCCGCGTCATCGCCCAGGCCAACCGTGAGGCGCAGGCGATCGTCGCCGAGGCCCAGTCGATCATGGCCGCGCAGCGTCAGGAGGCGACCGCCGAGTACGAGGCCCACCGGGCCAAGGCCGCCGCTGCGACCACCGAGCTCGAGACGACCCTCGCGGCCCGCCGCGAGCAGGCCGATGCCGAGTTCGAGGCGCGCCGCCACGTCCAGGAGACGGCGCTCGCCGAGGCGGAGCAGCGCACCCGTCAGCTCATCGAGCACTCGGAGCGCGACGTCGCCGAGATGCGTACGCGCGCCCGGGCCGTCCTCGACAGCGCCCAGGAGCAGGCCGACCAGATCGTCGCCGAGGCCCGTGACCGCGCGGCTCGTCTGCGCGAGGAGTCCGACCGCGAGCTCGCGGCCGCGACGGCGCAGCGCGACAGCATCACGGCCCAGCTCGGCAACGTCCGCGCCATGCTCGCGACCCTCGGTGGTGGCAACCTCGGCGAGGTCCTCGCCGCCCCCGTGGCCGAGCAGCCCAAGCCTGCCGCCGCCGAGCCCCAGCAGCCCGCTCAGCAGCCGCAGCAGCCGCAGCAGCCGCAGCAGTCGCAGGCCCCCGACGAGCGGGAGTCGGTCAACGCCGGCTGACGCCGGATCCCACACCCAGACACGGCTGAGGCCGCCCACCGTTCGCGGTGGGCGGCCTCAGCCGTGTCGCGACTCCGTCCGATGAGGAGGGTGACGCGGGTCGCTCTCAGGACGTCGGGGACTCGCCGTTGCCGCTCAGGATGTCGGGGTGCCCGGGATGGGTCTCGTCGCTTCTCGGGGCGTCGGCCGTCGGGTCCTCGGTGCTGAGCAGGCGGTCGAGAAGGGGACCGACGATCCGGCGGAACGCGCGTCGGGGACGATCCCGGTCGAGCACGGCCACCTCGAGCTGGGTCGCCTCGAGGGCCCGCGGCTCGCCGTTGTCGGAGGAGGCGGCGAGGACGTCGACGGCGACGCGGAGCGCCTCGCCGAGGCTGAGGCCCTCGCGCCACGCGGCCGAGAGCCGCTCCTCCGCCTGCTCGCTCGCGCCGCCCATGACGACGAATCCCTGCTCGTCGGCGACGGAGCCGTCGTAGGTGAGCCGGAAGATCTGGTCGCCCGCGCTCGTGGCCCCGACCTCGGCCACGACGATCTCGATCTCGAACGGCTTGCTCTCCTGGGTGAAGACGGCACCGAGGGTCTGGGCATACGTGTTGGCGAGGGCCCGTGCCGTCACGTCGGTGCGGTCGTAGGAGTAGCCGCGCAGGTCGGCGTAGCGGATGCCGGCCACACGGAGGCTCTCGAACTCGTTGTAGCGGCCCACCGCCGCGAAGGCGATGCGGTCGTAGATCTCGGAGACCTTGTGCAGCGCCCGCGAGGGGTTCTCGGCCACGAAGGCGATCCCGTGGTCGTACGCGAGCACGATGACGGAGCGACCGCGCGCGATGCCCTTGCGGGCGAAGTCGGCCCGGTCCTTCATGACCTGCTCGGGCGGGACGTAGAACGGCATGCTCATCGGGCGCCTCCCGGGTTGCCACGGCGCGCGGCCACGACGCGCTCGACGTGGGCCTGCAGGAGGTCGTTGGCGACGAACCGCGCGCCGCCGCGGTCGACGACGGCCACGGTCGGCCAGATCTGGCGGCCCAGGTCGGGCCCGCCCGTGGCCGAGTCGTCATCGGCTGCGTCGTAGAGTGCCTCGACCGCGACCGACACGGCCTGCTCCTCGCTCATCCCCGGGTGCCAGAGCTTCTTGAGGGCTCCGCGAGCGAAGACCGAGCCGGAGCCGGTCGAGTGGTGGCCCGGCTCGACGTAGCAGCCACCCGTGACGTCGTAGGAGTAGATCCGGCCCGCGGCCTCGTCGAGGTCGTAGCCGGCATACGTCGGCACGACCGTGAGGCCCTGCATCGCGAGGCCGAGGTTGCCGCGGATCATGGAGGCGAGGCGGTTGGCCTTGCCCTCGAGCGACATGATCGCGCCCTCGATCTTCTCGTAGTGCTCGAGCTCGACCTGGTAGAGGCGGACGAGCTCGATGGCGATGCCCGCGGTGCCCGCGATGCCGACGACGCTGTAGTCGTCGGCGGCGAACACCTTCTCCATGTCGCGGTTGGCGATGAGGTTGCCCATCGTCGCCCGTCGGTCGCCCGCCATGACGACGCCACCGTCGTAGAGCAGGGTGACGATCGTCGTCCCGTGCGGGGCCTCGACGTGCGTCCCGGTGGGAAGCGGCCGCCCGGACGGCAGGAGCTCGGGGCGGTACCCGGAGACGAACTCGGTGAAGGACGAGGACCCTGCGTAGAGGTAGGCGTCATCGAGCCGACGAGCCCGCCCGTGGGAGGGACTGGTCACTGGCCGCCCTTCTGCACGAAGCCCCGGACGAACTCCTCGGCGTTGGCCTCGAGGACTCCGTCGATCTCGTCGAGGACGCTGTCGATGTCGTCGCTCAGACCCTCCTTGACGGCCGCGCCCGCGGGGGGTGCGGGCGGGGCCTCGGGGGCCTCCGGCGGCTCCTCGTCACGACGTTGCGGCTTGGCGTGTTCCTGACCCGGCATGGCTACCTCCCAGACGTGTTGCAGCTCTTCCCCCGACCCTAACCGGTGGAGCCGTCACGGCGCCGGACGGTGGGGCGAACCGGCCGCGCTCGTCGCGACGCGGCGCCCTGACTGCGCCCCGGCAGGACCGGCTCAGTCCTCGGGGGTTGCCAGCCCGTGGAGCAGGGCGACGACGTCCTCGCTCTCCTCGAGCAGGCTCCCGACCTGGGCGCGGGTGCCCCGCTCCGGTTCCAGGATCGGGACCCGCTGCAGGCTCGTGCGGCCGGGCACGTCGAACACGACGGAGTCCCAGCTCGCCGAGAAGACCTGTCCGGAGAAGCGCTTCACGCACGTCCCCCGGAACCACGCCCGGGTGTCCTCTGGTGGCGTCTCGCGGGCCTCACGGATGGCTTCCGGGTCGATGAGGTCGCGGGTGCGGCCGCGGTCTCGCAGCCGGTGGACGAGGCCCTTCTCCGGGCGCACGTCGGCCCACTGGATGTCGATGGCGGCGAGCCGGTGGTCGTCCCACGCCAGCCCGTCGCGCGAGCGGTACCCCTCGAGGAGCTCGAGCTTGGTGACCCAGTCGAGCAGGCCTGAGCACGTCATGACATCGCGCCCGAGCCGGCCGAGGACGTCCTCCCAGAGCTCCATCACCTCGGCGGTCGCCTCGGGTTCGGGATCGTCACCGCGGGCGTCGAGCCAGGAGCGAGCCGCCTCGAGGTACATCCACTGGACGTCGAGGGCGGTCATGGTCCGCCCGTCGGCGAGCTCGACGTGCGCCGACAGGGTGGGATCGTGGGAGACGGCCTGGAGGGCGGCCACCGGACGACGGATCGACCAGTCCCCGCGCAGGTGGCCGTCCTCGATCATGCCGAGCACGAGGGACGTCGTGCCCACCTTGAGCAAGCTCGCGACGTCGAGGTGGTTGGCGTCGCCGATGATGACGTGGAGCCGCCGGTATCGGTCCGCGACGGCGTGCGGCTCGTCGCGGGTGTTGATGATCGGCCGCTTGAGCGTCGTCTCGAGCCCGACCTCGGTCTCGAAGAAGTCGGCGCGCTGGGAGACCTGGAAGCCCGCGCCCCGGGAGTCGACGCCGAGACCGACACGCCCCGCGCCGCACACGACCTGTCGGGTCACGAAGAAGGGAATGAGGTGGCGGATGATGTCGGGGAAGGGCGTCCGGCGGGGCATGAGGTAGTTCTCGTGGGTGCCGTAGGACTGGCCCTTGCCGTCGGCGTTGTTCTTGTAGAGGTTGACGGGCGCCTGGCCGGGTCGCTCGGCCAGCAGGCGCACCGACTCGAGGGCGATGGCGTCGCCCGCGCGGTCCCAGCGCACCGCGTCGCGGGGCAGGGTGACCTCGGGCGAGCTGTACTCCGGGTGAGCGTGGTCGACGTAGTAGCGGGCCCCGTTGGGCAGCACGACGTTGGCCAGGCTCGGGTCGTCGAGGTCGGTCAGCTGGCTCGGGTCGGCGCTCTGCCGGTCGATCTGCCACCCCCGGGCGTCGCGCAGCGGGTCCTCGAAGGCGTAGTCCCAGCTCGACTGGTTGGAGCGGATCCCGTGCGCCGCGGCATACACGCTGACGACCTGCCCGGAGAGGAACATCGGGTTGGCGAGGGGGTCCCCCGGCACCGAGATGCCGTACTCCGTCTCGAGGCCCATGATCCGACGCACCGTCATGACCTAGGACGATAACGGCTCGTGCGCGGCCGGGTGCCACCGCACCCCGCGCGCCGGAGGTGGGCGGTGGCGCGTTCCGCCGACGAGCAGGCGACGTGCCGACGCTGCTGGCAGACTGGCTCGCGTGACCGTGCACCGCTCGCCGTCGTGGGACATGCCGCTCCGCACCAGGGTCTTCGTCAAGGCGCTCGCCCGCGAGCGGCCGGCGATCCGGACGCTGGGACCCGATGACCTCACCCGGGTGCGTGCCTGGGTCGCGCCGGCCCGCCCGCCCTACACGTGGGTGACCGGACCGGTCCACCGTGACGTGGCGATCGAGTCGAGCGGGTTCGCCGCCCGCGACGGCCATCACGTTCCCGTTCGCATCTACCGGCCGAGGCGGGCGGCGGCCAGCCCGCGACCCGCGCTGATGTGGTTCCACGGGGGCGGCTGGGTCCTCGGCAGCCCCCGCGGCTACGACCCGATCTGCAGCGCCATCGCCCACGACACGGGGGTCGTCGTCGTCAGCGTCGACTACCGTCTCGCTCCCGAGCACCGAGCGCCGAAGGCGGCGCTCGACTGCGTCGACGCGACCCGGTGGGTGGCGCGGGAGGCGGTCTCGCTGGGGGTGCGGCCCACCGGCATCGGCGTGGCGGGGGACTCGGCCGGTGGCAACCTCGCCGCCGTCGTGTCCCAGGTCCTGCGCGACGAGGGCGGCGCCGAGATCTCCTACCAGTGCCTCGTCTACCCCGGCGTCGACGCGACGATGAGCTCGCCGTCGGTGACGGAGCACGCGGAGGCGCCGGTCCTGACCCACAGCGACATGGTCGCCTTCCTCGAGCACTACCTCGGCGAGGGCCCCGACGCGCTCGACCCGCTCCACCCGCTCGTGTCGCCGCTGTATGCCGCTGAGCTCGGGGGTCTGCCCCCTGCCCTCGTGCAGACGGCCGACCTCGACCCGCTGCGTGACGAGGGGGCGATGTATGCCCGGGCACTGCGTGCGGCCGGGGTCGAGGTGGTCCACACCAACTACCTGCGGGCCCCGCACGGTTTCCTCAGCTTCCCCGGCGCCACCCCGGCGGGCCGGGCAGCGCGCCGTGACCTGACCCACTGGGTCCGCGCGCGGACATGGCCGGGCACCGTCGACTAAGGTCGAAGCGGACGCGCACCACGAGAGGGGATGACCCGAGGTGAACGATGTCGTCGTCTTCAGCGGATCGGCCCACCCCGCCCTGGCCGACCGCATCTGCGCCTATCTCGGCGTCGCCCGCTCCCCCGTCGACATCAAGCGGTTCAGCAACGACTGCCTCCAAGCGCAGCTGCTCGCCAACTGCCGCCAGCGGGACGTCTACATCGTCCAGCCGCTCGTGCCGCCGACGCAGGAGCACCTCATGGAGCTGCTCCTCATGATCGACGCGGCCCGGGGTGCGAGCGCCGCGCAGATCACCGCGGTGATGCCGCACTACGCCTACGCCCGCTCCGACAAGAAGGACGCCTCGCGCATCTCGCTCGGCGGTCGGCTCGTCGCCGACATGATCGCCACGGCGGGCGCCCACCGGGTCCTGACGATGGCGCTGCACGCGCCGCAGGTCCACGGGTTCTTCTCGACCCCGGTCGACCACCTGACGGCGATCGGGGTGCTGGCCGACCACTTCCGTCTGCGCGACCTGACCGACTCGATCGTCGTCAGCCCCGACCTCGGCAACGCCAAGGTGGCGACGCTCTTCGCGCGACTGCTCGGCCTCCCGGTGGCTGCCGGGTCGAAGCAGCGCGTCTCTGACGACCGCGTCATCATCGACTCGATCGTCGGCGACGTCTCCGGCAGGCGCGCGATCATCCTCGACGACGAGATCGCGACCGGCGGCTCCATGGTCGAGCTGATCGAGAGGCTCAAGGAGGCCGGGGCGACCGAGGCGGCCGTCGTCTGCACGCACGGGCTCTTCGCGGGCCCGGCCGTCGAGCGGCTCCGCTTCCATCCCTTCGTCACCGAGGTGGTGACCACCGACACGGTGCCCGCTCCGCCCGACTGGCCGGAGCTCAGGGTCCGCTCGGTGTCGGCACTCTTCGGCGAGGCGATCAGCCGCATCCACCACGGTCGCTCGGTCTCCTCCCTCTTCGAGGGGGTCGACCCGACCCACGCCCCGCCCCAGGCCAAGCTGCCCTTCGACGCACGGGCATGAGCAGGGTCGCCGCCCTCCTTCGCCACCCGGTCGTGGCCTTCCTGCTCGACGTCCTCCTCGTCCTCGTCTTCGCGGCCGTGGGTCGGGCCAGCCACGCCGAGGCCAACCCCGTCCTCGGCGTCCTGTCGACCGCGTGGCCGTTCCTCGTGGGCCTCGTCGCCGGCTGGCTGGTCGTCCGGAGTCTCCGCAAGGGGTGGCCGACGGACTTCGGCCCCGGCATCACCGTGTGGTTCTCGACCGTCCTCATCGGGATGGTGCTGCGCCGCGCCGTCGGCGAGGGGACGGCCTGGACCTTCGTCCTCGTCGCGTCCGTGGTCCTCGCGGTGTTCCTCCTCGGCTGGCGGGCCCTCGTCGCGTATGCCGCTCGGCGGGACGCCTGAGCCAGTCCGGACTCCCTGAGTGCGCGAGCGCTGAACCTGCCGCCCGGTGCGGACCGTGTCAGAGCTTGTAGCCGATGTCGCGCAGGAGCTGCTTCCGGTCGCGCACGTCCGCCTCGGTCTCGACGCCGAGCGGTGACCCGCCGTCGACGACCCCCAGAACTCCCCGACCCTGAGCGGTCTCGGCGACGATGACCTGCACCGGGTTCGCCGTGGCGCAGAAGACGTGGCACACCTCGGGGACGGCCTTGACCTGGTTCAGGACGTTGACCGGGAAGCCCTCGCGCAGGTAGATCGCGAAGGTGTGGCCGGCCCCGATGGCCTGAGCGGCCCGGACGGCGAGCTCGACCAGCTCGTCGTCGTTCCCCGACTTCCGGACGAGCCTGGGGCCGGAGGCCTCGCAGAACGCGATCCCGAAGCGCAGGTGAGGTGAGGTGCCGACCAGGGACTCGTGCAGGTCCTCGACGGTCTTGATGAAGTGCGACTGGCCGAGGATGACGTTGGCCCCCTCCGGCACCTCGACCGGGACGATGCTGAGGGCCGGCGTGGTGGTCGAGGCGGTCGTGGCGGGGTCGGTCATGGCAGGTCCTCTCGCGCGGCGGTGGCTCCAGCGTCCTCCCGGAGCCCCGTGCGGCGCCAGAGCGGGCGCCGCACGGGCGCGAGAGAGCCCGCCACGCGGCATACGGCGTGGCGGGCTCTCGCGCTGTTCCGGGGGGCTCAGCGACCGTTCAGAGGTACTGCCCGGTGTTGGCCGTCGCGATCGAGCGGCCGGGGACGGTGCCGTCCTTGCCCTTGATGAGGGTGCGGATGTAGACGATCCGCTCGCCCTTCTTGCCCGAGATCCGCGCCCAGTCGTCCGGGTTCGTCGTGTTGGGCAGGTCCTCGTTCTCCTTGAACTCGTCGACGCAGCTGGCGAGGACGTGCTCGACCCGGATGCCCTTCTGGCCGGTCGTGAGGAAGTCCTTGATCGCGAGCTTCTTGGCCCGGTCGACGATGTTCTGGATCATGGCCCCGGAGTTGAAGTCCTTGAAGTAGAGGATCTCCTTGTCGCCACCCTGGTATGTCACCTCGAGGAAGCGGTTCTCCTCGACCTCGGAGTACATCCGCTCGACGGCCGCGGTGATCATCGCCTCGACGGTCGAGTCGCGGTCACCGCCGTGCACCGCGAGGTCGTGCTCGTGGAGCGGAAGCGTCGGCACGAGGTACTTGCTGAAGATGTCTCGGGCGCTCTCGGCATCGGGACGCTCGATCTTGATCTTCGCGTCGAGACGACCGGGGCGCAGGATCGCGGGGTCGATCATGTCCTCGCGGTTGGACGCACCGATGACGATGACGTTCTCGAGCCGCTCGACCCCGTCGATCTCGGCGAGCAGCTGCGGCACGATCGTCGTCTCGACGTCGCTCGACACACCCGAGCCACGGGTCCGGAAGAGCGAGTCCATCTCGTCGAAGAACACCACGACCGGGGTGCCGTCGGAGGCTTTCTCGCGGGCCCTTTGGAAGATGAGCCGGATGTGACGCTCCGTCTCCCCGACGTACTTGTTGAGCAGCTCCGGCCCCTTGATGTTGAGGAAGTAGCTCTTCTTCTCGCTCGTCTCACCGGACCGCTCCGCGACCTGGCGGGCGAGCGAGGCCGCGACCGCCTTGGCGATGAGCGTCTTGCCGCACCCGGGCGGGCCGTAGAGCAGGACGCCCTTCGGCGGCTTGAGGGCGTGTTCCTTGAAGAGATCCGGGTGCAAGAAGGGCAGCTCGACGGCGTCGCGGATCTGCTCGATCTGGCCGGAGAGGCCGCCGATGTCCTCGTAGGCGACGTCGGGCACCTCTTCGAGGACGAGCTCCTCGACCTCGAGCTTGGGGATCACCTCGTGGACGAAGTTGGACCGGGGGTCGAGCGTGAGCGAGTCGCCGACGCGGATGGTGGCCTCCGTGAGGGGCGACGCGATCCGGCAGACCCGTTCCTCGTCGCCATGGGTCACGACCACGACCCGGTCGGTGCCGAGCCTCTCCTTGACCGTGACCACCTCGCCCACGCGCTCGTAGCCGTGGGCGGAGACCACGTTGAGCGCCTCGTTGAGCATGACCTCGCGCCCCAGCCCGAGGTCGCCGACCTCGACCGACGGGCTCACGGCGACCCGCATCTTGCGGCCGCCCGTGATGATGTCGACTGCGCCGTCCTCGGGTGCGTCGACGACGAGACCGTAGGTGCTCGGCGGCTGCGCGAGCCGGTCGACCTCCTTCTTGAGGTTGATGATCTGCTCGCGGGCGTCCTTGAGCGTCCGGACGAGGCGCTCGTTCTGCGTCGACAGGGTCGACAGGGAGGTCTGGAGGTGCACGAGTCGCGCCTCGAGCTCCCTCGTGCGCTGCGGCGAGGTCCGAGCGGTCTCGCGCAGGGCGTTGACCTCCTCGCGCAGGGCGTTGAGGTCGCGCTCGCCGGATGTCGCCGGATCGTGAACGCCCCAGGCGGGGATGCCCTCCGGTGTCCGGCCGGCATCGGGGTTGGGACCCGGCTCGGCGGGCGTACGGTCTTCGGGGTTGCGGACCTCGTCGGACATCTCGGCCTCCTCATCCGTCACTCGAACCACGTGACGATTCGACCCTAACCCGGCGGCCTCAGTTGGTGTCGGACGTTCCAGTCAGTGATCGTCGGACCCGTCGGATCGTCTTGTCGCTCTTCACGCGCTCGCCCAGCGCCTCCGACGTCCAGGCCTCCGCCGGGATCTCGGTGGCGGCCGTCGAGCCGCGCACCGAGGCGCTGGCGTCGGCCGGGACGTCCGCACCGGCCGTGGCCGGGTCGACGTCCGAGTAGGCCCCCTTGGCCGGGCGGCGCTTGCGCTCCGGGGCGACGACGCCCGGCGCGAGCCTGCGCGTCGTGATGAGGAAGCCGGTGTGACCGTGCATGCGGTGCTCCGGGCGGACCGCGAGGCCCTCGAGGTGCCACCCACGAACGAGCGACTCCCACGCCGAGGGCTCGGTGAAGCCGCCGTGCGCGCGGATGCCCTCGGCGACCCGGCTCAGCTGCGTCGTGGTCGCGACGTAGCAGATCAGCACCCCGCCGGGGATGAGCGCCTCGCCGATGGCATCGAGACACTCCCACGGAGCGAGCATGTCGAGGACGACGCGGTCGACGCTGCCGGGCTCGACGACCGTCGGCAGGGTCTCGACGAGGTCGCCGACGTGGACCGTCCACGCCGGGTGGTCACCACCGAAGAAGGCCCTGCCGTTCGCCTTGGCGATCTCTGCGAAGTCGTCGCGTCGCTCGAAGGAGAGCAGCCGCCCGCCCTCTCCGATGGCCCGCAGCAGGGACATCGACAGCGCGCCCGAGCCGACACCGGCCTCGACGACCGTCGCGCCCGGGAAGATGTCGGCCATCTGGACGATCTGCCCGGCGTCCTTGGGGTAGACGACGGCGGCCCCGCGCGGCATCGACATGACGTAGTCGCTGAGGAGGGGACGCAGGGCGAGGTACTCGACGTCGGCGGTGTTGGTGACGACGGAGCCGTCGGGTGCCCCGATGAGGTCGTCGTGACGCAGGAACCCGCGGTGGGTGTGGAACTCCCGCCCCGGCTCGAGCGTGATCGTGTGGAGCCGGCCCTTCGGGTCGGTGAGCTGCACCCGCTCGCCGACCTCGAAGACCCCACGACGGGCGTGGGCGGCAGTCACGGGGGCGGTCGTCGAGGCGTCGGTCATGGGAGCACAGTCTAGGTGCCCGGCACGGGGCCCCCGCGCACGCGGCGGATCGCCGAGGCCTCGACCTCGTAGCGGCTCTGCCGCCCGCCCGGGCCGCCGAAGAAGCGTCTGCGCAGGGCCCCGCTCACCTCGACGAGCCCGCCCGCCGGGAGGCGCAGGGCCGCACGTCGGGTCGACGTCGTCCAGCAGACGACGTCGATGGTGTCGACCGTGACCCGGCTCGGCGCGTCGCGCGCGTGCCGCGCGCGTGGAGACCGCGGCACGATGACGCGCAGGGTGACGATCGGGTCGCCGCTCGGCAGCAGCCGCTCCTCGGCGGCCGCTCCGAGTCGCCCCGCGATGAGCACCTCGTTGCGCGCCGTTGCAGGGTCCGCCGTCGGACCGGGCCCCCGGGCTGGCCGCCCGGTCTCTCTCGCCGTCCGCGCGGCAGTGTCCGTCGTCTCGCTCATCGTTGGCCTTTCCGTCCCGGGGCGTCCGTCACGCGCCGTCGGGTCCCACCCTGGTCCGATCCCGGGCGCCGAGCCGGTCCCGTGCGCGGGCACTGTGGACGGCCGTCCGTCGCCTCGGGGATGTGGACGAAGCGGGCCAGACAGGGGGCGGCGTCCTCAGCGGCGCCCGCGCCGGGCGAGCTCCGCGCCGACGACGGCGTTGATGCGCTCGGCCGTCGCCATCCCGAGCACCTCTCGCGTGGACTCGTCGACGACGACGGCGAGGGACAGGGAACGCTCGCTCATGACGCGGACGAGGTCGGTGAGCACGGCGCTCTTCGTGAGCGGGACGACCCAGCTCTGCGGCTGGGAGACGACGACGGCGGAGACCGGTGTGGACGCTCGCGTCTCGCGCGGGACCGCCGCGGCTGCGTCGGCGTCGAGGACGGCATACGGCCAGCCCGCGGCGTCGGTCCCGGCGACCCAGGTCGCGCCACCGCCCGCGCCACCGCCGGCAGCGGCGCCGGCGAGATGGTCGGCGAGCGCCCGGTCGACCTGTGAGACGGGTTCGGAGGCCCGGACGAGCAGGAGAGGTTCGAGCACGTCGACGGCCGGGCTCGCCGTCGCCTCGGTGATCTGGCCCGCCCGGATGGCGCCGGAGGCACCGCGCCAGAGGAAGAAGCCGATGATGAAGGGAAAGGCATAGCCGAACAGGTCGTCGGTGCGCCCCTCGACCAGCGGTCGGGCGACGAACCAGGCCACGGTCCCGATGGCGACGACGCGGCCGAGCCACCCGGCGACGACCAGCCCGGTGCCCCGGCGCCCGGTCGCCTTCCAGACCAGGGAGCTCACGATCTGGCCGCCGTCCATGGGCAGACCGGGGAGCAGGTTGAACAGGCCGACGAGCAGGTTGGCCGTCGTGACGACGCCGAGCAGCGTGCTGGCCGTCTCGTTGGTCACGAACGCGTAGACGACCCAGCCGAGCCCAGCCAGCAGCAGGTTGGAGAGCGGCCCGACGAAGGCGATGAGCGCCGTGGCGCCCGGCGTGGCTCCGGTCGAGTCGTAGACGGTGTGCCCGCCCCAGACGTCGGCGACGATGCGGTCGACGCGGTGACCCTGCCGCCGGGCGGCGAGGGCGTGCGCCGCCTCGTGGACGAGGACCGAGACGAGCAGGAGCAGCGCGTATGCGCCGGCGAGCAGGAAGCCGTACGCCGGCCCACGGTCGGCGCGGCCCAGGGCCGGCCCGAAGGCGACGACGATGAAGACGGCGATGACGGGCCAGGACCGCCCGAGGTAGACCGGAGTGCCTCCGAGACTGCCGATGCGCCATCCGGGGCTGGGCTCGGCGCGCGCGGAAGAGCTCATGACGCGACCCTATGCCCTGCGCCTGTGCCCGACGAGGCGGCCGGTCCGGCACCGGCGGCCTCACCGGCGTCTGGGCTGCAGTGTCGGCGTGGCGGCATACAGTCTGCGCATGGTCTCAGCGCTGTCCCCGAGTCGGGCCTCCGACTTCATGACGTGCCCGCTGCTCTACCGCTTCCGGGTCGTCGACAAGCTCGTGTCGCCTCCGACGCCGGCCACTGCGCGCGGCACCCTCGTCCACGCCGTCCTCGAGCGGCTCTTCGACCTGCCCGGACACGAGCGCACGCTCGAGGCCGCGGTCGCGCTCGTGCCGGCCGAGTGGGAGCGCATCGCGGCGGAGGAGCCGGCGATGCTCGAGCTCCTGGCCGAGCACGATGGCCGCACCGACGAGTGGTTCGCCGGCGCAGGTGCCCTGATCGAGACGTGGTTCGGGCTGGAGGACCCCACCCGCCTCCAGCCCGCCGAGCGGGAGCTCTACGTCGAGACGGAGGTCGACGGGCTCGTCCTGCGCGGCTATGTCGACCGGCTCGACGTTGCACCCGACGGGGCCATGCGCGTCGTCGACTACAAGACCGGTCGGTCCCCCTCGGAGCGGTTCGAGGGCAAGGCCCTGTTCCAGATGAAGTTCTACGCCCTCGTCCTCTGGCGGCTGCGCGGCGAGATCCCGCGGCTGCTCCAGCTCGTCTACCTGGGCAACGGCGAGATCGTCCGCTACGCCCCCGACGAGCAGGACCTCCTCGGGGTCGAGCGCAAGGTCAAGGCCCTCTGGGCCGCCATCGAGCGGGCCGCCGAGACCGGCGACTGGCGGCCGAGCCCGAGCCGGCTGTGCGACTGGTGCGAGCACCGCTCGCTCTGCCCCGCCTGGGGCGGCACGCCGCCGGAGCTGCCCGCCGACGCGGCGCAGCGGGCCGTCGACCCCGCGGTGACGGGGATGGTCGAGGTCGCCGACGACTGACGCCGACGAGACGACGGTATGCCGCTGGGCCGGCCCAGCGGCATACCGTGCGGTGACGCTGACGTCAGTCGACGAACTGGTCGGCCACCGTGAGGGCCTCGTCGAGGATGGCCAGCCCCTCCTCCGCCTCGTCCGGGGTCGTCGTGCACGGTGGCACGACGTGCGTGCGGTTGAAGTGGACGAACGGCCACAGCCCGCGCTCCTTGCACGCGGCCGCGAAGGCCAGCATCGGCTTCACCGCCTCCCCGGCGGCGTTGTACGGAACGAGCGGCTCACGGGTCTCGCGGTTGCGGACGAGCTCGACCGCCCAGAAGACGCCGAGGCCGCGGACGTCGCCGATGCTGGGGTGCTTCTCCTGGAGCTCGCGCAGGCGTGGCCCGATGACGTCCTCACCGAGGCGTCGGGCGTTGTCGACGATCCCCTCCTCGTGGAAGGCCGTGATGGACGCCACGGCCGACGCGCAGGCGAGCGGGTGGCCGGAGTAGGTGAGGCCGCCGGGGAAGGGCCGCTGGTCGAAGGTGGCGCGGATCGTGTCGGAGAGGATGACGCCGCCGAGCGGGACGTACCCCGAGTTGACGCCCTTGGCGAAGGTGATGAGGTCGGGGGTCACGCCCCAGTGGTCGACGGCGAACCATTCGCCGCACCGGCCGAAGCCGGCCATGACCTCGTCGGCGATGAGCATGATCCCGTGCTCGTCGCAGAGCCGGCGCACGCCCTCGAGGTAGCCGTCCGGCGGCACGAGGATGCCGTTCGTGCCGACGACCGTCTCGAGGATGATCGCGGCGACCGTGTGGGCGCCCTCGACCATGAGCGTGTCGCGCAGGTGCGCCAGGGCCCGGTCGCGCTCCTGCTCGTCGGTCTCGGAGTGGAAGGCCGAGCGGTAGGTGTAGGGACCCCAGAAGTGCACGATCCCCGGCTGCCCCGGCTCGGACGGCCAGCGGCGCGGGTCGCCCGTGAGCGTGATCGCCCCCGCCGTGGCGCCGTGGTAGCTCCGGTACGTCGCGAGGACCTTGTGGCGCCCGGTGTGCAGGCGCGCCATCCGGATCGCGTTCTCGTTGGCCTCGGCGCCGCCGTTGGTGAAGAAGACGTAGTTGAGGCCGTCGGGCGCGACCGCGGTGATGAGCCGGGCCGCCTCGCCTCGCGCGTCGTTGGCGAACGCCGGCTGGATCGTCGCCAGGCGGGCCGCCTGCTCCTGGATCGCGGCGATGATCTTCGGGTGCTGGTAGCCGATGTTGATGTTGACGAGCTGCGAGCTGAAGTCGAGGTAGCGCTTGCCGCTGTAGTCCCAGAAGTGCGACCCCTGGGCGCGTGCGATGGGCAGCGGGTCGATCGCGCCCTGCGCGGACCAGGAGTGGAAGACGTGGCTGCGGTCGAGCGCGCGCACCTCCTGCTCGCTGAGGGCGTCGAGGCGGGCGCCGACGGCGCTGCCGCTGTCGAGCCCGTGGGTGGTGGTCATCGGAGGGTGTCCTCTCGGTTCGGGGGCCGGCCCCGCGGGGACGCTGCGGGGCCGGCTGGGGTGGTCTTGGTCAGCGGGTGCGCGGGAAGCCGAGGTCGACCCGCGACGTGGCCGGGTCGGGCCACCGCTGCGTCACGACCTTGCCACGGGTGAAGAAGTTGATCCCCTCCGGGCCGTACATGTGCGTGTCGCCGAAGAGCGAGTCCTTCCAGCCACCGAACGAGTAGTAGGCGACGGGGACCGGGATCGGGACGTTGATGCCGACCATGCCGACCTCGACCTCGTTCTGGAAGCGGCGCGCGGCCCCGCCGTCGCGCGTGAAGATCGCCGTGCCGTTGGCGTACTGGTTGGCGTTGATGAGCGCGAGGCCCTCCTCGAACGTGTCGACGCGGACGACCGACAGGACAGGACCGAAGATCTCGTCGCGGTAGACCGTCATGTCGGGCGTGACGTCGTCGAGGAGCGTCATGCCGAGGAAGAAGCCGTCGGCGGGGACGTCCTGCTCGCGTCCGTCGACGACGACGGTCGCGCCCGCCTCCGCCCCGGCCGACACGTAGCCCGCCACGCGGTCACGGTGCTCACGGGTGATGAGCGGGCCCATGTCGGTGCCGGGCTCGCTGCCGGGTCCCACCGTGAGGGCGGGCAGGCGCGCCGAGATCGCCTCGACGAGGTCGTCGCCGACTCCCCCGACGGCGACCGCGACCGAGAGCGCCATGCAGCGCTCCCCTGCGGCTCCGTAGGCGGCGGAGACGATCGCGTCGGCGGCCATGTCGATGTCGGCGTCGGGCAGGACGAGGGCGTGGTTCTTGGCGCCGCCGAGGGCCTGGACGCGCTTGCCGTTGGCGGTGCCTCGCTCGTAGATGTACCGGGCGATCGGCGTCGAGCCGACGAAGCTGACCGCGGCGATGTCGTCGTGGTCGAGGAGGGCGTCGACCGCCTCCTTGTCACCGTGGATGACGGTGAAGACGCCGTCGGGCAGACCGGCCTCCTTCCACAGCTCCGCGAGGAAGAGGGAGGCGGAGGGGTCCTTCTCGCTCGGCTTGAGGACGAAGGCGTTGCCGCAGGCGATGGCGTTGGCGCACATCCACAGTGGCACCATGACCGGGAAGTTGAACGGGGTGATGCCGGCGACGACGCCGAGGGGCTGGCGGATGCTGTAGACGTCGACCCCCGTCGCTGCCTGCTCGGAGAAGCCGCCCTTGAGCAGCTGGGGGACGCCGGTCGCGAACTCGACGTTCTCGAGGCCGCGGGCGATCTCGCCCGCGGCGTCGGACAGGACCTTGCCGTGCTCGGCGGTGACGATCGCGGCCAGCTCGTCGGAGCGGCTGTTGAGCAGCTCGCGGAAGGCGAAGAGCACCGCTGCACGCTTCGAGAGGGAGCTCGTGCGCCACTCCTTCGCCGCGGAGACCGCGGTCTTGACCGCGGCGTCGATCTCGCCTGCGGAGGCGAGGGGCACCTCGGCGGTCTGGCGGCCGGTGGCCGGGTCGTGGACAGGGGCGGTGCGACCGGAGGTGCCCGGGACACGGGTCCCGGAGATCCAGTGGTCGAGCACGGTCACAGAAGGCGTCGTCATGCATCCCAGATTACGTGACAGGTATATACCATACAAAGGATTCTTCGCTACATTACAAACGTGCGCGCCATCATCTCCGCCCTCGAGGAGCGTCTCGACTCCCCCACCGCCAAGGGGCTGGCCCAGGCCGTGTCGCGTGCCATCCGCGACGGCAGCCTCGCTCCCGGCGACCGGCTGCCCCCGATCCGACGGGTCGCCGAGGAGCTCATGGTCTCGCCCACGACCGTGAGCGCCGCCTGGCAGCTGCTCTCACGGTCCGGGACGATCCGCTCCGACGGGCGCCGCGGCACGACGATCGCCCCCATCGGGCGCGCGGGCGGCGAGCGCTACAACCGGGCGTTGCGCCACCAGTCCGAGGTGACCCTCGACCTCTCGACCGGCATCCCCGACGCGACCCTGCTGCCCGATCTCGGCCCCGTGCTCGCGGGCTTCACGGGCAGCCCCACGCCCGGCAGCTACCTCGACGACCCCGTCCTCGACGAGCTGCGGACCCTCATGCTCGAGCAGTGGCCGTATGCCGTCGACGACGTCCTCGTGGTCGACGGCGCCATGGACGCGCTCGACCTCATCACCCGGAACCACTTGCGGCCGGGAGACCTCGTCGTCGTCGAGACCCCCGGCTTCCCGCCGATGCTCGACCTTCTCGAGGACCGCGGCGTGGAGGTCGTCGGCGTCCCCCTCGACGAGACCGGGGTCAGCCTCGAGCACGTGCAGGACGTCCTCGAGCGTCGCCCTGCGGCCATCTTCATCCAGCCGCGCGGTCACAACCCGACCGGCATCTCCATGTCCCCGACCCGGGCCCGCCGGCTCGCCGGCCTGGTGCGCGGCCAACCGTGCTTCGTCGTCGAGGACGACTCGGGTGGCGACATCGCCGCCTCTGCGCCGATCAGCCTCGGCGCCTGGATACCCGACCAGGTCATCCACGTGCGCAGCTTCAGCAAGTCCCACGGCCCCGACCTGCGTCTCGCCGCGGTCAGCGGTCCCTCCGAGCTGCTCTCCCCGGTCCGGCACGCGCGGGCACTCGGGCAGGGCTGGTCGAGCCGACTGCTCCAACGGGCGCTGGCCGGGCTGCTCACCGATCCGCGCGCTCGCGCTCAGGTGGAGCGGGCCCGCGCGGAGTACGCCCGACGGCGCGGGCTCGTGGTCGCACGCCTGACCGAGCAGGGCATCGCCGTGCCCGGCACCGACGGGCTCAACATCTGGGTCCCGGTCCGGGACGAGGCCGCCGCCGTGCTCCGCCTCGCGAGCCAGGGCATCGCCGTCACGCCCGGCGCCCCCTTCGCCGTCGGCGGGGTGCCCAGCCCCGAGGGGCACATCCGGGTGACGACCGGGCTCATCCGCACCGACCACGTCGAGATCGCCGACCGGATCGCGGAGGCCGCACGAACGGGATCCTGGACCGCCCAGCACCGCTGAGCGGCATACGACCGGGGTGTGAAGGATGGATCAGAGGCCCTCGGGGCCGTCCGCTGCCCGCGCGGCCCTGAGCCGGGCGTTCTCCGCGCGGACCTGCTCCAGGCTGGCCCGCTCGGCGACGAGCCACGACGGCATCTCGTCGAGGAGGGCCTTGATCTGGGCCGTGGTGAGCGGGCCCTCGACGCCGCCCCGCACGAGACCCGAGTTGGAGACGCCCAGGCGGCGGGCGACCTCCTGGCGCGGGTGCGGACCGTTGCGTCGCAGCTCGGTGAGCCACTCCGGCGGGTCGGCCTGGAGGTCGTTGAGCTCGGTCCGGCTGACGGGGTGGTCGCGGAACTCGGCCGGTGTCGCAGCCAGCAGCACGCCGAGCTTCTTCGCGGCGGTCTGCGGTTTCATCGTCTGCGGCTTGGGCGAGCTCATGCCGACCAGCCTAGGCCGTCCGCGAGTGCCCTCCGGACACCTGCACTAGCCTCGTCCTGTGGCGACGAGCACCGGAGGGACCGAGACGACGGAGCCGTTCCGGATCGCGTTCGTCCCGGGCGTGACCCCCGACAAGTGGCTGCGGACCTGGGCCGCGCGCCGGCCCGACGAGCCGATCGTCGCGCACCAGGTCGCGGAGCCGGCCCAGCTCGAGGTGCTGCGCGACGGCTCGGCCTCGATGTGCTTCGTCCGGCTCCCCGTTGACCGGGAGGGTCTCCACGTCATCCCGCTCTACCACGAGGTTCCCGTCGTCGTCGTTTCCAAGGAGCATCCCGTCGCGGCCTTCGACGAGGTCGACGTCACCGAGCTCGCCGACGAGGCCCTCCTCCAGGACCCCGACACGGTGCCGGAGTGGCGCGACGTCGCTCCCCCACGCGACGTGAGCCTGCCACCCCTCCCCGACATGACCACCCAGGAGGCCATCGCGGTGGTCGCCGCCGGGCCCGGCATCGTCATCGTGCCCCTGTCGGTCGCCCGCCTCTACCACCGCAAGGACGTGGTACACCGTCCGGTTCGCGGCGTGTCGGAGTCCCAGATCGGCCTGGCGTGGCGCCGCGACGACGACGACCCCCGGATCGAGGTGTTCGTCGGGATCGTGCGCGGACGGACGGAGCGCAGCTCCCGGGGCGATGCCGCGTCAGCCGTGTTCGACGACCGTGGTGGCGCCCACCGCGCGGCCGGTCCCGGCGGGCCGCAGTCGCGGCAGCCGGCGGCGCCGAGCGCCGGG
>NZ_AWSA01000031.1 GCF_000576595.1 Intrasporangium oryzae NRRL B-24470 | reverse complement strand
TGCGAGGAGGGCGGGCATTGCTCATTCTGCGGCGTTTGATCCACATACTGAGACGCGCGTAGGCGGGCGGTCGAGGCGGGGGCGCACTCCAGCGACCCAACTTGTATCACTGAGGTGTGAACACACGTAGGTACAAGGTGTAGGGCCTATATGTGTTCTGTCGCTCTCCTAGGGAGGACTAGAAAACATGATGTGTTCACACCTCAGTGATGCAAGTTGAGGCCCCAGGGGGCCGAGCGTGTAAACGCTGGAGCAGTGACAAGAGTTGGCACCGGGCCGCCCGCTCCCCCGCGTCGGACGCTCCCCACTCCGGCGCCGCGCCACCGGCCACCGGGCCCCGCGGAGGCGGCGGAACGGGCCACGACGGCGGCCACGCGGGGCGGAGCCGGACGAAGAGAGCCCCGCCCTACCGAGGCAGGACGGGGCTCAGATCGGCCGGGAGAGAGGCGTTTACGGCTCCTCGGCCTCGGCCACGATGGTGCGCTCGGCGAGGTAGACGGCGAGGGCCGCGGCATGGAGGACGGAGTCCTCCGGCGTGAGCGGCCAGACGCGCACCGTGGGCGCGTCCGTCCACCGGCTCGGCGCGTCCAGGTCGACGGGGTCGACGTCGGCCGGAACGGCCTCGCCGGCCTCCGCGGAGGCGATGGCGGCGAGGTCGTCGGAGGTGAGATCACTTGCCATCGTTGGCCTCCACCCAGAGGTCTGCGTCCGCGAAGAAGCGGACCTTGTCCGCGAGCGGGAGGCGGCCGGGTGAGACAACCCAGCGGCCCGCGAGCTGGAGAGCGTTGACGCGGTCCGCGCCACCGCGGGCGTAGAGGTCGGCGAACGTCTCCCCGGTCTGCTTGACCACCGAGAAGGACTGCACCGGAAGGGCCTTGGCGGCCTCCACAGCCTCCAGCGCGTCCCAGTGGGCGTCGGTCGCGGCCAGGTGCTCCTCGCGCGTCTTGGCGGCACTGAGAGCCTCCTCGGCCGCCTTGAGGCGCATACGCGCGAGCGCGATGCCCTCAGTACGGGCCGCGTCGCTCTCCTCGGTCACGGTGATCGTGACGGGGAGGTCTCCCATGGCGTCGAGGAAGAGAGACTCCACGCGGGCCTCCGCGTTGTGGGCGGTCACGGCGGCGCGGGGACGGCCACCCTCCTTGTGGTTGGCGGCGACACCGCGGCATCGGTACGTGGCCTCAGTGGGGACCTTGGCCGCGTTGAAGTAGAGGCGGTCCCCGCACTCCGAGCATGAGAGCGCGGCGCCGATCCCCTCCGACGGGGTCCACGTCTTCACCGGACGGGAGGTGAGGTGCTTCTGGAGCCGGTCCCACTCCACGAGGGTGAAGACGGCCATGTCGGGGTCGAGGCGCGGGCCGTCGGGCGTCTGCTCCAGCACACCGGCCAGACGCTCATTCCGGAGGACGCGGCCGAGCCGCGTGTCGAGGATGCCGAGATCCGCCGCGAGCGTCGAGAGCGGAGTCCCCGCGTAGAGGCGCTCCACGGCCTCACGGAGCGCCGGAGCCTCCTCCGGGTGGGGTCGGAGGACGAGACCGCGGCCCGTCGGGTTGGGGGCGCTCTGGAGCCCGAAGGGCGCCTCTCCCACCGCGTGGCGACCCTCGGCCTTGAACGCGACGAGGGACTCGCGGCGGCGTTCGGCGATCATGGCGGCCTCCATCTGGGCCACGGCGGCGAGGATCGTGAGGAGGAGTTGGCCGACGGGACCCGAGGTGTCGATGTCCTGCTCGGTGAAGCGGACGCTGGCGCCTGCCTCCGTGATCCGACGGACGGTGGCGAGGACGTCCTCGGTGTTGCGTCCCATCCGGTCGAGCTTGGTGACCAGGACGCGGTCCCCGGCGTGGAGATCGGAGAGAAGACGGGCACCCTCCGGACGCTTGGCGAAGGGGACCTTGGAGCCGGAGACGGACTCGTCGGCGTAGAAGACGGGCTCACCGTCCGCGGCCTTGGTGAGCGCGGCGCGCTGTTTGGCGATGGAGCCGGAGGCCAGGGTGTCGAGCGAGATGCGGAGGTAGGCGCGGTCGGTCATGAGGCCAAGCATATGTCACGCGGCGCCGCGCAAGACGTTCAAGGGGATGACCGACGAGATGCTCGCGTGGCAGACCGAGCGGTTCCAGCAGCTCGCGACCGACCACGGCAACTGGGTCGTCCACCTCCGCCCCGAGCAGGTCGTCGAGGTCGCGTTCGACGGCGTGCAGCGCTCGAGCCGGTATCCGGGGGGCATGGCGCTCCGCTTCGCGCGGGTGCTGCGCTACCGCGACGACAAACCGGTCTCCGAGATCGATACGGTACAAACGATCCGAAACCTCGCCGGGTGGTGAGCCCTCGGGCCCCCCTCGCCTCCTCGTGCCCCTCCTGCCACGGTAGCCTCTTGGGTCACTGGGGCCCCACTGGGTGCCCTGTGTCACGAGAGTCCGTTACCGGCCGACAGGGGGCCGGCCGGAACCGTGGCTGATGCAAAGAGGTTCGTGACATGCCCGCACCGTGGCGACGGTTCCTGCTCCTGTTCAGTGCGACGGGGTTGCTGCTCGGTGGAGGAGGGCCCGCACCGGCCCTCGCCTCCGGCGCGGCCACACCCTCCAGCAGCCCACCACGGGCCACCACCGCCTCGGCCGCGGCTTCGGCGGGGGCTCCGACGGCGGTTTCGACAGGCGCCTCGGCGACGGCCCCGTCGGCTGGACGCCGGCGCGTCAGCTACCGAGGAGTCAGCCTCCTCGTGCCGAGTGACTGGCAGGTCGTCGACCTGGCGGCCGACCCCACCCGGTGCGTCCGGCTCGACGTCAAGGCCGTCTACCTCGGTGAGCCCGGGGCCCAGCAGGACTGCCCGGCCCACCTCGTGGGTCGCGCCGAGAGCATCCTGCTCCGACCCGCGTCGGCCCGGCGCCTGGAGTCGACGACGTCCCGGCCGACCACGGTCGGCCGACTCGCGGCCCGGAGCGGGAAGAACCCCGTCGGTCGCACGAAGCAGGTGTGGTTCACCGGTCCTGACGTCGAGGCGGACGCCGCCTGGGGCGCCGACGAGGCCGCCGTGGACACCGTCCTCGCCTCAGCGAGGACAGCCACGTCGCAGTCCCCCGCGCCGGCGACCGGGTCGGCCACGGGCTCGACCACGGGCTCGACCACGGGCTCGACCACGGGCTCGGCCACTGACCCGCGAGCGACGGCCGCGCCCCTGGGCGTGAGCCGTGGCGTGACGCGGGCCCCCTTGACCACCACCGCAAGCGGCGCGAGGACGTTCACCGGCATGGGCTTCGACAGCTGCGCCGCGCCGTCCAGCTCGACGATGCAGTCGTGGTACTCGTCGTCGCCCTACCGCGCCGCCGGCATCTACATCGGCGGCTCGATGCGGGCCTGCGGCGACGGCAACCTCAGCTCCACGTGGGTGAGCCAGATGTCCTCGATGGGATGGGGCCTCATCCCGATCTACGTCGGCATCCAGGCGCCGTGCGTCAACCAGACCGGCCTCTCGGTCATCGACCCGAGCACCGCTGCGGCGCAGGGCAAGTCGAGCGCCGACGACGCCGTGAGCCGGGCCCAGTACTTCGGGCTCGGCTCAGGCACCCCGATCTACTACGACATGGAGGACTACGACAACACCAACACCTCGTGCACGCAGACGGTCCTCACGTACCTGTCCGCGTGGACCAGCGAGCTACGTGCGCTCGGCTACCTCTCCGGCACCTACGGGAGCAGCGGCTCGCTCATGGTCGACATGTCCAACGCCATCACCGCCGGAACGAGCGGCTTCGTCGCTCCGGACGACGTGTGGTTCGCGCACTGGAACAGCCTCCAGACGCTGTCGGACTCCGCCTCGTACCCGGCGTTCACGGACGCGTACTGGTCGACGGGTCGGCGGCTGCATCAGTACGACACCCTCACCGAGACCTGGGGCGGGGTGAGCATCAACATCGACGCCAACTGGCTCGGCGGGCAGGTGGCGGGTGCGCCTGTGCCCGTCGACTACGGCACCAACGTCTTCGGACCGGGCAGCGGGTCCTTCGTCTTCACCGGGAAGATGGCCTACTGGAACCCCAACCCGCCCCAGGGCCTTCAGGGACGCGCCTACGCGACGTACGCCAACGGCAGCACGGAGTCCAACGGAGCGACCTGGTACCCCCAGCTGCCCCAGGGCAAGTACGCCCTCAGCGCGTACATCCCGAGCACGCGGGCCACGGCGACGGTCCCGTACACGATCAAGGACGCGAACGGGTCGGTCGTCAAGACCGTCGACCAGTCGGCCATCAGCGGGTACTACGGGCTGGGCAGCTACATCGCCCGCCCCGGCAGCCAGATCACGGTTCACCTGGCCGACAACGGCCCGAGCCCCTCGACCGCCGAGGTCGGCGCGGACGCGATGTCGTTCAAGCTCGTTGCCACGGTTCCGTCCGCGCCGACGGCGGTGTCGGCGATCCCCTGGGACGCGAAGGCGACGATCCGGTGGACCGCGCCCTCCGACAACGGCAGCGCCATCACGGGGTACACGGTCACGGCGTCTCCGGGCGGGGCGACGGCCACGGTCGCGGGAACGGCGACGTCGGCGACCGTCACCGGCCTGACCGACGGGACCGCCTACACGTTCACGGTGAAGGCGACGAACGACGTCGGCACGGGGCCGGCCTCGGCGCCCTCAGCTGCGGTCACCCCGCTGCCGCACGGCCACTTCGTCCCCGTGGCACCGGTGCGCCTGCTGGACACCCGCTTCGGCACCGCGACCAACCCGGTGAAGACCGCGCTCGCGGCAGGAGCCTCGCTCACCGTCAAGGTGGCCGGCGTGACCGGCTCTCCCGTGCCGTCCGGCGCCATCGCCGCGGCGATCAACCTCACCGCGACGTCTTCCCAGACGTCGGGTTTCCTCACGGCCAACTCCACGGCCGCCGGGGGCAGCGCCACGGCCGACTTCACGGCGGGGAAGACCGTCGCAGACCTCGTCGTCACGCGCCTCGCGAGCAACGGCACCATGACGATCGTCAACCACTCGACGGGCACCGTCCAGGTCCTTGCTGACGTCGAGGGCTACCTCATCTCGAGCGGCACCACGAACCACTGGGTGTCCCCCACCCCGGTTCGCCTGCTCGACACCCGCTACGGCACCACGAGCAACCCGGTCAAGACCGCGCTCGCGCCCGGCGCGGCCCTCGTCGTGAAGGTGGCGGGCGTCAACGGCTCCCCGGTGCCCGCCGGGGCCACTGCCGTGGCAGTCAACCTCACGGTCACCGGCGCCCAGGCGTCCGGGTACCTCACCGCCAACTCCACGTCGACCGGAGGCTGCGCGAGTGTCGACTTCGCCGGCGGGCAGACGATCGGGGACCTCGTCATCACCCGCCTTGCAAGCAACGGCACGATGACGATCGTCAACCACTCGAACGGCACGGTCCACGTCCTCGCCGACCTCGAGGGCTATCTCGCGAGCGGCACCACGAACCAGTGGGTCACGCCAGCCCCGGCGCGCCTGCTCGACACCCGCTACGGCACGACGACCAACCCGGTCAAGGTGGCGCTCGCGGCCGGCGCCTCACTGACCGTGAAGGTGGCCGGCGTCACCGGTTCGCCCGTCCCCTCCGGAGCCACAGCGGCCGAGTTCAACCTCACCGCCACCGGTTCCCAGGCGTCGGGCTACCTCAGCATCGGCTCGGCCTCGACGGCAGGAACTCCCGCCCCGAGCTTCAGCACCGGGCGGACGGTCTCCGTCCTCGTCGTCACCCGGTTGGCGAGCAACGGCACGATCACGATCGTCAACCACTCCTCGGGCACGGTCCAGGTCCTCGGGGATGTCGAGGGCTACCTCCACTGACGAGACGAGGGCAGGCCGGTCCGGGAGAACACGCCGGGCCTCACTAGGCTCGGGTTCCACCACCTGATCCCGGACCGGCCGGAGCCCTCATGTCAGAGCACGTGCACCATCGCCCCGGCCTCGGGGCCATCCCCCACGAGGGCGGGACAGCGTTCCGCGTCTGGGCACCCCATGCCGACGGCGTCGCCGTGATCGGCGGCTTCAACGGCTGGTCGGGCGACCGCCATCCGATGGTCCGCGAGGACGGTGGGCACTGGTACGCCGACGTCGAGGGGGTGCGGCACGGCGACGAGTACCAGTTCCTCATCCGCAACGGCGACACCCACCTCCACCGGATCGACCCACGGGCGCGCGCCGTGACCAACTCGGTCGGCAACGGCATCGTCTACGACCGCGGGGCCTTCGACTGGCACGGCGACGCCTTCGTCCTCCCGCCGCACCACGAGCTCGTCATCTACGAGACCCACATCGGCTCGTTCGTCTCCGAGAACGGCGACCGCGGCCACCTCGGAGGCCTGTTGGGCAAGCTCGGCTACCTGCGCGAGCTCGGCATCAACGCGGTCGAGCTCATGCCGGTGGCCGAGTTCGCCGGTGACTACTCGTGGGGGTACAACCCTGCCGACCCGTTCGCCGTGGAGAGCGGCTACGGCGGGCCCGACCTGCTCAAGACCTTTGTCCGTGAGGCGCACAAGAGCGGCATCGCCGTCATCGTCGACGTGGTCTACAACCACTTCGGCCCGAGCGACCTCGCCCTGTGGCAGTTCGACGGATGGAGCGAGAACGACAAGGGCGGGATCTACTTCTACAACGACGACCGCGCGTCGACGCCCTGGGGCGACACCCGTCCCGACTACGGCCGGCCCGAGGTCCGCGAGTACATCCACGACAACGCGCTCATGTGGGTCGAAGAGTTCCACGTCGACGGGCTGCGCTTCGACGCGACGCTCTACATCCGCACCATCGACGGGCCCGGCACCGACCTGCCCGAGGGCTGGGAGCTGATGCGCTCGCTGACGAGCACGATCCACGAGCGTCATCCGGGAACGATCCTCATCGCCGAGGACCTTCAGGGCGACCCGGCGATCACGACCGCAGAGGACGGCGGCGCCGGGTTCGACGCCCAGTGGGACAGCGGCTTCGTCCGGTCGATCCGCGACATGCTCTCGGCGGTCGACGACGGGGAGCGCTCGATGGGCGCCCTCGCGGAGGCGCTCGTCGGGCACGAGGACCCGCTCTCGCGGATCGTCTACACCGAGAGCCACGACGAGGTCGCCAACGGCAAGCTCCGCGTGCCCCACGAGATCGACGGCGACGACCCGTCGGGGTGGCACGCCCAGAAGCGGGCCACGCTCGGCATGGCGATCGCGCTCACCGCTCCCGGCATCCCGATGCTCTTCCAGGGTCAGGAGTTCCTCGAGGACGAGTGGTTCCGCGACACCGTCCCGCTCGACTGGGAACGCGCCGAGGCCTTCCGCGACATCGTCCGCCTGACCCGCGACCTCATCCTCCTGCGCCGCAACCTCGGTGGCGACTCGGCGGGGCTGACCGGCCACGGCTGCACGGTCCTGCACCTCGACGACGAGGCAAAGACCCTCGCCTGGTCGCGCTGGAACGAGGAGGCCGTCGCGGTCGTCGTCGTCAACGCGAGCGCCGAGCCCCGCGAGGTGACGACCGGCATACCCGCAGCCGGGGACTGGCGGCTGCGCTTCAACTCCGACGCGGGGACCTACAGTGCCCTCTTCGGCGACCACCCGAGCGCCGACGTCGAGGCGGTCGACGAGCCGCTCGGCGACCAGCCGGCCCAGGGCACCGTCTCCGTCGGCCCCTACAGCCTCGTCGTCCTCACCCCAGCCTGACGATCACCACCACGAGTCCGTATGCCGCTGGGCCGGCTCCCCGACACCGCCCCTTCTCAGCCCGGGCGGACGTGTTGCGGTCCCCAGGCCCCGTCCGACCACCGGACCTCCGCCCCGGCGGACTTGCTGCGGTCCCCAGGCCCGGTCCGACCACCGGACCTCCGCCCGGGCGGACTTGTTGCGACAACGGCCACCCGACGCGAAGGGTCGGGTGGCCGTTGTCGACAGGCTCGGCGAGCCCGGTGGTCAGCGCAGGGGGTCGAACGGGCTGAGCTCCTTGGGCGCCGTGCCCGTGACGATCTGCTCGGCGAGCAGGCGGCCGGTGACCGGGCCGAGGGTGATGCCCCACATGCCGTGGCCGCCGGCGACGAAGACCCGCGAGCTCGTCGTCGCGCCGATGAGCGGCAGGCCGTCGACGGTGCACGGACGCGAACCGACCCACTCGTCCTGACGGTGGTCGAGGTCGGCACCCTTGAGCAGCGGGCGGGCGGCCTCGACGATGGCCTTGATGCGGCGCTGGTCGAGCGCGGCCTCGGGCTTGCGGAACTCCATCATCCCGGCGACGCGGAGGCGGTCACCGACGGGCGTGCAGGCGACGCGGGCGGCCGGGAAGTAGACCGGGCCGTTGGGCAGGTCCTCGACCTCGACGCTGAAGGAGTAGCCGCGGCCGGCCTGGACGACGCGCTTGACACCGAACTCGCGGGCGAGCCGCCCGAGCCAGGCGCCCGTCGCGACGACGACAGCGTCGTAGGACTCGGCGGCGCCGGAGTCGGTCGACACGGCGACGCCCGCGCCGGTGTCGGCGATGCCGGTGACGGCCGATCCCGACACGATCTTGCCGCCGCGTGCGATCACCGAGTCGGCGAGGGCGTTGACGTAGGCGCCCGGGTTGATGAAGCGCTGGCCGTGGAGCACGATCGCGGCGCCGATGTTGTCGGACAGGGCCGGCTCGATGGCGCGGGCCTCGTCGCCGGTGAGGACGTCGAAGGTGATGTCGCCGCCGGAGGCGTGGATGTGCTCGATCTCCTCGAGGAGGGTCTGGCGCTCCTCGGCGGTCCGGTACGCGGCCGTGAAGGACTTGGCCTCGTACGTGTCGGCGTCGACGCCACCCGCCCTGAGCAGGTCGAAGCTCGCCAGGGACAGGTCGTTGACCGGGACGAGGGCGCCCATGGCCTTCTTCCACGCCTTCATCGTGCTGTGGCGGGTGAACCCGGTGACGAACTTGAGGAAGTCCGGGTTCGCGCTCGGCGGGACGTACACGGGCGAGCTCGGGCTGAGGACGGCGCGGAGGCCGTACTTGAGGACGGCGGGCTCGGGCAGCGGCGTCGCGATGCCCGGCGTCAGCCAGCCCGCGTTGCCCCACGAGGAGCCGGCGGCGACGCCCTCGCGGTCGATGACGGTCACCTCGACGCCACGCTCCTGGAGGAACCAGGCGGTGGCGAGGCCGACCATGCCGGCGCCGACGACGGCGACGCGCTCGGGGGCGGGGATACCGGACGGGGTCACTGCAGCCATGGGTTCGACGTTCCTTGTCGTTCGGCGGTGCGGGGCTCTTCCACCATGGTTGGCCATCGCCCGGCCGACCCCGTCGTGACGAAGTGCCAAAGAATCGCCTGCTGGCTGTGCTAGCAGCACAGTCGCCCGGCATCATGGTCGTATGCCGCTCACCTCCTCGACAGCCCCACGCGGGCTCGCGCTCGCCGACCTCGTCGGGACCCTCGGTGGCGGCCTGCTCACCGTGGCGGTCGCCGCGCCCGGCCCGGAGATCGACGACATCACCCTCGCCGAGCCCGGGGCCGGGGTCTACGGGCAGGCGGGCGACCTCCTCCTCGGGGTCGGCGTCGAGTCGCCCGAGCGGGCCGTCGAGCTGCTCGGGGCCGCGGTCACGGCGGGCAGCGGCGGCGTCGTCCTGCGGCGCTCGACGGCCCGACGGCGCGAGGTCCGGGCAGCGGCCCGCAGGGTCGGGATGACCCTCGTCGAGCTCGCCGACCACGCCTCGTGGGCGCACGTCGTCTGGCTCCTGCGCGGCGTCCTCGACCGGGCCGCCTCGGGTTCGGCGGTCCGCTCCGACGGGCCGGTCCACGACGAGCTCTTCGCCCTCGCCGACGCCTGCGCCGCGCTCGTCGATGCGCCGGTCACGATCGAGGACACCCAGTCACGCGTCCTCGCCTACTCGTCCCGCCAGGACGTCGCCGACCCGGTCCGCGTGTCGACGATCGTCGGGCGCAAGGTCCCCGACGCGGTCCTCGCGAGCCTGCGCGGCCGCGGGGTCTTCCGCCGCCTCGCCCGGTCCAACGAGCCGTTCTACGTGCCCGCCGACGGCGCCCTCAAGCCGCGTCTCGTCATCCCGGTCCGCGCCGGCAACGAGTGGCTCGGCTCGATCTGGGCGGTCGTCGACGGGCCGCCCGACACGGCTGTCGTCCGTTCGCTCGGCCAGACGGCCTCGGTCGTCGCCCTTCACCTGCTGCGGCTGCGCTCGCAGGCCGACCTCGCGCGCCGCGTGTCCGCCGACCGGCTCCGCACGCTCCTCAGCGGCAACCTCGTCGAGGCCGAGACGTGGCTGCCCCCGGCGCCCTGGCGGGTGGTCGTCCTCGGTCTCGCCCCGGATGGCGGCGCGGAGCACCCGGGTGACACGGAGAGCCAGGTCGACCTGTGGGAGTCGGCGGCCCGCCGCGGGGCCTGGCGCCAGCCGCTCGTCGCCCGGCTCGACGGGCAGGTCCTCGCGCTCGTCCGTGAGGCTCCCGGGGACCTGACGCCGGGCAGCTGGGACTGGCTGCGCGGCATCGTCGAGGACGTCCGGACGACGACGCCGGGCGCCGCCGTGAGCGCCGGTGGCGTCGTCGACCGAGCCGCGGCCCTCGCCCAGTCCCGCCACGACGCGCTCGAGGTGCAGCGCCTCCGGGAGGCCGGACGCCTGACCGGTCCTGCGACGACGATCGAGGACGCGTGGGCCGCGGTGACGACGGAACGCGCGGTCAGCGGCATACGCCTCGCTCCCCTGCTCGGCCCGGTCGGCGACCTCGAGGCGCACGACCGCGAGCACGGCAGCGCGTATGCCGCGACGCTCGCGGCGTGGCTCGACCACCCCGGCGACCCGAAGCGGGCCGCCGAACGGCTGCACGTGCACCCCAACACGCTGCGCTACCGGATGCAGCGCCTGGGCGACGTCGTCGACCTCGACCTCGACGACCCCGAGACCCGGCTCGCCCTTCGCCTGCAGCTCAGGGCCCTGGGCCACTGACCCCTCCCGGTTCGATGGTCAGCGCTTCGGCGCGGCCTTCTTGGCGGCCTTCTTCGCGGCCGCCTGCTCGGTGGACGCGCCGGCGGTACTGAGCTCGCCACCGCTGCTCTCGAGGTGGGCACGGACGAACCACTGGAAGAGCTCGAGCTGCGCGACCTGCCCGATGAGCATGTCCTGCGTCACGAGGTCGAGGTCGTCGGTCAGCGCGATGACCTTGCGATGGTCCTCGATGACGCCGTTGAAGACGAGGTCGAGTGCCCCGAGGTGAGCGCTCGTGTCCGCCCGGAGGAGGTCGTAGTCATCCCACGTCCGGTTGGCGACGAGGTGCCCCGGGGTGCCGACCGGCGCGACCCCGAGGGTGGCCATCCGCTCGGCCGTCTCGTCGACCATGGCGCGCACGGCCTCGATCTGGGGGTCGAGCATCTCGTGGACGCCGATGAAGTGCGGGCCGACGACGTTCCAGTGGACGTGCTTGAGGGTCAGCTGGAGGTCGTTGAGCGCGTGGAGGCGCAGCTGGAGCGCCTCGCCAACCTGGTGGCCGTCAGCGATGCTGAGGCCCGGGACGGTGAACTTCGCTTCTCTCGGATTGGCCATGTTTCCTTCATACCCGCGTCCAGGGCGACACGCCCGGGCGACTAGCGTGGGCCTGTGCTGATCGTCCCGATGACCGCCGAGCACGCCGACCGCGTCCTCACCATCTACCAGGCCGGAATCGACGGCGGCGACGCGACCTTCGAGACCACATCGCCGTCCTGGACCGAGTTCGACGCGGCCCGCCTGCCCGACCACCGCTACGTCGCCCTCGACGACGCAGGCGAGGTCCTCGGCTGGGTCGCCGTCTCCCCCGTCTCGACCCGGGCGGCGTATGCCGGGGTCGTCGAGCACTCGGTCTACGTCGACCCGGGCGCCCGCGGGCTCGGCGTCGGCCGGGCGCTCCTGGTGGCCGTCATCGCCTCCACCGAGGCGGCCGGCATCTGGACGATCCAGTCGGGCGTCTTCCCGGAGAACCAGGCCAGCCTGCGCCTGCACGAGCAGGCCGGTTTCCGTGAGATCGGCGTCCGTGAGCGGATCGCCAAGCGCGAGGGCCGTTGGCGCGACGTCGTCCTGCTCGAGCGTCGCAGTCCGGTCGTGACCTGACCCGAGCCGGCCGAGACCACCTGCCCTGCGGGTCGCAGTCCGGCGCTCAGGGCATGCCGAGGTGGACCGTGCCGTCGGGGTCGGTCCGGAAGTTCGGGTTGTACACGAAGTCCCACCGGAACCCGTCGGGGTCGGCCACGCACGCACTCGTCCCGCCCCAATCCCGTGCGGTCGGCTCCGAGACGGAGGTGGCCCCGGCAGCCAGCCCGGCGGCATACAGCCTCGCGACCTCCTCGGCGCTCGACGTCGTGTGCCCGAGGGACATGGGCGGCGCCGACCCCCCGAACGCGACGTCGCCGTACTCGCTCGGCATGGCATCGATGTGCCACAGCGCGAGCAGCTGGCCGGGAGCGCACTGGACGAAGCTGATCTCGCCGGGCAGGTGCAGGACCTGACGGAAGCCGAGCCCGTCGACGTAGAACCGACGCGACCGCTCGACGTCGCGGACGCCCAGCGTGATCGCGGTGATGTGCGGGATCGTGTCCATGGGCCCGACCGTAGCTCCGCCCACCGACAGCCCCTGCGCCCGACGTCAGGGGTTCGTAAGGGATGGGTAACGCCCGCGTCATGGAGTCCGGGGCTGCGGTGCCGTTGACTCGACCCAGAGCCGATCACGGTGGTCGGCCAGGAGGTGAAATGCTATGCAGCGCAACCTGATTCGTGCCCTTGCTCTCGCCGCTCTCGGCGCCGGCAGCATGGTGGCCGGCACCGCGGCCGCCCAGGCGTCGGGCGTGTCCGGGCCTGCGTTCTACATCGACCACGAGCTCTACCGGACGGTCGCCACCCCGACCGACCTCAGCGGCACCGGGGCGCCGGCCCAGTCGTGGGACACGATCTACAGCTTCTCCGGCCTGCAGCGCAGCGTCGCCACGGCCGCACCCGGCGACCCCGGCTTCAACGGCGGTCGCTGGCAGGTGCACGCGGTGTCGCCGACCGGGACGTATGCCGCCGCCCTCGCCGCCGGTGACCTCGACGGCGACGGTGTGCTCGACGCGGCGAACGAGGTCCAGGCCGCCATCGCGGCCGGCGCCCTCGTCGACAACGGCGTCGTGAAGTACTTCGTCTGCACCGTCAACAAGGTTCCCGCCGGCGGGGCCTGACGTCCCCGCACGTGCTCAGGGGAGGGTCGCTCACGAAGCGACCCTCCCCTGATCGATCACATGGCCCCTGGGGGCGAGATGTCAGTGTCCTCCGCCGAGGAGCTCGCGGACCTCGGACTCGCGGTACCTCCGGTGCCCCCCGAGGGTCCGGATCGACGTGAGCTTGCCCGCTTTGGCCCATCTTGTGACCGTCTTGGGGTCAACGCGGAAGAGTGCGGCGACCTCAGCAGGAGTGAGCAGCTTCTCGGTCTCTGGCCGATCCTGTGTCGTCATCGTGTTCCCACCACCCTGTCGCTCGGCTGCGACATGCTTGGCCCCAGTCCGGGGCTCGGTAAAGCAAGCGTAAAGTTTTCGCGTCATCGGCGTCGGGTTTCTGAGGAAAAGGCCTCATTCCGACCGCGTGTCGGATGCCCGGGTCGGGGGTAACACCACGAGTCGGCCGCGGCGCGCCACGCGGATCGGGGACCCGCGCGTACGCACGACTTGCATGCCTCATGTAGCGTTAGCACCACGAGAACACACACATTCCCGGGGCCGCTACGCGGACATCGAAGAGCCATCGGTTCTTTGACGAGCGATGCCGTCCCGGCACGACGCACGAGGGGGTCACGCCATGGGGCGCGGCCGAGCCAAAGCCAAGCAGACCAAGGTCGCACGGCAGCTCAAGTACTACACACCTGACACGGACTTGAGCGCGCTGGAGCGTGAGCTGCACGGTTCGTCACAGCGCGATGGGGCCAACGATCCACGGCCCGTCGAGGACGACGAGTACGACGAATACGGGAAGTGGGCCACGGGCGGGCGCTGAGCCCTCCCTCCGCTTCCTGCTTCACCTCGTGTGGTCGGGTGTTCCGCTCCCGACCCGCGATCGGCTGAGCCGGTCCTCAGGTCGTCGGGTGCTGCCCGACGACCTGGACCGCGCCGCCGTCCACACCCTTGGCTCCCCTGACGACCTCCGCGTCAGGCGCCACGGTGGCCTTCTCCTCGAGCGTGACCTCGCCGAGCAGCCATGCCCGTATGCCGCTCGCCTCGCAGATCTCCATCGCGCGGTCTGCCTGGTCCTGGGGGAGGACGGCAACGAACCCGACGCCCTGGTTGAGGGTGCGCTCGATGTCGGCCTGCGGGACCCGGCCGAGCTCGCCGATGGTCCCGAACACGGCGGGCGGGGTCCACGTCGACCGGTCGAGGCGCGCGAACATCCCCGCCGGCAGGACCCGGGCGAGGTTGGCCGCGAGCCCACCACCCGTGACGTGGCTGAGCGCGTGCACGTCCATGCCGTCCGCGCGGATGAGGTCGAGCAGGGGCCTCGTGTAGATCCGGGTCGGCTCCAGCAGCTCCTCGCCGAGCGTGCGGCCGAAGTCGTCGACGTACCGGTCGAGCGACCAGCCGGCTGACGCCACCACGCGGCGCACGAGGCTGTAGCCGTTGCTGTGCAACCCACTGCTCGCGAGGGCCACCACGACGTCACCGTCGGCGACGCGCTGCGGACCGAGCACGGCGGCATACTCCACGACGCCAGTCGCGGCGCCCGCCACGTCATACTCGTCGCGGTCGAGCAGACCCGGGTGCTCCGCGGTCTCGCCGCCGACGAGGGCGACGCCGGCCTCCTCGCAGGCGCGGGCGATGCCACCGACGATGGCGGCGATCCGCTCGGGGACGACCTTGCCCGTCGCGATGTAGTCGGTCATGAAGAGCGGCTCCGCGCCGCACACGACGATGTCGTCGACGACCATGCCGACGAGGTCGAAGCCGATCGTGTCGTGCTTGTCGAGGGCCTGGGCGATCGCGACCTTCGTGCCGACTCCATCGGTCGAGGTGGCGAGGATCGGGCGCGTCATGCCCGCGAGGGCGCTCGCGTCGAACATCCCGGCGAACCCGCCGAGCCCGCCGACGACCTCGGGACGCGTGGCGCGGCGCACCGACTCCTTCATCAGCTCGACGGCCCGGTCACCCGCCTCGACGTCCACTCCTGCTGCGGCATACGTGATCGGGGCGTCAGGCTCGTTCGTCACACCCCCAAGCCTACCGGCGCGCCGAACCCCGCCTTTCCCCTCCTCCCTCCCCCCTCCCTCCCCGGTTCAATGTATTCGGCGGTCAGCGGTGACCGTGGAAAACATCGAACCGGAGGCCAGTTCGTCCACAGCCCGACGAGCGCCCTCGCCGTTGTCCACAAGGTCGACGGCGACGAGGACGCGCGCCACTGCGGGAGGCCAGCCTCCCGGCATGGACAGGGAACGGCTCGCCATCGCTCGTCGGATCGCCGAGAGCCAGAGCGGGGTCGCCTCTCGACGGCAGCTGTATGCCGCTGGGCTGAGCGAGATCCACGTCCGCCGCGCCGTCGAGTCGGGTCGGTGGCAGACGCACGGGCGTCAGACCGTGGCCGTGCACACCGCGCCGCTCGATCTCGTCGCTCGACACTGGCGGGCGGTGTGGGAGGTCGGCGCGTCGATCGCAGCCATCGACGGGGCGACCGCGCTGCAGGCCGCTGGGCTCAAGGGCTACGAGGACGATCGCATCCACGTGTCGGCGAAGCACAACCACAACACGGCTCCCATCCCGGGTGTGACGATCCACAAGGTGATTCGTCGTGTCGCCGGCGAGCTGGTGGCGACGGGCGTGCCACGGGTCCGTCCGGCCGTGGCGGCGGTTCGGGCTGCCCACTGGGCGGCATCGGATCGGCAGGCGGCCCTCGTCCTGCTCATGACGGTCCAGCAGAGGCTGACGACGCCGACCCTTCTTGCGGCCGCGCAGCGTTCGGCGCGGGGCAGGACCCGTCGCGCGTTCATCGGCAGCGTCGTGCGGGACATCGCGTTCGGCGTCGAGTCACTGGGTGAGCTCGACTTTGCGCTGCGATGTCGGCGGCGTGGCCTGCCCGAGCCCAGTCGCCAGGTGGTTCGGCACGGCGCCCGAGGCCGCATCTACCTCGACGTCCGATGGGACTGCTGCGACCTCGTGGTGGAGATCGATGGCGCGCAGCATCGGGAGGGGCTCAGCGTCATGCTCGACAACCTGCGCCAGAACGCCGTGGTGCTCGCCGGAGATCGCGTGCTGCGCATCGACGTGATCGGGCTACGCCTCGAAGCCGACCTCTTCCTCGCCCAGGTCGCCGCGGCCCACGACCGCCCCACCTGTCGGTTCGATGTATCCCCGTGGCCATGGGTGACCGGCGAATACATCGAACCGGGGGATGGAGGGGAGGGTCAGGGGTGTTGGAGGGCGTTCTCGCCGCCGAGCCCGACGCCGAGTGCGACACCCTCGACGTCGACCGAGCGGTCGTGGCCGGTGCGGACCGTCAGGGGCAGCGTCTCGAGGACGTGCTTGCCGACGTGACCGTCCTCGGGCAGCTCGATCGGGTAGCGGCCGGTGAAGCACGCGGTGCAGAGCTGGTCGGGGTGCTGGTTGGTCGCGCCGATCATGCCGTCGTCGGAGATGTAGCCGAGGGAGTCGGCGCCGATCGAGGCCCGGATCTCCTCGACCCCGAGACCGGTCGCGATGAGCTCGGCCCGGGTCGCGAAGTCGATGCCGTAGAAGCAGGGCCACTGCACGGGCGGCGAGCTGATCCGGACGTGGACCTCCGCGGCCCCGGCCTCGCGGAGCATGCGGATCTGGGCCCGCTGGGTGTTGCCCCGCACGATCGAGTCGTCCACGACGACGAGCCGCTTGCCCCGGATCGTGTGCTCGAGCGGGTTGAGCTTGAGGCGGATGCCGAGCTGGCGCAGGGTCTGGGACGGCTGGATGAAGGTCCGGCCGACGTAGGCGTTCTTGACGAAGCCCTGCCCGAACGGGATCCCCGACTCCTGCGAGTAGCCGACCGCCGCCGGCACGCCCGACTCGGGCACGCCGATGACGAGATCGGCCTCGACCGGGTGCTCGCGGGCGAGGACCCGGCCCATCTCGACGCGGGCCTCGTGGACGACCCGGCCGCGGATCACCGCATCGGGCCGGGCGAGGTAGACGTACTCGAAGACGCAGCCCTTCGGCTGCGGCTCGGCGAACTTGTGCGACCGCAGGCCGTCCGCGTCGATGACGATGAGCTCGCCCGGCTCGACCTCCCGGATCACCGACGCGCCGATGGTCTGGAGCGCGGCAGTCTCCGAGGCGACGACCCAGCCGCGCTCGAGGCGGCCGAGCGCGAGGGGACGGACCCCCCACGGGTCGCGGGCGGCATACAGGGTGGTCTCGTCCATGAAGACGAAGCAGAAGGCGCCCCGCAGGCGCGGCAGCAGCTCGAGCGCGGCCTCCTCGGGCGTCTTGTCGGGGTCGGCCGCGAGGAGCGTCGTGACGAGCGCGGTGTCGGAGGTGTTGCCGCGCGCGAGCTCGCCCGTGACGCGGCCGCCGCCGAAGTGCTCGTCGACGAGGGACTTGAGCTCGATGGTGTTGATGAGGTTGCCGTTGTGCGCGAGGGCGAGCGTCTTGTACTCCGACCCACCGAGCGTGGGCTGGGCGTTCTCCCACGTCGACCCGCCGGTCGTGCTGTAGCGCGTGTGCCCGATGGCGATGTGGCCGCGCAGGGACGACAGGGCCGTCTCGTCGAAGACCTGGGAGACGAGCCCCATGTCCTTGTAGACGAGGATCTTCTCGCCGTCGCTCGTCGCGATGCCGGCGGACTCCTGGCCGCGGTGCTGCAGGGCGTAGAGCCCGAAGTACGTCAGCTTGGCGACGTCCTCTCCGGGCGCCCAGACGCCGAAGACGCCACAGGCGTCCTGGGGTCCCTTCTCGCCGGGAAGGAGGTCATGGGTCAGTTGCCCGTCGCCGCGTGCCACTGCCACAGTCTCCCATACCCTGCCGGACGCCCCGCCGGGCGGTGGACGCCCGTCACCGCCGAGCGCCGAGATCGATCTCGGCGAGGGTCTCGTAGCGGGGTCGGCGCTCGCGCCCCTCGCCGAGGTGCGACTCGACGAGCTGGAGGCGCGTCACCGTCCACGCGCGCCCCTCGAGCACGTCGAACGTCCGGATCCACCGCGTCGCCTCCGTCGGCCGGTGGAACCGCCCGAGGGTCACGTGCGGGTGGAAGCGCGTCCCGTCAGGGGTCGCGCCGGCGCGGTTGGACGCCGCCCGTATGCCGCTCGCGACCTTTCCGAGGTCGCCGCGCAGCTGCTCCACCCCGGCCCACAGCACGCGCGCAGCGTAGGGGTTGGGGAAGGTCCCGGCACCGGCGAGGCGCAGCACGAGGTGGTCGCGTCGTGCCGCGGAGTCGGCGAGCGCCTCGGTCAGGTCGTCGAGGCGTCGCTCCGGCACGACGCCGAGGAAGGCGAGCGTGACGTGCCACTGGTGGCGGTCGGTCCAACGGATCTCGGGCCCGGCCTCGCGGCGGGGCTCGATGTGCTCGGCGAGCTCGTCGAGGACCTCGTCAGGTGGGACGACGGCGACGAAGAGGCGCATCAGCCCACCCGTGCGGACTGCCCGGGCTGCCGGGGCTGCCCGGGCTGTTCGTGCTGTCGTGCGGGCACGTCCGGCCGGTCAGGCGCCGTCGCGGCCCGACCGGTCGAGGAGGATGCCGAGCAGGCCGGCGAGGGCCAGGCCGACGACCGCGCCGAGCGCGCCGAGGTACATGGCCGCGCTGGTCTCGGAGTATCCGCCTGCGGAGTCACCGATCAGCGAGACGACGACGCCGACGACGACGCCGATCACGGCGCCGGAGATGAGCAGGCGCTTGAAGTTGGGGATCCGAGGGGGCTGGCTGGTCACCCGTCAAGCCTAAGCGACGTCAGCGGCAGAAGTCCGTGCAGGTGCGCCCGCAGCCCGCTGGCGCGCACGAGCCCGCCGGCGACGGCGTCGGCCCACGCGAGGTCGCCGGTCGCGAGGCGGAGCCACGTCGCCGCGTCGGTCTCGATGACGTTGGGCGGCGTGCCCCGGGTGTGGACCGGCCCCTCGATGCACTGGACGGCGCCGTGGGGCGGCACGCGCACCTCGACCGTGCGGCCCGGTGCGACGGTCGCGAGCTCCTCGAGGGTGTAGCGGACGGCCGTCGCGGTGGTGGCGCGGTCGGCGGCGAAGCCCGCCGAGCGGCATACCTTGAGGGCGGCGCGGCCGTCGGCGACCGGGGTGCGGCGGCGGGGTGGCATGCCCAGCAGGCTAACCCGCCCCGGCGACACCCCGATCCCGACCCGACACCCGCGCCCCGGTCAGCGCCAGCGCGGGAGGACCTCTGCGACGACGGCGTCGAGCGTCTCCCGCCGGCCGGCATACGGGCCCTCGGGACGGGGCCAGTGCGTGATGACGTCGGTGAAGCCGAGCTCCGCAGCCCGGCCGACCGCGTCCTCGAACGCGCCGACGCTGTCGAGCGAGAACGTCGGCGCCGAGTCGAGGTTGAGGTAGCGCGAGAACGACGAGGACGTATGCCGCCCGCTCGCGTCCGCCGCCAGCGCCTCGTCGACCGCCCGGCCGGCCCGCGCGACGAGCTCCCACCAGCCGGCGTCGGTCTCGGCGGACCCGCCGTAGGTGAGCCAGCCGTCGCCGCGCTCGACGGCGAGGCGGATCGACTTGGGGCCGTTGGCGGCGATGAGGAGCGGGACGCGGTCGCCCGTGTCGCCGCCGCGCACCGGGCCCGGGAGGGTGCGGACGTCCCGGGCGCCGTAGAAGCGGCCCTCGGCGCTGACGTGGTCCTCGGAGAGGAGTCGACCGAGGAGGGTGGCGAACTCGTGGAAGCGGGCGACCCTGTCCCCCAGCGAGAGGTCCTCGCCCGCGATCCGGGAGTCGAGGTCGCCGCCGGTGCCGATCCCGAGGAGGAAGCGGCCGCCGGAGATGTCGTCGAGCGCGAGGATGTCGCGCAGGAACGCGACGGGCTGGTGCGTGTTGGGCGACGAGACGAACGTGCCGAGCCCGATGCGCTCGGTGACCGTCGCGGCGGCCGTCAGCGTGGGCACGGCCCCGAACCACGGCGCCTCCGGCAGCCCGCTCCACACGACGTGGTCGTAGGTCCACGCGTGGTCGAAGCCCATCGCCTCGGCCTCGCGCCAGAGTGGGGCCGCGACGGACCACGCATGCTCGGGAAGGATCGTCACTCCGAATCGCACGACACGACGCTAGCGCCCTTCGCGCCCGGCCGCGGTTCGTCCCTGCCTGAGAGACTGTCGGTGCAGGCGAAGTCGACCAGGGGAGACCGATATGGCGCCGGGCCGGTGACCGACCGAGTGAGCCCAGAGTGAGCGACCGGAACACCGACGGGATGACCAGACGAATGGCGGACCGGGTGTCCTTCGAGTGGGACGAGCGCGGCGGCGTCACCGTTGTCATGGACGGCCAGCCCCAGTCGCACGTCCAGCCCGACGACCCCACCGTCCTCGTGTTCGAGTACGTCCAGCACCTTGCCCTCGCGATCGACACCCTCCCGCCGGGGCCGCTCGCGGTCACGCACGTCGGCGGCGCCGGCCTCACCCTGCCGCGCTGGGTCGAGGCGACCCGGCCCGGCTCGCCGCAGATCATCCTCGAGCCCGACGCCGGGCTGACCGAGCTCGTCCGTCGTGAGATCCCGCTGCCGCGACGCCACCGCATCCGGGTCCGTCCCGTCGACGGGCTGACCGGCGTCCGCGCCCTCGCGGACGACTCGGCCGACGTCGTCGTGACCGATGCGTATGCCGCTGGGCGCGTCCCAGCGGAGCTGGCCTCAGCGGCATACGTCCTGGACGTCGCACGGGTGCTGCGACCGAACGGGCTCGCCCTCTGGAACCTCGCGGACGAGCCCGGGATGCGCTGGGCCGCAAGGGTGCTCGCGACGATCCGCCTGCACCTGCCGCACGTCGCCCTCGTCGCCACGCACGAGGTGCTCAAGGGCAGGCGGTTCGGCAACGCGGTCGCTGTCGCGAGCCACGCGCCGCTCCCGCTCGAGCGGCTGAGGCGCGACGTCGCCCGGGCGCCCCTGCCGACCGGGCTGCGGGAGGACGCGCAGCTGGCGAGGCTGGGCGGGGGCGCCAAGCCGTTCGGCGACGAGGGTGAGCAGAGCCCGCCTCCGCCAGACGCGAAGGGCTGGCGCGTGCGCTGAGCGCCCTCAGACCCAGAAGCCCCGGCCCCCGAACCAGTCGCGGTAGCCGGTCCCCATCGGGCCCGTCGACGACGGCCCCCGGGCCCCGAGATAGCTCCCGACGACGGCCGCGCCGAGGTCGTCGAGCTCGGGCGCGACGACCCGGCCGTCGACCCGCTTGGCCATCTGGTCGATGAAGCGCGCCAGGCCGGGGTCCTCGCCGAGCCGGAAGAACGTCGTCCGGGCCCCGAGCCGACCGGAGGCGTCGAGCTCGCGCACCGTGTGGGCGATGGTCAGCGGGTGCGGCGGGTAGGAGAACATCGTCTCGCCGTCGGGCTCGAGGTGCGAGGTCGGCTCGCCGTCGGTGACGATGAGCAGGACCGGCTGGGCGTTGGGGTGCTTGCGGAAGTGCCGGTTCGCGAGGAGCAGCGCGTGGTGGAGGTTGGTCCCCTTGTCCCACCTCGCGTCGAGGGCGGTCAGCTCCTCGATGTCCATCACCTCGGCGTTGCGCCCGAATCCGATGAGCTGGAGGTGGTCGCCCCGGAACCGCGAGGAGATGAGGTGGTGCAGGGCGAGCGCCGTCCGCTTCATCGGGACCCACCGGCCGTCCATCGCCATAGAGAACGACGTGTCGGCGAGGAGTGCGACGGCCGCCTGGGTCCGCGCCTCGGTCTCGGTCACCTCGACGTCGCGGATGTCGAGGCGGACGCCGCGTGAGGCGTCACCACCCTCGCCGACCGTTCTCAGGACGGCGTTGGTGACGGTCCGCGTGACGTCCCATGGCTCGGTGTCGCCGAACACCCACTCACGCGAGGCCCCGCTCCGCTCCCCCGCGGCGCCCGACTGCAGGGTGTCGCGCTGGCCCTGCCGGCCGGAGATCCGCTCGGCGACATCGCGCAAGAGGGCCTGTCCGAGCTGGCGCATCGCCTTCGGCGAGAGCCGCAGCTGCCCGTCGGACGTGCGGCGGAGGTAGCCGCTCCGGCGCAGCGCCCGCTCGAGCTCGGTCAGGGTCCGAGCGTCGACGGCCGCCTCGTCACCGAGCTGGCGGGCGAGGGCGTCGAGGTCGATGTCGTCCATCCGAGCGCCGTCGTAGGCCTGCGAGAGCTGGTCGGACAGGGCGTCGAGCTGCGCGAGGTCCTGGAGCACGCCCGTCCCGTCGCCGAGGCCGAGGCCCTGGTCGCCCTCGAACGACTCCGACGACCCCCAGTCCTCCCCCGGCCGCAGGGCGCGCAGGTTGTCGTCGAGGGCCGAGAGCGACTGCATCAGCTCGGGAGAGCCGAACGCCTGCTGCGCCAACGCGTCGAGCTCGTCGCGCTGCTCCTGGGTCATCGAGTTGCGCATCCGCTGGGCCGCGGCGGCGCGGGCCGCGAGCGCGTCGATGAGCTCCTCGACGTTCTGCGGGTTCTCCGGGAAGAAGTCGCCGTGCTTGTCCATGAACTCGGCGAACTGCTCGTCGGTGTCCTCGCCGAGCCGGTGCGCCTCGAGGAGCCGGTTGAGGTCCTGGAGCATCTCGTTGACGGCCGCCCGGTCCTCGTCGGTCGCGTTCTCGAGGGCCTGCTTCATCCCGGCGAAGCGCTGGTCGAGCATCTCGCGGCCGAGCAGGTCCTTGATCCGCTCGTAGTCCTCGCGGGCCTGCGACGATCGCCAGGGGTAGTCGCCGAGCTCGCTGACCGCGGCCGCCGTCGACTGCGGCAGGTTGCCGAGGCGCATCTCGGCGAAGCGCGCATCGTCGTCGAGGTCGCGCGCGAGCTGCTTGCGCTCCTCGAGCACGGCGTGGTCGAGCAGCTCGCGCACCTCCTCGAGCGTGCCGTCGAGGCGGTGGCGCTGGAGCAGGTCACGCCGCCGCTCGGCGACCCGTCGCGCGAGGTCGTCGAGGCCCTGCTGCTGCGAGCCGCCGCGGCGCAGGAACTCGCGCATGGCCCGCTCGGGCGAGGACCCCGACATGACGTCCTCGCCGATCGCGTCGAGGGCCTCGGCAAGGTCGACGGGAGGCGCCAGCGGGTCGGGCCCGCCGGCATACCTGCCGTAGCGCGTCCTCATCCGTACACCGTCTCCCCCCGGCTCGTCTCCTTGCTCACCTTGCGGGCGAGGTAGAGCCCCTCGAGGGCGAGCTCGATCGCGCTGGCGCGCTCGCCGTCGTTGCGGGCGCCGAGCCGGTCGCAGACCTCGTCGTAGAGCTCCGACTCACCGAGGCGCGGCAGCCCGGACAGGAAGTCGATGGCGCTGACCTGGCCACCCGTCGAGACCATCGCGCCGCCCTCGATCGCGTCGACGAGCAGGGCGAAGTCGATCCCGCGGAAGTGGTCGCGGACCGTCTCGGCCGTCGCGGTGCGCAGCAGGTGGGTGAGGATGTCGTGCTCGCGCCCCTCCTCGCCCGTCTCGAACTCGACCTTGCCGCCGAGGACCTCCACGGCCGTCTCGAGGTCGACGACGCGGGCGACGGCCTGCGGCTCGCGCTGGACGGTCGCCCGGTGCAGCGCCGCGGCCGCGATCGTCTCGGCGCCGGCGATCGCGAAACGGGCGCTCACGCCCGAGCGCTGGTCGACCGCGGTGGACTCGCGCAGGTTGCGGGTGAACCGGGCGAGGATCTCGACGAGCGCGTCCGGCACCTCGGCGACGAGGTGCGCCTCCTGGCGGATGACCGCGACCTCGTCCGACAGCGCCACGGGGTAGTGGGTGCGGATCTCGGCGCCGAAGCGGTCCTTGAGCGGGGTGATGATCCGGCCGCGGTTGGTGTAGTCCTCGGGGTTGGCGCTCGCGACGACGAGGACGTCGAGGGGCAGCCGCAGGACGTAGCCGCGGATCTGGATGTCGCGCTCCTCCATGACGTTGAGCATCGCGACCTGGATGCGCTCCGCGAGGTCGGGCAGCTCGTTGATGGCGACGATGCCGCGATGCGAGCGCGGGATGAGCCCGAAGTGGATCGTCTCGGGATCGCCGAGCGAGCGCCCCTCGGCGACCTTCATCGGGTCGACGTCGCCGATGAGGTCGGCGACGCTCGTGTCGGGGGTGGCGAGCTTCTCGGCATACCGCTCGTCGCGGTGCCGCCAGACGACCGGGAGGTCGTCGCCGAGCTCGGCCGCGCGACGGCGCGAGACCGGGGTGATCGGGTCGAAGGGGTGCTCGCCGAGCTCGCTCCCCGCGATGACCGGGGTCCACTCGTCGAGGAGACCGACCAGGGTGCGCAGGAGCCGCGTCTTGCCCTGCCCGCGCTCGCCGAGCAGGACGATGTCGTGCCCGGCGAGGATGGCGCGCTCGACCTGCGGGATGACGGTCTCGTCGAAGCCGTGGAGCCCGGGCCACGGGTCCCGGCCGTCGCGCAGGGCGGTGAGGAGGTTGTCGCGAAGCTCCTCCTTGAGGTGCTTCTGCCTGTGGCCGGACGCGCGGAGCGCCCCGACCGTGGTCGTTCCGGGAGCTGCAGTCACCCCCTCACGCTAACCCGGGCCGTCAAGACCCGCTCGTATGCCGCTGGGCCGGCTCCCCGGCATACACCGGGTTCGCCCGTGGCGAGGAAGGGTTGGCCACCTGCCGGTGTTGCACCGCCGTGAAGAAGATCGGGTTCCTCTCGTTCGGGCACTGGACGCCGTCACCGCACTCGCAGACGCGGTCCGCAGCGGATGCCCTCCTCCAGTCCATCGACCTCGCCGTGGCCGCCGAGGAGCTCGGCGCCGACGGGGCCTACTTCCGGGTCCATCACTTCGCCCGGCAGCTCGCCTCGCCCTTCCCGCTCCTCGCCGCCATCGGCGCCCGGACCTCGCGCATCGAGATCGGCACGGGTGTCATCGACATGCGCTACGAGAACCCGCTCTACATGGCCGAGGACGCCGGCGCGGCGGACCTCATCGCTGGTGGACGGCTCCAGCTGGGCATCAGCCGGGGGTCACCCGAGCAGGTCGTCGACGGCTTCCGGTACTTCGGCTACGAGCCCGCCGACGGCGACCATGCCGCCCTGGCCCGCGACCACACGGCGACCTTCCTCGACGTGATCGAGGGACGTGGCTTCGCCGAGCCCAACCCGCGTCCGATGTTCCCCAACCCACCCGGGCTGCTCGGCATCGAGCCGCACTCCCCGGGGCTCCGGGACCGGATCTGGTGGGGAGCCGGCTCGCGGGCGACGGCCGAGTGGACCGCGACGCAGGGCCTCAACCTCATGAGCTCCACCCTGCTCACCGAGGACACGGGCGTGCCCTTCCACCAGCTCCAGGCCGAGCAGATCCAGCGGTTCAGGGACGCGTGGAAGGCCGCCGGTCACGAGCGCGAGGCTCGGGTGTCGGTCAGCCGCAGCATCTTCCCGATCGTCAGCGACCTCGACCGCCAGCTCTTCCTCAGGGAGACGGCGAGCCGGGACCAGGTCGGCCACCTTGACGGCGGCCTCGCCCGCTTCGGCCGGTCGTATGCCGGCGAGCCCGACGCGCTCGTCGCCTCCCTCGCCGAGGACGAGGCCATCGCCGCCGCCGACACCCTGCTCCTGACCGTGCCGAACCAGCTCGGGGTCGACTACAACGCGCACGTCATCGAGAGCGTGCTGACCCACGTCGCGCCCGGGCTCGGCTGGCGCTGACCCGCTCGGGCGCTCCGCCCGGTCGGTCTCGGGTCCCGAGGCCGTCCGGGCGGAGCATGCGGTGGACGACGCTCAGTCGACCCAGACTCGGGCGTTGCGGAACATCCGCAGCCACGGGCTCTCGGCCTCGACCGGGCCAGAGGTCCACGACATCTGCACGTTGCGGGCGACGCGCTCGGGGTGCGGCATCATCGCCGTGAACCTGCCGTCGGGGGTCGTCACGGCCGTCAGCCCGTCGGGCGAGCCGTTGGGGTTGTGCGGGTAGGTCACGGCCGGCGCGCCGAGGTTGTCGACGAACCGGGCCACCCGGGCGACCTGGCCGGCATCGCCCCGAGCCGAGAAGTCCGCGAGCCCCTCACCGTGGGCGACCGCGATCGGCAGACGGCTGCCCGCCATGTCGGTCATGAAGATCGACGGCGAGTCGAGGACCTCGACGAGGGTCAGCCGGGCCTCGTACTGCTCGGACCGGTTGCGGGTGAACCGGGGCCACGCGTCGGCGCCCGGGATGAGGTCGCTGAGCCCCGCGAACATCTGGCAGCCGTTGCAGATGCCGAGGCCGAACGTGTCCTCGCGGTGGAAGAACCGTGTGAAGTCCTCGGTCAGCCGCTCGTTGAAGAGGACCGAGCGCGCCCAGCCCTCGCCCGCCCCGAGGGTGTCGCCGTAGGAGAAGCCTCCACACGCGACGAGGCCGACCGCGTCGGCGAGGTCGAACCGGCCGGTCTGCAGGTCGGTCATGTGCACGTCGTACGTCTCGAAACCGGCGCGGTCGAAGGCGAACGCGGTCTCGACGTGGCTGTTGACGCCCTGCTCGCGCAGGATCGCGACCTTGGGCCGGGCCCCGAGCCCGATGTAAGGCGCTGCGACGTCGTCGGCCGGGTCGAAGGTCGGCGCGACGACGAGACCGGGGTCGGTGTCAGCCCCGAACGCGGCGTGCTCCTCGTCGGCGCAGGCGGGGTTGTCGCGCAGGGCGGCGATCCGCCACGACACCTCGTCCCACGCCTGCGCGAGGTCGCGCACCGGCTCGTCGAGGGCTGCCTCGCCGGCGAGCGTGACGCGGACGCGGCGGTCGGCGTTCGTGCGACCGACCACGGACACGAGGTCACCGAGACCGTGCTCGGCGAGCAGCTCCTGGACGGCCGGCAGGTCGCCGGCACCCACGCCGAGGACGACGCCGAGCTCTTCGGCGAAGAGCGCGGCGACCGAGGGGACCTCGAGGTCGACGCCCGTGGCGCCGGCGAAGGCCATCTCGCACGCCGCGGCCCAGAGCCCGCCGTCGGAGCGGTCGTGGTACGCGGGGTCGATCCCCTGCGCGCGCACTGCGGCCAGGGCGGCGGCGAGCGAGACGAGGCGGGATGGTTCGTCGAGGTCGGGGACCTCGCTTCCGAAGGCCCCCGAGACCTGGGCGAGCATCGAACCGCCCAACCGGTCGCGACCGCCGCCGAGGTCGACGAGGAGCAGGACGGAGTCCTCACCCAGCTGCGGCGTCCAGGTGCCCCGCACGTCGGGCAGCGAGGCGAACGCCGAGACGACGAGCGACACCGGCGAGGTGACCTGCCTGGCCTCACCGGTCGTCTCGTCGGTCCAGCGGGTGCGCATCGACAGCGAGTCCTTGCCGACCGGCACCGACACCCCGAGAGCGGGGCAGAGCTCCATCGCGACGGCGTGGACGGTGTCGTAGAGCGCGGCGTCCTCGCCCGGCTCGCCACAGGCTGCCATCCAGTTGCACGAGAGCTTGACGCCCGAGAGCCCGGCGACCGGTGCGGCGAGGAGGTTGGTCAGGGCTTCCCCGACCGCCATGCGACCCGAGGCGGGCGCGTCGACCGAGGCGAGCGGCATACGCTCGCCGCTCGCCATCGCCTGTCCCGCGAACCCGACGTGGTCGGTGAGCGTCACGGCGACGTCGGAAACGGGCACCTGCCAGGGACCCACCATCTGGTCGCGGTGCGTCAGGCCGCCGACCGTCCGGTCGCCGATGGTCACGAGGAAGCGCTTGGAGGCGACGGTCGGGTGGCGCAGGACGGCGTAGGCCGCCTCGCGCAGGTCGATGCCGGCAAGGTCAAGCTCGTCGCCCCGGCGCTCGACGCGGGTCACGTCTCGCGTCATCCGGGGCGCCTTGCCGAGCAGCACCTCCATCGGCATGTCGATGGGACGGTCGTCACCGGGCTCGTCCTGCGGTCCCGGGGCGAGCACGAGCTGCGCGTCGTCGCGCGCGACGCCGACGACGGCATACGGGCAGCGCTCACGGTCGGCGAGCGCCGCGAACCGCGGCAACGACTCGGGGGCGATCGCGAGGACGTAGCGCTCCTGGCTCTCGTTGCACCAGATCTCCTTGGGCGCGAGGCCCGACTCCTCGAGCGGCACGGCCGACAGGTCGAACCGGGCCCCGAGGCCGGCGCCGTCGACGAGCTCGGGGAAGGCGTTGGACAGGCCCCCCGCACCGACGTCGTGGATCGCGAGGATCGGGTTGTCGTCCCCGAGGCTCCAGCAGTGGTTGATGACCTCCTGGGCGCGCCGCTCGATCTCGGGGTTGCCGCGCTGGACGGAGTCGAAGTCGAGCTCGGCCGCGTTGGCGCCCGCGGCCATCGAGGACGCCGCCCCGCCGCCCATGCCGATCCGCATGCCGGGGCCGCCCAGCTGGACGAGGAGCGTGCCCGCGGGGAAGGAGATCTTCTCGGTCTGGTCGGCGCTGATCGACCCGAGGCCGCCCGCGCTCATGATCGGCTTGTGGAACCCGCGGCGGACACCGTCGACGGTCTGCTCGTAGACCCGGAAGAACCCGCCGAGACCCGGGCGCCCGAACTCGTTGTTGAACGCCGCGGCGCCGATCGGCCCCTCGACCATGATGTCGAGCGGGCTCGCAATGTGGTCGGGAGCGCCGTAGGGCTCGCGCTCCCACGGCTCGTCCGTGCCGGGCAGGTGGAGGTTGGAGACGACGAACCCGGTCAGACCCGCCTTCGGCTGGCTGCCGCGTCCGGTGGCGCCCTCGTCGCGGATCTCGCCGCCGGCGCCGGTTGCCGCGCCGGGGAACGGGCTGATGGCGGTCGGGTGGTTGTGCGTCTCGACCTTCATGAGGACATGGACCTCGTCCTCGCGCGCGGCATACCGGCTCGGCCCGTCGGTGCCCTCCGGGAGCCAGCGCGTGGCGCGGCCGCCCCGCATGACCGAGGCGTTGTCCTTGTAGGCGACGACGGTGCCCTCGCCGGCCACCTGCTCGGTGTGCCGGATCATCCCGAAGAGCGAGCGCGTCTTCTCCTCGCCGTCGACGACGAAGTCGGCGTTGAAGATCTTGTGACGGCAGTGCTCGGAGTTGGCCTGCGCGAACATCATGAGCTCGACGTCCGTCGGGTTGCGGCGCAGGCCCGTGAACGCCTCGACGAGGTAGTCGACCTCGTCGTCGGAGAGGGCCAGCCCGTATGCCGTGTCGGCCTCCTCGATGGCGGCGCGGCCCCGGCCGAGGACGTCGACCCGCTCCATCGGCTCCGGGTGGCGCTCGTCGAGGAGCGAGCGGGCGGCTTCGAGGGACGGCAGGGCCGACTCGGTCATCCGGTCGTGGAGCAGGTCGGCGGCGGCGGCCCACTGCTCCTCGGTGAGCGGGGCGTCGGTCGCGAGGTGGTACTCCGTGACGCGCTCCACCCGACGGACGTCGACGCCGCAGTTGTGGGCGATGTCGGTCGCCTTGGAGGCCCACGGCGAGAGCGTGCCGAGGCGGGGCGAGACGACGACCGTCGCGAGGTTCGCGCCGGCGGGCTCGGGGGCAGCGGGCGGCCCGTACGTGAGCAGGCGGGTCACCGTCTCGAGGGTCGCCTCGTCGAGCGGTCCGTGGCTCGCAACCTGGTGGACGTGCCGGGCGGACATACCGGTCACCCCCGGCACGACACGCTGCAGGTGGGCGACCAGCGCAGCGGCACGGAACAGCGAGAGGGCGTTGCCGCCCGGGACGGTGGTCAGCACGAGGTCGTGCGACGAGGCCATGGCGTGTGGTCTCCCGGTGTCGGGGCGAGGGGTACGGCACGGAGGATGCCGGGTCAAGGTTACCGGGCGGGGGCGGCCGGCCCGTCCGCGGCGCCAGGAGGCAGCCCTTGGGCGGGGCCGGCCCGTCAGGACCTTGGCCTCTTGCCCGTGCGGCGCCAGGGCCCTGTGCTGGGTGGTGGGAGGTGTCGCCATGAGAGTTCTCCCCGGAGGAGCCCACGAGGTCGCCACGGCTCCGGCGTCGTGGCGCCCGACACGCAGCGCGTGGGCCGACAACCTCAAGGTCGTGCTCGTCGCCGGGGTGATCGTCGCGCACGCGACGATGGCGTGGACCGGTATCGGCACCTGGGTGTTCGAGGAGCCGCCCGTTCGCGAGCCGCTCCTCACCCTCCTCACGCTCATCACGGCCGTCGTGTCGCTGTTCGGCCTCCCGCTCTTCTTCCTCGTCGCGGGGTACTTCACGCCGCGCTCGCTCGAGCGGAAGGGGCCGCTGCGGTTCGTGGCCGACCGGGCCCTGCGCCTGCTCGTCCCCATGACCTTCTACATCCTGTTCCTCAGCCCCTGGATCGAGTACGTCGACCCAGACAACAAGGGCTGGTCCCAGGGGTTCTGGCCCTTCGTCCCCCACGTGCTGTGGCCACCCGCGCCGGGGCCGACGTGGTTCCTCGGCGTCCTCTTCGTCCTCTCGGCCGGGTATGCCGCTCTGCGGGCTCTGTCGCCGCGCCGAGCGGGTGCCGACCCACTGCGCCTGCGGCAGCTGTTCGCCCTCGCCGCGCTCATCGCCGTCGCCTCGTGGACGGTCCGGCTGGGCGTGCCGATGGGCGTGGAGCGGTGGCGGCTGGCGATCGGACAGGCGCCCGGGTGGCTCGGCGGCTTCGCCCTCGGGATCGCCGCGGCCGAGCGGGGCTGGTTCCCGCTCGACGCACGGGTCGCCCGACGGGTGCGGTACGTGGCCTGGGCCGCCATCCTCGCGAGCGTCGTCGCGATCGCCACGAGCGGACCGCTCGGGTACGCCATGGAGCTCTACCTCGGCGGCCTGACCTGGCAGTCGGCCATGGTCGCCGCGGCCGAGGGCGTCATCATCGTCACCGCGACGCTGTGGGTGTGCGACGCGTTCCAGAGGCGGTTCGACCATCAGGCGCGGTTCGGCGCCGAGCTCTCTCGGTCCGCGTTCGCCGCCTTCCTCGTCCACCAGGGCGTCCTCGTCGGGCTCGTCCTCGCGTCCCGGCTCGTCGGCTGGCCGCCCGAGGTGTCCTACCTCACCGTCGCCACGCTCGGGGTCGCGCTGTCGTTCGGCCTCGGCTGGCTCCTGACCAGGGTCCCCGGCGTCTCCCGCATCGTCTGACCCCATCCCGCTCCTGCCCCGGTTCGATGTATTACCGGGCCCCAGGGGGCGCCGTGATACATCGAACCGGGGGTGGGAGGCGTGGAGGGAGGGAGGGGTCAGAAGCTCTCGCCGGTGAGACGCTCGTAGGCCTCGACGTACTTGGCGCGGGTCCCCGCGACGACCGCCTCCGGCAGGGGCGGTGGTGCCTCACCGCTCGCCTTCGACCAGCCCGACTCGGGCGAGGTCAGCCAGTCTCGGACGTACTGCTTGTCGTAGGACGGCTGGGTGCGCCCCGGCTGCCACCGGTCGGCGGGCCAGAAGCGGGACGAGTCGGGCGTCAGGACCTCGTCGGCGAGGACGAGCCCGCCACGGCCGGCAGGCGCGCCGGGCTCGCGCCCGAACTCGACCTTCGTGTCGGCGATGAGGATGCCCCGCTCGGCCGCGATCTCGTTGCCGCGCGCAAGGATGGCACGGGTCAGCTCGGAGACCTCGGCCGCGGTGTCGGCACCGAGCTCGGCCGCGACCTCGGCCGGGGTCATGGGCAGGTCGTGCTCGCCGACGGGTGCCTTCGTCGTCGGGGTGAAGACCGGCTCGGGCAGGCGCGAGCCGTCCTCGAGCCCCTCGGGCAGGTGCACGCCGCACACCGAACCCGTTGCGCGGTACTCCTCGAGCCCACCGCCCGTGAGGTAGGCCCGGGCGATCGCCTCGACCTTGAGCATCTCGAGCTTGCGGACGATGACCGCGCGCCCCGCAACGACGTCGGGGACCTCGGTCGAGACGACGTGGTTGGGCACGAGGTCCTTCAGCTGGTCGAACCACCAGAGCGAGAGCCGCGTCAGGACCGCGCCCTTGTCGGGGATGGGGGTCTCGAGCACCCAGTCGTAGGCGGACATCCGGTCGGACGCGACGAGCATGAGCCGGTCGGCGACGACCGTCCCGTCGGCCGCGAGCGGCGCGTAGAGGTCGCGGACCTTGCCGGAGTAGACGTGGGCGAAGCCCGGGATCTCGAGCGGGTTGGTCATCTCAGCCTCCATCTCGGGCACCCTCAGGCGCCGACGTTGATCTCGCCGCGCTCGGCCTTGAGAGCGATGTCCGTGCGGTGGTGGGAGCCCTCGAGCTCGATGAGCCCCACGGCGTCGTATGCCGCTGATCTGGCCTTCGCGAGGTCGGCTCCCACCGCGACGACGTCGAGGACCCGGCCGCCGGCCGACACGAGCACCCCGTCGGGGTCGCGCCTCGTCCCGGCGTGGAGGACGACCACGCCGGGCACCTCGGCCGCGGCGTCGAGGCCCGTGATCGGGTCGCCCGTGCGGGGCGCGGCCGGATAGCCGGAGGCGGCGACGACCACGACGACCGCCCGGTCGTCGGACCAGCGGAGCGGGCCGTACTGTGCGAGGCTGCCGGTCGCCGCGGCGAGGAGGAGCTGCGCGAAGGGCGACTCGAGGCGGGCGAGCGAGGCCTGCCCGTCGGGGTCGCCGAAGCGAGCGTTGAACTCGATGACCTTCGGCCCGCGCGAGGTCAGGGCGAGGCCGACATAGAGCGTGCCGACGAAAGGGGTGCCGCGGTGACGCATCTCGTCGATCGTCGGCTGGGCCACCCGGCGCACGATCTCGTCGGCGAGGCCCTCGGGAGCCCAGTCGAGTGGTGAGTACGCACCCATGCCGCCGGTGTTGGGACCGGCATCGTCGTCGCCCACCCGCTTGAAGTCCTGGGCGGGCGAGAGCGCGACCACGTCGGTGCCGTCGGAGAGGCAGAAGACCGACACCTCGGGTCCGTCGAGGAACTCCTCGACGACGAGGCGCCCGCCCTCCTTGGCAAGGCAGGCCCGGGCGTGGTCGAGGGCCGCGGCGCGCGAGTCGGTGACGACGACGCCCTTGCCGGCAGCGAGGCCGTCGTCCTTGACGACGTGGGGCGCCCCGAGCGCGTCGAGGGCCGCCTCGACCTCCTCCAACGTCGTGCACACGTGGGCGAGGGCCGTCGGGACGTCGGCGGCGGCCATGACCTCCTTGGCGAACGCCTTGCTGCCCTCGAGCCGGGCCGCCGCGGCGGAGGGCCCGAAGACCGCGAAACCGGCTGAGCGGCATACGTCGGCGACTCCGGCGACGAGGGGGGCCTCGGGCCCGACGACGACGAGGTCGACCTCGTGCTCGCGGGCGAGCGCCGCGACGGCGTCGCCGTCGAGGATGTCGACGGGCACGCAGAGGGCGGTCGAGTCGATGCCGGGGTTGCCGGGCGCGGCGATGACCGCGTCGACCTCGGGATCGGCCGCGACGGCCTTGACGAGTGCGTGCTCGCGCGCGCCGGAACCGATGACGAGGACCTTCACGGCCGACAGCCTATTGGTCCCCGAGACGGGCCATCAGGCGCGCCCGGACCGCGGGCCACTCGTCGACGAGGATCGAGTGGACGGCGCTGTCGCGCCACGAGCCGTCGGGGCGTCGCACGTCGCGGCGGGTGATCCCCTCGAACTGCGCGCCGAGCTTGAGGATCGCCGCCCGCGAGCGGCTGTTGATGACGTCGGTCTGGATCTTGACCCGCCCGAAGCCGCACGTCTCGAAGGCGTGGGTGAGCAGGAGGAACTTGGTCTCCGGGTTGACCGCCGTGCCCCACCAGCGCGAGCCGTACATCGTCCAGCCGAGGTGGACGTGCTCACGGACGGCGTCGACATCACCGAGCGCGCTCGTGCCGACGATGGTCCCGGCCGCGCCGAGCTCGGAGTCGTCGACGAGGCGCACGGTGTAGTGCATCCGGCCGGTCTCGCGCGCGGCGACCGCCGCGGCGACGACCGCCTCGGTGTCGGCCAGGCTCTCGTGCCGGACCCCCATCGCGTAGCCCTGCTCGTAGCAGCGCGGGTCGCCGTAGACGGCAAGGAGCCCGGGGGCGTCGGAGGGCTGGACCGGGTCGAGCCGGACGCGCCGTCCGACGAGGGGCGATCCCGTGGGTGGGACGCAGGCGTGCACGCGCATGGCTAGACAGTAGACTCGTACGTTCCCGCGCCGACCCCGATCCCCCTTGGACGTCTGTGAGCACTTCGAACGCATCGACCCGATCCACCGGGCCGTCCACTGGCCTGCCTGCCGAACGGCCCACAGGAAGACCCCGCGGACCGCACAGCGCCCTGCCCGAGGGACTGCCCGAGGACGTCGTCGAGCAGATCGCGGTCGAGCAGGCCCATGTCGACCGGGTCCACGAGGAGCTCGAGAAGGCCGGCCGGCGCGCCGACGACGTCCAGGCCGAGGGGCTCGCCCGCGGCCGGATCGCCAAGTCCGCCGAGGTGGGCCTCGAGGAGGCGGCCGGGCTCTTCGAGCGCGACGCCCTGATGTTTCACGCGGCCAAGCGGCGCACGGCGCTCGACACGCAGTACGAAGGCCTCGTCTTCGGTCGTCTCGACATCGACCACGGCATGGGCCCCGACGCGTCGACGAACGGCTCGAGGCGACGCGCCGAGGACCGTGAGATCCGCTACATCGGCCGCCTCGGCGTCCGCGACGACGACTACGAGCCGCTCGTCATCGACTGGCGCGCCCCGGCCGCGTCGCCGTTCTACCGCGCCACCCCGGCCCAGCCGATGGGCGTCCTCCGGCGGCGAGTGCTCCGCAGCAAGGGCCCGACCGTCATCGGCATCGAGGACGACCTCATGGTCCCCGAGGCCCCCGACGACCTCGTCATCGTCGGCGACGGCGCCCTCATGGCCGCCCTCACCCGGACCCGGGGCTCGCGGATGCGCGACATCGTCGCGACGATCCAGGCCCACCAGGACGAGGCGATCCGGGCCAGCGCGCGCGGCGTCACCGAGATCACCGGCGGCCCCGGCACGGGCAAGACCGTCGTCGCCCTCCACCGTGCGGCCTACCTGCTCTACTCCGACCGGCGCCGTTTCGAGTCGGGCGGCATCCTCGTCCTCGGCCCCTCCGGCGCCTACACGGCATACATCGAGCGGGTCCTGCCCTCGCTCGGCGAGGAGAGCGTCGTGCTCCGGGCGCTCGGCGACGTCGTCGACGCAGTCAACACCGAGCGGCTGGACCCTCCGGCGGTCGCGCGGATCAAGGGCTCGACCCGGATCCGCCCGCTCCTCGGCGCCGCGGCCCGGGGACGTGTCCCCGACGCGCCGACCGAGTTCCGCGCGATGGTGTCCGGTCGGGCCGTGCGCCTCGAGGCCCGGACGCTCGACCGGGTCCGTTCGCAGGTGCTGCGCCAGCACCAGCGCAACGCCGCGACCAAGGCCGCACAGGCCGCGCTCGGCGAGGCCGCGTGGACCTCGCTCGGGATCACCGGAGACCGGGAGGCCAAGGCCGACTTCCTCGACCGGTGGGAGGACCACCTCGAGGTCGAGGCCTTCATGCAGGCCTGGTGGCCGCAGGTCGACCCCCGCGAGGTCCTCCTCTGGCTCGCCGACCCCGACCTCGTCCGGCGGCACGCCCGCGGTGCCCTGTCCGGCGACGACGCGGCCCTGCTCGCCGAGTCCTTCCGGGTCGCGCTCGAGACGGGCACGTGGTCGGTCGCCGACGTCGCGCTCATCGACGACCTCGCCGCCCGCGTCGGCCCGGTCCAGGAGGAGGCCCGCGAGGAGCGCGGCTTCTACGAGATCGAGGAGCTCGACGACCTCAGCTCCTACGGCGTGACCGAGGTGCAGCCGGTCGCGGCGCCGGCACGCGAGAGCGCCGGGACGGTCCGCTCCGACGACCCGCGCGACCGGCTCCTCGCCGGCCGCATCGGCAAGCCCGACGACTACGCCCACGTCCTCGTCGACGAGGCGCAGGACCTCTCGCCGATGCAGTGGCGGATGATCGGTCGCCGTGGCCGGCACGCGTCGTGGACCGTGGTCGGTGACGCGGCGCAGGCCTCGTGGCCCGACCCGTCCGAGGCGGCCGCAGCCCGGGAGGAGGCCTTCGGGACCCAGGCGCGCCAGGCGTTCCACATGGACACCAACTACCGCAACGCGCGCGAGATCTTCGACTACGCAGCGAAGGTCGTCCGGCGGGAGGTCCCCGACGCCGACATCCCGCAGGCCGTCCGCGAGACGGGTGTCGAGCCGGTCGACGCGCCGCTCGGCGCCGACCCCCTCGCCTCGGCCCGCGCGGCCGTCGAGCGGATCCTCGACGAGGTCGACGGCGCCGTCGCCGTCGTGACGCCCAGCCGGTATGCCGCTCGGCTCGAGCCGCTGTCCGGCTCGGGCGGCGGCCGCGTCCAGGTCATCGACCCGATGTCGACGAAGGGTCTCGAGTACGACGCCACGGTCGTCGTCGACCCGGACGAGATCACGAGGGAGTCGCCGGGCGGCATCCGAGTCCTCTACGTCGCGCTCACGCGTGCGGCGCACCGCATGACGGTCCTCTCCTGACCCCCCTCCCTCCCCTCCTTCCCCCGCTTCGATGTATCCCAGGGTCAGATGTGACCGGGGGATACATCGAACGGGGGAAAGGGTGCGGCTCCGTCGGCTCGCGGCGCTACACCTTCGTCCGCGCGCGGAACCGTGGCTTTCCGTGACGCTGCTGTGGGCGTGACCGATCGGCAACCTTTGGCCCGAATTGGCCAAGGTAAAGAGTTGTTCAAGGAATCGCCGAAGGGTCGACCGCGACCGACGCGGGGCGAGAGGATAAGAGGGACGTCGTAGGAGTGCGAACCACCCACCCTCCCCGCCGGCCCCTCCCCGGGCCCCTCCGACGTCCGCGAGATCCCCTCCCAAGGATCCGCTTCGGGCGGAGGTCGTGATGCGTCCCCCCTGCACCTCGACCTCCGCCCGCCCCCTTCCTCGGCATGCCGGTCCCGCCCTCGCGCGACCCTCCCCGCACCCCCGCTGAGTGAACGCAGCGTTCGTTTCCGAACTAAGCGGCATACCCCTGAGTTCGCGAACGAACGCTGCGTTCACGCGGCCGGGGTTTGTCTGGGAAGAACCTGGGTGACGTGCGCCCCGTCCCAAGGTTTTTCCCAGTTTTGGTAAAGAAATCCGGAAAAGTCTGGCGCGCGGCTCCGACGGGCCAGCACTCTTGCGTCGCGATCACCCGATCGTCTCGGGGGACTCACGACCGCCAGGAGTACACGTGAAGAAGAGCTTCATCATGACCACCGTGGCATCGGCCGCAGTGGTCGCCGCCGCTCTCGGAACCGTCGCCACCACAGGAGCCCAGGCCGCATCATCGGCCGACGCCAAGGGTGTGGAGCGCGCCATCAGCGCGGCCCGGGCCCACGGCAGCGCCTTCGGGCTCGACGCCGACCAGGGCCTGTCCGCCCGCAGCGTCGCTACCGACAAGGACGGCACGACGCACGTCCGGTTCGACCGCACGTTCCGCGGACTGCCGGTCGTCGGTGGCGACCTCGTCGTCCACACCGACGCCTCGGGCGCCTGGAAGGGTGTCAACGCGGCCTCGTCATCGGTGCGGGTCGGCTCCACCTCCCCGGCCGTCGCCGCCACCACCGCGGCCACGACCGCTGCCGCGACGGCCGACTTCACGGTGCGCACCTCGTCGCCGACTCTCGCTGTCTACGCCTACGGCACGCCCCGCCTCGTCTGGAAGACGCAGGTCGACGGCGTCGGCGCCCACCGCGAGCCCGCCGGCAAGGTCGTCTTCGTCGACGCCCGCACCGGCGCCGTCGTCGACGCATGGGCGACCGAGCTCAACGACGCGGGCACGGGCAACAGCCTCTACCTCGGCACCGTGACCATCCAGACGACGCTCTCGGGCGGCAGCTACCAGATGGTCGACGCGACGCGGGGCAACGCCCGCACCGAGGACGGCAACAACGGCTCGACGTCCTCGACGAGCGGCACGCTCTTCACCGACGCCGACAACGTCTGGGGCAACAACTCGAACAGCAACCGCCAGACGGCCGCCGTCGACGCGAACTTCGGCGTCGGCGCCACGTGGGACTTCTACAAGAACACGTTCGGCCGCAACGGCATCAAGAACGACGGCGTCGGCGCCCGAAGCCTCGTCCACGTCGGCAGCAACTGGGTCAACGCCTCGTGGAGCGACTCGTGCTTCTGCATGCGCTACGGCGACGGTGACGGCGTCAGCTACGGCCCGCTCGTCTCCCTCGACGTCGCCGGTCACGAGATGACGCACGGCGTGACCTCGGCGACGGCCAACCTCGCCTACCGTCGCGAGTCCGGCGGCCTCAACGAGTCGACGTCCGACGTCATGGGCACGATGGTCGAGTTCACGGCCAACACCACCGGCGACCCGGGCGACTACCTCATCGGCGAGCGCTTCTCCCTCAAGACGCCGGCCAAGCCGCTGCGCTACATGGACCAGCCGAGCAAGGACGGGGCGTCGGCCAACTGCTGGAGCAAGACCGTCGGCAGCCTCGACGTCCACTACTCCTCCGGCGTCGGCAACCACGCCTTCTACCTGCTCTCCGAGGGCAGCGGGGCGAAGACGATCAACGGCGTCTCCTACAACAGCCCGACGTGCAACGGCTCCACAGTGACCGGCATCGGCCATGACGCCGCCGCGGCGATCTGGTACCGCGCGCTCACGACGTACTGGACCTCGTCGACGACCTACGCCGGTGCGCGCGCGGGCATGCTCTCCGCCGCCGCCGACCTCTACGGCGCCGGCAGCCCGCAGTACAACGCCACCGCCGCCGCCTGGTCCGCCGTCAGCGTCAACTGACGCCGGACCGAGCGCGACCCGCGGGGGCGACCCAGCGGCATACGTGAGAAGGCCCCGACCACAGACGTGGTCGGGGCCTTCCCCGTGCGGCCGTATGCCGCTGGGCTCAGTGACCGAGAAGGGTGCGGACCCGCTCGGCCCCCACGGCAAGGAGCAGGGTCGGAAGTCGCGGCCCGGTGTCCTTGCCGACGAGGAGCTGGTAGAGCAGGACGAAGTAGGCACGCTGGGCCGCGGACAGCTCGGGGTCCTTGACCTTGGCCTCCGGGTCGATGCCGCGCTGGATCTTCGGCACGGCATAGACGAGGTGGGTGAGGCCGTCGAGCGACCAGTGCTCGTCGAGGCCGTCGACGAGCAGGCGCAGGGACTCCTGCTGTGCCTCGTCGAGCGAGCCGAGCAGGGCGGTGTCGGGCTCGGACCGCACGATCGTGCGGTCCTCCGCCGGGACGTAGCCGAGCATCCAGCGCTCGGCGCAGTCGAGACGTGGTCGCAGGTCGTCGGTCGACGTGACCGGGTTGTCGGGGTCGAGCTCCGACAGGATGCGGACGGCCTGCGCCTCGTCGCCCTGGGTCACGTCGATGACCGACGCGATCGTGCGGAACGGCATCGGGCGCGGCGTCGCCGGCAGCGGTCCGGCCGCGGTCGACGTGGCCCGCAGGTGCGCGGCGAGGTCGGCCGCCTGCGCGGTGCCGCCCTCGACCTTACGGGCCAGCGCGTCCCACTCGTCGTAGAGGCGCTGCAGCTCCGGCCCGAAGGCGACGTCGAAGCTCTGGTTGGGCTTGCGTCGCGCGTAGAGCCAGCGCAGGACCGGCGGCTCCATGACCTCGAGCGCATCGGTCGGGATCGGCACACCGCCCTTGCTCGAGCTCATCTTCGCCATGCCGGCGATGCCGACGAACGCATACATCGGGCCGACCGGGCGCTCCCAGCCGAAGATCGGAGCGAGGTCCTTACCGACGACGAAGCTGCTGCCGGGGCTCTGGTGGTCGACGCCGGACGGCTCGAAGAGGACGCGCTCGTAGGCCCAGCGCATCGGCCAGTCGACCTTCCAGACGAGCTTGCCGTTGGTGAAGGTGTCGAGGTCGACCGTCTCGGTGTGACCGCACTTCGTGCACTCGTAGGTGAGGGCGTGGGTGTCGTCGTCGTAGGCCGTGACCGTCGTGAAGTCGGTGCCGCACGAGCCGCAGAACGGCTTGAACGGGTAGTAGCCCGCCTTACCCTGGCTCCCGTCGTCCTCGGTCGCCGCGCCGGAGCCGCGCTCAGCCTCGGTCGCCGCCGCAGCCTGCTCCTCCGTGAGCTTCGCGGCCTGGCCGCCCTGCTTGCCCTGCTTGCCCTTGCCGCTCGCCTTCTGGCGGGCGTTCTCGGCGGCCTCGAGGGTGCGGTACTGGTCGAGGACCTTGTCGATCGCGACCCGCTCGCGCATCGCGAGGAGGACCTGCTCGCGGTAGGCGCCGGCGCGGTACTGCTCGGTCTGGCTGATCTGGCGCACCTCGATGCCCGTCGCCTCCATCGCCTCGAGGAGCGGCGCCTTGAAGTGCTCGGCCCAGCTGGCGTGCGGGGAGCCCGCGGGGGCCGGGACCGCGGTGAGCGGCATACCGATGTACTGCTCCCACGACTCGTCGACGCCCGGGAGGTTCTTGGGGACGCGGCGGAAGCGGTCGAAGTCGTCCCAGCTGAGGATGTGCTCGCAGTCGATACCGCGCCGCTTGATCTCGTCGGCGACGAGGTGCGGGGTGATCAGCTCGCGGAAGTTGCCGAGGTGGATCGGTCCGGAGGGGCTGATGCCCGACGCGCAGACGATCTTCTCGCCGGGCGCGCGGTGCTGCGCCTCCGCGATGACCTCGTCCGCCAGACGGGTGACCCAGTCCTGCTCGACGACCGGCCCGACGGCGGGCTCGACGACCTTTTCAGCCATGACTTTCCTTCTGCATCAGACAAACTCGGCAACACACCGAGCACCGGCGAAGATCGACGGGTGCACCCGTCGACGGTGGCTGCTACTCGGTGTGTTGCGGGGACCTGGGGTTGAGCGGGAACCGCTCGATGATCTCGTCGCGACCCGGGCCGACACCGATCGCCGAGACCCGCGCGCCGATGAGCTCCTCGACGCGCAGGACGTAGGCCTGGGCGTTGGGGGGCAGCTCCTCAAAGGTGCGGCACTGGCTGATGTCCTCCCACCAGCCGGGCAGCTCCTCGTAGATCGGCTTCGCGTGGTGGAAGTCGGTCTGGTTGACCGGCATCTCGTCGTGGCGCACGCCGTCGACGTCGTAGGCGACACAGACGGGGACCTTCTCGAGGCCCGTCAGGATGTCGAGCTTGGTGACGACGAAGTCGGTGACGCCGTTGATCCGCGTCGCGTAGCGGCCGATGACGGTGTCGAGCCAGCCGCACCGGCGCGGGCGGCCCGTCGTCACGCCGTACTCGGCGCCCGTCTTGCGCAGGAACTCGCCCATGTCGTCGTGCAGCTCGGTCGGGAACGGTCCCTCGCCGACGCGGGTCGTGTAGGCCTTGAGGATCGCGATGACGCTGTCGATGCGCGTCGGGGGGACGCCAGAGCCGGTGCAGGCCCCGGCCGCGACGGCGTTGCTCGACGTGACGTAGGGGTAGGTGCCGTGGTCGACGTCGAGGAGCGTGGCCTGGCCCGCCTCGAAGAGAACCGTCTCGCCCCGGTCGAGCGCCTGCCCGAGCACGAGCGAGGTGTCGGCGACCATGGGAGCGAGCCGGCCGGCATACGACAGGAGCTCCTCGACGACCTCGTCGACCGCCACGGCGCGGCGGTTGTAGACCTTGACGAGGAGCTGGTTCTTGACGTCGAGGGCCGCCTCGACCTTCTGGCGCAGGATGCCCTCGTCGTAGAGGTCCTGGACGCGGATGCCGATGCGGTTCATCTTGTCGGCATAGGTCGGGCCGATGCCGCGACCCGTCGTGCCGATGCGGCGCTTGCCGAGGAAGCGCTCGGTGACCTTGTCGATCGTCCGGTTGTAGGAGGCGATGACGTGCGCGTTGGCCGAGACGAGGAGCTTGCTCGTGTCGACACCGCGCGCCTCGAGCCCGTCGAGCTCCTCGAAGAGCACCTCGAGGTCGATGACGACGCCGTTGCCGATGACCGGCGTGCAGTTCGGGGACAGGATGCCGGAGGGGAGCAGGTGCAGGGCGTACTTCTCCCGCTTGCCGTCCTGCTCGATGACGACGGTGTGGCCGGCGTTGTTGCCGCCGTTGAACTTGACGACGTAGTCGACGCTGCTGCCGAGCAGGTCGGTCGCCTTGCCCTTGCCCTCATCACCCCACTGCGCTCCGACGAGCACGATTGCCGGCATCAGTCCGCCTTCCGTTTGCGTGGTGTTGCCAGCGGCAAGGTTATCGGTTCCCGGCACCTGGCCCGGACGTCACCGTTGGGTTCGGACGTCACCGGCAGACCGCTCACAGGGCGGCCCGAACGTTCACGTCTTGACGGCACGCTCACGCCCCGGCCCGGCGCAGCGCCGCGATGACCTTCGCCCGCACGCTCACCGGGTCGCGCAGATCGGCCCAGGTGAGGCGGATCACCTCGTAGCCCAGGCTGCGGATGCGGTCCTCCCGCACCTTCTCGTCCCACACCGAGCGCTGGTCGGTGTACTTCACCCTGCCGTCGAACTCCACGAGAACCCGCGTCCCGGCGATCCGGAAGTCGGCGCGGTAGCCCTGGCCGCCAGGCGTCCAGTGCTCCGTCCCGGGCACCCCGAACTGGGGCTCGAGGGCGAATCCCGCCATGCGCAGGACGTATGCCGTGAGCGACTCCCCGGGCGACTCGTGCCGCGGGTCGCACCAGTCGAGAACGGCCCGGACCCCGGCGACACCGCGGCGCCGGCCGAGACCGTCTACGGCCCGAGCGAGCTGCTCGCGGCTGACGAGCCCGCGGCCGAGCCCGGCATCGGCGGCCACGAGGAAGGCGCGGGGGTCGGGGAGCCCGCATGCGGCCATCGCGACGGCCGGGTGGACAGTGCCGCGGCGCGTCGGCTCGAGGCCCTCCGGCACCGGCACGAAGGGATGCACCACGAGGTCGGGCTTCCGGTGCCGGTGCAGGGCCGGGTCGGTCAGGACGAGGTGCACTCGGGCGAGGTCGGGCCGGTATGTCGGCAAACCGAGGCGGAGCAGCGCGGAGGCGTTGGTCGCGACGGCGTGCCCGGCATACTCCGTGAGCAAGGCCTCGACGCGGAGCAGGTGCTGGTCGATGTCGTCCTCGGGCTGCCTGCTGGAGTACCACCCTCGGTGCAGCCGCACGACACGCCCCTCGCGGAGCAGCCGGCGCAGCTCGGTGCGCGACATCCCGAGGGCCAGGGCGCGCGAGGCGGGGAAGACGTCATTGCGGGCGATGAGGGCGGGGTCCACGGGCACGAGACTGCTGGCCGCCTTCGTGATCGGCCACGGATCGCCGGCCGGGGTGTGGACGTCGTATCGACCCGCCCGGGGATGTGGAGAGCGCTGCGTCGTCAGGTGTGCGAAAGGGTCTGGTGGTGAGCGGTAGACCGCTCACCACCAGACCCAACACTCACGCGGAGGCAGCCAGGCCCTAGAGGCCGAGCTCGCGAGCCCCCTCGGCTGAGGAGTCGCGCAGGAACTGCGTGCAGCGCGCCTCCTCGTCGGACTCGCCGATCGCGCGGGCCGCCCGGGCCAGCGCCGCGAGGGAGCGCAGGAACCCACGGTTGGGCTCGTGCGACCACGGCACCGGGCCCTGACCACGCCAGCCCGACTTGCGCAGGGCGTCGAGCGCGCGGTGGTAGCCGGTCCGGGCGTAGGCGTAGGCCTCGACGTCGCGCCCGCCGGCAGCCAGCGCACCCTCCGCCAGCGTGGCCCAGGCGAGCGAGCTGGCCGGGTGCGCCGCAGCGACCGCGACGGGGTCCACTCCCGAGGCCAGCAGCTCAGCAGCCGGATCGACCGCGAGCCTGGTCTCGGGAATGCCCAGCAGATTGTCCGAACTCACGAGACCTCCCAGCCCAGCGGCATACGAAACGGTGTGACGAAGCGAGACGGTCGCGGGCGCTCAGGCGTGCGTGCCCGCCGAGCGGAGCGCCTGGCAGGCCTCGACGATGCGGGCGGCCATGCCCTCCTCGGCGGCCTTGCCCCAGGCGCGCGGGTCGTACTGCTTCTTGTTGCCGACCTCGCCGTCGATCTTGAGGACACCGGCGTAGTTGGCGAGCATCCAGTCGGCGACCGGGCGGGTGAAGGCGTACTGCGTGTCGGTGTCGACGTTCATCTTGACGACGCCGTAGTCGACGGCCGCCGAGATCTCCTCGGGGAGGGAGCCCGACCCGCCGTGGAAGACGAGGTCGAACGGGCGCGCGTCGTCGCCGAGGCCGAGCTCCTTGGCGGCCGCCTGCTGCGCGTGGAGGAGGATCTCGGGGCGGAGCTTGACGTTGCCCGGCTTGTAGACGCCGTGGACGTTGCCGAAGGTGAGCGCGGTCAGGTAGCGGCCGTTCTCGCCGGCGCCGAGGGCCTGGATCGTCGCGATGGCGTCCTCGGGGGTCGAGTAGAGCTTCTCGTCGATGGCGCCCTCGACGCCGTCCTCCTCGCCGCCGACGACCCCGACCTCGATCTCGAGGACGACGTTGGCGGCCTTGGCGAGGGCGAGCAGCTCACGGGCGATCTCGAGGTTCTCGGCGAGCGGCACGGCCGAGCCGTCCCACATGTGCGACTGGAACCACGGCGTGCCACCGGACTGGACGCGCTCGGTCGACGCGGCGAGGAGCGGCCGGACGAAGCCGTCGAGCTTGTTCTTCGGGCAGTGGTCGGTGTGGAGCGCGATGTTGACGGGGTAGTTCTTCGCGACCTCGTGCGCGTAGGCGGCGAACGCGAGCGAGCCGGCGACCATGTTCTTGACCGACGGGCCCGAGAGGTACTCGGCACCGCCGGTGGAGACCTGGATGATGCCGTCCGACCCCGCGTCGGCGAAGCCCTTGAGGGCTGCGTTGAGCGTCTGCGAGGAGCTCACGTTGATGGCGGGGTACGCGAAGGAGCCGGCCTTCGCGCGGTCGAGCATGTCGGCATACACCTCAGGGGTGGCGATGGGCATTCCAGGCTCCTGTGAGACTTCGGTCGAAGAGGACGGGGTCGTCCGCCAAAGATCCTGCCACGTATGCCGCTGGGCCGGCACCGCCTGTCCGCGTCCCGGTGAGCGCCCGCTCAGTCCACCCCCCGCCACGTGAACGCCGCGTTCGTTTCCGAACTGCGGGTTATACCGCTGAGTTCGCGCACGAACGCTGCGTTCACGTGGCGAGAGAGGAGGTCTGGGGGGTCAGGGGTGGAGGACGTAGGGGGTCGTCGTCGCGACGCGGTGCAGGCCGAGGCGGCGCAGGATCGGCTCCGAGTCGGGCGAGGCGTCGATGCGGACCCACTGCTTGCCGCGGGCGAGACCGAGACGGGCCCGGTGGAGCAGGGTGGCCCGGTAGAGGCCGCGCCCCCGCCACTCCTCGAGGGTCGATCCGCCCCAGAGACCGGTGAACCCGCTGTCGTCGTACTCGGCCCGGGCGGCACAGAGGACGGGCCCCTCCCTCGACTCCTCGACGACGACGACGTCCATCGACTCGGGCCGGGCGAGCCACTCGGGCAGGAGCGAGTCGGTCACCCAGGCCTGGTCCTTGTCCCACACGGTCTCCTGGAGCACCCGGATCCGCGCGAAGTCGGCCTCGGAGTCGACCGCCCGGACGACGACGCCGTCGGGCAGGACGATCTCCTGCTCGGCGAGCGGCGTCGCCTCGCCGAGGATGAGGGCCTCGGGGTCCTCCGGCTCGAAGCCAGCCGCGCGAAGGCGGTCACCGAGGTCGGCCGGCTCGTCGTAGTCGTAGGTCTTCCACTCGGCGCGCTGGCCGCGGCTCGTGAAGAAGTCGCGCTCCCGGGCGATGGCCGCGTCGATGGCGGCCGGGTCGTCGCCGAGCCCGTCGGGGCTCTCGACCATCGCGAAGAAGCCGGAGGGGTCGAGGTCGTACTGGCGCCGGACGAGGCCGTGGACCTCGACCGGACGCTCCGGGGTGCCGGCCGGGATCGGCGCCCGGGTCTGCTCGTGGAAGATGCGGAGCAGTTCGCTCTGGATCGAAGAGGGGTTCACAGCGCCACCCAAGCATGGTCGAATCCGACTCGTCATGTCTGTTTTCTCATCGCCGCAGCGTCCCCTCAGCCCCCGCGCCTCAGCCGCCTTGGCCGACGCCCGTCCGGAGGTCTTCTGGACCGACCGCCCGGAGCGACCCGACCCGAGGCCCCCGCTCACCGGGGCGGCGGCCCGCACCGACCTGCTCGTCGTGGGCGCCGGGTTCACCGGCCTGTGGGCCGCGATCCAGGCCAAGGAGGACGACCCGGCCCGCGAGGTGGTCGTCGTCGAGGCGGGCCGGCTCGCCGACGGGGCGTCGGGGCGCAACGGCGGATTCGTCGCGCCCTCGCTGACGCACGGCCTGGCCCAGGGTGTGGCCTGCTGGCCCGACGAGATCGAGACACTCGAGAGGCTCGGGGCGCAGAACTTCGCCGACCTGCAGGCGACGCTCACGGCATACGGCGTCGAGGCCGACTTCCACAAGCCCGGCGAGCTCACCCTCGCGCTCGACGAGCACCAGGTCGACGCGGTCCGCGAGGCCTACGAGCTGCACCGCGACCACGGCCTGCCGGTCGAGCACCTCGACGCCGAGCGGGCCCGGGCGCGCGTCGACTCACCGCTCTACCGCTCCGGCTTCTTCGACCCGGAGGTCGGCCTCGTCGACCCGGCGCGCCTCGTGTGGGGCCTCGCCCGCGCCGCCGAGTCGCTGGGCGTGCGCCTCCACGAGCACTCGCGCGTGACCGGCTTCGACGCCGAGGGTGACGGCGTGCGCGTCCAGGTCGAGGGAGGAAGCATCCACGCCCGCCGTGTCGTCATCGGCACCAACGCGAGCCAGGGCGTCCTGCGCCGATTCAGCGCCTGGGTGCTCCCCGTCTACGACCACGTCCTCATGACCGAGCCCCTCACCCCGGCCCAGCTCGGCGCCCTGCGCTGGGAGGGCCGAGAGGGCCTGACCGATGCCGGCAACCAGTTCCACTACTACCGGCGGACGCTCGACGACCGGATCCTCTTCGGCGGTTACGACGCCAACTACCACTTCCCCGGGCGCATCGACCCCGCCCTCGAGCAGTCGGACTCCTCGCACGGACTTCTCGCCGACCACTTCTTCGAGATCTTCCCCCAGCTCGAGGGGCTGCGGTTCACCCACCGCTGGGCCGGCGTCATCGACACGACGTCGCGGTTCACGCCGGTCTTCGGGACCGCGCTCGGCGGGCGGATGGCCTACGCCATCGGCTACACCGGCCTCGGCGTCGCGTCGACCCGGTTCGGGGCGCGCGTGGCGCTCGACCTCGTCGACGGCCGCGACACCGAGGTGACCCGGTTGGCGATGGTGCGCCGCAAGCCGATCCCGTTCCCTCCCGAGCCGATCCGGTATGCCGCTGTGCGGGCGACGCGGTCCGCGCTCGCAGCCGAGGACCGGACCGGGCGACGTGGCACGTGGCTCAAGGTGCTCGACCGGATGGGCGTCGGCTTCGACTCCTGACCCTGCCCTCGGCGGATCGGCGGCTCCTTCGCCACTCCCTCGGTCATCGGGGGAGCATGCTGGGGTCATGTCCGGACCTCCTGCTGCAGCCAGGCAGTTCAACCGCGTCGCGATCCGCCTGGCGGGCCACCGCTGGTTCCCCCTCTGGGCGGTGGTCCACCACCGGGGACGGCGGAGCGGCACGGAGTACACGACCCCGGTCGCGGTCATCGCCACGGACTCGACGTTCGTCATCGGGCTGCCCTGGGGACGCGGCACCGACTGGGTGCGCAACGTCCGGGCCGCCGGCGGGTGCACGGTCCTGTGGAAGGGCGCGGCGCACGAGTGCACCGAGCCGACCTTCGTGGGCAAGGACGTCGCCCTCGCCGCGGCGAACGGCATGATCCGCCGGGTGCTCGAGCGGCAGGACTTCAGCGGCGGGTTCCTCCAGCTGACACATCGCCCCGCCCCCTGACGACGAACCCTGACGACACCCCCCCACGAGGGGACCCCAGCCTCAGGGGCGGTCAGAGGACGACGAGCTCGTGAGGTCGGTTGTTGAGGCGTGCCACGCCGTCGTCGGTGACCGCGACGATGTCCTCGATCCGGGCTCCCCACCGGCCGCTCAGGTAGACCCCCGGCTCGATGCTGAACGTCATGCCCGCCTCGAGCGGCAGGTCGTTGCCCTCGACGATGTACGGCTCCTCGTGGACGTCGAGCCCGATGCCGTGTCCGGTCCGGTGGATGAAGTGTTCGGCCAGCCCGGCCGACGCGAGCACCGCGCGCGCCGCCCGGTCGACGTCCTGGCAGGTCACGCCGGGCCGCACCGCGTCGACGGCAGCCTGCTGGGCTCGTCGGAGCGCGGCGTAGACGGACTCGACGTCGGCCTCCCGAGGCGACCCGACGGCATACGTGCGGGTGCTGTCGGAGTTGTAGCCGGAGGGGAGCGGGCCGCCGATGTCGACGACGACGACGTCGCCGGCCTCGATGACGCGGCCGGAGAGCTCGTGGTGGGGGCTCGCGCCGTTGGGGCCGGAGCCGACGATGACGAAGTCTGCCGCGGCATGGCCCTCCTCGACGATCGCCGCCGCGATGTCGGCGCCGACCTCCGCCTCGGTGCGGCCGGGCCTGAGCCACTCGCCCACCCGCGCGTGGACGCGGTCGATGGCCTCGCCGGCGAGGCGGAGCTGCTCGAGCTCGGCGGGGTCCTTGCGCATCCGCAGCTCGCGCAGGATCGGGCCGGCGAGCGCCTGCTCCGTGGCGCCCGCGTCGCGGAGCCGGAGCAGGTGGAGCGCCGGCGTCATGTCGGAGACGGCGACGAGACCGGCGGGCGCGCCGCCGAGGGCGCGCGCGTAGGGGTCCTCGCCGTCGACCCACGTCCGGACCTCGACGCCGAGGTCGCCGAGCGGCACGTGGCCCAGGCCGGCGTACTCGAGGGCCGGCGACACGAAGACGGGTGTCGCGGACGCGTCGGTCGGCACGACGAGGGCGGTGAGCCGCTCGAAGGACGACCCGCCGACGCCGACGAGGTAGCGCAGGTCGGACCCGGGCGAGACGATGACGGCCGTCACGCCCGCGGCATCGGCGGCCCGCCGCAGCCGGTCGAGGCGCGAGCGCATCGTCGTGACGTCGAGGAGGGTGGGGCCGGCACTCATGGCACCGACCCTAGCGGGGTGGCGCGGGCGTCACTCCTCGAGGCGAAAGCCGAGCTTGAGCGTCACCTGGAGGTGGCCGACGGCCCCGTCCTCGAGATGCCCCCGGATCTGCGTCACCTCGAACCAGTCGAGGTGGCGCACGGTCTGGTTGGCTCGCTCGACCGCGCCGCGGATCGCATCGTCGATGGACGTCGTCGACGACCCGACGACCTCCGTGACGCCGTATGTGTGTGCCACGTTGCACCACCTCTCTGGGGACGCCACCGAACACCCGTCGGGGCCTCCCCCATCGTCCAGCCCCGGCCGGTCGCTGGCTAGTGGTGGGCGGCCGCCGGCTACGCGGGAGCGACCGGCGCGAGCTCGGCCTCGCGGTACGGCGAGAGGCTGAGGACAGCCGCAGCGACGGCCAGCCCGGCGATGCCGATGCCGATCGCAACCCGGTTGCCCCATGTCGCGGCGGCCGCGCCGGCGAGGGGGGCTGCAACGGAGATCGACCCCCAGTTGAGCGATCGGATCGTCGCGTTCATCCGGCCCCGGAGCCGGTCGGGCGTCACCATGTTGCGGTAGCTCATGTCGAGCGGTCCGCGCACGCCGAGCCCGAAGCCGAAGACGAGGTTGGCCACGACCGGCCACACGATGGCCCCCGGCCCGGGCTGCGCGAGGAGGAGCAGGGCGTATGCCGCTGGGCTGAGCCACCCCGAGGCCGCGACCACCCTGCCCATGCCGTAGCGCCGGGCCAGGCGGGGTCCGAGCCCGGCGCCGACGACCCCGCTCACCCCCGCGGCGGCGAGGACGACGCCGATGGCCAGGGCGTCGAGGTGGAGCTCGGTGGCGGCGAAGTAGACGAGCACCGTCGAGACGATGGCGTTGGCGAAGAACCAGAGGTGGAGCGACACCGCGTACGGCGCGAGCATCCGGTGGCGGTAGACCCAGTGCGCCCCCTCCTTGAGCTCTCGCCAGACGTGCCGTTCCTCGGTCCGTGCGGGAGCCGGCTCGTGGACCCGGAGGGTCGCGAGCAGGACGGCGGACACGGCATACGACACGGCGTCGACGAGCACGGCCACCGGCGCGGTAAGCGTCCGCACGAGCAGGCCGCCGACGAGGGGGCCGATCGACTGGGCGGCGGTCGTCGTCTGCTCGAGCCGCGCCCACGCGGTGGGCAGGGAGGTCACCGGCACGAGGCTCGGCAGGAACGACTGGTGCGCCGCGATGAAGAACATCGACGCCGACCCGGCGAGGAAGACGAGCACGCAGAGGGCCGGGACGGTGAGGCGGCCGGCCAGCGCGAGGGCGGCGACCGTGCCGAGGAACACCGCGGAGAGCACGTCAGCGGCGACAAGGAGCGGCCGGCGCCGTACCCGGTCGACGACGACGCCCGCCAGGACGCCGAAGAGGAGGTACGGCAGCCACTGGGCCGAACGGACGAAGCCGATGGCGCGCTGGTCGGCGTGGAGCGTGTCGATGAGGAGGAGCTGGATCGCGAGGGTCGAGACGAACGTTCCGAGGTTGGAGACCGCGTCGGCGATCCAGAAGCGGACGAACGAGCGGTCGCTGGTCACGGACGGGGCGGGCACGGGCCCCATCCTCCATGAGCCGGCCATATGCCGCCGGGCCGGGTCGCGCGACCCGGCCCGGCGGCGCACCCGCTCGGTCGACGGCCGGCGCGCGCCGTCAGGCGGGGACGGGCTCGGGCAGCAGGTGCGGCATCGGCTGCGGCGCGGTGGGGCCGACGTAGCGGGCGGCCGGGCGGATGATCTTCGGGTCGCGCGCCTGCTCGAGGATGTTGGCCGTCCAGCCGACGACGCGGGCCACGCAGAAGGTCGGCGTGAACATGCTCGGGTCGAGGCCGGCGAGCTTCATGACGACACCCGCGTAGAACTCGACGTTGGCGTGCAGCTCACGGCCCGGCTTCAGCTCGGCGAGGCTGCGGTCGAAGGCGTCCTCGACGGCGACGGCGAAGTCGACGAGCGGGTCGTCGTAGCGCCGCGCGACGGCCTTGAGCATCTCGGAACGCGGGTCCTTGGTCCGGTAGACGGCGTGCCCGAACCCCATGACCCGCTCCCCCTTGGTGATCCGCTCGCGGACGTAGGGCTCGGCCCGGTCGACGGTGCCGATCTCGTCGAGGGCCTCGAGCGCCCGACTCGGTGCGCCGCCGTGCTTCGGCCCGGAGAACGAGCCGAGGGCGCCAACGAGGCAGGCGGCGAGGTCGGCTCCCGTCGAGGCGATGACCCGGGCCGTGAAGGTCGAGGCGTTGAAGCCGTGGTCCATCGTCGAGACGAGGTACTGCTCGACCGCCCTCACGTCGCGCGCCGAGGGCGCCGAAGCCGTCGAAGACGTCGAAGACGTCGAGGGCGCGGTCCCGGCCACCATCCGCAGGTAGTCCTCCGCGTGCGGGAGTGACGGGTCCGGGGCGACCGGCTCGAGGCCGCGGCTGATCCGGTGGGCCGCGGCGAGGATCGTCGGGGTGACGGCCACCGCGGCGAGCGCGGCGTCGAGGGCCTCGTCGGCCGACGCGTCGTAGAGCGGACGGAGGCCCATGACGCCACCCCACGCCGACAGCGCGGTGCGCAGGACCTGGAGCGGGTCGTCCGTCGTGGCGCAGACGGCGGGCAGGAGGGCCGCGAGCTCGTCGGGCAGCACACGCAGCGCCCCGAGCCGGGTCCGGAACGCAGCCTCCTCGGCCGCGTCGGGCAGGTGCCCGTGGACGAGCAGGTGCGCCGCCTGCTCGAAGGTCGCGTGCTCGGCGACGTCCACGGCCGAGTACTGGCGGTAGTGGTAGAACCCCTCCGCTCCCCTGACGTCGCCGAGCTCGGTGTCGGTGACGACGACCTTGGCCAGGCCGGGGGGCACGGTGACGAACCCGTCGTCGCCGGTGGTGCCCGAGGTGGTGTTGCGGGTGTGGTCGATGGTCATGGCTTGCTCCTCTCCATTTCACCCGCCACTCTGAGACGTGTTGATCAACATCGTCAATATTGATCGAGTCAACGTTGATCCGATCAACGTTGCTCGAGTCGACAGGAGGAGCCATGAGCGGTCCGGCGGGCCAGTGGATCACGACCACGGAGGCCGCCCAGCGCCTCGGCGTCAAGCGCGCGACCCTCTACGCCTACGTCAGCCGGGGCCTGCTCCACAGCGAGCGACGACCCGGCCAGCAGGAGAGCCTCTTCGACCGGGCCCAGATCGACGCCATGGCCGCGGCGACCCGGCCCTCCGGGACTCCCCAGCCGGTCCTGCGCTTCCGCAGCGTCGCCAGCTCGGTCAGCACCCAGGTCGACGGGGAGCTCTTCTACCGCGGCGTCCCACTCGCGGAGGTCGTGGCGACGACCACCCTGGAGGAGGCGGCCGCGCTCGTGGTCGGTGCCGCCGACGCCGCAGCGGCTGCCGACGTGGGTCGGGCCACCCCCACGACGCCTCCTGCCCCGGTGCGCCGCCTCATCGAGCGGTTGCCGCTCGAGCGTCGGATCCCGGTCGCGGTCCAGGTCCTCGCCGCCGACGACCCCTGGGCGGCCGACCTCGACCCGGACCGGGTGCGCGCGTCCGCCCTGCCGACGATCCGTGCCGCGACGTCGCTCATCTCCGCCGCCGGCCCGGGCCCAGAGGCGGCCAGGGGCGACCTCGCCGCGACGCTCCTCGCCGGGCTCCGCGCCGTCCCTGGCAGCCCGGCCGAGGTCGACGCCGTCCGGGTCCTGCTCACCTCGCTGCTCGACCACGGCCTCACGGCCTCGACGATCGCCGCGCGGGTCGCGGCGTCGACGCGGGCCGGCGTCCATGACTGCCTCACCGCCGCGTATGCCGCGATGGCCGGACCGCTCCACGGCGCGGCCCCGATCGCCGCCCACCACCTGCTCGCCGACGAGCGACGGCCCGAGGCCGCCATTGCCGCGGCGATCCGGGAGCGCGGCCACGTGCCGGGGTTCGGGCACTTCCTCTACCCGGCTGGCGACCCCCGGGCCGACGTCGTGCTCGAGACGGTGTGGCGCCTGCCGGGGACGGGCCACCTTCGACGCCGCGTCGACGCGCTCGCCATGGCGGTCCGGGACCGGACCGGCGACCACCCCAACATCGACCTCGCGAGCGCCGCGCTGCTCCACGCGCTCGACCTGCCGGCCGCCGCGGGCGAGGTCGCGTTCCAGGTCGCCCGCTCGTTCGGCGTCGTCGCCCACGTCCTCGAGGAGTACGCCGAGCAGCCGCTGCGTTGGCGGGGTCGCGAGGCGATCGGCTGACGGTGCGATCGGGTTGAGGTGTTCCGCCAGGCGACGACCGGGTCGAACACGTCAACCCGGAGCACGGGCCCCCTGGCCGAAGACGTGGCGCCGGACCCAGGCGTGCATGGCGATCGCCGCCGCGGCCCCGGCGTTGATCGAGCGCGTCGAGCCGAACTGCTCGATGTGGAGCACGACGGCGCACTCGGCCCGCATGGCCTCGGACAGGCCGGGCCCCTCCTGCCCGAAGACGAGGACGCACCGCCGTGGGAGGTCGAACGTCTCCAGCGGGAGCGACCCTGGCAGGTTGTCGATGCCGACCAGCGTCAGGCCCTCGGCTCGCGCCCACTCCGCGAGGCTCGCCGCATCGGGGTGGTGGTGCTCGTGCTGGTAGCGGTCGGTCACCATCGCGCCGCGCCGGTTCCAGCGCCGCCGCCCGACGATGTGGAACGCCTTGGCGCCCATGGCGTTCGCGGTGCGGATGACCGAGCCGATGTTGAAGTCGTGCCCCCAGTTCTCGACGGCGACGTGGAAGTCGTGCCGTCTCGCGTCGAGGTCGGCGACGATCGCCTCGTGCCGCCAGTAGCGGTAGGCGTCGACGACGTTGCGCCGGTCGCCCTCGCCGAGCAGCTCAGGGTCCCAGTGGTCGCCTTCGGGCCATGGGCCCTCCCACGGCCCCACCCCCACGTCCGTATGCCGCTCGGCGGGCTCTCGCGAGGTGCCCGACTCCTCGTCGGGCCCGGTCGTGGGCGCACCCGACGGCTCGTGCTGCGGACCGGTCACGAGACGAGTCGGGAGAGGAACTGCCGGGTCCGCGGCTCGCGCGGCGCCCCGAGCACCTCGGCGGGCGCGCCCTGCTCGAGGATCCGGCCGCCGTCGAGGAAGCAGACGGTGTCGGCGACGTTGCGCGCGAAGCCCATCTCGTGGGTCGAGAGGATCATCGTCATGCCCTCGGCGCGCAGGTCGCGGAGCAGGTCGAGGACCTCGCCGACGAGCTCGGGGTCGAGCGCCGACGTCACCTCGTCGAGGAGGAGGAGCTGCGGCGAGTTGACCATGGCCCGCGCGATGGCGACCCGCTGCTGCTGGCCACCGGACAGGTCGTCGGGGCGGGCCCGGGCCTTCTCCGCGAGGCCGACCCGGTCGAGCATCGCCATGGCCCGACGCTCGGCCTCGGCCCGCGCGACCCGATGCACACGCCGGGGCGCGAGGGTCACGTTGTCGAGCACGCTGAGGTGCGGGAAGAGGTTGTAGGCCTGGAAGACGATGCCGGTGCGCGAGCGCACCTCGTCGGCGTCGACGCGGGGGTCGGTGATGTCGAGGCCGCCCAGGGTGATGACACCGTCGTCGACCTGCTCGAGGAGGTTGACACAGCGCAGCAGGGTCGACTTGCCCGAGCCGGAGGCGCCGATGAGCACGACGCACTCCCCCGGCTGTACCTCGAGGTCGACGTCGTGGAGCACGACGTGCTCGCCGAAGCTCTTGCGCAGCCCGCGCACCGTGAGGAGCGGCGCGTCGGGGGCGGCGCCCCCTGTGGGCGTCGTGGCGGACTCCGACGTCACAGGGCACCCCCGGCGCCGTGCCAGCCCTGCTTGCGGGCGACGTGGTCGGTCAGCCGCGCCATCGGGATGGTGAGGCAGAGGAAGAGCACGCCGGCCACGACGTAGGGCGTGTAGTTGAAGTCGGAGGCCGTCTCGATCTGGGCCGCACGGATGGCGTCGGTGGCCCCGAGGACGGCGATGAGGCCCGAGTCCTTCTGGAGGGAGACGAAGTCGTTCATGAGCGGCGGGGTGACACGGCGCACCGCCTGCGGCAGCACGACGTGGCGCAGCGTCTGCCCGTTCGAGAGGCCGAGCGCCCGTGAGGCGGCGCGCTGCGACGGGTGCACCGACTCGATGCCGGCCCGGAACACCTCAGCGACGTAGGCGGAGTACGACAGGACGATCGCGACGGCGCCCCAGAAGACCAGCTCGGTCGGCACGTTGGGCAGCCGAAGGGCCGGCACGCCGAGGCCGAGGAGCAGCAGGAGGAGCAGGAGCGGCAGCCCGCGGAAGAGGTCGACGTAGACCGTGGCGATGAGCCGCAGCGGGAAGAAGATCGGCCCCCGCAGGGTCCGCATGATCGCGAGCGTCAGCCCGAGCACGAGGATCGAGATGCCGCAGACGATCATGAGCCTGATGTTGAGCCACAGGCCCTTGAGCACGGCCGGGAAGGAGGAGACGGCCTTGTCCCAGCTGAAGAAGGTCTCCTGGACCCGCGGCCACCCCTCGGAGTGGGTCACGAGCCAGGCGAGCACGCCGAGCACGACGACGGTGCTGACGGCGGAGACGGCCGCCGAGCGCGTCGCCCGTGAGCGCCGGTAGGCCCGGCGCTCCACCTCGACGGTCGACGGGCTCCACGAGGCGGCATCCTGCTGGGCGGCCTCACCGCCCACGACCGCGGCGGGCCCGGGGACCGGGCCTGCCGGCATACCTGCTGGTGACGTCACCGCGAGGTCACTTCAGCTCGGGGGCACCGGCGTTCGCGAGGTACTCCTGCTGCAGCTTGTCGAGGGTGCCGTCGGCGCGGAGCGCGTCGACCGCCTTGGTGACGCACGGCGTGAGGGCGGAGCCCTTGTCGAGCACTGCGCCGAACTGCTCGGGGGTGCCGGCCGCCGGGAGCTGGCCGACGATGACGCCGTTGTCGAGCTGGGCTGCGGTCATGTAGAACGCGGTTGGCACGTCGACGACGATGCCGTCGATCTGCTTGTTCTTCAGGGCCTGCACGGCGATGTCGTTGGTGTCGAACACCTTCGGGTCGTTGCTCGGCTGGATCTGGTCCTGGATGGCCTTGAGCGACGTCGTGCCCACCTGCGCGCCGAGGTTGGCGGCCTTGAGGTCGGCGACGGAGGTCTTGCCGTCGATCGGGCTGCCCTTGTAGGAGACGACGGCCTGGCGCACGTCGTAGTAGCCGGAGCTGAAGTCGACGGCCTTCTTGCGGTCCTCGGAGATCGAGACCTGGTTGACGTCGAAGTCGAAGCTCTTCGGCGCCGGCGAGATCGCCGTGTTGAACGGGACGACGACCCACGTCACGTCGCCCTTGGCGAAGCCCATCTTCTCCGCGATCGCGTACGCGACGGCCGACTCGTAGCCCTTGCCGTTGCTCGGGGTGTCGGCGGAGAACCACGGCTCGTAGGCCGGCTTGTCGGTCCCGACCGTCAGCTTGCCGGGCGTGACGAGCTTGAGCGCGCCCGTGGCGCAGGCGTCGGCGGCTGCCGTGCCGGCCGCGCTCGAGGCGCCCGTGCCGCCGGCCGGGGTGGACGACCCGCAGGCGGCCAGGGCTGCGACGGCGAGCGCCGACGCGGCGGCGAGGGCGAGGGAGGATCGGGAGCGGGACATGAGTGACTCCTGTGGG
>NZ_AWSA01000030.1 GCF_000576595.1 Intrasporangium oryzae NRRL B-24470 | reverse complement strand
CGCGACGGTGGCGCGCCCCCAGCCGCCCTGGTCCGCCAGCCGGCCGGCCAGTCGCGTGGCGAGGGTGACCGCCCGGGGGCCCGACGCGTCCCCGCGCGCGAAGGCCACGAGGTGCTCGGTGTCGCCCGTGAGCGGGTCGTAGGTCGCCTCCGGACCGACGAAGGCGCCCGGCAGCGCCCGCCGCAGGCGCAGGGCTGTGGCCGTGACGAGGAGCTTCTCGTCGCTGAGGTCGGCAGGAGCCTCTCCCCCGTCGAGCCGCGCGAGCCTGCGGCCACGCTCGGCGTAGTCGACGAGCCGGCGGTTGTCGGGGTCGACGAGCGAGAGGTCGACGAGGTCGGTCCCCTGGTAGACGTCAGGCACTCCGGGCATCGTCAGCTGGACGAGCTTCTGCCCGAGCGTGTTGGCGCGCGTCTCGACCGCGGTCGCGGCCGCCCACGCCTCGACGTGCGCGACGACGTCGGGAGTCGTCACGACACCCGTGACGAAGCGCGAGACCGCGGCCTCGTAGGCCTCGGCAGGCGACGTCCACCGCGTGTGCAGCTTCGACTCACGGATCGCCTTGAGCGCATAGGCCTGGAGTCGGTCCTCGGTGATCGGCCACGCGCCGACGACGGTCTGCCACAGGAAGTACTCGGTCAGCGCGTCCAGCGCGTCCGACCGGATCGGGTCCGCGAGCCGGCGCGCCTCACGGACCCAGTGGGCCCAGGCTTGCGGGCGCTCGGCCAGGACGAAGAGGCGCGCCCGCACGTCCTCCGACCGTTTCGTGTCATGGGTCGAGAGCGTGGTCATCGTCGTCGGCCACTCGCCGAGCTGGCTCTGGGCGAACGAGTGGAAGTCTGCGGGGGCAAAGGCGGGGTGGGCCGGCTCGCCACCCACCTCGTTGAGTCCGGTGAGGCGGACGTAGCGGTAGTAGGCGGTGTCCTCGATCGCCTTGGCCATAACGGGACCGCACGTCTGCTGGAAACGGACGACGAACTCGTCGCGGGCGCTCGCGTCGGCCACCGGCCCCTCGCCCAGGGCCAGGTCGACGAGGCGTGCGAGCACGTCACGGTCGAGCGAGGCGTGGTGGTCACCCGCGCCTCGGAGCGCGGCCTCCTCGAGTGCGACCGCCTCGAGCCCGGACCGCTCGCGCCCGGGCCGGACGTAGATCCGGTAGCGGTCCATACCGACGAGGAGGGCCTCGATGACCCGACGCGCGGCTCCCGGGTCGACGTCGGGCAGGGCCTGCACGAGGACCCGCATCAGCCGTTCCACCTCGGCCACGAGAACGTGCTCGACGACGTAGCGCTTCGCATCGGCGACCAGCGCGCCGAGGTCCTGGTGCTCGCCGACCACCTCATCGGCGAGCGCGGTCAACGGCTCTGCCCCGTCCGGGTCGACGAAGACTCCGCCCACCCGCAGGAGCGCGTCGTAGCCCGTCGTCCCGGCCGTGCGCCACCGGCGGGGCAGCTGCTCGTCGCCTTCGAGGATCTTCTCGACGACGACCCAGGCGTCGTCCGTCGCCTCCGCGAGACGCTCGAGGTAGCCTTCCGGGTCGGCCAGCCCGTCGGGGTGGTCGATGCGCAGCCCGTCGACCTGGCCCGACCTGACCATCCGCACGAGGCGCGCGTGGGTCGCGTCGAAGACCTCGGGCACCTCGACGCGCACGGCGATGAGGGATGTCACGTCGAAGAACCGCCGGTAGTTGAGGTCGGTGTCGCCCGACCGCCACGACGCGAGGCGGTAGTGCTGGGCCTCGAGGAGCTCGCCGAGCGGCATACCCGCGGTCCCGGACGCCACCGGGAAGGCCTGGTCGTAGTAGCGGACGATGTCCTCGTCGCCCTCACGGTCGAGCGTGATTTCGCCGGCGACCAGCACCTCCTCGACGGGGCCGCCGAGGACCGGCAGGAGGATGCGGCCGCCCTGCGCGTCCCAGTCGACGTCGAACCACACGGCATACGGCGACTCGGTCCCGTCGCGAAGGACGTGCCAGAGCGGGGCGTTGAGGCACAGCGGGGTCGGGATTGTCATGTGGTTGGGCACGACGTCGACGACGAGTCCGAGACCCGCCGCGCGAGCGGCGTCGGCGAGGCGGTCGAAGGCGGCATCGCCCCCGAGACCGGAGGCGACGCGCGTGTGGTCGACCACGTCGTAGCCGTGCCTCGACCCCTCCGACGCCTGGAGGACCGGCGAGAGGTAGAGGTGCGAGACCCCGAGCGACGCGAGGTGGTCCACCTGCGCCACCGCGTCGTCGAGCGTGAACCCCGGCTCGAGCTGGAGCCGGTGGGTCGAGACGGGCGGCGGTCGGCGGGTCACGCCCGGGCACCCTCCGCCACTCCCGCGACCGGACTCGTCGTCTCACGAGGGCACCTCAGGACGACGACGCTGCGCGCCTCGACCTTGGTCTGCCAGCCGGGCTCCAGCTCATCTGCCCCGACCGCGATCTGGGCCGTGTCGACCTCCGGCAGCCAACGCGCGCCGTACTCCTTGTCGGGGATCGTGAAGGAGAGCGGCTCGACGTGCGCGTTGAACAGGACGAGGAACGAGTCGTCGAGGATCTGGTGGCCGCGCGGGTCGGGCTCTGGGATGGCCGCTCCGTTGAGGAAGACCATGATGGACTTCGCGAGGCCGTTGGACCACGCCTCGTCGTCCATGTGCTCGCCGTTGGGCATGAACCAGGCGATGTCGCCGAGTTCGCTCTCGCCGCCGTGGTCGGCGCTGCCGGCGAAGAACCGGCGCCTGCGGAAGACCGGGTGCTCCTGGCGCAGCTTGATCAGCGACTGCGTGAAGGCGAGCAGCTGCTGGTCGTCGTGGTCGAGGGCCCAGTGGACCCAGGAGATGTCGTTGTCCTGGCAGTAGGCGTTGTTGTTGCCGTTCTGGGTCCGGCCGAGCTCGTCGCCGTGGCTCATCATCGGGACGCCCTGCGAGAGCATGAGGGTCGCGATGAAGTTGCGCTGCTGCCGGGCCCGAAGGGCGAGGATCCCGGCGTCGGTCGTGGGTCCTTCCGCACCGCAGTTCCACGAGCGGTTGTGGCTCTCCCCGTCGTTGCCGCCCTCGCCGTTGGCCTCGTTGTGCTTGTCGTTGTAGGAGACGAGGTCGCGCAGGGTGAAGCCGTCGTGTGCCGTGATGAAGTTGATCGACGCGATCGGTTTCCGTCCCGAGTGCTCGTAGAGGTCGCTCGACCCCGTGAGCCGGGAGGCGAACTCGCCGAGGGCGCCGCCCTCGCCGCGCCAGAAGTCGCGGACCGCGTCGCGGTACCGGCCGTTCCACTCCGTCCACAGGGGCGGGAAGTTGCCCACCTGGTAGCCGCCGTCGCCGACGTCCCACGGCTCGGCGATGAGCTTGACCTGGCTGACGACGGGGTCCTGCTGGATGAGGTCGAAGAACGCCGACAGCTTGTCGACCTCGTGGAACTGGCGGGCCAGCGTCGCGGCGAGGTCGAAGCGGAAGCCGTCGACGTGCATCTCGTTCACCCAGTAGCGCAGCGAGTCCATGATCAGCTGCAGGACGTGCGGGCTGCGCATGAGCAGGCTGTTGCCCGTGCCGGTCGTGTCGTAGTAGTGCGAGAGGTCGTCGCTGACGAGCCGGTAGTAGCTGTTGTTGTCGAGCCCCCGGAACGCGAGGGTCGGGCCGAGGTGGTTGCCCTCGGCCGTGTGGTTGTAGACGACGTCGAGGATGACCTCGATGTCGGCTTCGTGCAGGGCCCGGACCATCCCCTTGAACTCGAGGACCTGCTGCCCGCGCTGGCCGCCGGCGGCATACCCGTTGTGCGGCGCGAGGAAGCCGATCGTGTTGTACCCCCAGTAGTTCGACAGGCCGCGGTCGAGCAGGACGGAGTCCTGGACGAACTGGTGGACGGGCATGAGCTCGATGGCCGTGATCCCGAGCGCCTTGAGGTGGTTGATCATCGCCGGGTGCGCGATGCCGGCATACGTGCCGCGGATCTCCTCGGGGACCTCCGGGTGGAGCTGCGTCAGGCCCTTGACGTGGGCCTCGTAGATGACCGACTCGTGGTACTCGTGACGCGGAGGGCGGTCGTCGCCCCAGTCGAAGAACGGGTTGATGACGACGGAGAGCATCGTGTGCCCGAGACTGTCGTCGGTGTTGACCTTCGTCGTGCTGGCCGGGTCGGCGTCGCCGAAGGTGTAGGAGAAGAGTGACTGGTCGTTCTCGGCCTGCCCCTCGATGGCCTTGGCGTAGGGGTCGAGGAGGAGCTTGCTCGGGTTGCACCGGTGCCCGGCGGTCGGCTCGTAGGGTCCGTGGACGCGGAAGCCGTAGCGCTGCCCCGGCTGGACGTAGGGGACGTAGCCGTGCCACACGAAGCCGTCGACCTCGGGCAGGTCGATCCGGGTCTCCTTCAGGTCGTCGTCGACGAGGCAGAGCTCGATCCGCTCCGCGACCTCGGAGAAGACGGCGAAGTTGACCCCGGTGCCGTCGTACGTGGCACCGAGGGGGTAGGGCTTGCCGGGCCAGATCTCCATGAGCCTTCTTCCGTCGACATGCACGACCGGGCACCAGCACACGGCCGCGGCGCCGCGCGGGTCGCGCGGCGACGCGCGGACCACGCCGACCGCAGTGTCGCCATTCTTGCCTGCCCGACCCGGGCGCGCGCAAGCCGTGCCATGACACACGGGAGTGCGCCGCGGCGACGGGACGTATGCCGCTGGGCCGTCGCGGCGCGTCGGGCCCGTCCGCGCGTGGCCGGGACCTAGGGCCCTGCCCCGACGGTCGGGGCCGTGCTGCCATGGGAGGCGTGGGGCACGTCCGTCGTGCCCGCGGAGAGGAGCCCGAGATGAACATGCACCTGCCGGAGGCCTCTGGCACGCCGCGCGAGGTCGACGTCGGCCTGCTGACCGAGGGCGACCTGCTGAGGCTGAGCGAGGTCGAGGGTCCCTGCGTCTCCGTCTACCTGCCGACGAGCGTCTTCGGACCCGACACGAGGCAGGGACCGGCACGGCTGCGGACCCTGTTGCGCGACGTCGTCCAGAGGCTCGAGGACGCGGGCCTCGAGGACCGGGCCATCGGCGACCTCCTCGGCCCGATCCGGGTGCTCGAGAACGACCCGTCGTTCTGGCAGCACCAGGGGCCGGGGCTGGCCCTCTTCGCGGCACCGGGGTTCAGCGCCGGCTTCCGCCTCCCGGTCGCCATCGACGACCGCGTGGCCGTCGGGGCTGCGTTCCGGCTGCGCCCCCTGCTGCCGCTGCTCGCGCCGGACGGCGCCTTCTTCGTCCTCGCCCTCGCCCAGAACGGGGTCCGGCTCTTCCACGGGACCCGGGACGGCATGGACGAGCTCGATCTCGGCGCGATCCCCGCCTCGATGGAGGCCGCCATCCCGCAGGAGGAGATGGAACGCCACGGGCAGTCGCACTCGGTCGGACGGCAGAACGGCCGCGGTGAGGCGCAGTTCCACGGGCAGGGCAACGAGGCCGACTACGACAAGGCTGCCCTCGCGCGCTGGTTCCGGGCGGTGGACGACCCGCTCGTCGACCGGCTCGGTGGTCGTTCGGAGCCGCTCGTGCTCGCCTGCGTCGGCTACTACCTGCCGGTCTACCGGGCGGCGAGCCGCTACCCAGCCGTCTGGGACCAAGCCATCGAGGGCAACCCCGAGCACCGGACACCGCAGGAGCTGCACGACGCCGCCTGGGCCCTCCTCGCCGACCACTTCGCCGAGCGCGAGGAGCACCTGCGGGACCGGTACCGCGAGGTCGCCGGCACCGGCCGCACCCTGAGCGACCCGGGCCTGATCCTCACGGCGGCGCGGGAGGGCCGCGTCGACACGCTCTTCCTCGACCCGGAGGCCGCGACCGATTCCGGAGATGCCCTCGATGCCGCCCTCGCCGAGACGGTCCGCCACCGCGGGCGGGTGGTCCCCTTCGGGGTCCCGTCGGGCCCCGACGGACCCGCGGCCGTCCTCCTCCGCTACTGAAAGGGTCCGCTACCGAGAGGGCTCCGGAACCGTCCCACCACCCCCCCGACCCCCGACCGAACGCAGCGTTCGTCGTCGAACTCAGCGCTAGAGCAGTGAGTTCGACGACGAACGCTGCGTTCGGTTGGCAGGGAGCTGAGCCGCCGGGAGGCGGCCGTGGTCAGGGGTATGCCGCTGGGCCGGCGCCTCGGCCACAGCTCAGAGGGCGCCCCCGAGCGTGACCCCACCGTCGATCGTCAGCGTCTGGCCGGTGATCCACGAGGCGTCGGAGCTGAGCAGGAAGCTCACCGCTCCGGCGATGTCCTCGGGGGTGCCGAGCCGCTTCATGGGGTAGGCCGCGGCGACCTGTTCCTCGCGGCCGACGTAGAGCGCTTCGGCGAACTTCGTCTTGACGACCGCCGGGGCGACGGCGTTGACGCGCACGTCGGGTCCGAGCTGGTGGCCGAGCTCGGTCGTCAGGTGGATGAGGGCCGCCTTGGACACGCCGTACCAGCCGATCATCCCCGAGGCGCCCAGGCCGGCCACCGAGGCGAGGTTGACGACGGCGCCGGGGTGGGCGTCGTCGCCGAGGCCTGCGGCAACCGCCTTCTTGATCCAGGAGAACGCCGCCACGACGTTGACGTCGAGGATCTTGCGGGCCACGTCGCCGTCGGTGTCGAGCATCGGGCCGTAGACGGGGTTGATGCCGGTGTTGTTGACGAGCAGGTGCAGCCCGCCGAAGGTGTCACGCGCCGCAGCGATGACCTCCTCCTGGTGGGCCTCGTCGGCCGCGTTGCCCGAGATGCCGATGGCGTTGCCCGGGCCGCCGAGCTGCTCCACGGCCTCCGCCAGGGCTTCGGACCGACGGGCCGTGATGACGACCTTGGCGCCCTCGGCGACGAGGCGCTCGGCGATGCCGAGGCCGATCCCGCGGCTCGCGCCCGTGACGATCGCGACCGCTCCCTCGTGAGCCCCCATCAGAAGCCGAGGTCCCGGCCGATAAGCTCCTTCATGATCTCGTTGGAGCCGGCCCAGATCTTCGTGACCCGGGCGTCGCGCCAGGCACGGGCGACGCGGTACTCGTTCATGAAGCCGTAGCCGCCGTGGAGCTGGACGCAGTGGTCGAGGACGTCGTTCTGGATCTCAGAGCTCCACCACTTGGCCTTCGCCGCGTCGACGGCCGAGAGCGTGCCGGCGGCGTGCGCGATGACGCAGTCGTCGACGTAGGCCTCGGCGACCTCGATCTTCGTGACGAGCTCGGCCATGAGGAACTTGTTGTGCTGGAAGGCGCCGATCGACTGGCCGAAGGCCTTGCGGTCCTTGGCGTACTGGATCGTCTCCTCGAGGATCGCCTTCGCGTGGGCGACGTTGGAGACGGCCGCGCCGACGCGCTCCTGCGGGAGGCGCTGCATCATGGCGATGAACCCCATCCCCTCCTCGCCGAGGCGGTTCTCGTCGGGGACCCGGACGTTCTCGAAGAACAGCTCGGCCGTGTCGGACTCGTCCATGCCGACCTTGTCGAGCTTGCGGCCGTTGTTGAAGCCCTCCATGCCGCGCTCGACCATGAAGAGCGTGATGCCCTTGGCCCCCTTGGACGCGTCGGTCCGCGCGGCGACGATGACGAGGTCTGCCTGGTAGCCGTTGGTGATGAAGGTCTTTGAGCCGTTGAGGACCCAGCCGTCGCCGTCGCGGACGGCGGTCGTCTTGAGCGCTGCGAGGTCGGAGCCGCCGGAGGGCTCGGTCATCGCGATCGCGCAGATGAGGTCGCCGCTCGCCATGCCGGGCAGCCAGCGCTGCTTCTGCTCCTCGGTGCCGAGGTCGACGATGTAGGGCGGGCAGACGTCGGAGTGGATGCCGAAGCACGAGCTCGTCGCGGCGTTGAAGCGCGACATCTCCTCCGCGATGACGGCGTTGAAGCGGTAGTCGTCGACGCCCGCGCCGCCGAACTCCTCGGGGATGTCGAAGCCGAAGAAGCCCTGCTTGCCGGCTTCCCTCCAGATGTCCCGCGGGATCGACTTGGACGCGATCATCTCCTCGGCGCGCGGGGCGAGCGTGCGGTGCACGAACTCCCGCGCTGAGGCGCGCATCGCCTCGTGGTCCTCTTCGTAGATGTTGCGGGGCATGGCTGACCTCCAAGACACAGTGACTAAGCGCTTGCTTAGTCTTACGCCGCTGCGGCATGCTGTCAATGTGCCGCAGACAACACCGACCCCCGCCTCGTCGGCCCTCGAGGCGGACCTCCGGGCCGGCACAGGACTGCTCAGCGACCCCGAGGCGACGACCGTCGAGCGGCTCATGCAGGCCGCGGCCCACGCCTTCGCCGACAAGGGCTTCCACGCGACCACGACGCGTGACATCGCGTCGGGCGCGGGCCTCAGCCCGGCCGGCGTCTACGTCCACTTCGGGTCCAAGGAGGAGCTGCTCTTCAACCTCAGCCGGACCGGGCACGAGTCGGCCCTACGCCAGCTGCGTGCCGCGATCGCGGCGTCGCCCGCCCCGCCGGGCCAGCTCGCCAGCCTCATGGCTCGCTTCTCGGAGTGGCACGTCGAGCAGTACCAGGTGGCCCGGGTCGTCCAGTACGAGCACCACCACCTGACGCCCGAGCACCACGCCGAGGTGCTCGCGCTGCGCAAGGAGATGGACGCGCTCGTCCGCGACGTCCTCGAGCGGGGCGTGGCCTCCGGCGAGTTCGCGATCGACGACGTCGGCGACACGGCCCTCGCGCTCCTGTCGATCGTCGTCGACGTCGCCCGGTGGTACTCCCCCACCATCAAGCGCACCCCGGCGCAGATCGGGGCGACCAACGCGGCCCTCGCCCTGCGTCTCGTCGGCGCAGCGGAGCCCCGTCGAACGGCCCGGCTTGCGACGGACACCGCAGCTCCGCCGCCCGACGCCTGACCCGTGGCCACCCACCCCGGCCACACCGTCCTCCAGGTGCCGGTGCCGCAGCTCGAGACGTTCGTCCGGGCGCGCACCGCGCACTACGACGCCGACTACGTGTCGGCCGACCCCGACTACGTCCACGCGCACGTGACCGCGCTCGGGCCCTTCCTCCCACCCGAGGCCATCGGCGGCCCAGAGAGGGACTCGATCCTCGAGATCCTCCGGGAGACCGAGCCGTTCGAGTTCGTCCTCGCCCGGGTCGCGACCTTCCCCAATGGGATCATCCACCTCGTGCCCGAGCCGGAGGAGCCCTTCCGCCGGCTCACCGCCCGCCTGGCCCGCGCCTTCCCGCAGTGTCCGCCGTATGCCGGCCAGTTCCCCGACGTCCGACCGCACCTCACGCTCGACGCCGTCTCAGACAGCGTCTCCGACAGCGTCTCCGAGGCATCGACGCGCCGGCTGCTCGGCGAGCTCGTCCCGGCCCGGTGTCGTGCCGAGCGCCTCGACCTGGCGTGGTACGAGCAGGGCGGCTGCCGAGTCCTGGCGTCCTGGCCGCTCGGGCCTCAGGACGGGATGGTCGGCCCGAGCCGGCGTGACGTCGTCACGCCGGCTGCTCGGGCCGTGTCGGTGCCGGTCAGCGATCCGCGGACGTGATCCCCTCGACCTGGCGCACGACCTCGGCGACGAGCGGGTACGCGGCTGGGTCGGTCTGGTTGGCCATCCCGAGGATCGCGTCGTCCATGCCCGCCTCGGCGAGGCGTCCGAGGTGGTCGACGGCGGCTGCAACCGAGACCGTCGGGGCGCCGGACGGGTCCGTGCCCCCGGACTCGGAGAGGCTCATCCGGGTCAGGACCGTCTTGGTGATGGCGCCGTAGTCGCGGCCCACGGCGTCGCAGTGGCTTCGCAGGCCATCGCAGGCGGCTCGCAGCCCCTGCGGCCCGACGTCGAAGAAGTTCGAGGCGTCGGCATACTGCGCGACGAGCCGCATGGTCTTCTTCGCCCCCATGCCGCCGATGAGGATCGGCGGGTGGGGCCGGCGAACGGCGGGAGGGCTGTTGAGCGGGCGCTCGAGCGTGTAGTGCCGACCGGCATACGGGCTCTCGTCGCCCGACCACATCTGGAGGGAGATCTGCAGCGCCTCCTCGAGGCGCTCGAAGCGCTCCTTGAGCGGCGGGTAGGGCACCCCGAGGCCCCGGTGCTCCTCCTCGTTCCAGGCCGCGCCGATGCCGAGCCACGCGCGGCCGCCCGAGAGGACGTCGAGGGTCGTCACCGTCTTCGCGAGGATGCCGGGGTGACGGTAGGTGACACCGGTGACCAGCGTCCCCAGCTCGATCCGCGAGGTCTGGCCCGCCGCGAACGCGAGCGCTGTGTAGCCCTCGAGCATCTCGAGCTCGGGCGGGCCGATCATGCTGATCTGGAAGAAATGGTCCATGACCCAGAGGCTGGCCATGCCGGCCTCCTCCGCGTCACGGGCGATCCGGCCGAACGTCGGGCCGATGGAGGCCGGCGCGTCGGGCCAGCTGAAATGGGAGACCTGCAGTCCGAGTCGCATCCATCGATCCTCGCCGGGGCTCAGGCAATTGTCGAGGGCGACGGAATCGGTGAGGGCGCAGCGGCCTTCGGCTGCCGCTCAGGCAGTTCCAAGGAAACGGTCAGACGGGGCAGGAAGAACTGGACGAGGGGCCCGATCGAGACGGCGTAGAGGACCGTCCCGAGACCGACGGGCCCGCCCAGGAGCCAGCCGACGGAGAGGACGAGGACCTCGATGGCCGTGCGGACGAGTCGGATGCTGAGGCGGGTGCGGCGCGCGAACCCGGTCATCAGCCCATCGCGCGGCCCGGGGCCGAGCTGGCTGCCGATGTAGAGCCCGCCCGCGATGCCGTTGAGCACGATGCCGCCGAGGAGCAGGGCAACCCGGGCGGGCAGCGCGTCGGGAGGACTGATGAGGGAGAGGCCCGCGTCGGCGGCGAGGCCGATGACGACGACGTTCGCGACCGTCCCGAGACCAGGCCACTGCCGAAGGGGCCACCACAGGAGGAGGACGAGCACGCCGGTCACGATGGTCACCTGGCCGAAGGTGAGCGGCAGCCGGCTCGCGACCCCGGCGTGGAAGACGTCCCACGGGTCGAGGCCGAGTGTGCTGCGGACCATCATCGCCATCGAGACGCCGTAGAGCGTCAGGCCGACGAGCAGCTGGGTGATCCGGAAGGGCAGCCGGCCGGCGCGGAGCTGCTCTCGGGTGGTCATCGCAAGGAGCGGGACGTGGCGGCGCATGTCCTCCAGCGTGAGGCCAAGTGGTCTTCTTATCCATATCCAGTTGTGCAAGAGTGGACTCATGCGAACCGTGTCCGCCCGGTCCCTGGCCGCCCTCCTCGGTGACGAGCCCCTCCCCCGGCCCGCCTACCGGAGTCTCGCCGACGGGATCCGTCGCCTCGTCTGCGACGGGCGGGTCCTCGTCGGCACCCGCCTGCCGAGCGAGCGGACCCTCACCACCGAGCTCGGACTCAGCCGCACAACCGTCGGTGCCGCACTCGACGCGCTCCGGGAGGACGGCTACATCGTGACGCGGCGCGGGTCGGGTAGCGTCGTCGCCCTCCCCTCGCGAGCCGGCGCCGTGGCCGTGTCCGACGCCGGGCTCATCCCGAGCGCCGTGCCGCCCGATGTCATCGACCTGACGTATGCCGCCCTCCCGGCCGCCCCCGGGATCACCGCGGCCTACGAGCGCGCCCTGCACGAGCTGCCCCGGCACCTCGCCACCTCCGGCTACAACCCGCAGGGCCTGCCCGAGGCCCGTGAGGCCCTCGCGGCGTGGTTCGCGGGGCGTGGCCTGCCGACCGACCCCAACCAGGTGATCGTCACGTCTGGCGCGCACTCCGGCCTGTCGTCGGTCCTGCGCGCGCGTCTCGAGCCCGGGGACCGTGTCGTTCTCGAGAGCCCGACCTACCCGAATGCCATTGTCGGCGTTCGTCGCTCGGCCTTCCGCCCGGTCTCCGTCTCGATGACGCCCTCGGGGTGGGACGCCGACTCGCTCGAGGTGGCGCTCCGCCAGGGCGGGGCCCGGCTCGCCTACCTCATCCCCGACTTCCAGAACCCCACCGGCCTGCTCATGGATCTCGGCACCCGGCTGCAGGTGGCCGACGCGCTGTCGCGGACCCGGGCGGAGGCGCTCGTCGACGAGACGTTCGTCGAGCTCGGCCTCGACGAGCGGCCACCGGTTCCCTTCGCGGCCGTCGCCGAGCGGACGACGACCCTGGGCAGTGCCGCCAAGGCCTGGTGGGGAGGCCTCCGTGTCGGCTGGGTCCGCGCCCCGCTCGACCAGGTCGGACCGGTCCTGGAGGCGCGCCACAGTCTCGATCTCGGCACGGCCGTCCTCGAGCAGCTCGTCCTCGCCGACCTGCTCGCCCAGGGGGCGCCCCTGCTCGACGAGCGACGTCGGGAGGCCCGCGCCCGCCGCGATGCGATGGTGGTCGCCCTTCGCCGGCACGTGCCCGACTGGCACTTCTCCGTGCCGGCGGGTGGCCTCAACCTGTGGTGCGAGCTGCCCGTGGCTCGCGGGGACCAGCTCGCACACGTCGCCGAGCGGGCCGGGGTCCGGCTCGCGAGAGGAGCACAGTTCGGCGTCGCGGGTGGCATGGCCCGCTTCGTCCGGGTGCCCTTCTGCGTCCCGGCCGACGAGGCGGACGAGGTGGGTCGCCGACTCGCGGAGGCCTGGCAGCTCGCCCTCGGAGCCCCGGCCACCGCCGACGTGCGGGCCCCGCTCATCGCCTGACCGGCGACCGTCACGCCGACCTGACGTCCGCAGCACCGCTGCGCCTGCGAGACTGCGGGCGTGAGCAGCAGCAGCGACCGTGTGACGACCCGCCAGTGGAGGGACGGGCAAGCCGTCGCGTCGGACTTCCCCCTCTCGGAGGTGTCCGAGCGGCTCGAAGAAGACGGCTCGCTCATCTGGGTCGACCTCTGCGACCCGGGCCGGGCCCACCTCGCCGAGCTGGCCGGCGAGCTCGGGCTCGACTCGCACGCGGTCGAGGACGCCGTCACCGCCTACGAGCGCCCCAAGGCGACCCGCCACGCCCGCCACACCTTCCTCACGGTGTACGCCACGCGCCTCGACCCCGGCGACCCGACGCCGGGACGTCGCGAGTCCCGGCTCGTCACGAGCCGGATCTCCGCTTTCGTCCTCCCTCGTGGCATCATCACCGTCCGTTCCGACGACACATTCGACATGGCGCCGGTCCTCGAGCGATGGAACGAGGATCCCGAGCTGCTCCGGCTCGGGGTCGGCGCCCTCGTCCACGGCCTCCTTGACACGGTCGTCGACGGTCACTTCGAGGCGATCCAGCGGCTCGACGACGCGATCGAGGGACTCGAGGACCTCCTCTTCGACGATCGTGGGCCGAGCCACGAGGTCCAGGTCCGGACATACCGGCTGCGCAAGGAGCTCGTCGAGCTGCGGCGCGTTGTGCTGCCCATGCGGGAGGTCGTCAACGCCGTGCTGCGCCACCGGAGCGAGCTCGAGGGGCGACACACCGAGCTCGACGGCTCGTACGACGACCTCTACGACCATGTCCTGCGGGCCTCGGAGTGGACGGAGTCGCTTCGCGACATGATCACGACGGTCTTCGAGACCAACCTGTCGCTCCAGGACGCTCGCCTCAACACCGTGATGAAGAAGCTCACCGGGTGGGCCGCCATCATCGCCGTGCCGACGGCGGTGACCGGTTGGTTCGGCCAGAACGTCCCCTACCCCGGCTTCGGCAAGGGCTCCGGCGTCCTCATGAGTGCCGGGGTCATCCTGGGTATCGGCGTGGTCCTCTACATCGTCTTCAAACGCAAGAGCTGGATCTGATTGGGGCCCTCGGCGCCGGCTTCGGTGCCCTGTCGGGCCGTCGCCGGACCGAGCGACGCAGAACGGCGCCCGGTCACCGAACGTCATGGGCCGGTGGCCGGGCGCCGATTCAGCGCTTCGGGCGACGTCAGTCGCGCGTCAGCTTGCGGTAGGTGACCCGGTGCGGGCGGGCCGCATCGGGGCCGAGGCGCTCGATCTTGTTGGCCTCGTAGGACTCGAAGTTACCCTCGAACCAGTACCAGTTGGCCGGGTTCTCCTCCGTCCCCTCGTAGGCGAGGATGTGCGTCGCGACGCGGTCGAGGAACCACCGGTCGTGCGTGATGACGACGGCGCAGCCGGGGAAGTCGAGCAGCGCGTTCTCGAGCGAGCCGAGCGTCTCGACGTCGAGGTCATTCGTGGGCTCGTCGAGGAGCAGCAGGTTGCCGCCCTGCTTGAGCGTCAGGGCGAGGTTGAGCCGGTTGCGCTCGCCGCCGGAGAGCACGCCGGCCAGCTTCTGCTGGTCCGGGCCCTTGAAGCCGAACTGCGAGACGTAGGCGCGGGACGGGATCTCGACGTGGCCGACCTTCATGTAGTCGAGCCCGTCGGAGACGATCTCCCAGAGGTTCTTCTTCGGGTCGAGGCCTTCTCGGCCCTGGTCGACGTAGGAGATCTTGACCGTGTCGCCGATCTTCACCTCGCCGGAGTCGGGCTGCTCGAAGCCGACGATCGTCTTGAAGAGCGTCGACTTGCCGACCCCGTTGGGACCGATGACGCCGACGATGCCGTTGCGCGGCAGCGAGAACGAGAGGTTGTCAATGAGGACGCGGTCGCCGAAGCCCTTCTTGAGGTTCTTCACCTCGATGACGGTGGACCCGAGACGCGGGCCCGGCGGGATCTGCAGCTCCTCGAAGTCGAGCTTGCGGGTGCGGTCGGCCTCGGCCGCCATCTCCTCGTAGCGAGCGAGGCGCGCCTTGCTCTTGACCTGACGGCCCTTGGCATTGCTGCGAACCCACTCGAGCTCGGTCTTGAGGCGCTTGGCGAGCTTGGCATCCTTCTTGCCCTGGATCGTCAGGCGCTCGGCCTTCTTCTCGAGGTAGGTCGAGTAGTTGCCCTCGTAGGGGTAGAGACGGCCACGGTCGACCTCGGCGATCCACTGGGCCACGTTGTCGAGGAAGTAGCGGTCGTGGGTGACGGCGATGACGGCGCCGGCGTAGGACTCGAGGTGCTGCTCGAGCCAGAGGACCGACTCGGCGTCGAGGTGGTTGGTCGGCTCGTCGAGCAGAAGCAGGTCGGGCTTCTGCAGGAGGAGCTTGCACAGCGCCACGCGACGGCGCTCACCACCGGAGAGGTTGGTGACCGGGGAGTCGGCCGGCGGGCAGCGCAGGGCGTCCATCGCCTGCTCGAGCTGGCTGTCGAGGTCCCAGGCGTCGGCGTGGTCGATGTCCTCCTGCAGCTTGCCCATCTCGGCGAGGAGCGCGTCGTAGTCGGCGTCGGGGTCGGCCATCTCGGCCGAGATCTCGTTGTAGCGGTCGAGCTTGGCCTTGATCTCGCCGGCGCCCTCCTCGACGTTGCCGAGAACCGTCTTCTCCTCGTTGAGCGGGGGCTCCTGCAGGAGGATGCCGACCGTGGCGCCCGGGGCGAGGCGAGCCTCACCGTTGGACGGCTGGTCGAGTCCGGCCATGATCTTGAGGATCGTCGACTTGCCGGCACCGTTGGGTCCGACCATGCCGATCTTCGCGCCCGGGTAGAACGACATCGAGACGTCGTCGAGGATGACCTTCTCGTTGTGCGCCTTGCGTGCGCGGGTCATGGTGTAGATGTACTCGGCCATGCCCGAAGGCTATCGGCCGCAGGGCATGGGGGCCGAATCCGCATCCCACGCCCAGCCCGGCCGAGCCCGTCGGGACGCCCCATCACGCCTGCCGCTGGGCCGGCCCGGACCCGACCTCGGAGGCCAGGGCGGCCCCAGCGGCACCGGCACGGCCGGGACACCCGCCGGCGCCGTTGCGTCGGCGTCGGTGGCCGCATCGGTGCAGGCGGCCGCCCCGGCTCAGGCGCTCCTCGCCCCCACGACGGTGTAGGTGTCGGTCTCGGGGTCGCCGGTCAACCTCGTCGCCCGGGTTTCGTCGAGGTCGTGGACGACCCCGTCGGCGTCGACGTTCGCCGGGCGGCCGCCCGGGTCGCCCTCGCCACGCATCACGTCGTCGCCCTCCGGCTCCATGCCCGCTGCCGCGGGCCCGTACGGGGCGTCGCCTGTGTCGTCGCTCCGGGCCGCGTCCCCGTCGGTCGCCTCTCCGTCGGCGAGCGCCCGAAGGCTCGCTGCCACGTCGGGCTCGGCGAGCCGGTCGTAGCCGAGGGCGGCGGCGCGGCTCACGCGTTCGAAGGACGCCTGACCCCAGCTGAGGTCGTGCCCGATGTGCTCGGCGTCGACCTCGACCGAGACGCGCGGCTGTCCATCGGCGCCCTGCCACTCGCGAACCCCGAGCTTGCCGGTGACGATCACCGGATGGCCCTTCTTGAGGGACTTGCCCACGTTGGCGGCGAGGGCGTTGAAGGCGATGACGCTGAAGAAGCTCGTCTCGCCATCGACGAAGCGACCGTCAGCCGTGCGTCGGTAGGGGGTCGTCGCGATGCGGAAGGTGGTGAAGATGCCACCAGTCCGCGTCTGTCGTGAGGTCGGCTCCGCGACGACATTGCCGTGGACGGTGACTCGGGTCTCGTTCATGTCTGCTCCTCCTGCTCCGGTCACGGACGACGGCGTCGCCCGACACCGACAGCCTCCGCGAGGCGGCCGCCTCGGAGAAGGAGCGCCACCGGGTCCTGTGGACAGGGCCCGGTGGCGACGGTGGATGTGGACGGACCTCCGACCGGTCCAGAGGTGAAGGCCGGGAGCCTCAGTCGCTCGCCTCGGCGAGGTGGGCCCGGGTTGCGCGGTGGCGGGCGTGCACCTCGTCGATGGGGATGAGGACGCGCTCGTCGGCGACCTCGCCGACCGCCTCGGTGAGGCGGCGACCGATGCTCGCCTTGCGGCGCCGGGCCCCGATGTTGGCCCACCACCGGGACACCACGGCGAGACCCAACCCGACGAGGAGCCCACCCACGAGCATGAGCAGCGGCAGCGGGATCACCCCGACGGTCGGCGCCTCGATGCGCGGCAGCTGGAGCCAGCCCATCACGACGAGGACGGCGAGCCATACCAGGCCGGCGATGGCCGCGAGCCCCAGCAGCCACTGGAGCACGTTGACGACGAACCACCAGATGGGGCGCCGAGCGCGCAGCGAGGTGCTCATCACCGCCCGGTCGAGCCGGTCGCTGAGGGCACCCTCGCCCCGGTCGACGGCCGCGTCGACCGCCTCGCCCCAGCGCGGTGGCATCCCCTCGGAGGCGTTACGGACGAACTCTCGTGTCGCGATGTCGACGGCCGCGACGGTCGACAGCGTCGGAGCCGGGATCGACGACCGTCCGAGCACCGCGCGGACGTCAGCACCTTCGATGTCGAGTGGGATGACGTCCCGGCCGCGGTCGCGGTCGAGACCGAGTCGGCGCAGCGGATCGGCCGCGAAGGCCTTGGTCCAGCGCGCGAAGAGGAAGCCGGTGTGGGCGAACGCCTCACGCCGGTAGTCGCGTTCGACGGCATCGAGCACGACCGGGACGCCGGCCGCTCGGGCGAAGGCCTCGTCGAGGGCGGTCCGCGACAGCTTGGCCACGTCGGGCTCCGTGTCGGCGACGTCCTGACGCAGTCGCTCCGCCACCCCCACGACGTCCGCACGGAGACGTTGACGCGAGGCGGCGTGTCCCGCAACGGCATTCGCGAGGCGTTGCCTGAACTCGGGAATGCCGTCGCCCGTGAGCGTCGACGTCGTGAGCACCTGGGCCCCCTTGACGCCGTCGGCCAGGAGGAGCCGCCTGAGGTCCTTCGCGACCGTCTGGACGGCGTCCGGGGTCAGCCGGTCGGACTGGTTGAGCACGGCAACCGTCACGGCATCGTGCCGCGACAGGATGCTGACGAACTCGTCGTGCAGACGTGCGTCGGCGTACTTCTGGGGGTCGGTCACCCAGACGAAGACGTCCACGAGCTCGAGGATGCGCTCCGCCTCCTGGCGGTGGGCGAGCTCTCGCGAGTCGAAGTCGGGCAGGTCGAGCAGGACGAGTCCGTCGAGGGACCCGACGGACTTTCCTCGACCGGTCGGCCTGGCGTCGTCCTCGACCCGATGGCGGGCGTCCACGTGCAGCCAGTCGAGGAGCTCGCCGGCGTCTCCCCCGCCCCAGATCGCGGCGGTCGGCTTGGCCGTCGTCGGACGTCGCGCGCCGATCGTCGCGACGTCGGCTCCCACGAGCGCGTTGAAGAGCGACGACTTGCCGCTGCCGGTCGCGCCGGCGAGCGCCACGACCGTGTGGTCGCCGGCGAGGTTGGTGCGCTCGAACGCCTTGTCGACGACTCGGCGGGCTTGCTCGACGACCCCAGGATCGAGCTCGTCGGAACCCGACAGGAGTGCCATCGACAGGGCCGTCGTCCGGTCGGCGAGCTCGGTGGCGGACACGCGGGCGACCTTGGCCCGACCCATCGTGATCGGGCTCATCGCTTCGCCTCCTCGGCGCCTGCAGCCTGGTCCGCCGCGTCGGCTTCCTCGGTCCCGGCGGCCTGTTCAGTCGCGTCCTGCTCGTCGGGCTCGTCGGGCTCAACTGGCTCGTCGGGCTCGTCGGGCTCGACTGGCTCGACTGGCTCGTCGGGCTCGTCGGTCTCGGGCTCGTCTGCGTCGACGGACTCCTCGATGGCCTCGGTCGAGTCGGTCTCGGACGCGGACTCGCCAGACTCGTCGGACTCGGCGACCTCGTCGCCGTCTGCGGACTCCGCAGACTCCGCGGACCCCTCGGACCCGTCGGTCGCGGACACCTGCGCGGGCTCGCCGGCTGCGTCGGACTCGCCGGCTGCGTCGATCTCGGAGCCGTCCGGCTCCTGACCTTCGCCGGGCTCGTGCGGCCCCTCGACCGAGGGCTGGGCAGTCTCGTCCGACTCGGGCTCGGGCGCCTCCCCCGCAACAGCGCGCCTGACGGAACCCGCAGCCCGGTTGAGCGAGGCGCTCTGGGCCGGAGTCACTCCCGTGGACGCGACCGCGCCTTCGAAGCGGGCGAGCTCGGCGGCATACAGCTCGTCGACCCGCGCGATGAGTCGCTCACGGGCCGTCCGCGCGAGCTCGCGGACGGCCTGGTCCCCGAAGACGGCCTCGAGGAGCTTCTGACCGACCACGGCGGTGCCGCCGGCGATGCCGACCTCGGCGCCGGTGACTCCGGCGGTGCTCGCGAACGTCACGAGCATGAGCACGACACCGAGCCCGTTGACGCCGTAGGCCATGATCCGCGCGGTGGTCCGGCGGTCCTTGGCCTCGTGGCGGACGAGATCGAGGATGTCGCCCTGCCAGTCGCGTACGAGCCGCTCGATCCGCTCGTCGAGGTCGGCGCTCGCGCGCGCCAGCGTCGGTGTCGCGATCATGAGCTGATCACCGCCGGGCAGCGAGCGCCAGGCCCGGGCCCCGGAGGTCGCAGCGACCTCGGCACGGTTGGCGATGAGGTCGGCCACGCCTGACTGGAGCGCCTCTCCGAGGTTCTCTGCGCGCGCCGGCTCGCCCTTGACGAACGCCGTGAGCCGGTCTCGCATCCGTGAGACCCGCGACTCGACCTGCCGGAAGAACTCCCCCGTCCCGACGAACTCCTGCCAGCGCGCGAGAACCTCTCCGCGGAGCAGGGTTCCGTCCTCCATGCCCTCGCGGACGTGGTCGACCGCGTCCGCGTATGCCGTCCGGGCGGCTCCCAGCAGCTCGCCGGCTGCGGCGACCTGGTCGTCGGAGGCGGCCGCCAGGACACCGGTGCGGTCCTGGAGGGACCGCAGGGCCCCGTCGAGGGTCTGGCGCATGACGTCGGTTCGGGCCTGCGCGTCGCTCGCGAGCGCCGACAGCCACGCCTTGAGCGGTTCGGTCTGCTCGGTCGGGAGCAGCCCACGGCGGAGCGGCGACTCGGTGACGGTGAAGATGGGCGCCTGCTCGAGGCCCTGCTCGCGCAGCATCGATGCGAGGTGGTTGCGGATCTCGTCGACCGACTCGGGTGCAACGCGGTCGAGGACGACGGCGATCGCGGTCCCCCGCTCGGAGGCCTCACGGAGCAGGTCCCACGGCACCGCGTCGGCATAGCGCGCGGCCGTCGTGACGAAGATCCAGAGGTCGGCGGCAGCGAGGAGCTGCGCGGCGAGGTCGCGGTTGGCCGAGACGACGCTGTCGATGTCGGGGGCGTCGAGCACGGCGAGCCCGGAGGTCACGGCCTTGGTCGAGACGAGACGGACCGCGCCGGGTCCGTCGGAGTCGGAGTGCCGCCCGGTGATGCGCGCGAGCCCGGGCAGGATGCGCTGGTTGGTGAACCACCGCGCGTCGGACGGGTGGTGCACGAGGACCGGCGAACGCGTCGTGGGCCGGAGGACGCCAGGCAGGGTCACCTCGCGGCCGACGATGGAGTTGACGAGCGTGGACTTGCCGGCGCCGGTCGAGCCGCCGACGACGGCGAGCAGGGGGGCGTCGATCGATGTCAGCCGGGGGATGAGGTAGTCGTCGAGCTGGCCGAGCAGGCGCCCACGCTCGTGGCGGGCTTCGCCGGCTCCGGGAAGGTCGAGGGGGAGGCTGGCGTCCGCGACGGCGGCCCGCAGCTGGGTTACCGCGGTGAGGAGCTGCGGCGCAGTGCCCGCCCCTGAATCTGCTGCCACGCCACAATCCTCCCGTGTCCGTCGGACACAAACAAACTCACCGTTGATGCGTGTCGGCTCAGCCCGACGTCGCGGCGCCTCGGTGACGTGTCTCACCGAGGTCAGCCCGGCCGCCCGGAAACGGGACGCCTGCCCACCTGGGCGAGGCGGCCCGAAGCCGGATCGGCTTCTGGCGACGGCGGTTCGGGACTGCCGTCGGGGCTGCGCCCCCGGCAGGACTCGAACCTGCGACCAAGAGATTAGAAGGCTCTTGCTCTATCCGCTGAGCTACAGGGGCAGTCGCCCCGAGGGGCGACGTCCCATGATAGGCAACCGTCGGCTGCTCCCTGATCTCAGGCCATGGGCGATCCGATGAAGTTTCGGCGATGCGTCGTGATCGCGTCGAGCAGCTCGAGCTCCCGCTCGCTCGCGCCGGGCTCGGCCGTCCCGTGGACGAGGCGCGACCGGAGCAGGGCGAGGTCGCTCGCGCTGTCCTGGAAGGCGGCCATGGACCGCTTGGCCGGTGTCCCGCCGTGCGACTTCGCCCAGGCCCGCGCGTCGCGTCGCATCCGCATGTGCGAGAGCATCGTGACCTCGCCGTGGGTCAGCCAGCCGGCGTCGGCATACGGCGAGAGGTACTGCCCGATGAGGCGGCCCTCCCGCCGACGGACCCAGACGAGGAACCCGAGGAAGGCGACGAAGAGCGGGACCTGGTAGGTCACGTACGCCTGGATGAACCCGTCGATCCCCGCGAGCGCCGAGAGGTTCCAGAGGCTGTGCAGGATCATCGCGCACACCCACCCGGTCACGATGGCGAGGACGCGTGTGGCGGGGTTGCGGGTCGTGACGGCGATCCCGATCCCGATGCCGGTGATCGAGGTGAAGAGGGGGTGGCCGAAGGGCCCCATGATGCAGCGCACGATGAAGGTCGCGGTGAGGCCCTCGCTCCCGGCGGTCGAGTACGCCTGCCCGAGGTAGAGGATGTTCTCGCTGAAGGCGAAGCCTGCCCCGATGAGGCCGCCGTAGACGATGCCGTCGACGATGCCGTCGAACTCGCGCCGGCGAAGCAGGTAGATGAGCAGCACCCCGAGCCCCTTGAGGGTCTCCTCCGTGATCGGCGCGAGGTAGACGGCCCCGGTCTCGAGGGGGTCGGTCCACTGCGCGTCGACGAGCAGGCGCAGCCCGAACGTGTTGAGGAAGAAGGCGCCCACGACGGCGACGAGCGCTCCCCAGAGAAAGGCGAACACGCGGTAGCGCGTCGGCTCGGCCTCGAACCGGTCGAGCCAGAGATAGACCGGGACGACGACGAAGAGGGGGAGGATCGCCATGAGGGCCGAGGTGATGATCGTCGCGGCGGTGAGGCGCTCGCCGAAGATCCCGACGACGACGAGCAGGCAGAGGAGGAAGACCGACGTGGCGACGCCGATGGTCAGCGTGGTGCGCAGGGCCGGCCGCCGTGTGGGGTTGGGCGCGTGCCACCGCGGTTCCGTCCCGACCGACCTGCTCCCTTGTCCACTCGGATCGCTCGTCGTCACGTCCCCCGGGGTCATGTCAGGCACAGTAGTGCAGCACCGCGCACGACGTCCGGTCTTGCCGCTCTCGTCAGGATCTATGGTGGACCGGTGACGGAGACCAACCAACGAGCCCTGGCCGACCGCATCATCTGGATCGACTGCGAGATGACCGGGCTGTCGCTCCAGACCGACGCCCTCGTCGAGGTGGCGGCGCTCGTCACCGACTTCGAGCTCAACCAGCTCGGCGACGGTGTCGACGTCGTCATCAAGCCTCCGGCCGAGGCGCTCGAGCAGATGGACGACTTCGTCCGCACGATGCACACGACCTCGGGCCTGCTCGAGGAGCTCGATGGCGGCGTCTCCATCGAGGAGGCAGAGCAGGTCGTCCTCGACTACGTCCGGACCCACGTGCCCGAGCCCCGCAGGGCGCCGCTCGGCGGCAACACGGTCGCGACCGACCGTGGGTTCCTCGCCCGCGACATGAGCGAGCTCGAGGCGCACCTGCACTACCGGATCATCGACGTCAGCTCGATCAAGGAGCTCTCCCGCCGGTGGTACCCCCGGGTCTACTTCAACGCCCCCAAGAAGTCGGGGGGCCATCGCGCGCTCGCCGACATCCGCGAGTCGATCGCCGAGCTGCGCTACTACCGCGAGGCCGTCTTCGTGCCTCCGCCCGGTCCGGACTCCGCGACGGCTCGGGCCCTGGCCGAGCCCCACGTCATCGACCACTGACGACGTCGCACCCGCTCCGGGGGGTGGTCACGAGCACTCCTCCGGAGCAGGTACGATTGGCGTCGCCGTCTCACGGAGATGCCACTTTCGGTGGTCCGTGTCGACGCATGGTGGGTGTAGCTCAGCTGGTAGAGCACCTGGTTGTGGTCCAGGTGGTCGCGGGTTCAAGTCCCGTCACTCACCCCAGTCGGAAGATCCCCGCACGAACTCTCGTGCGGGGATCTTTCTCTTCCCGTATGCCGCTGGGCCGGCTTCGCGAGCCCGCCCCTCCGCGACCTCCGCCTCCTCCACACCTTTCCGGCTTCACCCGTCGACGCGGTCGAGGGTGAGCTGGGCGCGGTGGTGCCGATAGTGCAGGACCGGGTAGGCGTAGACGTCCTCGAGCGTCATGGTCGCGGTGAAGTAGGGGTCCCAGCGGGTCGGGAACGGCATCACCCGGTGCAGCCCGCGCTCCGGCTCGACCTCGAGACGTCGGCAGAGCACAGCGATCGTGTGGTCGCAGAGACGCCCCATGCGCGTGCGGTCGTACACGAGGGCTCCGCCGCACGAGCCGAGGTAGTTGACCGTGTGGAAGGGCCTCGTTCCTGCGTCCAGGAGGCCGGCGAAGGCCCTCCCCGCCGGCGCGGGGAGGCGGAAGACGAACCGGACGAGCGGCAGCAGGCGGCGGACGATGAGGAAGCCGAAGACCATGTGGAAGAGCAGCTGCTCGTTGGTCCAGCGCGTCCCGTTGCTGATGCGCCGCAGCTCCTCCGGCGTCGCAGCCGCAAGGAGCGCGTGGAGGTCCCGGCGGGCGTCCTCCAGGTCGGCGGCGATGCGGCTGCGGTCCACGCGCCCATCGAGGGACGGAGAGCCGTTCCCCCTTGCTGCCTGAGGCCGTCGTGTCATCCCTCGATCGTCCTCCCGCGCGGCCCCGTCATAGGGGTTGGGCCGAGGACGAGTTCCGCGCTGCCTCGCGGCGCCGGCGCCCCGTCTCGGGTGAGAATGGCGTGTGCTCCTCGGGAAGAAGAAGATCCAGCGAATCACCGTCGGCGTGATCATCGGTGTCATCGTGCTGAGCCTCGGGCTCTCGCTCCTGTCTGCGGCGGCGGCGCCTCGGAGCCGCTCGGGCGCGGCCGGAGGCGGGCGTCCCGCCACTGACGCCGTCGCGACGACGGCGCCCTCGCCCGCGGGCGCTCCGCTCGGGCGCACGGCAGACCCCAAACCGGTCACCAGAACCCCCCAGGGCGAGGCCACGCAGGTGAGCGACGACGAGCACCTCGGTGGCCTCGTCGGCTACATCGCTTTCATGGTCGGCGGGGTGTTCCTGCTCGCCCGATCCCGCCGACGCACCCGGAAGCCGGCGACGGAGGACCCCGATTTTGTCGTGACCGCGACGTCCTGATACGTTTTTCCTCGTTGCGCCGCTAGCTCAATTGGCAGAGCAAGTGACTCTTAATCACTGGGTTCGGGGTTCGAGTCCCTGGCGGCGCACTCTTGTGTGAAATGGAACGAAGGCCCCGGAGACACCGTCTCCGGGGCCTTCGCCTTGCTGGCCGATGGGGCCCGGGCGCTCAGAGGTTGATCGCCGGACCAGCGCGTTCGGGACGCGCGCATTGACAGCCCGTCGGACCACGTAGACGTCCTGAGTCATGGATGGTCGCGCGTGCCCGAGCCGGTCTGCGATGATCCTGGCCGACAGGCCCGCGTCGGCCAACGCCGACGCGGTGGTCCTCCGGACGTTGTGCGAGGTCACCCCAACCGATGCCGGCCCGGTCCAGCACCCCGGCGCAGAGCCCGGCGCTCTTGCTCGGGTCACGCAGGCCGCCGAGCATGTCGGGGAACACCGGCGCGTCGAGCGTGACGCCCCGGGCATGCCGCAGGCGCAGGTCAGGCACCGCCCAGGACCGGGGGATGAGGGTCCGCTCCCCCGCGCTCGACTTGGTGTCCTTCCGGATGAGCCCGTGACCGGCGACCCGGATGACGGTGTGGTTGACCTCCACCCGGGCCGCGTCCAGGTCGAGGTCGACCCACGCAACCGCCAGGCACTCCCCGATCCGCTGGCCCGTCGCGAGAAGGAATCGGGTCAGGTCGAGAAGGCCGCCAACGAGCAGTCGGAACCTCCTGGTCACGGCGGTCTAGCATGGCGCGTGCCGTCAAGAGGATCACACCACCCGCCACGACCGCTGGCGCCTGGCGACGTTGTCGCCGCGTTTTGTGATGAGCTCGGTGAGTGGTCGGCCGCGCAGATCATCTCCCTGGAGCCCCACGACAGGCAGGCCGACGTCCTGGATCTGGACTGGTCTGGAGCCGAGCCACACGACGTCGCCGACCTGGGCGAGCTGAAGCCGTTGAAGCTGACACTCCCCGGCCAGCGCGGTGTGGCGCAATGCCACAGGGAGTGGGTGCTCCCACGCGGCCACAAGAATCTGGGTCCGGCGCCGCTGCTGACCACTCGTGCCTCGCTGGCGTGGACCTTGGGTTGGCATACAGGGTTTCATCTGCACCTGCAGCGGCGCTGGGACGCGGGCCTTCATGGTGAACCAGAGAATGAGCGCGTCCACGCCCTCGACGGAGATGCCGTCGACGTTCTGCCCGCAGGGGCGTCGTTTCCGGATATCCGGTCTCTGTTCGTTCGGGGTGCCAACACGATCGATGGGGCTCGCGTCGTGTCTGCCTATCCGAACCTCACTCACCTGAACCTATGGGGCAAACTGAGCCGCCTGATCAACGCGTCAGCATTGAACGGGCTGCACCGTCTGCGCCGGTTCGAGGTCCATGATGTGTTCGGGATGATCCCTGAGGACTGCCTGGACCCGGAACAACTGACGCAGCTGGAATACGTCGACCTGGACGGCGTGCCGGCCGACTACGCCATGGCGATGCGGCGGGCATGGACCCCCGAGGTCGGCAAAGGCGTCTTCCTGCGGGTGAGCCGAGCGCGAGAGCCCGAGTGGGTGAAGGAGAACCTCGACAACCCGTTGCGGGAATGGGATGGCCGCGAGGGCATCTCTGCACGTACTTACAGGCGGGCTTTGACAGCGTGGAAGCAGAGCACCCGACCCATCCTGGAAGCGCTCCTGACGCCGACTGCAGGTGTCGTTCAGCGAGCGCTGCTCATCGCCTTGGGCCGCGACTTCGCGCGGGCGTTCGCCGAGGTCAGCGGGCCGTCGTACATTCTCGAGACAGATGAGCTCGGCGAGCTCCTCGATGCCTTGCAGAACCTCATCACGACCGCCCCGGCCGCCCCGGGCGTGGACCGCGAAGAGGCGATACGGGCCCTCTTCGAGGGGATCGACCAACACGGCTACTGGTGATCACGGCGCCTGCTCCCGCGCCATACAGAATGTCGGTCGACACAACCCCGACACCTGCTCACGAGTCGGAGATCAGGACCCACCGCTGCGAAGCGGCCTCACCGAGACGCTGCTTACCTGGGCTCGGGGCAACCACGTCACAGATGGCCTGCCCGGACTCGATCCGCTCGACGACCCGCTGGAGTTCGCAACGTTCACACCCTGGGACGACAAGGGCCACTGGTGACAGACCGACCCTCCCTCAGGACCGGAGATCCAGAGATGCTGGCACGGCTCATCGCCGATCCCTCGGATGTGGTGCGCGCTGGCACACCTCCTCGACAAGCGCTCCCGGATGGGCAGCGCGCGGCGGGTGACCGGGCTCAAAGGTAGAGGCCGGTCTGGCCGTCGTCGATGCGCGACGCCGCGACGGCGTGGATGTCACGCTCGCGCAGCAGGACGTAGTCCTTGGACTGGAGCTCCACCTCGGCCCGGTCCTCGGGGTCGAAGAGGACCCGGTCGCCGAGCTGGACCTGACGCACGCTCGGTCCGGTCGCGACGACCTCGGCCCAGGACAGGCGCTTGCCCATCGAGGCGGTCGCGGGGATGAGGATGCCGCCGCCGGAGCGCCGCTCCCCCTCGTTCTCGAGGGAGACGAGGACACGGTCGCCGAGCATGCGGATGGGGAGACGGTCGGACGCCGATCCTGGCCCGGATGCCGTAGAACGCTTGGCCATGCCGCTTCGCGTCAGCGGCGCCTGCGGAGCAGGCGCGCGACGACGACGAGCGCGACCACTGCCGCGGCGACGGCGACGACGCGCTCGACGCGCAGGTCACCCTCGGGGGTGCGGGTCACCTCGTCGACCTTTAGCTTCAGCGACTGCACCTGCCGCTGGGCGATGACCTGCGGCTGCACCCGGTAGGCGAGCTCGTTGACCGTGCCCTCGAGGCGGGCGCGCGCGGCGCGGATGTCCTGCTCGATCGCTGCGGTGTCGCTCATGACAGCTCCTTTCGGGATCTGGTGCGACTCTATCCGGGTCTCAGGCGGCCAGGCCGAGGTCGCGGCGCAGCTTGGCCACGTGCCCGGTCGCCTTGACGTTGTAGAACGCGTGGCTGATCGTGCCGTCGGTGTCGACGACGAACGTCGAGCGGATGACCCCCTCGACCGTCTTGCCGTAGAGCTTCTTCTCGCCCCACGCGCCGTACGCGCGGTGCACCGTGAGGTCCTCGTCGCTCAGCAGCGGGATGGTCAGGTGGTCGCGCTCGCGGAACTTCGCGAGCTTGGCCGGCTTGTCCTTGCTGATCCCGACGACCTCGAAGCCGTCCTTGCGCAGCGAGTCGAGCGACTCGCTGAAGTCGCACGCCTGCGTCGTGCAGCCGGGCGTCATGGCGGCCGGGTAGAAGTAGACGATCACCTTGCGCCCGGCGAAGTCGGAGAGGCTGACCGACTGGCCGGTGTCGTCCGTGAGGGTGAAGGCGGGGGCTGCGACGCCGGGCTCGAGTCGAGTGCTCACGATGGGCTCCTTCGTGTGACGGGGCTGGCCGGAGCCAGTCGCCCGGGCTGGGTCGAGCTGCGGTGCGGCTCAGGCGGTTGCCTGGTCGAGTGCGGACGGCGGGACTTGAACCCGCACGCACGAGGCACAGGAACCTAAATCCTGCGTGTCTGCCAGTTCCACCACGTCCGCGCGGCTCCACTGTAGTTGGGCCGCCCGACCGAGGCGTCGGGTGCCACGCCCGGTTCGCGAAACGTGATGGGCCGTATGCCGCTCGGCCCCCGTACGCTGCCCGCATGAGGCAACGGGTCAGCTCGGGAAGTCCCTTCGAGGCCGCGGTCGGCTACTCACGAGCCGTGCGGGTGGGCGACGTCGTCCACGTCGCCGGAACGACGGCGAGCCGGAACGGGAGCGTCGTCGCGGTCGGCGACATGTACGGCCAGACGAAGGTCGCCCTCGAGATCATCGAGGCGGCGCTGGCCGAGTGTGGCGCGAGCCTCGCCGACGTCGTGCGGACCCGGATGTACGTCACCGACATCAGCCGCTGGGAGGAGGTCGGCCGGGCCCACGGCGAGGCCTTCGGCGACGTCCGACCGGTGGCGACGATGGTCGAGGTCTCGGCGCTGATCGACCCGGACCTGCTCGTGGAGATCGAGGTCGAGGCGCTGCTGGCCTGAGCACGCCGACCGCGCAACCGCGCCACCGCGCGGACAACGTGGGGCCGCCGAGCGGCATACGGCAGGGTGACGTCAGTCGACGCGCACCGTCACGGTGTGGATCCCCGTCGCCCCGTCGGGGTCCGGTCGTGCCTCGAGCGGGGACTGCGGCTGGCCCGAGCCGTCGTACGCGCGGACGCGGATGTCGTGGCTGCCGCGAGTCGCCTGCCACTCGTAGACCCACTGGCGCCACGCGTCGATGCTCGCGTCGGCGGCGAGGCGGGCCGCGACCCACGGGCCCGTGTCGATCTGGACCTCGACCTTGGAGATGCCACGGTGCTGCGCCCAGGCGACCCCAGCGACGGCGACCGTCCCGGCCTTGACCGACGCTCCCGTCCGCGGGACGTCGATGCGCGACGCCGTCTTGATCGGGCCGAGGGGCGACCAGCCGCGCGGCGTCCAGTAGCCCTGGTCCTGCGCGAACGTCGTCACCTTGAGCTCGGTGACCCACTTCGTCGCGGAGACGTAGCCGTAGAGGCCCGGGACGACGAGCCGCACCGGGAACCCGTGCTCGAAGGGCAGCGGCTCGCCGTTCATCCGCACGGCGAGCATCGCGTTGCGGTCGTCGGTGAGCGTCGACAGTGGGGTGCCACACGTCCAGCCGTCGGCGCTCGTCTGCAGGACCATGTCGGCGCCCGCCTTCGGCCCGGCCATTGCGAGCAGCTCGCGGACCGGCCAGCCGGTCCAGACGGCGTTGCCGGCGAGGTCGCCGCCGACCTCGTTGGAGACGCAGGTCAAGGTGATGAGCGCCTCCTGCATCGGCTTGGACCGCAAGCCGGCCCAGTCGATCTCGACCTCGCGGTCGACCATGCCGGTGACCTTGAGCTTCCACTGGGCGGCGTCGAGCCGCGGCACGACGATCGCCGTGTCGATGCGGTAGAAGTCCTGGTTGGGGACGATGAACGGCGTGGCGCCCGGGATCTTCAGGTCCGCGCCGGCCGGGATCGTCACCTTGGCGGCCCGCGCCGGGGCCGCCGCGGCGGCGTCGCGCGATGCCGTCGCCGCCGCCGAGCCACCGCTTAGGAACCCTCCGACGTATGCCGCCGCCCCGCCGACCAGCCCGCCGAGCAGCCAACGTCGGGCCGGGCTGGGTGCCCCCTCCCCGGCCGGTGCCGTCGCGCTCGCGCTCGTGGCAGGCGTCCGGCTGAGGAACCACAGCCCGGCCATCGTGCCGAGCACCGTCGGGATGATGTCCGACGGGGCGGCACCGGGCCGCGAGAGGACCGCGGCGACGCCGACGAGACCGAGGAGGGCGAAGAGCACGAGGCCCGCCGTGAGCCGCCGACGCGCGATCATCCCCACGACCGCGCAGAGGACGGCGAGGACGACGACCGTCCCGACGAGCAGGGCTCGCTTGTCGTTGGTGCCGAACGTCGCGATCGCGGCGTCCTTGAGCCACGAGGGCGTCCGGTCGATGAACGCCCCGCCGACCGCCGCGATCGGAGCGGGCTGACCTCCGGACGCCCCGAGCCCCTCGAGGATCGCGGCGACGAGCGTCGCCAGCCCGACCGTGAGCAGCCCGGCCACGATCCCGTCGAGGGCCCCGTGCCAGGCGGGGGCGGCGGCGACCGGTGCTCCCCCTCCTGTCCCGGGGACGTCGGGTCGCGTGGCCGGGCTCGTCGTGGTCATGGCCTCAGGTGCTCCTTCAGGTGCGGCACGAGCGCGCGGAACGCGAGCGCCCGGTGGGAGACGGAGTTCTTCTCGTCGGCACCGAACTCCGCGAGAGTCCGTTCGGCGCCGTCAGGCTGGTCGGATGGGACGAAGATCGGGTCGTAGCCGAAGCCGTTCGTGCCCGTCGGGACGCGCGCGACATGACCGGGATAGCGCCCGAGCTCGGCCGCGGACCGCCCGTCGGGCATGACGAGGGCGGCCGCGCAGACGAACGCAGCCGCGCGGTGCTCGTCGCGGACGTCACCGAGCTGGGCGAGGAGCAGCTCGAGATTGGCCCGGTCGCCGTTGCCGCCGGACCACCGCGCGCTGAAGATGCCCGGGGCGCCGCCGAGGACGTCGACCGCGAGGCCCGAGTCGTCGGCGAGGGCCGGCAGTCCGGTGAACCGCGCCGCCGAGGCCGCCTTGAGGATGGCGTTCTGCTCGAAGGTCACGCCGTCCTCGATGACGTCCGGCGCCTCCGGGTACTCGTCGAGGCCGACGATGTCGAGCCCGAGCTCGGCGCAGACGTCGGAGAGGATCTCGCGCAGCTCCTCGACCTTGTGGTGGTTGCGCGTGGCGAGAACGACCTTGGTCACGCGACCGCCCCCTCGGCGAGCGCGGCCTGCTGCCTCGTCGTGAGGTCGGCGCAGCCCTTCGTGGCGAGGTCGAGCAGGGCCCCGAGGAGGTCGCGGTCGAAGGGCGCGCCCTCGGCGGTTCCCTGCACCTCGATGAACGTCCCCTCGCCCGTCATGACGACGTTCATGTCGGTCTCGGCGGTCGAGTCCTCGGGGTAGTCGAGGTCGAGCACGGGCCGCCCGCCGACGACACCGACCGAGACCGCGGCGACGGATCCGGTCAGCGGCTGCGCGTTCTTGGCGATGAGGCCCTTGGCGCGGGCGTAGGCGATGGCGTCCGCGAGGGCGACATAGGCGCCGGTGATGGCTGCCGTGCGCGTGCCGCCGTCGGCCTGGAGGACGTCGCAGTCGAGGACGATGGTGTTCTCGCCGAGTGCCTTCGTGTCGATGACGGCCCGCAGGCTGCGGCCGATGAGCCGCGAGATCTCGTGGGTTCGGCCACCGATCCGGCCCTTGACGCTCTCGCGGTCGGACCGGGTGTTCGTCGCGCGCGGGAGCATGGCGTACTCGGCGGTGACCCACCCGGTCCCCTTGCCCTTGAGCCACCGCGGCACGCCCTCGGTGAACGAGGCGGCGCAGAGCACACGCGTGCGCCCGAACTCGACAAGGACGCTCCCCTCGGCGTGGTCGAGCCAGTTGCGGGTGATGCGCACCTCGCGCGTCTCGTCGGGGGCGCGGCCGTCATGTCGTTCAGCAGTCATGCCCCTGAGGCTAGCCATGCCTCAACGCTAAGCCCGCATCGCCGCCGGCGCCCCTGCCGCCGATGCCGCCGTAAGCACCCCGTAACGCCGCAGGTCCTCCTCGCGGGGGCCGGCCCCTGCCTCGCGGGGAGGACGGGCGGTATCAGGGAGCTCGCCGGCACCCTCTGGCATGGGTGATGGATCGAACCGAGGGGGAGCCATGATCGACATCACGCAGTGCCCGGAGTGCGGCGAGCCCGCCGAGATCCAGTGGCGCGACGCCCTCGAGAGCACCGACGGGCCGGTCGAGCACGCCAAGGTCATGTGCCTGCGCCGGCACTGGTTCCTGCTGCCCGTCTCGATGCTCGAGGAGCGCCGAGCCGCGCCGCAGGCCGCCGCGACCGAGACCGCCCCGCCCGGGGTCGGCAAGCCGCGCCACCTGGCCGTCTGAGACCCCGAGCCCCAGGGGGCGCCCGACCGAGCAGGCCGACGCGACCCGGCCCGGCGGCATACGGACTCAGAGCGAGTAGGTCACCCCGGGCTCGGCGAGCTCGACCTTGCCCGGCCAGACCTCCGCGGCCTGGGCGCGGCAGACTTCGGGGTCGTTCCAGGCCGGCAGGTGCGTCAGCATGAGCCTGCGCACTCCCCCGGCGCGGATGGCGGCCTCGGCCGCGCGTCGGCCGGAGAGGTGGATGCCCTCGACAGTGTCGCGACCCTCGACGAAGGCCGAGTCGGCGAGCACGAGGTCGGCGCCCGTCATCAGCTCGGAGAGCTGCTCGCAGGAGTCGGTGTCGCCGGTGTAGACGAGGGTCCGCCCCCCCGCCTCGACCCGGAAGCCGTACGACTCGACCGGATGCGCGACCCGAACCGGCGTGACGACGAAGGGGCCGATCGTCAGGGGCTTCCGGTCGCACAGGTGGTTGACGTCGTAGACGCCCAGGATGTCCTCGACGTCCGGGTTGCCGTAGGCCCGGGCGAGGTGCGCGCCCGTGCCGGACGGTCCCCACACGGGCATCGGCCCCCGGCCCGGCCCGCCGGGCACGTACTTCATCATCACGTAGAGGCCACAGAGGTCGATGAAGTGGTCGACATGGAGGTGGCTGAGCAGGACGGCGTCGACGGCATACGGGTCGACGTGACGCTGGAGTGTGCCGAGGGCCCCGCTGCCGAGGTCGAGCACGACGCTCCACGTGCGGCCCTCGTGCTCGGCCTGCACGAGGTAGCTCGACGCGGGCGACTCCGGTCCGGCGAACGAGCCGGAGCACCCCACGATGGTCAGTTCCACGTGGTCGAGCCTAGGCGTGGCCGACGACGGCCGCCGCCGCCACGCGCGTCTCGTGGGTCACACCTGCCTCCCGCCATCGTCCTCGTCGTCGGCGGCGTCGTCGTCCTCGTCATCAGCCAGGTCACGGTCGAAGGGCTCGCCCATGAGGGCGCTCGTCAGGGTCTCCTGCAGCCACGTCATGAAGTCGTACCAGGCCATGGCGTAGCCGAGCGGGTCCTCGTCGGAGATGACCTCCATCGCGGCGTGCAGCGCCTCCGCATCCTCCTCGGTCCGCATCCCCATCCGTTCGGCGAGGAGCAGCCGCACGTCGGTCAGGGCCATGAGGAAGCGGGGCGCCTGCTCCGCGTCGAGCTCGACACGGTCGTCGTATGCCGCTGCCAGCCGTTCCAGCGCGACGTCGAGGTTCGCGCTCTTGCGCTGTCTCAGGCCCTCCTCCGTGAGCCGCCGGAACTCCGCGGCCACCTGGTCGTCGCCGCGGTGGGCCGTCGGCAGGAGGCGGTCGAGGGCCGGGTCGCGGTCGGTGAGGTCGTCGCCGAGCGCCTCCGCGCCGTCGTCGGAGCCGTCGCCGCCCCGGCCGGCAGCCCCATCGACCGAGTCATCGGCGTGCTGCTCGTGCGCGGCATCGGCATCGGTGTCGACCTCGGTCCGCTGGTCCTGTGCCGCCAGCGAGAGCCCCATCGAGGCCACGACGTCGGCGAAGGCATCGCCGGTGGGCTCGATCTCCGGCGAGAGGATGACCCGCGTCTGCTCCATGAGGCCCGAGAGCATCGCCCGCTCCCCCTCGTCGAGGAGCGCGACGAAGCGGCGACCGTCGGGCAGGAAGGCGCGCGCCATCACTCGTCCTTCTCGAACGTGGCCCACAGGCCGTATCCCTGCAGGGCCTCCGCGTCACGCTCCATCGACTCGCGCGGGCCGCTCGAGACGACCGCCTTGCCCTTGACGTGGACGTCCATCATGAGCTTCTCGGCCTTGGGGCGCGGGTAGCCGAAGTAGGTCTCGAAGACCCACGTGACATAGCTCATGAGGTTGACGGGGTCGTTCCAGACGAGGGTCACCCAGGGCAGGTCCGGCGACACGACCTCCTCGGTCGCGGTCACCTCCTGCTCCACGGGGGCGAGGGACATGCGGGTGGCGATCACAACCACACCCTAGAGCGGGGGCGCCCGTAGGCTGACGGGCGTGAGCACTCCAGCCGCCCCGACGGCCACGCCGACGAACTCACCCACCGAATCACCGACCGACTCGCCGACCGACTCAGCGACCGACTCACCGGCTCCGGGCACGCGCGCGTCGTCCCACGGGTCGGCGTCCACGGCCCTGCTGACCGACCACTACGAGCTGACGATGCTCCAGGCGGCCCTCGCCTCGGGCGAGGCTCACCGCCGCTGCGTGTTCGAGACGTTCGCGCGGCGCCTGCCCGACGGCCGCCGCTACGGCGTCGTCGCCGGCACCGGCCGGTTCCTCGAGGCCCTCGAGCGCTTCCGGTTCGGCGAGGACCAGCTGCGCTTCCTCGCCGACCACCGCGTCGTCGACCGCGCGACCATCGACTGGCTCGCCGACTACCGCTTCACCGGGACGGTCAGCGGCTACGCCGAGGGCGAGTGCTACTTCCCCCAGTCGCCGGTCCTCGTCGTCGAGTCGACCTTCGCCGAGGGGGTCGTCCTCGAGACGCTCGTCCTGTCGATCATCAACCACGACACGGCCATCGCGTCCGCCGCCTCGCGCATGACGACGGCGGCCGGCGGCCGGCCGTGCATCGAGATGGGGTCCCGGCGGACGCACGAGGAGGCTGCCGTCGCGGCGGCGCGAGCGGCATACATCGCCGGTTTCGACGCCACGAGCAACCTCGAGGCCGGACGGCGCTACGGCGTCCCGACCACGGGGACGTCGGCCCACGCGTTCACGCTCCTCTACGACTCGGAGCGGCAGGCGTTCACGGCCCAGGTCGACTCTCTCGGCAAGGGCACGACCCTGCTCGTCGACACCTACGACGTGAAGACGGCCGTCGACCTCGCCATCGAGATCGCGGGCCCCGAGCTCGGCGCGGTCCGCCTCGACTCGGGCGACCTGCTCATCCAGGCCCGTGAGGTGCGCGCCCAGCTCGACGCCGCAGGCAACACCGAGACCCGGGTCATCGTCACGTCCGACCTCGACGAGTACGCCATCGCGGCGCTCGCGGCCGGCCCTGTGAGCGGCTACGGCGTCGGGACCGCGCTCGTCACGGGCTCCGGCGCGCCGACGGCCTCGATGGTCTACAAGCTCGTCGCGCGTGAGGACTCGAGCGGCACCCTGCAGGGAGTGGCCAAGAAGAGCAAGGACAAGACGTCCGTCGGCGGACGAAAGTGGGCTCTCCGGCGCCGGAACGGCCAGGGGGTGGCCCAGGCCGAGGTCATCGGCGTCGGAGAGGCACCCCTGGACGACGGCGACGACCGGCCCCTCATGATCGACCTCGTCCGCGACGGCCAGGTCGTCGACCACCAGGACATCCACGAGGCCAGGGCGCGCCATGCAGCCTCCCGGGCCGAGCTGCCCCGTGCCGCGGCGCAGCTGTCGCGCGGCGAGCCCGTCATCCCGACGCTCTACGAGGAGGACTGAGCCATGGCCACCCACTCCGGGGCCGAACCGAGCGACCGCCGAGCGCTCGTCATCGTCGACGTCCAGAACGACTTCTGCGAGGGCGGCTCCCTCGCCGTCGCAGGCGGCGCCGCCGTGGCCCGGGCCGTGAGCGCCCACGTCACTGATCACGCCGCCGACTACGACCACGTCGTGGCGACCGCCGACTGGCACATCGAGCCGGGCGACCACTTCTCGGCCAGCCCCGACTACGTCGACACATGGCCGGTCCACTGCGTCGCGGACTCGGACGGCGCCGACTTCCACCCCCACCTCTCGACGGCCCTGCACCACGTCGAGGCGGTCTTCCGCAAGGGCGAGTATGCCGCCGCGTACAGCGGGTTCGAAGGGCGCGGCGACGACGACGAGCGCTCCACCCTCGCCACTTGGCTCAGGGACCGGGAGGTCACCCGCGTCGATGTCGTCGGGATCGCAACCGACCACTGCGTGCGAGCCACCGCCCTCGACGCCGCGGCCGAGGGGTTCGACACGACGGTGCTGCTGGACCTCACGGCCGGCGCGGCCCGGGAGACCACCGAGGCTGCGCTGGCCCAGCTCCAGGGCGCCGGGATCCACCTCGTCGGGGCCCCGAGGGTCGGCTGACTGCCGGGCCGTGTTCCGGATGACGACCACGATCCGAGGGCTGCCCGCGGGACCGGCGGGGCGCGCTGCCCCACCCGCCCCGAGCGCCGGGTGATGGTCGTCATCCGGAACCTGCAGCGCGGCTAGCGCAGGACGGCCGCCAGGGCGAGGGCGGCGCGGTGCAGGGCCGGTCCGATCAGCGCGGGGTCGAGAGGTTGGAGCGAGACGACGCCCACTGAGGCCTCGACCGCTCCCCCGGGCGCCCCGGGCGCCCCGGCCGTCGCGATCGGCAGGGCGAGGCCGTGGGCCCCGGCCTGGAGCTCACCGTCCGTCGCGACGAGTCCGGTGCGGCCCGCACGCCCCGCGAGGATGGCGCGTCCCGCGGCCCCCTGGTCGAGCCGGTGGCGGGCGCCGGACCGATAGGCCACGTGGAAGTCGGTCCACGACGGCTCGACGACGACGAGGGCGAGCGCCTCGTCACCCTCGGCGATCGTGAGGTGTGCGGTCGCGCCCACGTCGTCGGCGAGAGCGCGCAGGATCGGCCGGGCCTCGTTCCGCACGACCGGGGTCACCGCGGCAGCGAGGCGGCTGACGCCGATGCCGAGCCGCACCCGTCCGTCCGGCTGGCGGGCGACGAGCTGGTGGTCCGCGAGCGTCGCGACGAGACGGTAGACGGCCGGACGGCCGACCCCGAGCTCGGCAGCGAGCTCGGTGATGGTCAGGCTCGTCGTCGCGGGTCGGGCCAGGACCTCGAGGAGCCGGACGCCGCGGTCGAGCGTCTTCGACGACTCAGGTCGGCCACCACCGGACTCGGCACTCGACGCCGCAGCGGTCGCACGGTCCGGCGAGAGACTCACCCTCAACCCTCGGAGTGCCGGGTCCCGGCCGGATCCGCCTGCGTGCCAGTGCGGTTCGCGCCACGGGACCATGACAAGGCGTACAGGCCGTCGTCGACGGCCAAGCCCGCCTCGCCGAGCTCGAGGGGTCGGAAGGTGTCGACCATGACGGCGAGCTCGTCGAAGCGCTCGGCGCCGATCGACCCCTCGGTCGCGCCGGGCTGCGGCCCGTGGGCGTGGCCACCGGGGTGGACCGAGATCGAGCCCTTGCCGATGCCCGATCCCTTGCGGGCCTCGTAGTCGCCGTCGACGTAGAACATGATCTCGTCGCTGTCGACGTTGGAGTGGTAGTAGGGCACCGGGATCGCGAGCGGGTGGTAGTCGACCTTGCGCGGCACGAAGTTGCAGATGACGAAGTTCCAGCCCTCGAACACCTGGTGAACCGGCGGCGGCTGGTGGATCCGCCCGGTGATCGGCTCGAAGTCGCGGACGTTGAAGACGTACGGGTAGAGGCAGCCGTCCCAGCCGACGACGTCGAGCGGGTGGAAGGGCAGGGTGTGGACCGTGCCGACGACACCGCCGGGGCCGTTGCCCCGGTGCTTGATGTAGACCTCGGTCTGCTCGTCGGGCGAGGCGCCGATGTCCTCGGCGAGGAGCGGGCCGGCAGGCTGGCGCAGGTCGCGCTCGCAGTACGGCGCGTGCTCGAGGAGCTGGCCGTACTTGCTGAGGTAGCGCTTCGGCGGGGTGATGTGGCTGTTGGCCTCGATGCAGTAGGCCCGGAGCGGGTCGTCGTCGGAGACCTCGGGGATCCATCGGTGCGTCGTCGCCCGCGGGATGAGGACGTAGTCGCCCTCCGCGACCTCGAAACTCCCGAAGACCGTCTCGACGCGAGCCCGGCCGCGCTCGACGTAGATGCACTCGTCGCCGATCCCGTTGCGGTACCACGGGCTCGGCCGGGCGCTGACGGCATACGAGATGCGCACGTCGCCGTTGCCGAGGACGAGGCGACGACCGGTGACGACGTCGGTCTCGGAGATGGTGGCCGCGTCGAAGAGGTCGTGGAGCTTGAGGTGGCGCGGCACGAGCGGGTGGTTCGGTGTCGTCGACTGGTCGGGAAGGTCCCAGACACGCGAGTCGGCGATCGTCGAGGGGATGTTGCGGTGGTAGAGCAGCGACGAGTCGGACGAGAAGCCCTCCTCCCCCATGAGCTCCTCGTAGTAGAGCTCGCCGTCGGGGCGGCGGTGCTGCGTGTGCCGCTTCGGCGGGATGCTGCCGACGGCCTGGTAGTGCGCCATGTCGCTCCTCGAGGACCCTAGCGACGTCCGATAATCGGACGTCTGTGTATCGCTAACGACACAGTGGAGTACGCTCCAGTCCCATGTCAAGGACGCCGATCGCGCCCCTCTTCGACCGCCTCGTCGACGACGCAGCCGTCTTCCCGCCGGGGCTCGCCCCGCTCGACGTGGCGGTCCGCGAGCACCTCGCCCGCCGCACGGGGCCGTATGCCGCCCAGCTCGGTCCCCTGCTCGTGCCGGCGACCGCGGCGGCTGAGGTCTCCCGCCTCGCGGCGGGGCACGACCAGACCACCGCAGACCCGCTCGGCATCGGCCTCATCGCCCGACCCGGCTCGCCGACGGAGCCCGTCGTCGAGGCGGTGGGACTGCTCCGGAACGACGAGCGCGTCGTCGTCCACGCCGTCGAGGTCGGCTGGTCGGACCGGTGGCGTGAGCTCCTCGCGCTCGAGGTGCCGATGGTCGTCGAGGTGGGCCTCGGAGCCGAGCAGGAGGCTGCCCTCGACGACATCGCGGTCGCGGTCGACGACGAGGCGGACGTGACGGCGAAGTTCCGCACCGGCCCGACCGAGACATGGGCCTGGCCGGACGAGTCGGCGCTCGGTCGGTTCCTCGACGCGGTGGTCCTTCGCGGGCTGTCCTTCAAACTGACCGGCGGGCTGCACCACGCCGTGCGCGGCACCTATGAGGGCCAGCCGATGCACGGCCTGCTCAACGTCCTCCTCGCGGTTCATGAGGCCCTCGACGGCGCCGAGGCTCCCGAGCTGGCCCAGGTCCTGCGCCAGACCGACGAGCCGTTCGTCGTCGACCACGTCATCCGGCTGGGGACCGACGACGTCGCCCGCGTCCGCGCGAGCTTCACCGGGTACGGCTGCTGCGGCGTCGACGAGCCGCTCGGCGAGCTGGCCGCCCTCGGCCTCGTCACCTGACGCCAGCCCAGCGGCGCACCGGGTATGCCGGGGCGCCGCCGAAACGACACCAGACGCCACCACCGGAGCGTCACCGAACCACCGACCTCGAGGAGACCCCTGTGAGCACCTGGCTCGATGTACCGGCCGACCACCCGTTCGGCATCCAGACGCTGCCCTACGGCGTCTTCGCCACGACCGACGATCCGGAACGCCGGAGGGTCGGGGTCCGGATCGGCGACCTCGTCCTCGACGCGTCGGCGGTGGCCGCGCTCGGCGGCGACCCCGGCGACGGGCCGCACCTCGCCGCCGCCTGGGCGCACCCGAGCCTCAACCCCTTCCTCGCCCTCGGCCCCGACGCGTGGGCGACGGCCCGCTGGTGGCTCACGGAGATCCTCACCGACGACGTCCACCGCGCCGGCGTCGAGCCCCACCTCCACGCGCTCGACCGCGTGGTCCTGCACCTGCCGGTCGAGGTCGCCGACTACGTCGACTTCTATGCGAGCGAGGACCACGCGAGCAACGTGGGCCAGATCTTCCGGCCCGACAACGCGGCGCTGCCCCCCAACTGGAAGCACCTGCCCATCGGCTACCACGGGCGCTCGGGCACCGTCGTCGTCTCGGGAACCGACGTCGTGCGCCCGACGGGGCAGCGTAAGGGGCCCGCTGACCCGGTCCCCGTCTTCGGACCGAGCATCCGCCTCGACATCGAGGCCGAGCTCGGTTACGTCGTCGGCGGTGCGACGGAGCTCGGCACCCGGGTCTCCGTCGACGACGCGGCCCGGCACCTCTTCGGCATCGTGCTGCTCAACGACTGGAGCGCCCGCGACCTGCAGGCCTGGGAGTACGTCCCGCTCGGGCCCTTCCTCGGCAAGTCCTTCGCGACGTCGATCTCGGCGTGGGTCACCCCGCTCGCCGCGCTCGGGGGTGCGCGCGTGCCCCTGCCCGGACAGTCCGACCCGGCGATCCTGCCCTACCTCGAGGGCGACGCCTTCGGCCTCGACGTCCATCTCGAGGTCTCGATCAACGGGACCGTCGTCTCACGTCCCGAGCACTCCGGGATGTACTGGTCGCCCGCGCAGATGCTCGCCCACATGACGGTGAACGGCGCGTCCCTGCGCGACGGCGACCTCTTCGGGTCGGGCACCATCAGCGGCCCGTCCAAGGACTCTCGCGGCAGCCTCCTCGAGCTGACCTGGAACGGCACCGAGCCGCTCACCCTGGCGGACGGGTCGACCCGCGGGTTCCTCGAGGACGGCGACACCGTGACGATCACCGCATGGGCGCCGGGACCGGACGGAACCCGCGTCGGGATCTCCGAGGTGACGGGGACGATCACCCCGGCGCGCTGACGCGCGCCGGGGTGGTGCCGGGGTGGCGCCGGGGTTTCGGTCAGCCCTGGCGCGGCGCGCGCTTGCCGACGATGACCTGGGTGTCGGCGATCTTGTCGTGGAGGGCCTGGCGTCGGTCGTCCCAGAGGGGCCAGAGGTAGTCGAGGATGACGACGATGCTGAAGATCGTGGACAGGCCCGGCACCGCGCTCGACAGGGAGTTCGCAACCGTCAGGACCTGGCGCTTGAGGGCGTCGACCACGGTGAGGGGACCGGGCCCGCCGGTGCGGCGGACGCTGATCCCGGCAGCCATCTTCCCGGGGGTCGCGCCCTTGGTCACGAGGAAGGTCGTCTCGTAGACGAGCCCGACGACCACGGACAGGATGGCGATGGGCATGACGAGGCGCATCAGCTCGGACTGCATCGTCGCGGCATCGGGAGTCACGCCGGACTCGATCTGGTTGATCAGGTTGCCGTACCAGCGACCGAGGTCACTCATCCACGACCAGCCGAGGATTCCGGTGATGACGCCGGTGATGACCCAGTCGAGGATCCGGGCGACCGCGCGCCTGCCCCAGGAGGCAAGTGGCACACCGTCCTTGGTCGTCGGGCCGGTGGCCCAGCCCATGGCGCCGGGAGCGGGCGTGTAGCGCGGGGCCTGCTGGTACTGCCCCGGGGCCTGCGTGTGCCACCCGCTCCCCTGTGGCACCGGCGCGGTCGGAGTCGGGACCTGGGACGTGCCCGGGGCAGGCTGCTGGGGGAGCCCGATCGTGCTCTGCGACGCGGTCGGGGACTTCTTCGGCGCGGTGTGGTTGGTCCACGTGACGCCGTCCCAGTAGCGGAGCATGTCGGGGTTGCTCGGGTCGTCGTACCACCCGGAGGGCTGCTGGCTCATGGCCCAACTCTGCCACGGACACCGCCCCTTTCCGTCGGCCGGCCCGAGGCCATCCCGGCCGGGGGTCAGTCGCCCGTCGGAGAGGGCGCGGTGGCCACGGCCAGCGCCTCGACCCGCCCGGCGACGATCGCGGTCGCGGTGATGGTCACGAGGGCTCCGAGCAGCAGGGCCGTGGCCTCCCCCACCCGGAGCAGGCCGAGCGTGGTGCCCAGCGCGGCCGCCGCGGTGGGCACCCCGAGCTGGGCAGCCGTGATGACGGCGGCGGGCCACGGCTGGGCGGTCACGACCATGGCCCCGTGGACCGCCACGGCGGCGAGGCCGAGCACGATCCCGAGCACGATCGCGCTGGGGTGGTCGGCGAGCTGACGCAGGTCGAGCGAGGCGCCCAGCCAGACGAAGAAGATCGGCGCGAAGAACCCCTCGGTGACCGCGAAGAGCTGCTTCGCCACCCGGCGCGGCTCCCCCACGGCCGACAGCGCCATGCCCGCGGCGAACCCCGCGAGCATGACCGAGACGTGTCCCGCGACGGCGAGCGCGGCGAGGGTGAAGAGGATGGTCAGCGACGCCCGGAGCTCGAGGGCCAGGCTCCTCTCGTGCGAGAGGTGGCGGATGCGCTCCTCTCGCCCCGACCGGACGAACCAGCGCAGGACGAGCCAGAGGACGACCGCGCCGGCGATCACGACGAGGGCGCCGACGAGAGCGCGGCCGACGTGCGCGGGGTCGATGGCGAGGGGCAGGGCGACGACACAGGCGGCATCGGCCACCGCGAGCTGAGGAAGGAGCTCGACCATGGCCGGCCCCGTGAGCGGAGTGCCGTTGAGGACGGGAAGCACGATCGCGGCCGACGACGAGGCGAGCAGGACGGCATACAGGGCGGCGTGCCCGGTGCCGAAGAACTCGGCGACCAGCCAGGCGACGGGGACGGCGAGCAGACCCACGCCAACGGCGCGCGTGAGACCGCGCGGGAGCCCGGCCCGGAGGGCGGGGTCACGCAGGGGCAGATGGGTGCCGGCCACGAACATGACGAGGGCGAACCCGACCTCCGCGAGGAACGCGAACGTCGGGTCGTCGGCGTGCACCACCCCAAACCCCGTCTGCCCGAGCAGGATCCCGACGAGGAGCTCGCCGATGACGACGGGCAGGTGCAGCCAGCGCGGCAGGGAGAGGATCGGCCCGAGCAGGGCGACGAGACAGATCAGCGCGAGTGTGCCGAACCCCATTTCGCCTCCACCGCCTCAGGATCCGACGGCGCAGACTGCCGCGGACGGTCGACGTCGCGGTAGCGGGCGGACGAGCACACCGACTCTCATGGGGTCAGCATGCACCCGGTGGGGCCGGGCCGCCGCGGATCGGCGCACCGGCCGCCCCACACCGAGAACGGGGCGAACCAGCCGTCGGCCCCCAACCGGCGCGAGCACGCGCCGACCCACCCGGCCGGCACGCGCGCGCTCCGTCGGTCAGAGGTTGCCGCGGCGCTCCTGCTCGCGCTCGATGGCCTCGAAGAGGGCCTTGAAGTTGCCCTTGCCGAAGCCGAGGGAGCCGTGGCGCTCGATGAGCTCGAAGAAGACCGTGGGCCGGTCGCCGAGGGGCTTGGTGAAGATCTGAAGGAGGTAGCCGTCCTCGTCGCGGTCGACGAGGATCTTGCGCTTCTGCAGCTCCTCGATCGGGACGCGGACGTTGCCGATGCGCTCGCGCAGCTCGGGGTCCTCGTAGTAGGAGTCCGGGGTGTCGAGGAACTCGACGCCGTTGGCGCGAAGGGCATCGACCGACGCGAGGATGTCGTTCGTCGCGACGGCGAGGTGCTGGGCGCCCGCGCCGCGGTAGAACTCGAGGTACTCGTCGATCTGGCTCTTCTTCTTCGCGATGGCCGGCTCGTTGAGCGGGAACTTGACGCGGTGGTTGCCGTTGGCGACGACCTTGCTCATGAGGGCGGAGTAGTCGGTGGCGATGTCGTCGCCGATGAACTCGGCCATGTTCACGAACCCCATGACGCGGTTGTAGAAGGCGACCCACTGGTCCATGTGGCCGAGCTCGACGTTGCCGACGACGTGGTCGAGCGCCTGGAAGAGCCGCTTGGGCTGGCCGTCGCGCTTCTCGTAGGTCGAGGCGGCAGCGACGTAGCCCGGGAGGTACGGGCCGGCATACGTCTGACCGTCGACCGTGCGCTGGACGAGCGTGTGGCGGGTCTCGCCGTACGTCGCGATGGAGGCGATGCGGACGGTGCCGTGCTCGTCGGTGTGGTCGGCGGGCTCCTCGAGGACGGTCGCGCCGGCCGTGCGCGCCTGGGCGATGCAGCGGTCGACGTCGGGGACCTCGAGGGCGATGTCGACGACGCCGTCGCCGTGCCTGCGGTGGTGCTCGACGAGGGGGCTGCCGGGGTCGACGGCGCCCTTGACGACGAAGCGGATCGAGCCGCTCTTGAGGACGAACGCCTTGTGGTCGCGGTTGCCGTTCTCCGGGCCGGAGTAGGCGACGAGTTCCATGCCCCAGGCGCTCTGGTAGTAGTGCGCCGTCTGGGTGGCGTTCCCGACGACGAAGACGATGGCGTCCCAGCCGGTGACCGGGAAGACGTCCTTCATCTCGTCGTACTCCACGAGTCCGACGAGCTGCTTGAGCTGGTCGAGGTCGAGGTTGGCCTCGCGCTCCTGGTCGGTGAGGTCGAGGGCGGGCTGCGGCGTCGCAGCAGGGATCGTGTCCGTCATGGCGCGAGCGTGGCGCGCGCCGGTCCCGATGGTCAACACCTCGGCGTCCGGCTGGGCATCGTGCACAAAGTGCTGGCCGTATGCCGCTGAGCATTGGACACTTTGTCCATGACCTCCCAGCCCCCGACCTCGGCCGGGCCACCGCCGGCCCCGGGTCCCGTCGACGACCTCGACTGCCGGATCCTCCTGCTGCTGCTGACCGAGCCCGGGGTCGGCGTCCTCGGCGCGTCCCGCCGGCTCGGGGTCGCCCGGGGAACCGTCCAGGCCCGGCTCGACCGGCTCCAGCGACGGGGCGTCCTGCGGTCCATGGCTCCCGACGTCGACCCGGCCGCCCTCGGCTTCCCGGTCACCGCGTTCTGCACCCTCGAGATCCGGCAGGGCAAGGGTCACCAGCCCGTCGTCGCCCACCTCGCCTCGATCCCGGAGGTCCTCGAGGCCCACACCATCACCGGGTCGGGCGACGTCCTCATCCGGATCGTCGGTCGCGACAACGCCGACCTGCAGCGGGTCATCGACGACGTCGTCGACGACTCGCACGTGATCAGGGCCTCGACCGTGATCTCGCTCGCCACCAGAATCGACCACAGGACCATCCCGCTCGTCGAGAGCCTCCTCGGCGAGCCCGACCCGGCAGGAGCCCCGACGCCGTGACCGCAAACCCGTACGAGCCCGTCCCCGACGTCCAGCTCCGCCACCCGGAGTGGAGCAGGTCAGCGACGATCTACCAGGTCAACCAGCGCCACTTCACGCCCGAGGGGACCTTCCGGGCAGCTGAGGCGCACCTGCCCCGGCTGCGCGATCTCGGCGTCGACATCGTCTGGCTCATGCCCGTCAACCCGATCGGTGAGAAGAACCGCAAGGGCGGGCTCGGCAGCCCGTATGCCGTGAAGGACTACCTCGCCGTCAACCCCGAGTTCGGCACCCTCGACGACCTCAAGCACTTCGTGGCGACCGCGCACGACCTCGGCCTGCACGTCATCCTCGACTGGGTCGCCAACCACACGGCCTGGGACAACCACCTCGTCGCCGAACACCCCGAGTGGTACGCCCGCGACTGGAAGGGCGACTTCCGGCCGACGCCGTGGTGGGACTGGGACGACATCATCGACCTCGACTACAGCCAGCCCGGTCTGCGCCGCTACATGACCGAGGCGATGGCGTACTGGGTGCGCGAAGTCGACGTCGACGGGTTCCGCTGCGACGTGGCCGGGTTCGTCCCTGTCGACTTCTGGGAGACCGTGCGGCGCGAGCTCGACGCGATCAAGCCGGTCTTCATGCTCGCCGAGTGGGAGTCGCGCGACCTCCACGTCCGCGCCTTCGACATGACGTACGCCTGGAGCTGGAACGACACGATGCACCGCATCGCCCACGGCAAGGCCGACGTCGAGGCGCTCAAGGTCTACTACGCATGGAACGACCGCTTCTACCAGCGCGACGCGATCCGGATGACGTTCGTCAGCAACCACGACAAGAACGCGTGGGAGGGCACCGAGTACGAGCAGTTCGGGGACGCGCTCGACGCCGCCATCGCGCTGTCCGTCGTCGGCGAGGGTATGCCGCTCATCTACAACGGGCAGGAGGCGGGCAGCGACCGGCGCCTCGTCTTCTTCGAGAAGGACGAGATCGAGTGGCGGGATGACCCGCAGGGCGAGCTCTACCGCCGGCTCTTCGCGCTGAAGAAGGCGCACCCCGCGCTGTGGAACGGCGCGTGGGGCGCCCGGATGGTCCGTGTGCCGAACTCCGACGAGAAGTCCGTGCTGTGCTTCGTCCGGGCGCAGGACGGCGACCGGCTGCTCGGCGCGTTCAACCTCTCCCCCGACGAGCGGACCGTGACCCTCGGCGACGGTCCCCAGTCCGGCACGTGGACCGACGCCTTCACCGGTGAGTCGCTCTCCCTCCAACGTGACGCAGACCTCACGCTGCCGGGCTGGGGCTACCGCATCCTCGTCGGGTCCTGACGGGCCATCGGGCCACCTGGGAGGACCCTCCCCCAGGGTGGCCCGGTCCCGCCAGGGTCAAGGGCGCTGCTGGATGCGCACGAGGTTGCCCGCGGGAGGAAGCTCCAGTGGATGGTGCTGTCCACGAGGGTCACGCTCGATGCGGCTCTGAGGACTGTGCTTCTCGATTCCTGAGCGGTCTCGTCACCTGTTTCTCGACGCACGACGGGATCCCTCCGGGCGCCCCGGACGCCTCACGCCGGTAGACGCTCGGCGGCACCCCGACTAGCTCGGTGAAGCGGGTGCTGAACGTGCCGAGCGACGAGCAGCCGACCTCGAAGCAGACCTCGGTGACGCTGAGGTCGCCGCGACGCAGCAGCGCCATCGCGCGCTCGATCCGACGCGTCATGAGGTAGCCGTACGGCGACTCGCCGTAGGCGAGCCGGAACTGGCGACTCAGGTGCCCGGCCGACATGTTCACACCACGGGCCAGCGCTTCGACGTCGAGCGGCTGCGTGTAGTCGCGGTCGATCCGGTCGCGGACGCGGCGCAACCGGGCCAGGTCGCGCAGGCGCTGCTCCGAAGCGGGCGTGCTCGTCACCCTTGGCATGGTGCCACAGATCAGGGCCCCGACCGGCCCGGACCGGGTCGCACCGGATGGCACCGGGTCGCACCGGGTCATCGAGGGAGGGCCCGGCGACCTCGCTTCGGTCGCCGGGCCCTCGCCGTGCTCGTGCTCTGGTGCTCGTCGAGCCCTGAGGTCAGCCGGTGACCTGGATGTCGACGCCGTTGCTCACGAGCTTCCAGTCGAGGTGCGAGAACGACGGCGGGTCGATGACCTTGTGGGCGCTCGCCCAGTCGATGAGCAGCTGGCGGATCTCGATCTGCCGGTTGTAGACGACGGGCGCTGTCACGACGTGCGGGAACCCGCCGCCGCCCGACTGGCGGTAGTTGTTGATGGCGACGACGAACTGCGCGTCGGCGCCCACGGGCGACCCGGCATACGACAGGTCGAGGATCCGCGAGCCGGGAGCCTGCGCGATGTCGATCTTGTAGGTGAGCGCGGCGTCGAGGCCGCCCATGATGTCGTAGTTGTAGTCGGGCGTGCCGTTCGGGGCCGTCGGCGTCGCGGCGTTGGTGACCTGGTCGGCCGTGAACGGGCCTGTCCCGCTGACCTGCTTGAAGTACGTCGCGCTCTTCTCGAGGTAGTCCTTGATCTCGGCGCCGGTGAGGACGATGCCGAGCAGGGTGTTGTCGTAGATGTAGAGGCCGGCGACGTCCCGGACCGTGACGTCTCCCTGCGGGATCGCCGCGAACTTGTTGAAGGGCGCCGCGATCGACAGGACCGGCAGGCCCTCCTGCGGGGTGCCGACCAGGGCCGCCTTGACCGCGTCGCCCTGGACGAAGTTGATGAAGTCCATCGCCGCGGTGTCCTGGTAGCGCGAGGTGGCGGCCGACATCGCCTCGGTGCACGTGCCGATGACGCCGTTGACGTAGGTCAGCACCTTCTGGTGCGCGGCCGCGACCGCCTCGGTGACGGTGGTGTCCTCGTGAACGACGTTGGAGTTGTAGAGCATCGAGCTCGAGTGCACGACCTGCCACTGGCCCCGGATCTTCTGCAGGTCGAGCGACATCCGGGTGACGCGCATGCCCCAGTAGTAGGGCTCCGAGAGGACCACCTGCTTGCCGGTCTGCTTGTTGGTCACGAGCTTCTCGGGGATCTCGACGTGGGCGTGCCCGACAAGGATCGCGTCGATGTCGGGCACCTGCTCGGCGAGCAGGGCGCTCGCGTTCTCGACGTAGGGCAGGGCATCCCCCCACGACGAGCTGCCGTTGGTGCCGGAGTGGCAGGAGACGATGACGACGTCTGCGCCGGCCGCCTTGAGGCGCGGGACGAACACCTTGGCCTGCTCGATGATGCCGGGGAACTTGACCTTGCCCTCGACGTTGGCCTTGTCCCAGATGGCGACGCCCGGCGTCACGAGCCCGAGGATGCCGACCTTGATCGGCTTGCGGTCCTCGAGCTTGATCGTCTTGATGACCCACGGCTTGAAGACCGGGGCACCCGTGTTCCAGTCGACCGAGTTGGCCGACAGGAGCGGGAAGTTCAGCTGGCTCTCGAAGGCCCGGAGCGTGTCGAGGCCGTAGTTGTACTCGTGGTTGCCGAGCGCGGCGGCGTCGTAGCCGACCTGGTTCATCGCCGCGGCCATGGGGTGCGTCGCACCGGCCGTGATCGGGTCGATCTTGGCGTAGTAGTACGCGAGCGGAGTGCCCTGGATCGTGTCGCCCGCATCGAGGGTGATGCACGAGGCGGCGCCGACCTCGGCTCGGATCGCCTTGATGATCGTCGAGGCCTTGGCGACGCCGATGTCGTTGCCCTTGCTGTCGGTGTACTCGGCGTTCTTGAAGTAGTCCCAGTTGTAGACGTTGCCGTGCAGGTCGGTCGTGCCGATCACGGTCAGGGTGACGGTCTCACCGTCGGTGCCGGCGCCGGTCCCAGCGGCCCGGGCACTGCCGGCCGTCCCGACGGTGGCCAGCCCCGCGCCGCCGACCGCGGCCATGGCCAGCAGCTGGCGCCGGGTCGTCCCGGAGCCGAGGATCTCGTCGGTCTCGTGCCTCACGTCGTTGCTCACATGTCGTCCTTCGTGTCGGATGCGCACTCACCCCCGAGGCGCAGGGAACCGACCCTAACCGGACAGGGAGACGGCGTGGGGCCTGGATAGGTCCGGTTCGTGAACTCCAGAGGACCTGTCGGTTGCGGGCCTCGGCGGGTGCACGAGCTCGAGGGCGAGCCGCCAGGCCGAGCAGGCGAGGTAGGCCTGCACGAGGGCGAGCCCGATCCGCGGCAGCGCCGCCTCGTCCGGGTAGAGGAGGTGGAGCGGCTCGTAGCGGGGCTGGAACTTCGCCTTGAAGGCGTGCAGCGACCGGAAGCCGTAGTAGGGCTCGAGGCCCTGCCCCAGCCGGTCGAGGACGGACTCGAGGCCATGCCGTGGCTGGTCGGCGACCCGAGCGAGCGGCGCGGCGGACAGGGAGACGGTGTCACAGCCCTCGTCGCGGAAGGCCAGGCAGGCGCTCGCGATGAGGAAGTCCATGACCGCGCGGAAGCCCGCCGGTCCCCTCCGCATGACATCGAGCGTCCACCCGACGACCGCGCCGTCACCGGGGCGCAGGACGGGCAGCCAGGAGGTGACCCCGTGGACGCGCCCATCCGCATCGACCGCCAGCCCGACGCGCACCCGTGGATCGAGAGCCTCCTCGACCCCTCCGAGGGTGAAGCCGAGCTCGGGCAGCCGCTTGTCCTCGAGCCAGCCCCGCGAGATCCGGGCGACCTGGGCACGGACGCCCTCCGGCTCGTCGGCGAGGCGCACGAGGCGGAAGGTGATGCCGCGGCGCGCCGCCTGGTTCAGTGCGGTGCGGACGTCCTGCCAGCGCTTGCCGACGAAGTCGAGCGTGCCGAGGTCGATGACGGCCTCCTGGGCCACCTCGAGCGAGCGCCACCCGATTCGGCGCGCGGCGGCCGCCGTCTCGGCGCTCGCGGCGAACGCGCACGGCACGAGCCCGTCACGGCGGGCCCGGCGCGCGAACTCGAGGAGCAGCGCGGACCGGTCCCCGGTGGCGCTCACGGGGTCGCCGAGGGCGAGCGCCACGCCGGCGCCGACCCGGTGGGCGACGTAGCCCTCCTGCCGCTCGCTGAAGAACCACCGGTTGCCACGCCAGGTCGTCATCCACGACAGGCGTCCGGCCGAGCCGTGGGTGGTCAGCCACGACGTGGCGCGGTCGCGCTCCTGCTCGTCCGCCGACCGACGCAGGCTTTCCGGGAGCGCCGTGGCACGGCGCGGGGACACGTGGCCGAAGGCGTGACGACCGCTGAGGACGACGGCGAGCCCGGCGAGGTTGAGCACGGCGTTGTCGACGAGGACGGGCCAGCAGGCGTGGTCCCTCGACACGAGGCCCGCTGCAGCGACGACCTGGACGGTGGAGACCAGGCCCAGCGCACCGACCGTGAGCCACCACCCGGACCGGCGGCCCCAGGTGACGACGCGCGCGAGCACGAGGAACGCGACGGCGTGGGCGAGTGCGCCCCCGGGCACGAGGTGGCTCGCGTGGACCGCCGTCAGACGAGCGGCCCCCGCAACCGGGACGAGCTCGGGCAGGGGACCGGCCACCGGAGCGATCGAGGAGAGGACGGCCGCCAGGGCGCTGACGAGGAGGAAGGCGCAGATGAGCAGGCGGTGCTCACGACCGGACAGGGCACGCACGGTGACCCGCGGTCGTCGGCCGAGCAGGAGCGGACCGAGCAGGAGCCCGGTGAGCGCGGCCAGCAGGTGCTCGAGGTCCGGCAGGCCTCCGACGTAGAGCACCGAGAGCCCGGCCCAGCCGAGGAGCACGACCCGCAGCCGGCCACGCCACGGTGGCCCGAGGGTGGCCGTGGCCGCGGCTGCCGCGCCGACGAACCCGGCCGAGGGCCCGACGTCGCGCAGGCGCGCGAGCGAGTCGGCCCAGACCCAGCCGTGCCCGCTCGCGACGTGCAGGAGCCCCGCCGACCCCGCGACCCCGGCGACGTGGCACGCCGCCACGGCGACGAGGGCCCGAGCCGTGCCGAGGCGCCGCTCGGCGAAGACCCCGAGGCCCACCACCCCGAGCAGGACCGGCACGTACCCCCAGGGGCTCACGGCGAGGAAGACCCCGGTGACGGCTCCCCACCAGCGACCGTCCTCGAACGCGGGCAGCCCGTAGCCGAACGCCGCCGTCTCGCGCGACGCGGCGGCCTGGGACCACAAGGAGCCGGAGACCAGGCCGGTGACGACGAGCAGCGTGAGCACGAGTGCGGAGCAGGGAAACCGGGTCGCGGCCCTCCTTGCCCCCTGAAGGACCGTCGCAGTGCGCGGTGTCGGCATCACCCTCAGAGACGCAGGGTGCGGCGGTGATACCGGCGCTCGCCTCGAGTCGCGGCCGCGGTCAGCGGCGCCCGACGAGCCAGAGCCGGATCCGCTCGATCCGCTCTGCGACCTGCTCGCTCGACGCCGTCGCGAGGTCAGGGCCCCCGCACGCGCGCCGCAGGTCGAGATGGACGTTGGCGTGCGGGACGTCCTTCTGCCGGGCGTACGCCGCCACGAGCTTGTTGAGCTCCTTGCGCTGTGCGGCGAGCGCCCGGTGGGCGGCCACGGGGACGGCGGCGTCCTTGGGGGCACGCCGGACCTGCTTGCGCTGCCGCTCGTGGAGCAGCTGGGCCACCTGGTCGGGCTCGAGGAGACCCGGCAGGCCGAGGTACTCCTGCTCGTCCTCGGAGCCGACCTGGGCGTGCATCCCCCACTGCTGCTTGTCGAAGAGGACGTGGTCGAAGTGGGCCTCCGACTCGAGCGCCTCGAAGGACCCCTGGTCGAGCCCGACGGTCTTGGCCTCGCGGTTCGCCTCGTCGATGAGGGCCTGCTCCTCGGCCCACATCTGCGCGACGTCGTCGGGGTTGGGCTTCCGGTCGAGGGTGTGGTCGCGCTGCTCCTCGAGTCGAGCGGCGTGGTCGAGGACGACGGGCACCGAGGGCAGGAACACCGACGCCGTCTCGCCGCGCCGGCGGGCCCGCACGAACCGGCCGACCGCCTGCGCGAAGTAGAGCGGCGTCGAGGTCGACGTCGCGTACACCCCGACGCAGAGACGCGGCACGTCGACGCCCTCCGACACCATGCGCACGGCGACCATCCACCGCGACGTGCCGGTCGAGAACTCCTCGATGCGCTGGGAGGCACCGGCGTCGTCGGACAGCACCACCGTGGGACTCTCGCCGGTCAGCGAGCGGAGGATTCCGGCATACGCCCTGGCCTGCGTCTGGCTGGAGGCGATGACGAGGCCGCCGGCGTCGTCGACGTGGCGCCGCACCTCGGTGAGGCGCTTGTCCGCGGCGGCGAGCACGGCTGGGATCCACTCGCCCTTCGGGTCGAGCGCGGTGCGCCACGCGTGCGCGACGGCGTCCTTCGTCATCGGCTCGCCCAGCTTGGCCTCGATCTCGTCGCCCGCCTTGGTCCGCCAGCGCATGCTGCCGCCGTAGGCCATGAAGAGGACGGGGCGCACGACGCCGTCGCGCAGCGCCTCGGCGTAGCCGTACGCGTAGTCGCTCGAGCTGACGAGCGTGCCCTCGGCGTCGAGCTCGTAGCGGACGAAGGGGATCGGCGAGGTGTCGGAGCGGAAGGGAGTCCCCGTGAGCGACAAGCGCCGCGCCGCCGGCTCGAAGGCCTCGCGGATGGCGTCGCCCCAGCTCTTGGAGTCACCGCCGTGGTGGATCTCGTCGAGGATGACGAGCGTCGGGCGCGAGGTCGTCAGCTCCCGGTGCAGGGACGGGCGCGAGGCGACCTGGGCGTACGTCACGGCGACGCCGTGGTAGTCGTCGCTGTGCCGGCCCACGCTGTTGCTGAACCTCGGGTCGAGGCTGATCCCGACCCGGGCCGCGGCGTCGGCCCACTGGGTCTTGAGGTGCTCGGTCGGCGCGACGACCGTCACCCGGTGGACGACTCCCCGCGAGAGCAGCTCGGTCGCGACGCGGAGCGCGTACGTCGTCTTGCCGGCTCCGGGCGTCGCGACCGCGAGGAAGTCCTGCGGCGACTCGGCGAGGTAGGCGTCGAGCGCCTCCTGCTGCCAGGCGCGGAGCTTGGATGCGGTTCCCCACGCCGCCCGCTCCGGGAAGGCGGGTGGCAGATGGAAGGCAGCCCCTGAACTCATAGGGGACCCAACGTAGCCGGTTCCCCGAGACGACATGCCGAGGCCCCGTCGCGCTGGACGGGGCCTCGACCCGAGTGGTATGCCGCTGGGCCGGGTTCGCGTCACCGCCCGGGCCCGGGGGGTTCGCGGGCTTCTCAGGCGGCCCGGTAGGCCACCCACTGGGCCTGCATCCGCGAGACCTGACCGGTGGTGAAGGTGTTCATGCAGGAGTCGTAGGTGTAGTCCATGAAGTTCTTGATCGGGTCGAGCCCGGGGCTCGTGCACGTGTCACGCCCGGTCGGGCACTGGTAGGCCGGGCTGGCCTCCGCGGGCGTGTCGTCGACGTAGTCCCCGTTGCCGGAACAGCCCCCCTGGAAGGTGTGGTAGAGCCCGACCCAGTGGCCGACCTCGTGCGTGGCCGTGTCGCCCTGGTTGTAGTTGGTGGCGCTGCCGCCCGGGAGGGAGCCGGTGAGCACGACGACGCCGTCCATGACGTCGTAGCTCCTCTTCGGGAAGGTCGCCCAGCCGAGGAGGTTGTCGCCGATGTTGGCCGAGTAGATGTTGAGGTCGGCCATCGTGCCCTTGCGCAGCGCCGACTTCATGTCGCGCTCGGCGGTCGTGCCGGGCGTCACGGTGTACCACGCGGCGTTGCTCGTCGAGTCGACCCCGGCGATGGCGAAGCTGAACCCGGATCCGGAGTAGGCGCTGTTGAGCACGGAGATCTGGTTGTTGATCGCGGTGGTGCTGAGGGCCCCCTGGCTGCCATTGGTGATCGCGTGCCAGTAGACCTTGACCGTCACGGGGGTGAACGTCCCGCCGCCGGGCTTTCCCTTCTGGCCGCTCTTGTCACTGCGCACGAGCGCACCGGACGCGTCACGGGTGAGCCCCTTGGCGGCGAGGGCGCTGGTGAGGGCGGCTTCGTAGGCGCGGACCTGCGCCTCGGAGAGCTCGTGCGGGTCCTTGGCGGTCCCGCCGGCGCCGCGGGCACCGACGGCGTCGGGCTCGAGGCAGGGCGCCTCGGACGCCGAGCGGTCAGGGAGGTTGGAGGCCTGGACCGGTGCGGCGACGGACGAGGCGAGGAGGGCGAGCGGTACGGCGACTGCGAGTGTGCGGAGCTTCATGTGCGAGGCCTTTCTCGGCGACGCGGCAGCCGTGCGACTGCCGGCGCCTCGAATCTAGGCACCGCGAACTGACCGGCTCGGGAGAACCCGAGTAAAAACTCGGTAAGGAATGCCGGTCCGGGAAGGCAGGCGGGGACGGTCGTCGCGGGCGTCAGGACCCGTCGCCGGACCCGTCGCCGCCGTCCTCGGCCTTGCGCAGGCCGTCGTGGATCTCCTTGCACACCGGGCACACCGGGAACTTCTGCGGGTCACGGCCGGGCACCCAGATCTTGCCGCAGAGGGCGACGACGGGCTCGCCGGTGAGGGCGCTCTCGAGGATCTTCTCCTTGCGGACGTAGTGCGAGAACCGCTCGTGGTCGCCCGGCTCCTGGAGCTCCTCACGGACCTCCTCGCGCTCGATCGTCGCCGTGCCGGTGCTGCGCAGCGGCTGCGGGTCGTTGTCGAAGGGGTCGGGAGGCATGACGCTCATGACGAGAGTGTATGCCGCTGGGCCGGCTCCCGAAGGAGCCGCTCCCCCGCCGGGTAGGCCCCCACCGAGGCAGGCAGCGACCCCGGCCGGCCGCTCAGCAGGACCGCCTCGACCCCTCTCCGAGGGCCCTCGGGGTGCGGGTCGAGCCCGATGCGCCGCAGCGTCTGGCGCGCGACGGCGACCGGCGAGTCGAAGATCGACACGTCGGCCCCGACCGCGCCCGCGATCCGGTCCTCCACGAGCCCGTAGTGCGTGCATCCGAGCACGAGCCCCCGGACACCCGCCGGCGTCAGCGCGGCGGCCTCGCCGATCGCGGCGTCGACCGCGGTCGTGTCGGCGCTCTCGATCGCCTCGGCGAGGCCGTGTGCAGCGACGACGTGCGTCTCGACGTCGACCGCGAAGGCGTCGACGAGCCCACGCAGGTAGTCGCTCGCCGCCGTCGCCGCGGTCGCCCAGACCGCGACCGGTCCGCCGCCCGCCGCGGCGGGCCGGATCGCCGGCACGGTGCCGATCACCGGGACGGCGGGCTCGAGCTCGGCCCGGAGCGCCGCGAGCCCGTGGACAGAGGCGGTGTTGCAGGCGACGACGACGGCATCGGGCTCGTGCTCGAGCGCGGAACGGGCGGAGCGCAGGATCAACTCGCAGACCTCGTCCGGCGTTCGAGGTCCGTAGGGCATGTGGTCGGGGTCCATCGAGAGCACGAGGCCGAGGTCGGGCCGCAGCGAGAGGAGGGCGTCGGCATACGCGACGAGCCCGAGCCCGCTGTCGACGAAGGCAACTCGCCTCGTCGCGCGGTCCGGGCTCTCGCCGGGCCGGGTCGATCCCCTGGCGTCGTCGTTCACGTGCGCTGGCCCCTCAGTTCATCGCGGGGTCGTCGGGGAAGCTGGCCACGAAGGCGAGGTTGTCGCGCTGGCGCCGCAGGACCGCACGCCAGAGCCCCTCAGGCTCGGAGCTGAACGGGTCGCGAGCCTCGGCGTCGACGACGTACCAGTCGCCTCGCCGGATCTCTCCCTCGAGCTGTCCCGACTCCCAGCCGGAGTAGCCGGCGAAGATCCGCATGCCGGCGAGCTCGGCGGCGACCACCGGCGTCGGCACGTCGAGGTCGACGAGCCCGATGGAGCCGAAGAGCCGCTTGACGCCGAGCGGCTCGGGCTCGTCACCCGGCACGGTGACGAGGCCGAGCGCCGACGACGTGGACACCGGGCCGCCCTGGAAGAGCACGGGTGGGGCCGTCACGACGCGCTGCCATCCCGGCAGGACCGAGTCGACGTCAGCGGTCAATGGCTTGTTGAGGACCACGCCCTGGGCGCCACCCTCGTCATGGTGGAGCACGAGGATGACCGACCGTCCGAACACGTCCCCCACGACGGAAGGGGTCGCCACGAGGAGGCGGCCGGTGTGGAAGGTCTGACTCACGGGCTCAGCCTTCCACACCGCCACCACTCCCACCGACTCGTCAGGACAGACGGACCCGTCAGGAACGCGAGCCGCGGCGGCCGCGACCCTCGTCGTCGCCCCAGCGGGTGACGAGCTGGTCGCCGCCACGGCCCCGACGCTCGTCACGGCCGCCCCAGCGGTCGTCGCGGCCCCGGCCCGGATGGGGACGGAACCCGCCCGAGCCGGCGCGCGGACCACGCGGGCCGGCCGGACCGCGCCGGTGGGCCTTCGGGCCGGCGATGAGGCGCGCGAACTCCTCCTCGGCGATCGGCACACCCGAGGGCGGCGTCGCGCCGGTCGCGGCGATGACCTCGTCGCCGGGAGCCGCCTTGACGAGGCCGATGTCGAGACCGGCCTCACGCAGCTGGCGCTCCATGGTGCGGCGCTGGTGCGGCAGAGCCAGCGTGACGACGGTGCCCTTGTCGCCGGCGCGCGCGGTGCGCCCCGAGCGGTGGAGGTAGTCCTTGTGGTCGGCCGGCGGGTCGACCTGGAGGACGACCGAGACGTCGTCGACGTGGATACCGCGCGCGGCGACGTCGGTGGCCACGAGGACCGGTAGCGTGCCGTCGCGGAAGGCCCCGAGGACCCGGTTGCGCGCACCCTGGTTGAGGCCGCCGTGGAGCGCCGCCGCCATGACGCCCTGCTCGCGCAGCTGGCTGGCGATGCGGTCCGCGCCGAGCTTGGTGCGGCAGAAGACGACGGTCCGCCCCTCCCGGTTCGCCACCTCGGCGGTGATGACCTTCTTGTGCTGCGGGTCGATGAGCAGGACGTGGTGCTCCATCGTCTCGACCGAGGCCGTCGCGTCGTCGGTCGAGTGGACGACCGGGTCGGTCAGGTAGCGGGCGACGATGTCGTCGATCCCGCGGTCGAGCGTCGCCGAGAAGAGCAGCCGCTGGCCGTCGGCCGGGATCCGCTCGAGGGTCGTCGTGATCTCCGCCATGAAGCCCATCTCTGCCATGTGGTCGGCCTCGTCGAGGACGGTGATCGCGATGTCGTCCATCTCGACGGCGCCGCGCTCGAGCAGGTCGTTGAGCCGGCCCGGGGTGGCGATGAGGATGTCGACGCCCTTGTTGAGCGCGTTGATCTGCGTCGTGTAGCTGAGGCCACCGGCGACGAGCTTGTGGCGCAGCCCGGCGACGTGCACGAGCGGCTCGAGCGCGTCGGAGATCTGCATCGCCAGCTCACGCGTCGGCGTGAGGATCAGTGCGTGCGGCCGCCGCGGCGCGCGCCGACGGCCGGCCTCGAGCAGGCGGGCGATGACGGGCAGCCCGAAGGCGAGGGTCTTGCCGGAACCCGTCTGGCCGCGGCCGAGGACGTCCTTGCCGGCGAGCGCGTCGGGGATGGTCGCCGTCTGGATCGGGAAGGGCTGGGTGATGCCTTCGCGGGCGAGCCGCTCCACGACGTTCTCGGGCAGGCCGAGCGCGGCGAAACCGTTGTCCTCGGCGACCGCGACCGGTCCGTCCGAGACGTCCTTGCGCGTCGACTTGGTCCAGGTGTCGGCCTCGAGGCGCTCGGCCTCGGCGTCCTCGAAGGAGACGGCGCCGCCGAAGCCACGGTCGTCACGGTTGTACGAGGGACGCTCGTCACGACGCTGGTACCCGCGGTCTCCGCGGTCGTCACGCTTGAACGACGGGCGGTCATCGCGACGCTGGTAGCCGCGCTCGCCGCGGTCATCACGCTTGAACGACGGGCGGTCGTCGCGGTTGTACGACGGGCGGTCATCGCGACGCTGGTAGCCGCGCTCGCCGCGGTCATCACGCTTGAACGAGGGGCGGTCGTCACGGTTGTACGACGGACGGTC
>NZ_AWSA01000029.1 GCF_000576595.1 Intrasporangium oryzae NRRL B-24470 | reverse complement strand
GGGGGCGTCGGCGCGGCCGTGGGCGCCGCGGTGCGAGTCCGGCGGGCCCGGCGCACCTCGCGGTCGAGGTCGAGCGCGTCGCGGGCGTGGCCGGCAAGGTGCTCGTCATCGCCCTGGAGCATGGCCTCGAGCATGTAGGGCGGGATGATCGTGCACCGGTGCTGGGTCATGGCCACAGTCTGCGACCCGGGACCGACAGCTGCCCGCCGAAACCCTGGCCGATCCCGGCTCGCCGGGCTGCCGGCACGAGGACTCAGCGCGACGGCCGTGGGCGTCAGCCGTACGTGTCGCGAGGACCGCGGGAGTCCGGCGAGCGGCGTGGGCCGCGGTTCCACGACGGTGCGCTCGGCCCGAGGACCTTGAGCTCGGTAACCGCACCCGCGCCGATCTCCTCGTCGACGCGGGCGAGGACCGAGGACGTGAGCAGGCGCATCTGGGTCGCCCAGGCGGTCGAGTCGGCCCGCACCGTGAGGATCCCCTCGGCGAAGGTGAGCGGTTGGACGTGCGAGGCGATGTCGGGACCGACGATCTCGCCCCAGCGGCCCATGACCGACCCTACGGCGACATCGACCTTCCAGCCGCGATCGAGGAGCAGGCGGTCGAGCTGGTCGCCGAGCAGGGCCGGGTCGCGGCCGTCGCGGGCCGAGCCCGACAGCACCGGCGCCTGGCCGATGGGACGGCGCCGCTTGAGCGGCCTCATGCCCGGGCGGAGCCCCTTCGCCGCCGCAGCCGCGCGGGCACGAGCGAGAGCGGACGCGGCGGCATCCGCGATCCGCGTCTCCTCGTCGGACGCGGCCGGCTCCGTGGTCTCGCCCGGCTCGACAGCCCCGGCGACCGCGTCCGGCTCTCCCGGGCCGGCGTCCGAAGGCACGGTCGGGTCGCTCGGCGGCTCACTCACCGTCCCGACCCCTCATCCTGCTCCCCCTCCTGCTCCCCCTCCTGCTCCCCCACCTGCGAGGTGAACGCAGCGTTCGTTTCCGAACTCACCGGTATACCACCGCTTTCAGAACCGAACACCGCGTTCGGTTCGCGGGGAGCGGAGGGGGAGGGCACGGGCTGGGAGGGGGAGGGCACGGGCTGGGGGGTCAGGGGGTGCACCTCGCCGAGCTCCACGGCATACGTCATGCCCTGCTCGCGCAGCACGTCGGGGACATCGGCGCCGACGGCCGCCGTGATGAGGACCTGCTCGCAGTCGGCGATGAGCCCCGCGAGGCGGTCGCGCCGGCCCGAGTCGAGCTCGGCGAAGACGTCGTCGAGCACAAGCACCGGGTCGTCCCCGAGGTCGCGTCGGAGCAGCCGGTATGCCGCGAGCTTGAGTCCCAGCGCGAACGACCAGGACTCGCCGTGGCTGGCGTACCCCTTCGCGGGCAGGTCGCCGAGGCTGAGGACGACGTCGTCGCGGTGCGGCCCGACGAGGGACACCCCGCGCTCGATCTCGGTCGCCCGCACCTCGGCGAGCGTGTCGAGGACGCCCTGGCGCAAGGCGTCGACGTCAGGCACCTCGCCGGCGCCGATGCGGGCGGCGAGCGACTCGTGGAGGGAGCTGCGGTAGGTCGCGCGGGCGTTGGAGCTCGCGGCGCTGACGGCGTCGTAGCACTCGGCGAGGTCGGGGACGAGATCGCGCAGCAGACGCAGCCGCGCATAGAGCAGCTGGGACCCGACGGTCGCCAGGTGGTCGTTCCACACGTCGAGGGTGTGCAGCGCCGCGGCCCGGGCCTCGTCGACCGGCTCGTCACCGGGCCGAGGCCGCCGGGGGGCGCCGCGGCCCTTGCGCAGGACGGACGCCGCCGACTTGAGCAGGGCGTTGCGCTGCTTGACGATCTTGTCGTAGTCGGACCGCACGCCCGACCAGCGCGGCTGGCGCTGGACGAGCAGGTCATCGAGGAAGCGGCGGCGCTCCGACGGGTCGCCCTTGACGAGGGAGAGGTCCTCCGGGGCGAAGAGGACCGTGCGCAGCGTTCCGAGCACGTCGCGAGGGCGGGCCACGGGCGAGCGGCCGAGCCGGGCCCGGTTGGCGCGACCCGGCGTGATCTCGAGCTCGACCATCGTCTCGCGGTGGTCGCGGACGACGGCTCCGCGCACGATGGCCTGGGCTGCGCCGAAGCGCACGAGCGGCTGGTCCGTGGCGACCCGGTGGGAACCGAGGGTCGCGAGGTAGCCGACGGCCTCGACGAGGTTGGTCTTCCCCTGCCCGTTGAGCCCGACGAGAGTCGTGACCCCCTGCGTCAGCGCGAGCTCGGCGCTGGGGTAGCTCCGGAAGTCCTTGAGGGTGAGGTGACGGACGTACACGGACGGGTCAGGACAGGCAGCCGCCCGTCAGGAGGTCTCGCCGGTGCCGGACGTGGGCCCGGCGTCGGCGGCGCCGCCGGAGCCGCTCCCGCCGGTCGACCCCGTGCCGGAGGAAGGGCCGGCGTCGGCGGCCGCACGCCCCTGCGAGGCCGCAGCCGCGGGAGTGGGCGAGCCCTCTGCGGACTCACGGGTCTGACGGACCTCGTGCAGCGTGGTGGGCCCCTCGCCCCGGCGCAGGGCCTCGCCCTCCTCGACGGTCATGACCTGGTGTCCGCCGAACTCCCCACGGAGCGCGGCGACCGCCTGCATCGTGGGCGAGGTCTGCTGTCGGGAGGCGAAACGGGCGAAGAGCGACGCGGAGATGACCGGCATCGGCACGGACAGCGCGATGGCCTCCTCGACGGTCCAGCGGCCCTCACCCGAGTCGACGGTGTAGTCGGAGACACCGTCGAGGTGGGGGTTCTTCTCGAGCGCGTCGACCATGAGGTCGAGCAGCCAGGAGCGCACGACCGTGCCGCGGCTCCATGCCTTGAAGGCGCCCGGGACGTCGGTGACGATGTCCTTCTTCTCGAGCAGCTCGTAGCCCTCGGCGTAGGCCGCCATGAGGCCGTACTCGATGCCGTTGTGGACCATCTTGGTGTAGTGCCCGGCCCCGACCGCGCCGGCATGGACGAACCCCTCGTCACGGGGGCCCTCAGGACGGAGCGCGTCGAAGATCGGCATGGCGCGCTCGACCCACTTCTCGTCGCCGCCGCACATCAGGCCGTAGCCGTTGTCGAGACCCCAGATGCCGCCGCTCACGCCACAGTCGACGTAGCCGATGTCCTTGGCGCCGAGCAGCTCGGCGTTGGCGAAGTCGTCGGTGAAGCGGGAGTTGCCGCCGTCGATGACGAGGTCGCCCGGCTCGAGCAGGTCGGCCAGGGCGGCAACGGTCTGCCGGGTCGGGTCGCCGGAGGGGACCATGACCCACACGACGCGCGGGGCCTTGAGCGCCTGGACGAGCTCCTCGAGGGAGCCGACGTCGGCGACCTCGCGGTTGTGGTCGAAGCCGATGACCTCGTGGTCGGCGCGACGCAGCCGCTCGCGCATGTTGCCGCCCATCTTGCCGAGACCGATGAGACCGAGCTGCATGTCGGGAGCCTTCCTACGGAGGTGGGGGAGAAGCGTGGTTCGAGGCTAGCCCAGCCCGGCGGCATACGTGTCGGGCGCTGCATCCGGCAGCCGCCGGCGGGCGAGGGGCCGCCGAGTGGTCAGCTGGCGAAGCGGACCGGCATGAGGACGTAACGGTAGGAGGTGTCGGCGTCGCTGTCGGCCTCGGGCTGCCCACTGAGGACGGCAGGACGGCTCGGCTGGGTGAAGGACAGCCGGCTCCACGGGGTGCCGACCGCGTGGAGCCCGTCGAGGAGGAACTGCGGGTTGAACGCGATCTGGATCTCCGGGCCCGTGAGGGTCGACTCGACGGCCTCGGAGGCCTGGGCGTCGTCGCCGGTGCCCGCCTCGATCGACACCTGGCCGTCGGTGAACTTGAGCAGGACCGGGGTGTTGCGCTCTGCGACGAGAGCGACGCGCTTGACGGCCTCCTCGAGCGCGGCGGTCTCGATGACGGCCTCGGTGTCGACGGAGGTCGGGAAGATCGAGGTGACCTTGGGGTACTCGCCGTCGAGCAGGCGCGTGGTCGTGCGGCGACGGCCGGCCTCGAACCCGATGAGCCCGTCGGACCCCGGACCGAGGGCCAGCTCGACGGAGCCGGACGCCCCGAGCGCCTTGGCGGTCTCGGAGAGCTGGCGGGCCGGGATGAGCGCGATGTGGCTCGCGTCGGGGGTGCCGGGGCTCCAGGTCAGCTCGCGCATCGCGAGGCGGTAGCGGTCGGTCGCGAGGAGGGTGACCTTGTCGCCCTCGATCTCCATGCGGACACCCGTGAGGATCGGCAGGGTGTCGCCCTTGTCGGCCGCGACGGACACCTGCGCGACGGCCTGCGTGAAGACGTCGCCGGCGATGGTCCCGCTCGCCTCGGGCGAGGCCGGCAGCGTCGGGTAGTCGGAGACCGGCATCTCGCGGAGGCTGAACCGCGACGAGCCGCACGTGACCGTCACCTTGGTGCCGTCGGTGCTGATGTCGATCGGCTTGTTGGGCAGGTTGCGGGAGATGTCGGCAAGGAGCCTGCCGAGGACGAGGACCTGGCCGCCCTCGGCGACGTCGGCCGGGATGGTGATGCGGGCGGAGACCTCGTAGTCGAAGGCGGAGAGGGTGAGGGTGCCCTCCTCGGCTGCCTCGAGGAGGACGCCGGCGAGCACGGGGACGGGCGGTCGAGCGGGGAGGCCTCTGGCCACCCAGGTCACGGCCTCGGCCAGGACGTCACGCTCAACCCGAAACTTCACGGCGCTCTCACCTCAGGACGTAGGTCATTGGGGCTCAGACACTAGTCCTTGGCGGCGACAGGCACCACCAGACTCCGGGCTACCGATGGGGTGACCGACCTCCCCATTGTCCCGGGGTCGGACCGACGGCATCGTCCGACCCTCGTAGTCGGGGCCCTCGCGATGGTTGAGGGACTCGTCATGGTCGTAGGTGGTGTGGATCATGTGGACAGCGCAGATCAGCGCAGGTCAGCTCGCGTGGCGCCGGATCTGCGGGCTGGGGACAAGTCCACAGTCTGCGGACCCCGACTGTGGACGGCGGAGCGGCGTGCACACCGTCCTCACAGTCGATGTGGGCATTGTCCGCAGGTTTCGTTGCCTTTTCCACAATCATCCACAGGTGTCTGTGGACAAACCCGGGAAGGCGCTCAATTCGGGCTTTTCGGAACCCCGCCCGCCTGTGGACAACTGGTGACTAGTCCTCCACAGGGTTGTCCACAGGCGGTGGACAACGGGTCTGAGGTGCCCCCATCACGTCTGTCACGGGACGGTCACGCTGTGCACACAGGTGTGGAGTGCCTGTGGACGAATGTGGACGTGCGGTTGCTCAGTCGGCGTCGATGAAGAGCCCACTCGCCGACACGAGCAGGCAGGCGAACAGTCCCTCGGCATCGGGGAGGGGGCCGAGCTGTTCGAACACCTCGCTCGTCACGGCTCCGAGCAGGAGCGTCCAGGCGGCGAGGCCCTGGGCCAGCGCCGTCGCGTCGATCCCCGTGCCCGCGAAGAAGTCGTCGGACAGCATCGGGCCCAGGGCCGCGGTGGCCAGGGACTCCTCGAGACCCGCGGGCGGCGACGCGAGGCGCCCGGCTCGGTCGACGTCGTCGAGCAGCCGCAGGAGCACCACGAGGACCGCGGTCCCGGCCTGGGTCGTGCGGTCGGCCGGTGCGGTGTAGTCGGGGACGGGTGAGCCGTACAGGAGAGCGAAGTCGTGGGGGTGTGCGATGGCCCACGAGCGCAGTCCGTTGCCGATCGCGTCCCAGCGCCCGGTGAGGTCCGCAGGCTCGACCTGATCATGCGCGTCGTGGACCGTCTCGGCGAGGGACGTGTAGGCGTCGACGATGAGCCGGGTCAGGAGCTCGTCGCGGCTCTCGACGTAGCGGTAGATCCCCGACGACACCATCCCGAGGTCGCGGGCGATGGCGCGCAGGCTGAGCGCTGCGGCCCCCTCGGTCGCCAGGTGCTCACGGGCCACGCGCAGGATCTCCGACTCGATGGCCTGGCGCTGCCGGGCACGCTTGCCGAGCACGGGCCGGGCCGTCTCTTCCGTCGTCATGTCATGAGCGTGCCACACGGAGGGGGCCCACGAGGAAGAAATGTGAGCACTGCTCTTGAAATTGTCGCCGACAAGGTCCATGCTGGAAACAAGAGCAGTGCTCACATCTACGAAGGAGCAGACCATGGCCCACCACCTCGTCCTCGGTGCCGGCGGCGTCGGCCGTTCGACCACGACCCACCTCGTCGCGCGCGGCGACACCGTCACCCTCGCCTCGCGCTCCGGCGTCGTGCGGGACCGGCCCTGGGAGACCGTCCCCGGCGGGACGGAGGCCGTCGACGTCGTCGCCGTCGACGCGGCCGACGCCGAGGCCATCACCCGCCTGGCCCGAGGCGCCGCGAGCATCGTCAACGCCGTCAACCCGCCCTCCTACGCGACGTGGGACCGGGACTGGCCGCCGGTCGCGGCTGCCGTCCTCACCGCGGCGGAGCACTCGGGTGCAGGGCTCGTCACCGTCGGCAACCTCTACGTCTACGGAGAGGTCGACGCCCCGATGCGCGAGGACAGCCCGATGAGCACGACCGGCCACAAGGGGCAGATCCGGGCGCGGATGTGGCAGGACGCGCTCGCGGCCCACGAGGCCGGCCGCGTCCGGGCGACCGAGCTGCGCGGAAGCGACTACTTCGGGCCCCTCGCGACGCCGCGCACGTCGTGGCTCAACGAGCTCGTCCTGCAGGTGGCCAAGGGACGCGTCTTCCTGCCCGTCGGCCGGGCTACCGCTCCCCACTCGTGGACCTACCAGGACGACGTGGGCGCGCTCGCCGCGACTCTCGCCACCGACGACCGGAGCTGGGGACAGGTCTGGCACGTCCCGACCGTGGCACCGCGCACGATGCAGGAGGCCGCCGCCGACATCGCCGACCTCCTCGGCCGGCCCACCCCTCGAGTCCGGGTCCTCCCGCGCCCGATCGGGACGGCGCTCGGCACGGTCGTCCCCTTCCTGCGCGAGATGCGCGAGACGCGCCACCAGTTCGAGCGGCCCTACGTGCTCGACTCGTCGCACACCGAGAGCACCTTCGGCCTCGCCCCGACGCCGTGGGACGTGGCACTCAAGGAGACGGTCGCCGCGCTCGCGCGGTGAGCGGCATACGCCCGAGGTCGTATGCCGCCGGGCCGGGTCCGCGCCGACGCGCGGTCCCGGCCCGCTGCGTCTCAGCCAGCGCGTCTCAGTGGGACTGCTGGCGGATCCGGTTGGTCAGCTCGGTGACCTGGTTGTAGATGGCGCGCCGCTCGCCCATGAGCTCACGGATCTTGCGGTCGGCGTGCATGACCGTCGTGTGGTCGCGGCCACCGAAGTGCTGCCCGATCTTCGGCAGGGACAGGTCGGTCATCTCCCGGCAGAGATACATCGCGATCTGCCGGGCGGTCACGAGCTGGCGCGAGCGGGAGGAGCCGCAGAGGTCCTCCATCGTCACGGCGTAGTAGGCCGCGGTGACGGCCATGATCGTCGCCGCTGTCACCTGGTTGGGCGTCTCGTTGGGCAGGACGTCCTTGAGGACGATCTCGGCGAGCGGCAGGTCGACGGCCTGGCGGTTGAGGTTGCTGAAGGCGGTGACCCGGATGAGCGCACCCTCGAGCTCGCGGATGTTGGTGCTGAAGTTGGTCGCGATGTACTCGAGGACGTCGTCGGGCACGGACATCCGGTCCTGGATCGCCTTCTTGCGCAGGATCGCGATGCGGGTCTCGAGGTCGGGCGGCTGGACGTCGGTGAGCAGCCCCGACTCGAAGCGGGTGCGCATCCGGTCCTCGAAGCCCGACAGCTCCTTCGGTGGCAGGTCGCTCGTGATGACGATCTGCTTGTTGGCGTTGTGGAGCGTGTTGAACGTGTGGAAGAACTCCTCCTGGGTCTGCAGCTTGCCCTGGAGGAACTGGATGTCGTCGATGAGGAGCACGTCGACATTGCGATAGCGGCTCTGGAACGCGCTCGCCTTGTCGTCGCGGATGCTGTTGATGAAGTCGTTGGTGAACTCCTCGGAGTTCACGTAGCGGACCCGCACGTTGGGGAACATCGTCCGCGCGTAGTGCCCGATCGCGTGGAGCAGGTGCGTCTTGCCGAGTCCCGACTCGCCGTAGACGAAGAGGGGGTTGTACGCCTTGGCGGGCGCCTCGGCGACCGCGACCGCCGCCGCGTGGGCGAAGCGGTTGCTCGCCCCGATGACGAAGGTGTCGAAGGTGTACTTCGGGTTGAGGCGGGTGTCACCGGTCGACGGCGGCTCGATGCGCTGCTGGCGCAGCGGGCCGCTCTCGCCGCCGGACAGCGGGTGGCCCGGGTCGTCGAGGTCGGCGCCGTTGAGGGCCGGCGCGCTCTCCTCCAGGTCCTTGAGCGGGTTGCGGACGAAGCCCCCCTGCACGGTCAGCCGGGTCTGGATCGGCTCGGGCGGCGCGAGCGGGATGCCCGAGCCGACTGAACCGACCGAGCCGATGGAACCCGGCATCGGCATGCCGAGAGGAGAGACGGACATCCCGAGCCGCGACCGGTCGGACAGCGCCGGCTGGCCGGCGGGCTCGTCGGTGATGAGGCCGAGGTCGGTCTCGAGGCTCTCGTCGACCGAGACCGCGAGCTGCACCGGGTGGCGCAGGTGATCGGTCAGGGCCCTGACGACCTGCTCGCGCACCCGCGTCTCGAGGAAGTCCTTGGTGAAGGCGTTCGGCGCCTTGACGAGCGCCGTCTGGTCGAGCACCCCGACGAGGCGGCAGAGACGGACGAACGCCCGCTCCTGCGAGGAGAGCCCGACGGAGTCGAGGGTGCCGAGCGTCTGCTGCCAGATCCGTCCGTAGTCGACGTCCCCGTCCGTCACCTGGTCACCTGTCCCTGACTGCGTCAGCCTGCGCCCGCGTCCATCGGAGCGGCGCCCCCGGGCGCACGCCATGTCGTGGTGCACCCTGCCCTGTTGTCCACATGTTTGTCCACACCCTGTGCACAGTCGGCGACCGCAGGCGTGAGAGACGAAAACTACAACCCTCGGTGGGCCGTGACAACCTGCGAGCGGGGTAATGGCGGCCTACATCGGCGTGTCGTCTTGCATCCGGTTCGATTGGCAGGACGATGACCCTTTTCGGTGCTTCTGCCACGGCGCCCCGTCGGTTTGACCCTCCTTCGACCGCTCCCGTATCGTGGACCGAGCGTGTCTGCGACCGTCTTCGCATGCCCATGGCTCCCGATCGGCCGACCCAGTCTGGGTCACCGGTCCGGCGGACTCCACGGGCTTGCCGATTGCGGTCGACGACGACCACGCCACAGACCAGCCCCACCAACGGGAGCCTGCCCCGGCCCGGCACCCGCAACCTACGGAGATCCTCGTGAGCAAGCGCACCTTCCAGCCGAACAACCGTCGCCGCGCCAAGACGCACGGCTTCCGCCTGCGCATGCGCACGCGTGCCGGCCGCGCCATCCTCGCCGCCCGCCGTCGCAAGGGCCGCGCCGAGCTCTCCGCCTGAGGCCACTGAGGTCCCGACGTGCTGCCGGCACGTCACCGTCTGCGTGAGAGCGCGGACTTCGCGTCGGCAGTCCGCGGGCCAGGCTCCAGCAGAGCAGGCGGGCGACTCATCGTCGTGCATGCCAACCGGACCGATGCGCGTGCGGATCTTCCGCCGCGCGTCGGTCTTGTTGTGTCCAAAGCCGTCGGCAACGCGGTCGTGCGCAACCGCACCAAGCGCCGGCTCCGCGCCATCGCGGCCGCCCGGCTGAGCGGCATACCGGCCGGCTACGACCTCGTCGTGCGGGCCAACCCCGCGGCCGCGGACGCGACGTTCGCCGAGCTCGACGACGCCATGGCGCGCCAGCTCGAGAAGGCGACCCGGGTGAGGTCGCGATGACGATGACCGTCAACGAGCTGCTGTCGGCGCCCCTCGTGCTCGCCGTCCGGCTCTACCAGCGGTTCGTCTCACCGCTCCGACCGCCGACCTGCCGCTTCTACCCGAGCTGCTCCGCGTATGCCGTGACGGCCCTCCAGCGATTCGGCCCCCTTCGCGGGGGCTGGCTCGCGGCGCGGCGCCTCGGTCGCTGCCACCCGTGGACCCCCGGGGGCGTCGACGAGGTGCCGCTGACGTGGGAGACCCGCAACGACGTGCGGCCCGAGGACTTCCGGCCCCGGGAGGATCCCGAGGCAGGCCCGGACCCGTCCGATGTCGAGGGCGGCGCGGCCGGCCCATCCGGAGCCGTGACGCCCGGCCTCACGCACGAGCACGTGCACGACCACCCGAGGAACGGCCCACCCGCGCACGACCACACGACCTGACCACCCGGCATACTCGATTGCCGATCAGCGGTGAGCGGCACGACCCCCGCCCACCAGAGCCCAGAGGACACACGTGGGAGATTTTCTACAAACCCTGCTCTACCCGATCAAGCTCGGGGAAGCCTGGGTCATGTACGGCTGGCACTGGTTCTTCGAGACCCTGGGGCTGACCGGAGCCTGGGCCGGCTGGGCCTGGGCCCTGTCGATCGTCGGCCTGACGGTCGTCGTCCGGCTCATGCTCATCCCCCTCTTCGTGAGGCAGATCCACTCCTCCCGCCGGATGCAGCTCATCCAGCCCGAGATGCAGAAGATCCAGAAGAAGTACAAGGGCAAGCGCGACCCTGAGTCGCAGAAGGCCCAGCAGGCCGAGATCATGGATCTCTACCGCCGCACGGGGACCAACCCGTTCAGCAGCTGCCTGCCCATCCTCATCCAGAGCCCGTTCTTCTTCGCGCTCTTCCAGCTGCTCAACAACCTCAAGGCGCAGGCGGAGGGCAAGGCGCCGCCGATCGGGCCGATCACCCAGGAGGTCGCGCAGACGATCGAGAGCTCGACGATCTTCGGCGCCAAGCTCTCCGACACCTTCGTCCACGCGAACGGCAACCTCAACGTCCAGATCCTGACGGCCGTCCTCATCATCCTGATGTCGGCCACGACGTTCACGACGCAGCACCAGCTGATGCGCAAGAACATGCCCGCGGCTGCGCTCGACAACCCCTTCGCGAAGCAGCAGAAGGTGCTGCTCTACCTGATGCCGCTCTTCTTCGCGATCTCCGGCATCAACTTCCCGATCGGTGTGCTCATCTACTGGCTCACCACCAACCTGTGGACGATGGGCCAGCAGTTCTACGTCATCCGCAACATGCCGGCGCCCGGCTCGGCCGCGGAGCAGGCGCAGCGTGACCGCCTGAAGCGCAAGGGCAAGGCGCCCAAGGAGCTCGTCGTCCCCGGTCTGGTCGCCGACGACGCCACGGTTCCCGACGACGCTCCGAAGTCGGGTCAGCGCCAGCAGCCCAAGGGCAAGAAGCGGGCCAAGAACCCGCCGTCGAAGAAGCGCTGACGCGCTCTCCACCTCTCTTTCCACACCGCCTTAGGGCACCTGACCTGCGACAACACGAGTTGTCCACATGATGTGGATGGCTTGTGAATGAAGGAGCACACTGATGAGCGACACCAACGCGACGCACGTCGCCGCGGAGGACGAGCAGCCCCGGGGTGAGGCCGGCGAGGCCGCTCCGGGCGGCATGGCCGATGACGCGACCGACCGGTCGACCGACGAGATGCCCGAGGAGACCACCGACGAGATGACCGACCGGGTCGGCGAGGTTGCCGAGGTCGAGGACGCGGGCGACGAGCCGGGCGACGAGGTGACCGACGGAGCCGAGGCCGGCGAGGCGCACGCGACAGCACCCAAGGCCGACAGGCGGGCGCGGCTGCGCCAGCTCGAGCGTGAGGGCGAGATCGCGGCGGACTTCCTCGAGACCTTGCTCGACATCGCTGATCTCGATGGCGACATCGACGTCGACGTCGACGGTGACCGCGCGGCCGTCGCGATCGTCGACTCCGAGGAGGGCCGGGTTCCGCGGCGTCTGGTCGGCCAGGACGGCCGCGTGCTCGAGGCCCTCCAGGAGCTGACCCGTCTCGCGGTGCAGGCAGAGACCGGGGAGCGGAGCCGCCTCATGCTCGACATCGCCGGCCACCGGGCCGCGCGACGTGCCACCCTCGTCGAGATGGCCGCCAAGGCGATCTCGCAGGTCAAGGAGACGGGCCAGAGGCAGTCCCTCGAGCCGATGTCGGCGTTCGAGCGGAAGGTCGTCCACGACGAGGTCGCCGCCGCCGGGCTCGTGTCCGAGTCCGAGGGTGTCGACCCGAACCGGCACATCGTCATCCTCCCGTCATGAACCACGGTCAGGGCCGTGTTTCACGTGAAACACGGCCCTGACGCGTATGCGGCACCATCCACCAGGCCCGAACTGAACGAGGAGACGAGAGTGTCCGACCGACCGAGTGACAGCTCGTCGCAGCAGCCTGCGCCGACGGGTGGCGAGCCGGACGCCGCTCGGGCGTTGGAAGGGCCGCCCGCGACGCCGGAGGTCGCGGGCGTCATCTTCGGTCCCCGTCTCGAGCTCGCCGAGCAGTTCGTTGCCATCCTCGCCGACACCGGGATCACCCATGGCTTGATCGGCCCGCGTGAGGCACCGCGCCTGTGGGACCGTCACGTCCTCAACTGCGCTGTCGCACATCTGGCGATCCCACGAACCGGTGAGACGCAGCGCGTCATCGACGTGGGGTCAGGTGCCGGCCTGCCCGGACTCGCCCTCGCCATCGCCCGCCCGGAGCTCGAGCTGCACCTCGTCGAGCCGCTGGCCAGGCGTACCGGTTGGCTGTCCGGCACCGTCGCCCAGCTCGGGCTCGACAACGTGACGGTCCACACCGCGCGGGCCGAGTCGATGTGGGACCGGCTGAGCGCCCCCTGGGTCACCGCCCGCGCGGTGTCGGGCATCGTCCAGCTCGCCGAGTGGACCCTCCCGCTCCTCAGTCCCCACGGAAGCCTGCTCGCCCTGAAGGGGTCGAGGGCGGCGGCGGAGCTCGAGGAGCACCGGACCGCACTGACGCGGATGGGGGTCGCCGACGCCGGGGTCGACGTGTACGGCGTCGGGGTCATCGAGGAGCCGACGACGGTCCTGCGCCTGACCATCGGGGCGACGCTCGACCGCCGGAGGTTCCGCGCCCGGGGTCCGAGCAGCGCGGGGTCGGCACGCCGTCGGGCGGATCGGCCACGAGGTTCGCGATCGGGCGGCCTGCCGCCGAGCACTCGGACGCCGCGTCCTACATGATCGTGTCGAGACCGATCCGCAGGTGCCTGTCGAGCGACGGCCGTCGAGCGCAGGTGCCGAGAGACCCGGAGGTGGAGTCGACATGATGATGTCCGATCTCGGCTGGTTGGATGAGCCTGCACCGAGTCGCGAACGTCAGCGGCTCGGCTGGGTCGGCGGCTCCGCGTCTCGATCGACCACTGCCGCCTCCGGGGCCGCGGCGGCTCACGCCGCAGCCGCTGACACCGAACAGGTGGTGCCCGGCACCGCGGTTCCCGACGAGGCCGGGGCACCAGATGCCGACGAGGCCACCCCGGGTCAGTCGGAGTCGGGGAGGCACGACGTGCCGGACAGCCCCGGAGAGCTGGTCGACGGCGAGCCTTCAGAGGCAGTGGCTCGACCGTCGGAGACTGCTGGGAGGATGGCCGTCAGCGGTTCACAGGGCTCGGCGGACCACCGCGAAGGACCTGTGGACAGAGATGTGGATGTGAGTGCCGAATCGACTCGATCCGTGCGGGAATCAGACCCGGCGGGGCTTGGGGACAATGCTGTGGATGACGGACTGGACGTGGCTCCGGTATCACGTGAGGCGTTCGACCGTGAGGAGCTCGCCTCGGCGATCCCCACCGCCGGCGACGACACACCACTGGCCCGCGAGCTGGCTGAGAACGCCCGCCGCCGGATCCAGCTGACGGGGCGGGAGCTGCCCAAGCCGCTGCAGCCCCGCATCCTCACCGTCGCCAACCAGAAGGGTGGTGTCGGCAAGACGACGACCACCGTCAACGTCGCGGCTGCCATGGCCCAGGGTGGCCTCACGGTCCTCGTCGTCGACCTCGACCCCCAGGGCAACGCGAGCACCGCGCTCGGGATCGACCACCACGCCGACGTGCCCTCGATCTACGACGTGCTCGTCGACGGCACGCCACTGCTCGACGTCGTCCAGCCCTGCACGACGGTCGAGAACCTCTTCTGCGCTCCCGCGACGATCGACCTGGCCGGGGCCGAGATCGAGCTCGTCAGTCTCGTCGCCCGGGAGTCGCGCCTCCAGAAGGCGATCGCCGAGGCGGAGGCGACCGGTCACGCCTACGACTACATCCTCATCGACTGCCCGCCCAGCCTTGGACTGCTCACCGTCAACGCGATGGTCGCGGCGAGCGAGGTCTTCATCCCGATCCAGTGCGAGTACTACGCCCTCGAGGGCCTCTCGCAGCTGCTCAAGAACATCGAGCTGATCCGCGCCCACCTCAACCCGCCGCTCCACGTGTCGACGATCCTGCTGACGATGTACGACGGGCGGACCCGGCTCTCTGCCCAGGTCGCCGACGAGGTGCGCGAGCACTTCCCGCAGCAGGTGCTCCGGACTACGGTCCCTCGGTCGGTGCGCGTCTCCGAGGCGCCGAGCTTCGGGGAGACCGTCATGACCTATGACCCGACAAGCAGCGGTGCGTTGGCCTATCTCGAGGCGGCCAGCGAGATCGCCGACCGGGGAGCCGGCATCACCGACTGACCAGACCCAGCCGACTCCTCCGCAGCTGCTGCGAGAGGCTGGGACAGCGTGACAACGGGACCGGCCGCCACGAGGCGCCGGTCCCGTTTCACGTGAAACACCAAGTCCGTGAGAAGCCTGCTCCTGGGAGGTTCCACGCCGATCAGTGGGTGCACGGACCTCGCCCAAAGGAATCTCGCCCGCGACGCCACGGCCGCGGTGTTTCACGTGAAACACGGTTCCGCGAGGGAGCCTGCCCCCGAGCGGTTTCACGTGAAACGCTCAAGGGTGCGGCACGGCGAGAACCGCCCGACCCCTCCCGTTTCACGTGAAACGGTTGGCCGTGCCGGGCGCATAGACTGGGCGCCGGACGCGATGGCCGCGTCCTTCAGTTTGAGGGGTTGACCATGGCGGAGAAGCGTCGAGCACTGGGCCGAGGCCTGGGGGCCCTGATCCCGAGTGCACCGGCGGGCACCGGCGGCCGACCCGTCGACGTGTTCTTCGCCGAGCAGAAGCAGGCGGTCCCCGGCGGAGGCGCCCCGGGCGAAGCCACTCCAACGGACACGAACGTCGGACCCCGTGCGGCGCCCGGGGATGCCGAGCCCGGCGCCCCGGCGGGACGTGCAGAGCCGGCCGTCGCCGGCGACACGGAGCTCGCCCCCGTCCCCGGCGCGGAGTTCGCCGAGATCGAGATCTCCGCGATCCGGCCCAACCCGAAGCAGCCGCGCACGGTCTTCGACGAGGACGAGCTGGCCGAGCTCGTCCACTCGATCAAGGAGATCGGCGTCCTCCAGCCGGTCGTCGTCCGGCGCATCCCTGTCGAGCAGCTCGAGGAGGCCGACGGCAAGCGCTACGAGCTGATCATGGGTGAGCGGCGGTGGCGTGCCTCCGAGGTGGCCGGCCTCGACGTCGTCCCAGCCATCATCAAGGAGACGCACGACGACGACCTCCTGCGGGATGCTCTCCTGGAGAACCTCCACCGAAGCCAGCTCAACCCTCTCGAGGAGGCGGCGGCATACCAGCAGCTGCTCACCGACTTCGGGTGCTCCCATGAGGAGCTCGCGGGCCGCATCGGTCGGTCCCGTCCCCAGATCTCCAACACGCTCCGCCTGCTCAAGCTCCCCCCGCTCGTCCAGCGGCGCGTCGCTGCGGGCGTGCTGAGCGCCGGGCACGCCCGTGCCCTGCTCGGACTCAGCGACGGGGCGGCCATGGAGCGGATGGCCCAGCGGATCGTCGCCGAGGGGCTGTCGGTCCGGACCGTCGAGGAGCTCGTTGCCCTCGGCGAGGCCGGGACTCCCGTCAAGCCCCGGCGCCCGCGCGCCGGAAGCCGGCACCCGCAGCTCGACCACTTCACGTCCGGGCTTGCCGACCACCTCGAGACGCGCGTCAACATCGCGCTCGGTCAGCGCAAGGGCAAGATCACCGTCGAGTTCGCGTCGATGGAGGACCTGCGCCGGATCCTCGGGATCATGGGCCTGGAGGACCAGCGCTGACGAAGCGCGTGGGCGCAGGGGCTGCCCGTGCCTGAGGGTCACACGATCCACGCGCTCGCCCGCCGTCTCGAGCGGGCCTTCGTGAGCCGACCGGTCGCGGCCTCCAGCCCCCAAGGGCGCTTCGCCGCCGACGCGGCCCAGATCGACGGCCTGGTCCTCGAGAGCGCCCAGGCCCGCGGCAAGCACCTCGTCGTCGTCATCGGAGACCGCACGCTTCACGTGCACCTCGGACTCATCGGCGTCTTCCCCGTCCTCCCCTTGAGCCGTATGCCGCTCACGACGCCCGTGCCCACGGTGCGACTGCGGCTCGTGGGGGAGGAGCACGTCGCCGACCTGCGAGGACCGATGATCTGTGCGCTCATCGACGACGAGAGGCGCGAAGGCATCGAGGCCAGGCTCGGTCCTGACCCGATCGAGCCGGCAGCCGACGCAGACCACGCTGCCGCACGAATCCGGCGGAGCGGCAAGACGATCGCCGAGCTGCTCATGGACCGGTCGGTCGTCGCTGGTGTCGGCAACGTCTACCGGTGCGAGGTGCTGTGGCGGCACGCGGTCGACCCGTTCACCCCCGGGTCGGCCCTGGGTGCGCAGGCGTGGGCGGAGATCTGGGCGGATCTCGTGCACCTCCTCCCGCTGGGGATGGTGTTCTCCCAGATCCTCACGATGGACGACCAGCTGGCCGAGGCCGAGCACCTCGTGTCGGACGGTCGCGCCGACGAGATCAGCCGGCAGCTCACGGGGGAACGTCTCGGCACCCATTTCGAGCGGCGCTTCCACGTGTACAAGCGGACGGGCGAGCCGTGCCATCGGTGCGCGAACCCGGTCCAGGAGGGACAGATCGCGGGACGGACACTCTACTGGTGCCCGGCCTGCCAGGTCCGCCACTAAGGACGCCTCCCCGGATTCACTGAACCGACCCGACGGGTCCTTCTCCGTGCCGATAATGGCCGACATGTCGCCACGCGCCAGGGCTACGTGCCCTGTCACAGAGTCCTCGATCCTCGCCCTGTCCTGCCCGGTGGCCCAGCGCGGAGGGGGCGCATGAGCTCGGCGCACCGCAACGACGGAGCCTCCAACGAGCACGTGGACCAGCACCTGGACGAGCCCTTCGACGAGGTCGCTCCCCAACGGCACGTGGTGGCGCGCATCCTCACGATGCTCGCGGCGCTGGCGTGGGGAGTGGGCTTCTTCGGGATCGTCGATCTCCTCGTCGTCCCCCTCCAGGACGAGCGGTTCCACGAGCACTACCTGCTGGAGACGGGCTGGGGACTGCTCTTCACCGTGCTCGTGGTCCTGCCGCTGATGCTGTGGGTCGTGCGACCCCGCTGGCGGGTGTTCCCCCAGCAGGTGGTCGCCGTCGCGGGGGCCATCCTCCTGACCGGAGCGATGGCGTCGGCCGCAGGGCAGATGCTCGTCGCCGCGATCCTGCTCGTGACGGTGGCGCCCGCCCTGTGGGCCGCTCGGTCCGCTCGCCCCGGCTGGGGACTGTCCGTCCGCGGGGCCGATCCCTGGCTGGTCGGCCTCGTCGCCCTGGCAACGGTGACGGCGGCGACGTATGCGGCCCACATGATCTCGGCCGCGCGCTCCGGCATCCTCGATGACGAGACGTGGGGCCTGATGCACCTGCCGATGCAGGCAGCCTTCGGGCTCGCCCTTGCCGGCTCGGCGGGGACGGCGGTCCTGGCGGGGGCGGCTGGCGCGCCCGGGTGGAGGACCGCATCGCTGCCCCCGGCTGCGGCCTCGGTCTGGTTCGGCGTGGTCTGCTTCGTCTATCCCGATCTGGTCGGGAGCGTGGGACGGGGCGGCGGTCTGGCTGTCATCGCCTGGGGCCTCGCCTTTGCGGGCGCCGCGCTGCGGGCCAGACGGGGTCGCGGGGGAGCAGCCGCCCCTCAGGACCAGCCGCCCCTCACGACCAGCCGGTGAAAGGCACGTCCGCGATCAGCGGCAGCTCGACGTAGTCCTCACACCGCAGGATCGGGAGCAGCATCCGCGGTAGAAGAGGCATCCGCGAGAGGCCCACCTCGCGCGTCAGGGATGACGGCGCCCCCAGGGTCAACTGCCGGTGGCCCATCCGCATCCGGCAGCCCTTGGCGGCCCGGACGTTGGCGAGCCAATCGACGTGCCGGCCATAGGTGAGAGCGATCGTCACCACGTCGCCACGCCGGAACGCCATGAGCGGAGTGCGGTACACCCGCCCCGAGCGGCGCCCGACGTGCTGGATCTCGACGAGGGGACCATGGCCGGTGAGCCGGACCATCCCCTTGTTGAGCACCGACCGGTTGAGCCTCGTGATCGATCGTGGCATGGGCATCCTGTCGCCTCCCGTCCCTGGGACCACTCGGGCCGCTCTGGCCACTCTAGGACGGACAGCGCCCGCACGGTCTCGCGAGTCACGCGACCGCAGCGTGTTTCACGTGAAACACGCGCTGGCCGGTGTTTCACGTGAAACACCGGCCGACGCCCGGAAACCTCTCGGGCGTCACCGGGCGTGCCCCCCGCACGCCCGGCGACACACCTGTCACTCGAGACACCACGTGCCACCTCGGCACCAGGGACCGGCGGGTTCCTGGACCGTCATGGGATGGGATGACTGGCTCAGCCCCGACGGCTGGCCCGCAGGTGCCACGCCGCGGAGATGATGCCGTGGGGGTCGTAGTACGCCGCGAGCTGGGCCAGACGGGTACGGGTCTGCGGGTCGTAGACCGCGTTGACCTCCTCGAGCGTCTCGGTCTGGGTGAAGTTCACGAGCCTGCGGCCCGAGCTCCACGGCGCCATCCCCTCGAGCATCCAGGCAGCGTGCTCCCTCGTCTGCTCGACGACCCCGGGCAGGCCGACACCGACGGCGAAGAGGCTGTACGGCGCCGTCCGGTGGCTGACCGCGCTGGCGAGCGCAGCCCCCGCCGCCACCGCCCCACCGAGCTGGCGGACCTCGACGACGACCTGCGGCGACCCCGAGCCCGGGCCGACCAGCGCGACGAGAGCGTCGACGGCCTCACGGGGCAGCGAGTCGAGCAGCACGTGGGCCTCGGTCGCGGGCATCCCCTGCGGCGGGTCCATGTGGATCGCGCCCAGGGCGGCATACGGCATGACGTCGACGCCGTCGATGAGGGCGGTCGCGACCGACCGCATCGGTGCGAACACCTCACGCCCGGCCTCGACGTCGCCCGTCCAGGCGAAGCGCACCGAGATCGTCATCCGGCCGGCGATCGGCGCAGGCAGCTCCGGAACGTCCGGCAGTTGCTTGATCGCGACCGAGGTCGTTGCGGAGGACGGCAGGCCCTCGGACCACGTGCGCCAGGCCTCGAGTACGTCGGCCGTGTCGGCCGCGTCGAACCAGATCGCCCCGCCGTAGATCGTCGAGATCGGCAGCAGGTCGAACTCGACGGCCGTGACGATCCCGAGCGCCCCCTTGCCACCGCGAAGCGCCCAGAAGAGGTCGGGGTGCTCGTCGGCGGTGGCCCGCCGCAGCACGCCGTCACCCGTCACGACCTCGAAGGCGCGGACGTGGTCGGAGGCGAGCCCGTGGGTGCGGGCCACGGGACCGAAGCCACCGCCCGTCGTGTAGCCCACGACCCCGACCCCGGGTGCCGAGCCCGCGAGGGCGGCCAGGCCGTGGAGGGCCGCCTCGTCGAGGACCCGCTGCCAGCGGACCCCGGCGCCGACGCGAGCCCAACCCTCCGGGTGGATGGTCAGCTCGTCGAGGCGGCTGGTGTGGACGAGGATCGCGCCGTCGACGGTCCGGGCGCCGTGACCGGTCGCCTGGACGCCGATCTCGACGCCGTGACGACCGGCGAAGCGGACCGCCTCGACCACGTCCTCGGGCGTCGCAACCTCGACGACGGCGAGCGGCCGAACCGGGATGGCGAGGTTGAACGGCAGGGTCAGGTCGTCGTATGCCGCGTCCTCGGGACGGACGAGTCGGCCCGTGACCCGCGTGGCGAGCTCGTCGAGGGGGAGGCGGTCGCTCGGCACGTGTCGGCTCGGGTGGCTCGCCTTGGCGATGACCGTGGCACGGTCGCCTGCTCCGTCGGCGCCGGTACCGGCGGGGTCGGTGCTCGTGGTGGTGCTCATGACGTTTCCTCTCGGTCGGTGTGGCCGACGGTCGTTCCTGTGGGTGTTGACACCACGGTGGCCGGGACCCCTTGCGGGTGACTTGCGGATGACTTGTGGCCCCCGACCATGCGACGCGCAGAACGTCCAATGGCATGACGTGCCCAGATCCACGGACGGAAATCGTGGGCGGCCCGGCGCGAGGCTCCGTATCCTCGATCCCGATGAGTCGCAGTGCGTTTCGGGTCCTCGGGCCGGTGGAGGTGTGGCACGCGGGAGCCCGGGTCGAGGGCATCCCGCCACGCGCGCGTGCCGTGCTGGCAGCGCTCCTCGTCGATGCCGGAAGGGTCGTGCCGCGCGACGTGCTCGTCGACCGTGTCTGGGGGGACGCTCCGCCGCCCTCCCACGCGGTGACCGTCCAGTCGACGATCTCCCGTCTTCGGCGGCTCGTGGAGCCGGGTGTCGCAGACGGCGCCTGGACCGTCCTGCGGACCCGGGACCCCGGCTACGTCCTCGACGTCACGACCGACGACGTGGACTTTCTCAACTTCGAGAGTCTTCTCACGCGGGCGAGAAACCTTGCCCGCCAGGGGGATTCGTATGCCGCTCGCGCCGCCGCCGCGGACGCACTCGCCCTCTGGCACGGGGTCCCGTATGCAGACGTCGAGGGCGACTTCGTCGTCGAGGAGCGGCGCCGCCTCGACCGGCTCGAGGTCTCGGCCCACGAGCTCGCTGCGGAGCTCGACCTCTCGCTCGGGCGCCACGAGGAGCTCGTCGAGAGCCTCTCGGCTCTGGTGCGGGAGGAGCCGCTGCGCGAGGGACTGCACGCCTCACTCATCCTCGCGCTCTACCGGTCCGGACGGCAGGCCGAGGCGCTCCAGGCGTACGACGCGGTGCGCCGGCTCCTCGCCGAGGAGCTCGGAGTCGACCCGGGGCCGGAGCTCCAGCGACTCCACGAGAGGGTGCTGCGTCAGGACCCGGAGCTGAGCCTCGGCGCCGGTTCGGAGGCCGGCACCTCCGCCGTCCCCGACGCCAGGATTCCCGACCAGCCCGGCCAGGCGGCATACGGCGGACCGGATGGCATTCCCGCGCCGACGACGCGATTCGTCGGTCGGGACCATGACCTCACGACCGTCGCCGGCGCGCTCGGGCACGGCCGGCTCGTCACCCTCGTCGGGCCCGGGGGGAGCGGCAAGACCCGACTCGCCCTCGAGGTCGTCCGGCGCGGCCTCGTGAACCCGCAGGGCGTCGCCCTCGTCGAGCTCGCGGGCATCGACACGTCCGAGACCGTCGCCGACCACGTCGCTGTCTCGCTCGGCGTCGGCGTCACGACGGGCCGACCCATCGACGCGGTCGCCCGGTCCATCGCGGACCGTCCAGTCCTGCTCGTGCTCGACAACTGCGAGCACGTCGTCGACGGCGCGGCGACAGCCGTCGAGACGCTCCTGACCCGCTGCCCGGGACTCCGGGTCCTCGCGACGTCCCGCCAGCCCCTCGACCTGCCCGGTGAGGCTGTGCTGCCGTGCGGACCGATGGACGTGAGCGGCGCGTCGAGCGACGCCGTGCGGCTCTTCCTCGACCGCGCCGCGCTCGCCGCTCCCTCGATGGCGGCCGCGACGGCCGACGACCTCGCCCTGGTCGAGGAGATCTGTGCCGCCCTCGACGGCCTCCCCCTCGCGGTGGAGCTCGCAGCTGCCTGCCTGACCACGCTGCCCCTCGCCGAGGTCGCGGCCAGGGTCGAGGACCGCTTCGAGCTGCTCTCGTCGGGCCGCAGGACGGCCCCGCCGCACCAGCGCACCCTGGCCGCGACGGTCCAGTGGAGCGTCGACCTGCTCGGCGAGCGGGAGACCGCCGTCTTCGAGGCGGCCTCCGTCTTCCACGGCAGCTTCGCAGCCGACGCGCTCACCGCCGTCACCGACGACGAGGCGGACCCCGCGTCGGGCACGGCATCGTCGGGCACGGCATCGTCGGGCGGGCGGCCGTCAGGCAGGGGACCGACGATGACAGCCCTGCGGGCTCTCGTCGCCAAGTCGCTCGTCGTCCTCGACCATGCCTCAGGGCGCTACCGGATGCTCGAGACGCTGCGGTGGTTCGCCCGCGACCGGCTCGACGAGGACCGTCAGCGACGGCTCGACGACCGTCACGCGGCGTTCCTCGCCGACCTCGTCGACCGGATCGAGCCGACGCTGCGCAGCGCCGAGGGGATCGTCGGGTGGCGCCGGCTCGATGCCGAGCACGAGAACATCCGTGCCGCGATGGCCCACACCCTCGCCACGGGGGACGCACTGACCGCTCTGCGCCTCGCCGGCGGCGTCTCATGGTGGTGCTACCGCCGTGGTCACGTCCGCGAGGGTCGGGAGTGGCTCGCCGCCGCCCTCGACCTCCACCGCGCCGACCCGGGTGCTCTCCCCCCGCCGGAGCGATCCGCACGGCTGCGCGCCCTGCTCGGCGACGCCCTCCTCGCCTACCTCGGCGGGGACGTCCCGGTCATCGCGGCCCGGACCGACGAGATGCGACGGCTCGCCGAGGGTCACGACGACGCCAGCCTTGCCCTGGCCCTCGTCCTGCGCAGCTTCGTCGACGCCATGGTCGGCGCAGTCGGGCCCGACACGGTCACCCCCGACCCCGAGGCGTGGATGGCGCTCGCCGAGGGCTCGGGCGTCGAGTGGGTCCAGGCCGAGATCGCGATGACGCTGGGGCAGTTCGCGCGGGCTGGGGGCGACCGTGACGCCGCACTCGCCCACCTCGACCGCTCCGCCGTCATCGCGCTCGAGGCCGGTCACCGCTGGGCCTGGGTGTCGGCGCTCTGGGTGCGCGCGAAGGTCCTCATCGACGTCGGCCGCGGGGACGAGGCGATGGCGGCGATCGCCGAGTCCGTCGACGGAGCGTTCGCCGACGGCGACCGCACCTCGACGCTCGCGGGCCTGCTGACCGCAGCGGGAGCGGCTGCCGCGGTCCACCAGCCCCGCGCGGCGGCCCGTCTCCTCGGAGCGATGAACGAGCTCGGTTGCCGGGTGGGTTACGACCCGCTGGCGATGGACCCGCTCGACGGGCAGAGCTACGTGGAGGCCGTCCGCGCCGCGCTCGGCGATGAGGAGTACGAAGCGGAGCGCGCCCGAGGCGCCGAGCTCGACCTCGGAGCGGCCGTGGCCGTCATCGACGGGCTCGCCGCCGATGTCGACGCGATCGCCTGACGGGTGACAGCCGGCCCGGCCTCTCGACCTCAGCCGGTATGCCGCTGGGCGCGGGGAGCACGTCGGGCGTGGACCGCGCCCCGCGGCAGACGCCCTGCGAATCACCTTGGCGGGGAGGGGTCCACGAAGGGCGGGAGCCCGGGCTGCGCCTAGGCTGGCGCCATGACCACGTTCAGGAGCCGGCCGGCTCCGACCCACGTCATCGCCCACCTCAGCGACCCGCACCTGCTCGTGGGCGGGCTCCTCGGCGGCCACATCGACACGGCCGCCCAGCTGCGCCAGGCGCTGGCGCGCGTCGAGGCGTCGGGGGAGCGGGTGGACGTCCTCGTCATCTCCGGTGACCTCACCGACACCGCGCAGCCCGAGGCCTACGCACTGCTCCGTGAGATCGTCGACCCCGTCATCGACCGTCTCGGGGCGGCGCTCGTCCTCACCGGAGGCAACCACGACGAGCGACGGCCCATGGCTCGGGGGCTCTGGGGGGTCGACACCGACCAGCCCCAGGACACCGTGACCGTCGTGCGCGGGCTGCGCGTCATCGACCTCGACTCGGCGGTGCCGGGCTACCACCACGGTGGCTTCTCCGACGAGCAGTACGCCTGGCTCGCCCGCGAGCTCGCCGAACCGGCCGAGCACGGGACGATCCTCGTCATCCACCACGCGCCGATCGCGTACCGCTCTCCGCTCATGCAGCTGCTCGACTTCGACGACGTCGACCGGCTCCGGGCCACGATCGAAGGCACGGACGTGCGCGGGATCCTCAGCGGGCACCTCCACGTGACGAGCTTCGGCACGCTCGGGACCGTGCCGGTCTTCGTCGCGGGCGGCGTCAGCTACGTCGACGATGTCGGCGCACCCCGCGAGCTGCTCATGGCCGTCGACGGGCCACAGTCCTGGAACCTCATCGAGGTCCATGCCGACCAGGTCGTCGCGTCGGTCGTGCCGATCGAGGAGCACAAGACCTGGCCCGCCCTCTCGGAGGCGGTCCTCGACTACCTGGCGAGCGTCCCGGAGGACGACAAGAGGGAGGTCTTCTCCCGCAAGCGAACGTGACGGGAGGCCCCGCTGGAGGCGGGCGAGAAATTCGTCGGAACGGAGTGTCGAGGTCGGACACCACGGATCGACGCAGGGGTGAGCGGGCCCGCGACCGGGCCCCCGAGCGAGAGGCACGACGATGACCACCGAGCACGACACGATCCAGCACGACACGATCCAGCACGACCAGCACGACACGACCGCCGACGTCCGGACGACCACCTCGGCCGACGGCACGACGATCGCCTACGAGGCCTACGGCACCGGCCCGGCGGTCGTCACCGTGGGCGGCGCCTTCTGCGACCGCGGTGCGCTGCGCGAGCTCGCCCAGGCCCTCGGGGAGCGGGGCTTCACCGGGGTGACGTACGACCGTCGCGGCCGCGGGGACAGCACCGACACGAGCCCGTATGCCGTCCAGCGCGAGGTCGAGGACCTGACCGCTGTCGTCGAGGCGGTCACCCCCGGGGAGCGCGCCTTCGCGCACGGGATCTCCTCGGGCGGCGCCCTCGTCCTCGAGGCTCTCGCCGCCGGCGCCCCGGTCGAGCGGGCGTCGGTCGTGGAGGTCCCCTACCGCACGCCGGCCTTCCCGCCCCTCCCGGAGGACTACATCGGCACGCTGGAACGCTTCGAGGCCGCCGGCGACCGCGAGGGCATCATGCGCTACTTCCACACCCAGATCGTCGGCATGCCGGAGGAGACGCTCGAGCCGATGAAGGGGACGCCGTTCTGGGACGAGCTCATGGCGCTCACTCCCACGGTCCGTTACGACGGGCTCTGCCTCGGCGGCGACGACCAGCGCATCCCGGCCGACCGCCTCGCCACGGTCACGACCCCCGTGCTGACGATCGCGAGCAGCGGCACCGCCATGCCGTGGCTCCACGACGCGCCGGCCGTGGTCGCCGAGGCCCTTCCCCAGGGCCGTACCGTCGAGCTCGAGGGGGGCTTCCACGAGGTTCCGGCCGCGGTCCTGGCCCCGGTCCTCGCCGAGTTCTACCGCGGCTGAGGACGCGCAGCCGAGCGACCCACCGCCCCGGCCAGGCACGCTGGGTTCCCTTGCAGCGCAAGGGAACCCAGCGGCATACGGGATGGGTCTCCGTCAGAGCAGCGCGAGGACGGGGTTGTGCTCCGGGGGGACGACCTCGCGCGGCGGCCCGGGAGGCGTGCCGTCGCCGAAGGGCGAACCGCCGAGCGACTCGCGTCCGTGCGGCTCCGCCCAGTTCGTGAGGTCGGGACCGCCGGGGATGATCCCGGTCGGGTTCACGTCGCGGTGGACGACGTAGTAGTGGGCCTTGATGTGGGTGAAGTCGACGGTGTCGCCGAAGCCCGGCGTCTGGAACAGGTCGCGGGCATAGGCCCACAGCGCAGGCAGCTCGATGAGCTTGTTGCGGTTGCACTTGAAGTGGCCGTGGTAGACCGTGTCGAACCGGACCAGCGTCGTGAAGAGCCGGATGTCGGCCTCGGTGATGTGGTCGCCGACGAGGTAGCGGCGGGTCGACAGGTGCTCCTCGAGGACGTCGAGGTGGCGCCACAGCCGCAGGTAGGCCTTGTCGTAGGCCGCCTGGGTCCCCGCGAAGCCGCACCGGTAGACGCCGTTGTTGACGAAGCGGTAGATCGGCTCGGAGACCTCCTCGATCTCGGCGCGCAGGTGCTCGGGGTAGAGGTCGGGGGCTCCCTCGCGGTGGAAGGCGGCCCACTCCGTCTCGAGGTCGATCGTGATCTGCTTGAAGTCGTTCGTGACGACGGCGCCGGTCGGGACATCGACGATCGCGGGGACCGTGATCCCCCGGGCGTACTGCGGGTCGCGCGCGAAGTAGGCATCCTGGATCCGGGGGATCCGAAGGACGGGGTCGACGTGGCCCGGGTCGAGATCGAAGGTCCAGCTCCGCCGGTCGTGGGTCGGTCCGCAGATCCCTATCGAGAGGGCGTCCTCGAGGCCGAGCAGCCGCCGCACGATGATCGCGCGGTTGGCCCAGGGACAGGCCCGCGACACGACGAGCCGGTAGCGCCCGGCCTCGACGGGGAAGCCGTCGCGGCCGTCGGCCGTGATTCGGGTCTCGATGTAGTTCGTGTCGCGCTTGAAGGTCGGCTCGACGTAGGTCCCCGGCTCGCTCATGCTACTCACCCTAGTTCGCGGTGGGGCGTGGCGCCGGGGACGGCGACCGTCCCGGACGCGGGTCGAGCCTGCCCCGTATGCCGCTCAGCTGAGCCGGCGGGTCCCCTCCGGGAGTGCCCCGCCGGAATGGGCCCGCTCGGCGAAGGACGCGAGCGCCGTGAGGGCGACGTTGAGGCTCCACGGCCCGAAGGAGACCCGGGCCACCCCGAGCCGCTGGAGGGTCTCGAGGGGGAGTGAGCCCGGCACGCCGATGACGTTGACCCGCTGTGGCCCCAGAGCCTCGACGAGGCGGGTCACGGTCGGCTCGTCGAGCAGGCCGGGCACGAAGAACGTCGACGCACCGGCGTCGAGGTAGGCCCGGCCGCGCTCGATGGCGTCGGCGAGGACGATCTCCGGGTCGAGCTCGCCCATCCTGAGGAACGCGTCGGTGCGGGCGTTGAGCACGAACGGGACGCCGGCCCTCTCGCCTGCGGCGACCGCAGCCTCGACGGCGCGCACCGCGTCCGGCAAGGGCCGCAGCTGGTCCTCGAGGTTGGCTCCGACCACGCCGACGTCGATGGCGCGGCTCACGGTCTCACCGGCGTCGCCGTATCCGGCCTCGAGGTCGGCCGTGACGGGGAGGTCGACCGCGGCGGCGACCCGTCCGACCGCGGCGATCATCTCGTCGCGGGGGATCTGCTCGCCGTCGGGATACCCGTGGCACGCGGCGATCGAGTGGCTCGCGGTGGCGATGGCCCGGGTTCCCGGCGTGTCGGCGACGACGCGGGCCGAGATGGCGTCCCAGACGTTGACGAGCACGAGGAGCTCGGGATCGGTGTGCAGGCGGAGGAGCTCGGTGGCCTTCTCGACGGGAGTCGTCACGCCTGCAAACCTAGCCCCTGGACTCGCGCCCTGCCGCACGAACCTGCCGCACGAACCTGCCGCACGACCTGACCGTGGTCCCGGATGCTGGCGCGGCGGCCCCGAGCGACACAATGGGGCCATGGCGTCACACGGGGCGGGTGCAGGGCATGCGTGAGCTGCGACCGCTGACTCCCGGCGACGTCGGTGACCTCCTCGCCCCCTGCGCACCGTGCACCTTCTGGCAGACCAGGCCCCATCACGGTCACGACCGGCCGGCCGAGCCGGAGCGGTTGCGCGCGGCGCTCGCGGCCTGGGTCGCCGAGGTCACCGAGGACTGGGGACCTCCCGGATACGTCGCCTACGTCGACGGCGAGCCGGCCGGCTACGTCCTGCACGCCCCTGCGCGGCTCGTCCCCCGTCTCGCAGCGTTCCCGACGGCCCCCTCCGACCCGGCCACCCTCATGCTCATCACCGCATGGACCTCGCCGTCCGTCTCCGGCAACGGCCTGCGCAAGGTCCTCGTCCAGGCCGCGGCCAAGGACGCCCTGCGCCACCAGGCCCGCTCGCTCGACGCCATCGCGGCCCGGCCGCTCGCGGTCGCCAGGCACGCGTGCGTCCTCGAGGTCGCACCCCTCGAGAAGCTCGGGTTCCGTGTCGAGCGCGACCACCCGGCATACCCACGCCTGCGACTCGACCTGCGCACGGTCGTCACGGTCAAGGACGAGGTCACGGCGTTCGTCTCGCGGGCCATCGCCCGGATCCCGGGCGCCCGGCCCGCGCCCGAGACGCACCCCGACGGCGCGACCCGGGCCCGCGAGGCGCTCAGCCGCCGCTCCCGGCACCGATGAGCTCCTTCACCTTGACGCGGTGCCCGGTGATGACGAGGGCCCGCCGGTAGATCGACGACGCGAGCCAGACGAGCAGGACCGACGTGGCGGCCGTCAGCACCATCGCGATGACGAGCTGGTAGGCCGGCACGTCGCCCGCCGCCCACCGGACCGGCATGGCGAGCGGTGCCGTGAACGGGAATATCGAGAGGGCGACGGCCCCCGGGCTCTCGGGGTTGCCAGACACGACGGTGATGGCGAGCAGGTACGAGACGGTCAGCGCGATCGTCACCGGCATGATCGCCGAGCCGACCTCGGTGATCTTGTCGACGAGCGCGGCCGCCGCCGCGAAGAGGAAGGCGTAGAGCACGAAGCCGAGGACGAACCAGGCGATTGCGAGGGCCAGGTCGGCGGTCGCGACGGGCGGCAGCTGGATGTTGTCGGTGACGCGCACCGCGACGGCGAGCGGCACGGCGAGCACGAACAGCTGGATGAGGGTGACGGTGCCGACCGCGCCCACCGTCCCGACCAGCACCTGGCTCGGCCGGAGGACCGCCAGGAGCACCTCCGAGATCCGGGTGGACTTCTCCATGGCAACCGTCGTGGCGATGGCGTTCCCGGCGAAGGTCAGCGCGAGGAAGAGCACGATCCCCACCGCGATGCCGACGCCGGCCCGAGACTCGCTCGAGACCTTGGCGACCGTGACCTGGCGCGGCGGGCGCACCGACATCACGTCGACGATCTGGGCGGGAGTCAGCCCCGCCCCGAGGAGCTTGCGCGAGGTCTCGAGCGCGACGACCGACTGGCCGACGACGACGGGGAAGGTCCCGCCGGCAGTCCTCGAGGTGTAGAGCGAGTCGCCGGAGAGCCCGACGGTGGCGTCCCCGTTGACCACCGCGGCCCGCACCCCCGCGTCGTCGGGGCGGGACACGTAGGTGACCGTGAAGCCGGAGGCACGCCCTGCCGCGTCGATGGTGGCCATCAGGGTGGTGGGGGCCGTGCCGACCGTCGCGAGGGTGTAGGTCGTGGGGCCGCCGCTCAGCAGTTGCGGCACCACCACGGCAGCCACCGAGAGGATGAGGAGCAGCCCGGTCACGATCCGGAACGTCCGAGACCTGACGTTTTCCACGAGCCCGCGTTCGGCCACGAGCGCGGTGCCCCGCCACCAGGCGCTCATCCCGCCCATGCCGGTCATGGACGCCTCCCTGCGGGCTCGGATGAACCGGCAGGCTGGGTGGAATCGCCAGGCCGGGTGGAACCATCAGGCCGGGTGGAACCATCAGGCCGGGTGGAACCGGCCACACCGGGCTCGACGACTGCTGCCAGGAACAGCTGGGACAGCGTCGGAAGCTCGAGCCCGAAGTCGACGACCCGGCCGGCCCGACGCGCCGCGTCGAGGACGACGAGCGGGTCGGTCCCGAGAGGGACGTCGAGGCGCAGGTCGTCGGCCTCGTCGTCGATCACGGAGACTTCCGGGAAGGCGCCCAACCAGGCCCGGCTCGGTGCCTCGACGTGCAGGCGGAGCTGGCGCCGACCGGACGAGGCCCGCAGCTCGGCGACGCTCCCGTCGAGCACCGTCCGCCCGTGGTCGACCATGACGATCTCCTCGCACAGGTCCTGCACGAGGTCGAGCTGGTGGCTGGAGAAGAGCAGCGTGCACCCGGCTCGGGCCCGCTGTCGCAGCGTCCCGGAGAGGCTCGCCACCGCAACGGGGTCGAGCCCGCTGAACGGCTCGTCGAGGACGATCACCTCGGGTTCGTGGACGAGGGCCGTGGCGAGCTGGAGGCGCTGCTGCATGCCCCCGGAGAGCTTGTCCGTGCGCCCGCTCCACCGGTCCGCGAGATCGAGCTCCTCGAGCAGGATGCGGGCCCTGCTCGTCGCATCGTGCCGCGACAGTCCGTGCAGCCGCCCGAAGTGCACGACCTGGTCGCCCACCGGCATGCCGGGGTAGAGCCCACGCTCCTGCGGCATGTAGCCCCAGCGGCGGCGGTCCTCGTCGTCGACGGGACGGCCGTCGAAGAGGACCTCCCCGCGGGCCGGTGGCAGCACCCCGAGCATGATGCGCATGAGGGTGGTCTTGCCGGCCCCGTTGGGCCCGAGCAGCCCGGTGAGCACGCCGCGGGTCACGTCGAAGCTCACCTCGTCGAGGGCGACCCGCTCCCCGAAGGCGTAGGTGACCCCTCGCACCTCGAGCCCCATGCTTCGACCCTACGCTCGGCCCGGCCGGCATCCAGTCGTTTCCGCGCGACAGTGACGGCCGGAACAGCGGTGGGTCGGGCCGCCATCAGGTCCCGGTGCGGTCGCCCACGCCGATCTGGTGCTCGCGCATCGCCTCGAGGTGACGACGGAGGTCGTCGAGACGGAGCACGCCCGTCATCGAGGGGTCGGCCTCGCCGAGGTAGAGGCGCTGGAGCGCGACGACGACCGACTCGGCGATGAGGTCGAGGGTCTGCGGGTCGGCCAGGGCCGTCCGGTCGCCGAGATGGCTGAGGTAGCCGAAGTCGAGGCGGATCGCAGGCATGCGGGTGCGGCGGAGGAGCGGCCACGTGCGCGGGTGGGACCGGCAGTCCGTGAGACCGGTGCGGGCGACGACCTCGCGCAGGAGCAGGTCGGCGAAGTGCTCGCCGATCGTCGACCAGCCGCCGTGGTCGGTGTGACCGTAGAAGAAGGTCGCCACCCCGTGTGCCGAGCCCGACTCCGTGTGGTCGGTGTGGAGGGACAGGACGAGGTCGGCGTTGCAGGAGTTGGCGAACGAGGCGCGCTCCTCGTCGCTCCCGCCCGTCCCGGAGGTGCGGGTGAAGACGACGTTGACGCCGTGGGCCGACAGGCGGCCCTCGACGTGGCGCGCCAGCTCGAGCGCGAGCTCGGCCTCGACCATCCCCTGGGGGCCGATGGCCCCCGTTTCGGCGCCACCGTGCCCCGGGTCGAGGACGATCGTGCGTCCGGCAAGGTTGAACCCGCTGCGGCGCAGATGCTCGCGCTCGCGCAGGGCGTTGGCCGACCCCCCGCTCACCGAGCGCCGGAGCGCCGCGAACGAGCGCATCGTCTCGGGTCCCACCGTGCCGTCCGGGGTCAGCCCGACGGCCGTCTGGAAGGACCGCAGCGCCGCGTCCGTCTCGGGGCCGTGGATGCCGTCGACCTTGCCCGGGCGGAAGCCGAGCTCGAGCAGGCGCGCCTGGAGGGCCGCGACGTCATCGCCCTCGACGTGCTGGCCGGGGTCGAAGCGCAGCACCCGGTCACCGAGCGTCCACCGCGCGCCGTCGAGGACGGCATACGTCGAGCGTCCGACGAGGCCGTCGACGATGAGCCCGCGACGTTGCTGGAACGACTTGACGGCCCGTTCGACATGCTCGTCGAAGACGTCGCGCGGGGCGGTGCCGTTGGAGCCGTTCCTCTCCGCCTGGTCCGACGCGTGACTCGACGCATGGTCCGACGCATGGTCCGACGCATGGTCCGACGCATGGCCCGGGTGCAGGTCGCGCTGGTGGTGGGGCTCGAGGTCGCCCGTGATGAGCAGTCGCTCACGGACGGCGGCGACAGCCGGCCCGGAGTCGCCTCGGCGGAGCACGATGACAGAGCTGGGGGTCACCGGCGGCTCCCTTCCAGAAAGGATGTGGGCCACGCTCGCCTCGTCGGGCGGATGGCTACGGACGATCGGTGTGCTGGTCGGGCCGGCGCGCAGAGGTGGTGGCGCCGTGCGGACCCCTCCAAGGATGCCCCATGCCGGACGCCCCACGGCCGCAAAGGGCACGTGGGGCGATTCCGGGCACGGCGACGAGCATCGCCGTGGGGACGGCGTCTCAGCCGATGAACTCCTCGAGCTCACGGAGCAGCTTGGGCTTGGGGTGCGCGCCGATGATCGACTTGACGACCTGGCCCTTGACGTAGACGTTGAGCGTCGGGATCGACACCACGCCGTACTGCGCGGCGGTGTGCTGGTTCTCGTCGGTGTCGAGCTTGACGACCTCGATCTTGTCGCCGTACTGCGCGGCGATCTCCTCGAGGATCGGGGCGACCTTGCGGCACGGCCCGCACCATGTGGCCCAGAAGTCGACGAGGACGGGCTTCTCGCTCAGGAGGACGTCGTCGGCGAAGGTCGCATCGGTCGTGGACTTCAGTGCCATGAAGGTTCCTTTTCGGTATGCCGCTGGGTTGCGGGCCGCGTCACGTGCCGCGGGTGGGGGGTGGGGGACAGGGGCGCGGTGAGTTTCGGGTGTGCCCCGAGACTAGGAGTGCCTGCCGACGACGGTGGTCGTGAACAGGGCGGAGGTCGCCGCGGACAGGGCGCCCTCGGCGGGCTCCTCGACGGGGTCGGACTCGTCGATCCGGCGGGCCTCGGCCGCCGCGGCCGTGGGGGTGGAGGTGTCCACGAGGGCGGCGAGGTAGTGCTCGGCGTCGAGGGCGGCCGAGCAGCCGGATCCCGCAGCGGTGATCGCCTGGCGGTACGTGTGGTCGACGAGGTCGCCGCAGGCGAAGACCCCGGGAACGTTGGTGCGCGTGGAGCGGCCGTCGACGAGGACGTAGCCGGCCTCGTCGAGGGCGACCTCGGCGGCCTCACCCGTGCGGAGCAGCTCGTTGCGGGGGTCGTGCCCGATGGCGACGAAGAGCCCGGTGACGGCGAGCGCGCGGGTCTCGCCCGTCTGCGTGTCGCGCAGGGTCACGCCGGTGAGCTTGCCGTCGCCGTGGATCTCGGCCACCTCGGAGTTCCAGGCGAAGCGGATCTTGTCGTTGGAGAGCGCGCGGTCGGCCATGATCTTGCTCGCGCGCAGCTCGTCGCGGCGGTGGATGATCGTCACCGTGCGGGCGAACTTCGTCAGGAAGGTCGCCTCCTCGATGGCCGAGTCGCCGCCGCCCACGACCGCGATGTCCTGGTCGCGGAAGAAGAAGCCGTCACACGTCGCACACCAGCTCACGCCGTGGCCGGAGAGCTCCTTCTCGTTGGGCAGGCCGAGCTCGCGGTAGGCCGAGCCCATCGCGAGGATGACCGCCCTGGCCCGGTGGACGGTGCCCTCACCATCGGTGACCGTCTTGATGTCGCCGTCGAGGGAGACCGCGGTGACGTCGTCGGTGACGAGCTCGGCACCGAAGCGCTCGGCCTGGGCGCGCATGTTCTCCATGAGGTCCGGACCCATGATGCCGTCACGGAACCCCGGGAAGTTCTCGACCTCGGTCGTGTTCATCAGGGCGCCGCCGGCCGTGACCGCGCCCTCGAAGACGAGAGGCGCCAGGTTGGCGCGGGCGGCGTACACGGCGGCGGTGTAGCCGGCCGGGCCGGAGCCGATGATGATGACGTTGCGGACGTCGGACATACGTGGTGCTCCTCGAGAACGCTCGTGTGCGGTGCCCGGTTGCTGGAACTGGCCAGGACGGGCGGTGCTGCGGGCTGGATGGTCGGCTTTCGTCCGACTGAGGCCCGCGTAGGCCACAACCGATCCTAGGTGCTCGTTGTTCCCCCGCCCCCCGCCGGCGCGTCGCGCATGGCGGGCCGGTGGCGGGGCCCGGTGGATGGTGTGAATGGAGTGGTCGGTGTGGTTCAGGGGACCGGTGTGGCGGGGTGGAGCACGTGCGCATCGCCCGTCGAGCAGGTCCGGCCGACGACGTACGCGGTGTCGCCCGAGGCGGACGAGGACACGATGACGACGGCGGGCCGCCCGTCGAAGAAGGCCAGGTCGGCGTGCACCGGCTGGTTCGTCGGCACTCCGAGCGCGCCGAGGCAGGACGTGAGGCCCGTCTCGGTGGCCACCGGGCCCAGATGGGGTGCCTCGGCGGCGAGCGGCGGCAGGGCCGGCACGGGGTGGGACACCAGCCGTCGGGCCAGGGTGGGCAGCGACGCCGCGTCGTATGCCGTGGCGCTCACCTGGATGTGCAGGTTGGCGTTCGTCGGCCCGGGCAGGGGAGACACGGGCACGGAGCCCGTCGGCAGGAGGCTCGACGGCACGGGGCCCGGCGTGCCGATGGTCGCCCCCCTGTCGCCGAGGGAGGCGGAACCGGTGGGGGTGGGGCTGGTCGCGGTCATCGTCGTGTCCCCGAGGGCCGCGGCGACGTTGGGCCGCTTCGTCAGGTGCAGGGCCGAGGCGCCGACCGCGACGACAGCAGCCGCCGCGGCAGCGGCGGCGACGGCGAGGAGGGGGCGAGGACGTTGGCGCCGGCGGATCAGGGGGATGAGGACCGCGTCGTCGAGGTCGATCGCCCGGGTCGGTGCGGGGTCGACGCGCAGCCGTGCCTCCTCGGCCAGGGCGGCCTCGATCCGCGCGGCGACATCACCCGGCATCGGTCCCGGGTCCGACGCGGCGGCGAGCAGGGCCCGGACCCGGGCCTCGCTCAGCGGGTCGAGATCGGGCAGCGGACCTTCGTCCTCGAGCTCGTGGTGGTCGAGGTCGTCGGCAGCGGGGGTGGGCGTCGACCTGGGGTCGGTGGCGTCGGGCTCTGGGGTGTTCGCGGACTGGTCCACGGGTCTGTCCTTCGTGCTGGCGTCGGCTGACGGTGGCGGTGTCGGCCCCGTTCGAGACCGCCGGGCGTGCTGGTGGAGCGGGTGATGTGTGTCAGGAGGGTCGGGTGGTGCGGGGATCGAGCTGCGCGCGGTCCGAGCAGGACGGTCGCCGGGTCTCTGACGAGCCCGGGCGTGGCGTGGTTCCCATCGGGACCGCTGTTTCGGCGCTTCGGGCCACGCGTTCAGACCTCGTGCGCCGCGCGCCGACCGGGAGTGAGCCCGAGCTCCTTGGCGAGGGCGGCCCGGCCGCGGGCGCACCGGGACTTGATCGTGCCCTCTGCCACGCCGAGGATCTCGGCCGCCTCGGCGACCGGGATCGCGTGCATGTCGACGAGCACGAGGGCCGCCCGCTGCCCCTCGGGGAGCCGGGCCAGGGCCTGCTGGACGTCGAGCCGGACCTCGGTCGAGGAGTGGTGGTCGTGCGGGTCGCCGAGCTCGTACTCGGGAAGCTCGCTCGTCGGCCGTCGCCGACGCAGCCGGTCGAGGCAGGCGTTGACGACGATCCGGTGCAGCCAGGTCGTCACGGCGGCATCGCCCCGGAACGAGTCCGCCCGGCGGAAGGCTGCGATGAACCCGTCCTGGACGGCGTCGGCGGCGAGCTCAGGGTCGCGGCACGTTCGCAGCGCGACGGCCCACATCCGGTCCCGGTGCCGCCGGAAGAGCTCGCCGAAGGCCTGCGCCTCGCCCGCGACGTGGGCCTCGAGCAGCTCCCGGTCGCTCAGGTCGGCGAGCGGGACGGCACGAACACCGTCCAACGTCAGCGCACCGTCACTTCGTTGATCTGCGCTCGGTAGTGGTTGGGCGCCTCGGCGGGGGCCGGCTTCGTGACCCAGACGATGAGCTTCGTCGCCGGCTGCGTCGGCTGGTCGGCGTTGATCGTGACGGTGCCCTGGGCGTCGGTCACCGACCCGATCCGCTGGGCGCCGTCGAGCGAGCCGGCGTTCGCGGCGTAGACGATCACATCTTGGGCGGCGGGAAGGACGAGCTGCACCTGCTTGATGGCCGTCGGCGCGCTGAGGTCGAGGATGACCCCGACGCCGTCCTTGCGGCGGTTGTATGTCGGCGAGCCGTACCACCGCGAGCGCCAACCGGTGGATGGGTCGCCGTCGTAGACGAGCTTGACGAGCTGGTCGGCCTCGGTGTTGTCGTCCTGGGGGTCGAAGCCCGTTCCCCCGACGATCGCCAGGGTGGTCGGTGCGGGCGTCTCCGCCGTCGTCGTCGGCGCCTGGGTGGTGGTCGAGGGGCTCGACTGTTGCGTCGTGGTCGTTCGGCTCGGCTTCGCCGAGGCCACCTGTCCCGCCACGGTCCCGTCGTGCGTGCCGATCTTGGCGACGTTGTTGATCCCGATGACGAGGGCGATGAGGACGAGAACCCCGACGATCGCGAGGGCGATCCGGGACTGCGTGCCGGACGGGCGTTCCTCGACCCCGTGGCCGAAGACGGGAACCGGTGGCTCGAGCGGGGTCGGCGGCGCCTCGTCGAGAGCCTCGGTGAGGTGGATGTCCTCGCCCGGGAAGTCGTCGTTGGCGGAGCGGCGCTCGGCGGCTCGCGCCGCAGCACGGTCGGCGGCCGCCCGGGCGAACGAACCGACGCGACTGCCGATACCGGCCGCAGCACCCGCCGCAGCACCCGCCGCGGCACCGGCCGCGGCCGCCGTGGTCGCGCCTGCGGCTCCCGGAGTCGGACCCGGGCCGACCGGGCGCCCGTCGGGTCCGACCTGGACCCGGCCGGAGTCCGCGGTGCTTCGAGGATCTCGTGGCTGGCCCGCGACGGCCGGAAGGACCTGCGTCGAACGCTGGTCGTCTCGGGCGGGGGGCAGGCGGATGCCGCTCGCCCCGTCGGACACGGGAGGCTCGGGCGGCCACGGCGCGATCTGCAGGGCGAGGTCGCCGGGGGAGATCGGTCCCCGGTCGTTGTTGAGGGTCAGCCGGCAGATCATGTCGAGGTCGTTGGGGACCCCGGCGACGATCTCGGACGGCGCCGCGAACCCGCCGATGACGGTGGGCGCCGGCTCGAGACCGATCGCCGGACCGAGTCCGGCCCGGTCGAGAGCCCGCGCCGGCCACCTGGCGGTGAGACCGGCATACGTGATGCGGACGAGGCCGATGGCGTCGACTCGCGAGGCCCGCTTGTCGGAGACGATGTCCGCCTCGGTGAGGGCGGCCTCGGTGGCCACGCCACGCACCTTGACCCCGCCGTCGGGCATCCGGAGGATGGCCCACGGCGTGAGGGCCAGGTGGTGCAGGCCGCGGTGGCTCGCCTTCTCGAGGGCGCTCGCCGCCTCGCCGGTGAGGCGACGCACCTCTTCGGGTGGCAGGCCGCCGCTCCGGAGCAGCTGGGTCATCGGGATGGCGCCGGTCAACGGCTCCTCGACGATGAACCCGATGCCGTGGTCGGAGCCGACGTCGAGGACCCGGACGAGACGGGGGTCCTCGATGCCGGCCGCACGCCGGGCCGCGTCGAGGGCACCGGGCGCGACCCGCGAGCCGGCGGGGAAGCAGACGAGGACGACCTCGCGGTCGAGGGTGTGGTCGCTGGCCCGCCAGCGTTCGTGGTGGGCGCCCTCGGACATCCGGAGGGTGACCGCGTAGCGGCCCCCGAACACCGATCCTGGCCCGACCCCGTGCACCCTCGCCTCACCCCTTCGCTCGTCGTCGTCTCGTGTTGTCGTGATGTCGTCGTGATGTCGTCGTCTGGTGAGCCACCCGGTGGGATGCCTCCCGCTTCGCGTCGCTCTGCGGCCATCCTAGGGCGAGACGACGTCAGGAGCGTCACGCCTCGTCGTCGCGCTTCGCCCTTTCGTGCGTCGCCGACCCGGGCCTGGCGCCCGACGTGGTCTCGTCCCGCGAGGCGCCGGAGGGCTCGTCGAAGGCCTCCGACCCGGAGTCCCCTGCCTGCCCGGCGGGGGGTGCGGCCGAGGCGTCCTCGAGGTCGCCCTCGAGGACGTCGATGTCACCGATCTCGTCGATCCGCGACGTGCCGCGCCAGATCGTCCGCGCGACGCCGGCGAGCAGGACGAGCCCGACGAGGATGCCGCCGACCCAGTAGATCGTCCCGTCGATCGGGTTGGCCGTCACCGGGATGACCGCGGGCGAGCCGATCGGCGTCCCGTCGGACGTCGTGAGGTAGGCGCGGATGTCGGCCCGCCCGGCCGCGACGGCCCGGATCCGCACGGGGACGTTCGTCTTCGACCCCGGCCCGATCGTGATCGGGCCGGGTTGCTCGACGACCTGGAGGCGCGGGTTCGTCGGCTCGAGACGCAGGCGGATGTCGTCGACGGCATAGTCGAGGCCGTTCTCGACGGTCACCTGGAGGGTGCCGTTCTCGGCGAGGAAGTTGACGGTCCGGCCGACGACCCGGATGGCGCTCGTCGCGGCCCGGGTGTCGGCGATGACGGAGTTGGCGAGCGTGGTCCACGCCTCCGGCTCGTAGCGCCAGCGGACGCTCGCGAGCTCGTCGAGCAGCTCTCCGTAGGTGCGTGCGAAGGCCTCTCCGTCCTCGAGGACCGTCGCGACCCGCAGGAGCGTCTCGCGCTGGGCGGCCATGAGCCTGAGCCGGGCGGCCGTGAGCGTGGGCGGAGGTGCGTCGGACGGGACGGGACGGGCCGGCACCTGGGCCGGGACGGGCTTGTCGCCCCCGCCCCGGGCGAGGAGCGACGACGCGTCGACGGGCTGCAGCCACGGCACGTTCGTCGCCGTCGCGAGGAACGAGGCGAGGCCGCTCTCGTCGGGGTCGTACGTGCGCGGGGCGGCGAGGAGCACGGACCGTGGGGTGCCGGGGCGCTCGCGGACGAGCACGAGCGTCTCGGCGAGGAACCGCTGCGTCGAGAGCACCGGGGTGGCCTCGGAACGGTTCGGCAGGAGGGCGGAGAGCCGCTCGTCGTAGGCGAGGAGCGGGGTCCCCGAGGCGGTGACCCGCCTCGCCGTGGGGGTGTATGCCGTCGAGCTGGTCACGGCCTGCTCGTTGACGACGATCCCGGCGGGCTTGCGGACGGTCGTCGCGGAGAAGAGCGTCTTGAGCCCGCGCTCGCGACCGGGGGGCAGCAGGCCGTCGACGGGCCAGGCGATGTCGCGTCTCGTCTTCTCCCCGACGGTGGCGTCGACGATCGACGACCGGTTGACGAGGTGGCGCATGAGCGAGTTGGTGGGATCGACCGTCACCGTCGCGGCGAGGTCGGCGTCCGCGTAGGGCAGGGCCCAGAGCGAGTGGCCCCGCAGCTGCGCGGCGAGCTGGTCGGACAGGGCCGTGACGCTGTCGGCCTGGCCGGTCTGCGTCGGTGACGGGCTCGTCGGTGTGCCCGCGTCCGTCGAGGACCCGGTGGGGGTGGTCGCCGTGGCGGAGGGCGCCTTCGTCGGCGCCGGAAGACCCGTGTCGGGTCCGAAGACCGACGGGTCGACGGCGAGCGTGACGGGCGTGCCCTTCGTCCCGTCGACGATCCGCCGGATCCGGGAGTCGGGGCCGATCGTCCGGCGCCAGGCCGCCTCGCGGGTCGCCGTGTTGCGGGAGAACAGGTCGAGCTCGGGATCGAGCGTCACGGGCAGGACCGCCGCGAGCTGGAGGGGGACGTACTCCTTGCGCTGCTGCCAGGCCAGGAAGGTCCGCGTCACGCCGGTCGGGACGGTGGCGCCCTCCTGGTCGACCTCGATCGAGATCGGGAGCGGGGCGAAGGCCTCGGTGGACCTCACCTTCCCCGCTGGGAGCGTCACGGTGAACGGCTTGGTCTGCCCGGCCGCCACGCTCCCGACCGGCGTGGAGACGAGCTCGCGACCGGCCGCCGCAGTCGTGCCCCGGGACCAGGCGTCGATCGCGGCGCGCTGGGTCAGGTCAGCGGTGCCGAGGACGACCCGCAGGCTCGGGCCGGTGAGGGGCCCCGAGGCGGGCGCCGTGAGCGTGCCCCGGATGACGACCTCGTCCCCGGGGGCGACGACGGTGGGTGTGACGGCGGTGAGGGTGATGATGGCCCGGTTGGCGTCGGGGACGACCTTCGGCAGGGCGTCCGGGGTCTTCCCGACGGGCGCAGCCTCCGTGGACGCGACGACCACCATCGCGCCGCTGCCGGTCACCGCCGGGGCGGCCGCCAGGGCGGCGAAGAGGGCGAGCAGCAGCGAGACGGGCGTGACGAGGGCGGCCGCTCGGCGCCCGGTGCGCCGTGACCCCCGATGGTTCACGTCGTCCCTGCCAACCGGTTCCACGCCGCCTGAGCGATGCGACGTTCGTTGGGGAAGGTGAGCCGCCGGTGGACCTCGTCGAGGCGCATCCACGCGACGTCGATCGCCTCGTGGTCGGGGTCGTTGTCGATGGTCAGCTCCCCGCCGGTGGCCTCGAGAAGGTAGTGGTGCACGTACTTGTGGACGCGCTTGGTCGAGGTCGCGAACCAGTAGTCGATGGTGCCGAGCTCGATGAGCACGCGCCCGATGATGCCAGTCTCCTCGGCGACCTCACGGGCTGCGGTCTCGACCAGGGTCTCACCCGGCTCGACGTGACCCTTGGGCAGGCACCACTCGACCTTCCCGGCGCGGTTGCGCCGGGCGATGATCGCGATGAGGGCCAGGCCCTCCCGGACGTCGACGATGATCCCTCCGGCAGAGCGCTCCTCGACCGCGGGCAGACGCCTCCCCTGCACGTGGCTGGGAATGGGCTGCGCGGTCACATCGCCACCATAACGACTCGGCCCCGAAACCTCTCAGCCGTGGACGTCACCACGCGTGCCTCACGCACGTGCCGAGCGGCATACGGAGGGGCCGTATGCCGCTGGGCCGGCTCTCGGCGCGACGCGCCCTCGGGGGCAGGCCCACAGAGGTTTGCGAAAGCCAGACCATTTCCTGGAGAAGAATTTACCTTTCACGCGGACGGCTCGAGCCACTCCAGTGGGCCTCGTGGGACACCTCGAGTGGCGCCCCGACGTCGTTGGACAGAGCCTGTTAGAAGTCTGAGATTCCTCTGTGAGACAAGCGATTTCGCCCGCTCGCTCCGGTCGGACGAACGAGAGGCGAATCGCCTGCGGACAGGTCCGGCAAGGGCGACATGCGGTGCGTAACGGGACTCTTGCCGCAAAATCATCACGCCCCTAGATTGCGACTCGCCGGCCACAGGGGCCAGTGATCAGGTTCATCAGGGGGAACTTGCCGTGATCGCCCTACCCGCTACCCGCGCAGCCGGTCTCGTCGTCGCCTTGGCCGCGGTGACCGCCCTCGGCGCGAGCCCGACCCTCGCCGACACGAGCGCTCCGTCGCCGACGCCTCCGGCCCACGGCAACCTCGCCCAGGCCGGTCTGCTCGCGCGAAGCCTCGGCGAGCGTGTCGAGGCGACCGACCTCACGACCGAGAGCGAGCAGTTCTTCGCCAATCCCGACGGCACGACCACGGCCGAGCTGCACACCCAGCCGGTCCGCGCCAGGAGTGGGGGCACGTGGGTCGATCTCGACCTCACCCTGAAGGTCGGCGCCGACGGCCTCGTGCGGCCCCGGGCCGGTGCCCTCGACGTGGCCTTCTCGGGGGGCGGGAGCGCACCGCTCGCCACGATCCGCCGCAACGGGACGTCGTCTGCTCTCTCGTGGACGGGGACGCTGCCGACGCCGATCCTGGTGGGGCCGTCGGCGACCTACCCCGAGGTGCTGCCGGGGGTCGACGTGGTGGTCACGGCGGTCCCGGACGGCTATCGAGAGGTCGTGGTCGTCAAGGACCGGAAGGCCGCGTCGAACCCCGCCGTTCGCCAGCTGCGCCTCGGCCTGGACATCACCCACGGCAGGACGGCCCCCATGGACGACGGTGGCTACACCGTCGTCGGCGACAACGGTGCCGAGGTCTTCACCAGCTCTCGCGCGACGATGTGGGACTCGCGTGGCAACGCCGCGCCGCAGGGCCCGCGGGGCGGCGGGCAGGACGGCCGCGCCGTCGGACCTCTCGACAACGACCACGTCCGGCCCGTGGCTCAGGGCGTCACGGCGCGCGCGATCGCCCTCACCCCCGACGCGTCGATGCTCGACAGTGCCGACACGGTCTACCCCGTCTACATCGACCCGACGAAGTCGGCCGCCCAGTACTCGCGGGCCATGATCGACGCCGCCTACCCCGACCAGGAGTACTACAACTGGTCGGGTGACCAGGGCTCCGGCTACCAGAACTTCAGCGGCTGGTCGCGCAAGCGCCTCTTCTTCCGGTTCACGACGCCGTCGGGTGTTTCCAAGACCCACATCCTCAAGGCGACGATGACGGCGTACGAGACGTACGCCTCGCAGTGCAACAGCGAGACCGTCGAGGCCTGGCGAACTGGGGCCTTCTCGAGCTCCACGAACTGGACCAACGGGAGCTCGGTCTCGTCCACCGGTGACTGGCAGGCCAAGCTGACCACGATCTCCACGGCGGCGGGGCGCTCGGACTGCTACTCCGCGGGCCGCTCGTACGACTTCAACGTCACCACCGGCGTCGCGACGTATGCAGCCGCGGGAGCCCCGGCGATGTACTTCGGTCTCAAGGCGACGGACGAGACCGATCCTCTCGCGTGGCGTCGGTTCCGCAGCGACGTCAAGCTGTCCATCGAGTACAACACCAAGCCGTCGACGCCCGCAGCCTCGGGCATGAAGACGACCAGCCCGAGCACCACGTGTGTCACGGGTTCGGCGCGGCCGGTCGTCAACGACCCGACCCCGGTTCTCGTGGCCCGACTCAACGACGTCGACAACGACAGCGTCTACGGCCAGTTCGACGTGTTCGACATCACGAACACGACGTCGACGCCGAACATCCAGAAGACGTCGGTGACCAAGACGGCCAACGCGGACTTCTCCCCGTCGACCGCTTTCACGCTCACCAACCTCAAGACCTACAAGTGGCGGGTGCGCACCTGGGACGGCCACGACTGGAGCAGCTACTCACCCTTCTGCGAGCTGACCATCGACACGAGCGCTCCGACCCCTCCGGTCATCCAGGACCCGGGCACGATCGCCATGGCGACGCCCGTGACGTTCACCGTGACGCTCCCGACCGATGCCAAGAGCGCGAAGTGGTCGCTCAACATCGATGCGCCGGTGACGGCCCTGGACATGACGACCCGCCAGTTCACGATCACCCCGAGTGCCACCGGGCCTCAGGTCGTGCGCGCCTGGGCGTATGACGCGGCAGGCAACGTCAGCCCGAAGGACGCGTTCACGTTCGTCGTCGACGGCGCCAAGCCGGCCGACCGGTGGGCTCTCAACGAGGGCGCCGGGTCGACCGCCGACAGCAAGGTCCGGACCAACCCGTTCACCCTGTCCGGCGGCTTCGCCTGGATCGTCGGTGAGAAGGACCAGGTCTGCACGCCCGAGGATCCCGCCGACTGCGTGACCGTCGTCGACCGAGCCCTCGACCTCAGCCCCGGCGTCGTGGCCACGACCGGGTCGGCGACGACGAACGTCAAGACCGCCAACAACTTCACCGTCATGGCGAAGGTGCGGCCCGAGGCGACGACGACGCGTCAGGTCATCCTCCAGGAGGCGGCAAGCACGACGGCGTCCGCGTTCTACCTCGGCGTCAACAAGGTCACCGCGAACTCCCTCGGGACCTTCGACGTCGAGTGGGTCTTCGGGATGCCGAACCCCTCGGGTGGCGAGAAGGTCCTCACCTGGACCGAGATCAACGTCCAGCCGGGAGAGTGGAAGCACGTCGCCGGGCGCTATGAAGCGGCCACCCACACCCTCGACCTCGTCGTCGACGGGGTGGAGCAGGCGACCGGCGCCCTTCCTGCCACCACGTCCAGCCTCGCCGGAACCTCTGCTGTCCAGCTGGGCCGGGTCTACCTGAACGGCGCCGCGAGCGCGGCCTGGTCGGGCGACGTCGATGAGGTCGTCTCGCTCGACGGCTGGGGCGACGACGACCTCATCTACACCTACGCCTCGATCGAGCCCTGACCCGAGGGGAGAGGGCGGTGCGCGAGCCCGCCCTCTCCCGGTCCGCACCACCACTGCACCGCCCTGCTCACACCCAGACCAGGCGCCATGTGCGCCTACCCAGAAACGGGGGAGTCATGTCACGGTTCACGCGCCGCGGGGCGTCGATGTCCTTGAGTGGGGCCGTCGTCGGCGCCCTCATCGCCACGACCTTCGTCGTCCCGCCACCGACAGCCGCAGCGTCCACGGCGCGTCATGAGGCTCCTGCCGTCAAGCAGGAAACTCCCGTGCCCGGACGGGCCTTCACCCCGAAGGTGACCCCGGTCGTCGACGCCACCGCACAGGCGGCGTCGAAGAGGCCGTCCCTCGCGAGCTGGCCCGGGGCCGCGCGTGGCTCTGTCGCCCTCGGGTCCGGCGTCGCACCGGTCCGGGTCGCGGGCACTCCGGTGTCGGTCGGCCGAGCCGCGGGAGCGGGAGCCGCTGCCTCGGGGTCCGTCGAGGTCTCGGTCCTCGACCACGCGCGTGCTGAGAAGGCCGGGGTCAACGGGCTCGCCTTCAGCGTGTCCGGTGACCACACCTCGACGAGTCGCGGTGCGGACCGGGTGCGGGTGTCGGTCGACTACGCCGCGTTCGCGACGGCATACGGCGGCGACTGGGCCAGCCGGCTGCGGCTCGTCGACCTGGGCGGCTGTGACCTCGCGTCCGCCTCGGCACAGTGCCAGGGAACCGCGCTGAAGACGGTCAACGACACGACGTCGAAGACCGCCTCAGCCGACGTGTCGCTGACCACGATGACGACGCTGGCCCTGGTCGCCGCGCCTGAGGGCAGCGCCGGCAGCTACTCGGCCACCTCGCTGTCCCAGTCGTCGACGTGGCAGGTCAACCTCCAGAACGGCGACTTCACGTGGTCCTATCCGCTTCGCGTACCACCCGCGGTGAACGGACCGACCCCCTCGCTCGCGCTGGACTACTCGTCGGGGTCGGTCGACGGTCGGACCGCATCGACGAACAACCAGGCCGGGTGGGTCGGTGAGGGCTTCACCCTCGAGCCGGGGTTCATCGAGCGCAAGTACGTCACGTGCGCCGACGACATGACCGGCGGGAACAACACGACGAAGACGTATGACCAGTGCTGGAAGAGCGACAACGCGACGCTTTCCCTCGCTGGCCACTCGAGCGAGCTCGTCAAGACGGCCTCCGGCTTCACGCTGAAGAACGCCGACGGCTCGAAGATCGAGCGCCTGACCGGGGGCACCAACAGCGACAACGACACCGAGTACTGGAAGTTCACCGCCTCGGACGGCACCCAGTACTTCTTCGGCGCGGGCAAGCGCTACGCCGCCGACACGGTCAACACGAACTCCACGTGGACCGTCCCGGTCTTCGGCAACCAGTCCGGGGAGCCGTGCCACCAGAGCACGTATGCCGCGTCCTACTGCACGCAGGCCTGGCGCTGGAACCTCGACTACGTCGTCGATCCCGACGGAAACACGATGACGTACTTCTACACGCCCGAGACCAACTCCTACGGGCGCAACAACAACACGGCGGTGTCGAGCTACGTGCGGGGGGGCTACCTCGCCCGGGTCGAGTACGGCGAGCGCAAGGGCTCGGAGGCGACGACCACGGCGCCGATGCAGGTCCTCTTCACGACAGCCGAGCGGTGCATTCCCAACTCGACGTTCACCTGCGACCCGTCCCTGCTCACGTCGACGAACGCCGCCAAGTGGCCGGACGTCCCCTTCGACCAGATCTGCACCTCGACGACGACCTGCACGAACCGGGTCTCGCCGTCCTTCTTCTCACGCAAGCGGCTCGTGACGGTGACGACCCAGTACCTGTCCGGCACGGCATACAAGAGCGTCGACAAGTGGGACCTCGACCAGTCCTTCCCCGACCCCGGGGACGGGACCACGGCCGCCCTGTGGTTGGCGAAGGTCACCCACACGGGCCTCGACGGCACCGCCATCGAGCTCCCGCCGGTGACGTTCACCGGCACCCAGATGCCGAACCGCGTGGACGGTCTGGACAACGCCCCGCCGCTCATCAAGTGGCGCATCGCCAACGTGCGCACCGAGTCGGGGACGAGCGTCAACGTCAACTACACGCCGGCCGAGTGTGTCCCGGGCAGCAACATGCCCGCCTCTCCCTCGAACGACATCAAGCGCTGCTTCCCGGTCTACTGGAGCGCGCCGGGCGACCTCAACCCCACGCTCAACTACTTCCACAAGTACCTGGTGTCGTCGCTCGTGGTCGACGACCTGACGACGGATGCACCCGACCAGGCCACGTACTACGACTACGCGGGCGAGCCGGCGTGGCACTACGACGACAACGAGCTGAGCCAGCCGAAGTACCGCACGTACAGCGACTGGCGCGGGTACGCCAAGGTCAACGTGCGCTCGGGTGAGCCGGGCAGGCAGACCCTGGACAGCTACACCTTCATGCGCGGCATGGACGGTGACCCGCTGCCCGGAGGAGCAAAGCGAAGCGCGTCCGTCACCGACTCCGAGGGCGTCGCCCTGACCGACGACGGCCGGTTGAGCGGCTTCCAGCGCGAGCACATCACGTACGACGGCGTCGGCGGCGCCGAAGTCACGGGGACGATCAACGACCCGTGGATCTCCGGGGTCATCGCCAGCGACGGCACGGACGAGGCCCGGTTCCTCAAGACCGCGAAGGTCCGGACCCGGACCGCGCTCGCGGCGGGCGGGTACCGCCGGACGCAGACCTCGACGACGTATGAGAGCACGTACGGAACACCCACGCAGGTCGAGGACCTCGGCGACGTCTCGACCAACGCGGACGACCTATGCACCCGCCTCACCTACGCGCGCAACACCACGGCATGGATCGTCGACCGCACATCGCGATCCGAGACCGTCTCCGTGAAGTGCGCGACGACGCCGTCCCGGCCGGCGCAGGTCGTGAGCGACACGCGGACGTTCTACGACTCCCTCGCGTGGGGGGCTGCCCCGACCCGAGGGAACCAGACCCGCCTCGAGGCCATCTCGGGGTGGACGACGGGCCCGGTCTATGCGCTCCGCGGCCGTTTCGACTACGACGTGCACGGGCGTGTGACGGGCACCTACGACGCCTCGGACAAGAAGACGAGCACCGTCGAGTACACGCCCGCAACCGGCGGTCCGGTGACGGCGATGAAGACGACGAACGCGCTCGGCTTCGCCAACACCTCGACCGTCAACCCCGCCTTCGGCGCAAACGTCGCCGAGGTGGATGTCAACGGCCGCCGGACCGACCTGTCGTTCGACTCCCTCGGTCGCCTGACCGGCGTGTGGGCGCCCGGTCGGGACAAGGCCTCGGGGGCCACGGCGACGGCGCAGTTCTCGTATGCCGTGTCCAAGACCTCCCCGACCGTCGTCACCTCCAAGGAGCTGACCAACAGCGGCGGCTACACGACGCGGTACGCGATCTTCGACGGTCTCCTGCGCCAGCGGCAGACCCAGACGCCGGCGGCGACGGGAACCGGGCGCCTGATCACCGACACGCTGTACGACGTCCGTGGCAACGCGGCCAAGCAGATCGGGCCGTCGTACGACACTGCCGCCCCCGGCGGGACGCTGTTCGCGGTCAACGAGCAGCAGGCGCCCGCGATGTCGGTGACGACGTACGACGGGGCGAACCGGCCGGTCGATGCCATCTTCTCCTCCCACAACATCGAGAAGTGGCGGACGACGACGACCTACGGCGGTGACCGGACCAGCGTCACCCCGCCGGCCGGCGGCACGCCGACGACGACGGTGACTGACGCTCACGGCAGGCCGGTGGAGCTCCTGCAGTACAAGGGAACGACGCCGAGCGGGCCCGCAGATGTGACGACCTACGCGTACGAGCCTGGCGGCAAGATCGACAGCGTCAAGGACCCGGCCGGCAACGAGTGGACCTACGACTACGACCTCCTCGGTCGTGCCACCCGGACGAGCGACCCGGACAAGGGCGTCACGACCACGACCTACGACTCGGCCGACCGGGTCGCGACCGTCAAGGACGCCCGCGGCAAGGTCCTCGCCTTCGACTACGACCTCGGCGACCGCACGACGGCGATGTACCAGGACTCCCTGACGGGTCCGAAGCTCGCGTCGTGGCTCTACGACACTCTGGCGGGCGCCAAGGGCAAGCTCACCTCGGCGACGCGGTACGACAACGGGAACGCCTACACGAATGCCGTGACCGGGTACGACGTGGCCTACCGCCCGACGGGCAACACGGTCACGATCCCGACCACAGAGGGCGCGCTCGGCGGCACCTACACGACGTCGCTGGCGTACAACCTCGACGGCGGCATCCGATCGATGACCCTGCCGAAGCTCCCGGGCATCGTGGGCGAGACGCTCGACTACACCTATGACGCGCTGGGCCAGCCGGTTCGGCTGGCCGGCTACGGCGCGATCGTCAACGGCACGACGTACTCGCCCTACGGCGAGATCACCCAGTACTCGATGGGCAACACGCCGAACCTCAACACCTACGAGACGGTGGAGTACGAGGAGGGGACGCGCCGGCTCACGTCCGTCCGCGTCGACCGGGACGGCACAACGGCGCCGGACAGCATCACGTCCTACGTGTACGACCTGGCCGGCAACGTCACGTCGATCGTCGACGACGCCGGAGCCCTCGGCACCGACCGGCAGTGCTTCGGCTACGACTACCTGCGGCGGCTCACCCAGGCATGGACCCCGGCCACGGATCCGTGCACGACAGCCCCCTCCGTCCCTGCGCTGGGCGGGTCTGCACCGTACTGGCAGGAGTACGGGTACGACGTCACGGGCAACCGGACGACGCTGACCTCACGGTCGAGCGCCGGCACCACGACGCAGACTCTCACCTACCCGCTGCCGGGGCAGACCCGACCGCACTTCGCGACGGGCGTGACGACCGACGGACCCGCGGGGCCGACGAGCGGGACCTACTCTCCCGACGAGGCCGGTAACACGGTGCAGCGGCCCAACGGGCCGGGCACGCAGACCCTCATCTGGGACGCCGAAGGCCACGTCTCGAGCATCGTCGACAGCGTCAAGGGGACGACGAGCTTCCTCTACGACGCCAACGGCGAGCGTCTGATCCGGCGTGAGCCGGGTGCGACGACGCTCTACCTCGACAACACCGAGATCCGCCTCGACACGGCGACCAACCTGCGTGCCACCACCCGGTACTACGTCTTCAACGCCAAGACGGTGGCGGTCCGGACGAGCGGCGGCGTCCAGTTCCTCGTGGGTGACCACCACGGGACGGAGTCGATCCAGGTCGACGGCGAGACCGGGGACCTGACCCGGCGGCGGATGGACCCGTTCGGGAACGTCCGCGGCTCGAGCCCCACGGCCTGGGTCGGACAGCGCGGTTTCGTCGGCGGGACGCTCGACGACAGCACCGGCCTGACGCATCTGGGGGCGCGAGAGTACGACCCGGTCATCGGTCGGTTCATCTCGGTCGACCCGATGGTGGACATGGGCAACCCGGCCACGCTCAACGCCTATAACTACGCGAACAACTCTCCCGCGACGACGTCCGACCCGTCGGGCCTGATGTACCCGGCTGAGGACGGCGGCGGCTGCGGGTGCGCCTCGCAGGCGAAGTCGAAGGCGAGCCCGCCCAAGGCAGAGCCGACGCCGGCTCAGCAGGAGGCGCAGACCCGGGTCAACGCTGCGACGGCGAAGCGGGAGCAGACCAAGGAGCGGATCAAGTCTGCCGTCAAGGAGGTCGTCAAGATCGCGGCGGACGAGCTCGGGATCACGGACGGTCTGAACTGCTTCGTCAACGGTGACCTCGGCGCGTGTGGCGCGACCGCGGTGAACATCCTGTCGAGCTTCGCGGGCGGCATGGCCGGGAAGCTGCTGTCGAAGTACGGCCTGCCGTGGAAGTGGGAGAAGGGCGCTGAGCTCGCGGGCCGGCTGTGGCGTCTGGCGGGTGAGGCGATCGACGCGGTCAAGGGCTGGTTCAAGGCCGGTGACGAGCTGGTCGAGGCGCAGAAGGCGATGAGCGCTGCGGATGCCGCCGCTGACGCCGAACGGGCCGCGAAGACCGCCTCGGAAGCCGCCGGGGACGTCTGCAAGCTCAGCTTCTCCGGCGACACCTTGGTCTTGATGGCCGACGGGTCGACCAAGAAGATCAAGGACATCCAGCCCGGCGACGACGTTGTCGCGCTGGATCCCGAGACGGGCGAGGAAGGAACCCGCCGGGTTACCCACACGTGGCCGCATGTCGATGACCTGACTCGCCTCGACACCAAGGACGGCTCCGTTGTCACGACGGAAGACCACCCGTTCTGGAACGTCACCGATGGGGAATGGGAACAGATCCAGGACTTCGACCGCGGTGACCTCGTCCGGACTGCAGCCGGCGCGACCGTCGCGGTGGTTGGCCTGGACGGCTCCACGACCTACCGCGGACCTGCGTACAACCTGACCGTCGAGGGCCTCCACACCTACTTCGTGATGGTCGGCGGCAACCCCGTCCTGGTGCACAACGATGGGGATGGCAGGTTCAACTACCTAAACCGTTCCGGGTACAGCAACTACATGTTGCTCGATGCGGGAGGCTCTCCCTACTACTCCGGAATGTTCGGACCGGGGGATACCCCGGCCGGGGTGCAGTCTCGCCACGCGAGCAACAACAACCGCTTCAATCCGGCGAATGGCGACAAGATGAAAGTCATACCCGGTAATCGCACCTATGGCGAGGCGCGGCTGATGGAGCAACGGCTTTCGGAACAATATGGGACCTACATCGGGCGCGACGGAGACAACTATCGCGGCAACCGTCAGAATCCACTAGCCGAAGGCAAGAGGGCCGAGTACGAAGGCTTCGTGGATGGTGGAGGATGCTGATGAGTTCCAGGTTGCCAGACAATCGGCTGCATGACGCGGCCCACGCATTGGCGGGGGTTGCCGCGGATTTCGCCGAGCAGGTAGGGCGCCGGCCGACGCTGGCGGAGCTCCTCGAGATCCTCGGCTGGGCCGCCCTCGGACCGCTCTCCTCACGTGTCACCTTCACCGCATTGATGGAGGGTGGGGTCCCGTACCGGGGCCCTCGGCAGTCGGCGGTCGGGGAGCTGGACGACGCGGTCTTCGTCGACGCGTCCGACCTGCTCTCGCTCCTAGCGCGCGACGGCGAGCGACGGGACGACGGAATCGCCGACCCGAACGAGCTCTCGTCGAGGCTCACCGCGGCGCTTCAACGTTGGGGGGGAGCACTCGCCGACGTCGGCGCCGGCAGCGTGACGAGCCTGACGGTCGACGTCCCCCGGGCCCGGAGGCCCAAGGTCGGCGACGTCCTGGCGATCCCGGCCTCGAGTGGTGGCTACCACCTGGCCTCGGTGCTCGCCCGAAACCGCTTCGGCACGGCCCTCGGTGTCGTCGAGGGGACGGTCCCGGTCCCGAGGGTCATCGGGTCGCTGCCCGTGCCGGCGCCCGCACGGCGGCTGCCGGTCTACACCGACGACCGTTTGGTCGTCTCGGGTGCCTGGACGGTCGTGGGCCATGACGAGGCCCTTCTGGCGCTGTTCCCGTCCGACCCGGAGATCTACCACTCGCCTGAACCGGCATGGCCCGGCGTCGATCTCGGCGAGTTCGGTGCGGCCGAGACGGCATCTGGGGAGATGCGTCTTCTTGGGGTCGAGGAGGCCCGCGCGATCGGTCTGCTCGATGGCAGCTACCAGCAGTCCTTCATGCCCGAGGAACTGGAGCGGCTCCTGGATGGTCAACCCAGCTCCGCGTCCGAGGAGTCGCGGTGAATCGTGACCAGCAGGGGCGGACGGCGCTGCACTACGCCGCGGTCGACGGAGACGTACCAGCCATCGTGCGCCTGATCTCCGACGGCGCAGACGTAGGCGCGGTGGACCGGGCGCTCATGACGCCGCTCCACCTGTCCTGCCAACAGGAGCAGTCGAGGCGGCGCGGGTGCTGATCGCTGCGGGTGCACCGGTCGATGCGCAGGACGTCCACGGCAACACCCCGCTGTGGCGAGCGGTCTTCGTGTTCCGGGGAGGTGAACCGCAGCTGATCCGACTCTTGGTCGCTGCGGGCGCCGACCTGGATCGCAGGAACAACAGCGGTCGCTCGCCGCGCGACGTCGGCCTGACCTTCGATCGGCCGGGCATCGGTAGCGTTCTGGGGTGAGTGCTCGAGAGGTGGACGCATCGACCGTTGCGAAGGCGGCGCTCGAGACCGCGGTCCAGGACCTGCTGCAGGGGCTGGCGGCTGGCGCAGATGACGCACGGTACGGGCGGTCCTTCGAAGCGGTCGGCCATGAGCTCGAGGCGTGGTGTCGCGTGGCGCCGCGCGGGATCAGCATGAAGGGTCTGGACGGCGCGCCCGACTGGCTCACGCACGAGATGTCCGCATGGGAGCTGGGGGAGCGCGTGAGGGGCCTGGCGATGCCGCGGCTCCGAAGGCTGCAGCCCGAGTCGGAGGTGCCTCGAGCTCTGGAGGGGTTCGTCGCGCGGACGCCCCTCGGCAAGGGACGGCAGTGCTGGGCCTCGTTTGCCCTCGATGTGGGCAAGGCCGCGACGGCTGCTCGTCTCGGTGCGGCGCACCTGGACGACGACGAGGTGAACGCGACCGTCCTCACGGGGCTGCGGAAGTATCGCGTGACCGGGTTCGGCGAGGCCGCGCAGCGTCTCGCCACCGGGCCCTCGTCGCGACTGACGAGGCGTGAGGCGAGGAAGTACCTGAGCCTGGGACTGGAGCGGTGACGCGCCCTCTCGACGGCGTCGAACGGGTGCTGGTCGACCTGCTCGACGAGGTGCTCGCTCCGCGGGGCTTCCGTCGGCGGGGCAGGACCTGGACGCGCGGTGGGCACCCCGTCCTGGCGATGGTCACGCTGCAGCGGGAGTCCTCGTTCGCCGCGCTCCTCGTCACCATCGCCTTCACGCCCGCCACCGATCCCGCGCCGACGACCTTGAGGCAGTACCAGGTGCGAATCCGGGCCGAGCGGGTCCACGGCGTGTCAGTGCAGGCGCTTCGCGCTCTCGACCTGGGCGCGGCGGGCGGTGTCGTCGACAGGGACCTGCTGCGGTCCGGGCTCGTCGATCCGATCGCGCGGCTCGTCGCGGGTGTCACCGACCTCTCCTCCCTCGCCGTCGCGCTCGGGACCGAGGTGTCCCGCAACGTCTTCGTCCACGCAGACCTGAGGGACGCGCTCTCGCGTGAGTGAGCGGCCCCGGACGGGTGGCCCGACATGCGCGGACCGAGCCCGGGCGCGGGGCCGGCTCAGCGGCATACCGAGGCACGTATGCGGCTCACCTAGGCTTGGGGGATGCCTGACCGTCCCGCCTCGACCTCCTCGACGACGTCTGCGCCCTCCGTCGGCGTCGCGAACGACGTCGTGAACGTCGCGCTCCTCAAGGGCGCCGTCGCGCGACTCGCGCCCGTGCTCCCGCTCCTCACCGAGCTGGGGGAGCGTTTCGCCCGGACGGGTCACGAGCTGGCCCTCGTCGGCGGACCCGTGCGCGACGCCTTCCTCGGGCGGGTCTCTCCGGACCTCGACCTGACGACGGACGCGAGCCCTGACGAGATCATCGAGGCGGTGCTCGGCTGGGCCGACGCGCACTGGGACATCGGCCGGGAGTTCGGCACGATCGGGCTGCGCAAGGGCGAGCACACGATCGAGATCACGACCTACCGCGCCGACGTCTACGACCGGACCTCGCGCAAGCCCGAGGTGATGTTCGGCGACACGCTCGAGGGCGACCTCGGGCGGCGCGACTTCTCCGTCAACGCGATGGCGATCCGCCTGCCGAGCCTCGAGTTCGTCGACGTCCACGGCGGGCTCGCCGACCTGGCCGCCCGCCGCCTCATGACGCCGGCCGCCCCGGAGGAGTCCTTCGCTGACGACCCCCTGCGCATGCTGCGGGCAGCCCGGTTCGCGTCGCAGCTCGGCTTCGAGGTGGCGCCGGAGGTGCGGGCCGCCATGACCGACCGGGCGCAGAGCCTCGAGATCGTCTCGGCCGAGCGGATCCGCGACGAGTTCACCAAGCTCCTCCTGTCACCCCGTCCGCGCGTCGGGCTCACGCTCCTCGTCGACACCGGGCTCGCCGACGTCTTCGTGCCCGAGCTGCCCGCCCTGCGTCTCGAGCTCGACGAGCACCACCGCCACAAGGACGTCTACGAGCACTCGCTCATCGTCCTCGAGCAGGCCATCGACCTCGAGGGCCCGGCCGACGGCCCGCCGGAGTCGGTGCCCGGGCCCGACCTCGTGCTGCGCCTCGCCGCCCTCTTCCACGACATCGGCAAGCCCGCCACGCGACGCTTCGAGCCCGGAGGCGGGGTCTCCTTCCACCACCACGAGCTCGTCGGTGCCAAGCTGACGAGCAAGCGGATGAAGGCGATGCGCTTCGACAAGGACACGACCAAGCAGGTCGCCCGGCTCGTCGAGCTCCACCTGCGCTTCCACGGCTACGGCGACGGGCAGTGGACCGACTCGGCCGTGCGCCGCTACGTCACCGACGCCGGGCCGCTCCTGCCGCGCCTCCACCGGCTGACCCGGAGCGACAGCACGACGCGCAACGCTCGCAAGGCCCAGCGGCTCCGGACGGCCTACGACGACCTCGAGGCCCGCATCGCCAAGCTCGCCGCCGAGGAGGAGCTCGCCGCGGTGCGCCCCGAGCTCGACGGCAACGAGATCGCCCAGGCGCTCGGGATCAAGCCCGGACCCGTCCTCGGCGAGGCGTACAAGTACCTCCTCTCGGTGCGGCTCGACGACGGGCCGATCGGCAAGGACGCCGCCCGCGAGAAGCTGCTCGCGTGGTGGGCCGAGCGTGAGGCCGGCGACCGCGGCTGAGGATAACCGGGGAAGGCGGCTCAGGCGCCTCGGTTAATATCTGCGCATGAATGCAGGTATCGACCGGCCCGAGCTCGAGATCGAGCAGGCCGAGCTCGCCGTCGAGGTGTTCAGGATGCTGTCCGACGTGACTCGCGTCCGTCTCCTCTGGGAGCTGCTCGACGGGGAGCTCTCGGTCAACGAGCTGGCCCGGAGGCTCGGAAAGCCCGGCCCGGCCGTCTCCCAGCACCTCGCGAAGCTGCGCATCGCCCGCCTCGTCCGAGGACGCCGCGACGGCACCCAGGTCTTCTACCGCGTCGAGAACGCGCACGTCGAGCAGCTGGTGCGCGACGCCGTCGACAACGCCGAGCACGTGATGACCGACCATCCCCGCCACCACCGAGACGACGTGCCCACGATCCGAGAACTGCAGGGAGGCGCCTCATGAGCCACGCGACCGATCACGGGGACCACCGGCACGACCATGACCACGGCCATGACCACGGGCACGACCACGGCGACTCGCTCTGGTCACGGCTGGCGCACGCCGTCACCCCGCACTCCCATGACGCCGCCGAGTCGGTCGACGCGGCCCTCGAGACGAGCGCCCGCGGCATACGTGCCGTGAAGATCAGCCTCGTCGGGCTGCTCGTCACCGCGGTCCTCCAGCTCGCCGTGGTCGTCGTCTCGGGATCGGTCGCCCTCCTCGCCGACACGATCCACAACTTCTCCGACGCCTTGACCGCTGTCCCGCTGTGGACGGCATTCGTCATCGGCCGACGCCTGCCGACGCGGCGCTACACCTACGGGTTCGGTCGCGCGGAGGACCTCGCGGGGCTGTTCGTCATCGCGATGATCGCGGTGTCCGCCGCGGTCGCGGGCTACGAGGCCCTCACCCGGCTCGTGCACCCCGCGCCCGTCCAGCACCTCGGCTGGGTCGCCGTCGCCGGCTTCGTCGGCTTCGTCGGCAACGAGCTCGTCGCGATCTACCGGATCCGCGAGGGTCGCGCGATCGGCTCGGCGGCGCTCGTGGCCGACGGCCACCACGCCCGCACCGACGGGCTCACGTCCCTCGCGGTCCTGATCGGAGCCGGAGGCGTGGCCCTCGGCTGGCCGCTCGCAGACCCGGTCGTCGGCCTGGTCATCACCGTGGCGATCCTCCTCGTGCTCCGCACGACGGCCCGCGACATCTTCCGACGGCTCATGGACGGCGTCGAGCCTGAGCTGCTCGATCAGGGTGAGGCGGCCCTCTCGTCCCTGCCCGGCGTCACCGAGGTCCACCGCCTCCGGATGCGCTGGATCGGTCACGCGCTCCACGCCGACGCCGAGATCGAGATCGACCCTGCCACCTCGCTCACCGAGGCCCACGAGCTGGCGCACCGGGCCGAGCGAGCCCTCGTGGCAGGTGTTCCGCGCCTGACCGTGGCGGTCGTCCATGCCTGCCCGCGCGTGCCCGGAGCCGTGCGGGAGGCCGCCCAGCCGTCAGCGCGATGACCCCAGCCGCCCGGCGACGCGCTCGCGTCCGGTGTAGCCGGCGTGGCCCGGGCCCGGCCTCGGGCCTACGCTCTGGTGCAGCGGGTGGCGCCGGCTGCCCGGGAAGGGGGTCACGATGTCGCCCGTGCAGTGGGAGAGCCTGCGCCGCGGGGCAGTGGCTCCGCGCGTGAACGAGGTCCCCGGAGCATGACCCCCGACTCCTCGGGCCCCTCCGGAGAGCCGTCAGCAGAGCCCTCGGCAGCGCCTTCCGCAGAGTCCCCGGCAGACGACTCCGCCGGCCGCTCCGGCGAACCCCCGTGGTCGGTCGGCGTCGCGACGGACGTCGGTCGGGTGCGCTCGCACAACGAGGACGCCGCCCGCGCCGAGGGCGGCGTGTTCGTCGTCGCCGACGGCATGGGCGGCCACGCCGCGGGTGAGGTCGCGAGCCGGATCGCCGTCGATGCCGTCGCCGAGCTCGCCGGCCGCCCCGACCTCAGCGTCGACGACCTCGTCGCGCAGGTCGGGGAGGCCAACCGGCGCATCCTCGACTCGGTCGCCGAGCACCCTGCCCGGTCGGGGATGGGCACGACCGTGACCGGCCTCGCCGTCGTCCGGGGAGAGGGCGGTCGCGAGTGGGCCGTCTTCAACGTCGGCGACTCCCGCACGTACCGGTTCGCGGACGGCCGGCTGGCCCAGGTCACCGTCGACCACTCCCACGTCCAGGAGCTCGTCGACAGCGGGATCATCACGCCCGAGCAGGCGCGGTGGCATCCCGGACGCAACGTCGTCACCCGCGTCCTCGGACGCCCGGCCCTGCGCTCCGTCGACGTCTGGCTGTTGCCGCCGCAGCCCGGCCAGGTGTTCGTCCTCTGCTCCGACGGGCTGTCCAACGAGCTCACCGACGCCGAGATCGAGGGCATCCTCACCGAGGCAGGAGGCGAGGTGCTCGTCGACGCCCAGGCCGTGGCCGACGAGCTCGTGCGCCGCGCCGTCGAAGCAGGCGGGCGCGACAACGTCACGGTCGTCGTCGTGGCCACCGGAGGCGCGCCGGCCGACGCAGTCGCGCCCGACAGTGAGGCGCCGCGCGAGGCCCCGACCGGCCACGCCTGAGGGCGCGCCGTCCCTCGTCGACCCCCCGAAGACGTCCGCCCAACCATCCGCATGGCGGTACGCCCTGCGGCCGTTTGGCGTTGAGGCACCAGATTCTGTTTCACTGGGACTAGGGCGTGTCTGCTAATTGATTCGCGT